>CANRDT010000001.1 GCA_947629455.1 uncultured Ruminococcus sp.
GAAAAATAACACAAAAGTCAACCTGAACAAGTTAAAGTATATTAAAATGCTTACATATAATTTAAAAATTGATTTCCGTGTAAAAAAGAGCGGCATAGTTTTTTATACGTTTTTATACAAGGAGAATTTTTATTTATGTTTACTCTTATAAAGCAGGAGGGCGCGGCGCGCAGAGGAAAATTCGAGACCGTTCACGGCGTGATACAGACGCCCGTGTTTATGAACGTCGGCACGGCTGCGGCGATAAAGGGCGGCGTGTCGTCGATAGATCTTGAGCGCGAACTGAAATGTCAGGTGGAGCTTTGCAATACCTATCATCTGCACGTTCGCCCGGGCGATGAGATCATCTATAAAATGGGCGGATTGCATAAGTTTATGAACTTTCACCGACCCGTGCTTACCGACAGCGGCGGATTTCAGGTATTTTCACTTGCCAAGCTGCGTAAGATTAAAGAAGAAGGCGTGTTTTTCAATTCCCATGTGGACGGACGAAAGATATTTATGGGACCCGAGGAGAGTATCCGCATACAGTCGAATCTTGCGTCTACTATAGCTATGGCGTTTGACGAATGTGTGGAAAATCCTGCGACATATGAATATTCAAAAGCCTCCTGCGAAAGAACGACAAGGTGGCTCGTCCGCTGCCGCGATGAAATGAAACGTCTGAATTCGTTGGAAACTACCATTAATCCGCATCAGCTGCTGTTCGGCATAAATCAGGGCTGTACCTTTGACGATCTGCGCGTAGAGCATATGAAAGCGATACGCGAACTTGATCTTGACGGCTACGCAGTGGGAGGTCTGGCGGTAGGCGAACCTACCGAAGTGATGTACCACATTATTGAACAGGTAACGCCGTTTATGCCGCAGGATAAGCCGCGTTATCTTATGGGCGTGGGCACTCCGTCAAATATCATCGAGGCTGTCTACCGCGGCATTGATTTCTTTGACTGCGTTATGCCGAGCAGGAATGCGCGTCACGGTACTCTGTTTACCTGGAACGGTATACTGCATATCAAGAATAAACGTTACGAAACGGACAGCCGCCCGATCGACACTCAGTGCGATTGTCCCGTCTGCAAAAATTTTTCAAGAGCGTATATCCGTCATCTCTTCAAATCGGAAGAGCAGCTTGCAGGTCGGCTCGCGGTAATGCATAATCTTTATTTTTACAATACCCTTGCCGAGCGGATACGCGCCGCTCTGGACAACGGCGTTTTCGGCAAATTCAGGAATAAATATTCGCGCCTTCTGGAATCTATGGCGGAGGATTGATAAGTCTGCTCCTCCGTCGGAAGGAGATCAGAATGAGTATTGCAGTCATCTTTTTGCTTGCCGTGGGATTGTCAATGGACGCGTTTGCCGTTTCGGTAACGAACGGTATCTGCCTTGGAAAGGTCAGAGCAGGTCAGGCGCTTGCCTGCGGAATATGTTTCGGTCTGTTTCAGGGACTTATGCCGCTTGTCGGGTATCTGCTCGGCAGGACGTTTGCCGATAGGGTTGCCGCTTTCGACCACTGGATCGCGCTGATAGTGCTCGGCTTTATCGGGGTTAAAATGATAGCCGATACGGTTTCGGATAATGACGAAGTAGATACCGATTACAGACTCACGCCGACATTGCTCATCGCGCAGGGAATTGCCACCAGCATTGACGCGCTGGCTGTGGGAGTAAGCTTTGCCGCGCTTTCGGTCAATATCGCAGGAGCGGTTTTACTGATCTGCGCCGTGACTTTCGCACTCAGCTGCGCAGGTGCGGCGGCAGGAGGACTTCTCGGCGGAAGATCACGCGAAAAAGCAAGGATAATCGGCGGGATAATTCTCATATGTATCGGATTCAGGCTGTTCGTGCAGTAGCAAGTCCCACAAAAATATATTAATTAAATTATAGTACATATTATATGATTTTTTGCGTTTAAACTATATATTTCTGTATTAAATTTACAAACACCTTGTTTTAATAAATATACAGGAAAAGATTAACAAAAAATACATATATGTGTGCTATTATTTTATTCGTTGAATTTTTTGACAAGTGTATAAAATTAAGTCAACTGTATTAAAAACAGTCAGGTGTAAAATTTCAGGCGGTACGGCTTTTATGCCGCATACCCGGATCGCGGTCATTTTTTAAAGACCGCTTGAAAAAACGAGGTGATAATGCAGTGAGATCATTAGTCATATTCGATCTGGACGGAACGCTGGTCAATTCGGTCGCCGATCTTGCCGATTCGGTGAATACCGCTTTGAGGGAGCTGGGACTTCCGACACATCCTCTGGAAAGCTACTATGATTTTGTGGGCAACGGCACGATAAAACTTTGCGAACGTGCGCTGCCGCAGGAAAGCCGCAGCGAGGAGAATATCCTACTGCTGCATAAGATGTTTGCGGATAATTATTCAAGGTTCTGCCTGAATCATACCGCGCCGTATGACGGTATCAGGGAGGTTCTTGACAGGATAAGATCGGCAGGGATAAAATCCGCCGTCGCTTCAAACAAGACGGAGGTATTTACCAGACAGGTCATTGATTCGCTCTTTAAGCCGGGTACTTTTGAATATGTTGCAGGCAAGCGCGAGGGGACTCCGCTAAAACCCGATCCGTATATCGTCAGAGAGATAATGCGCATTGTCGGTGCCAAGCGTGAGGATTGTATTTATGTCGGCGATTCGCAGGTGGACGTTATGACCGCTCACAATGCAGGGCTTGAATGTATCGGCTGCACATGGGGATTTCGCGGCGAAAGTGAGCTGCGGTCGGCAGGGGCGGAATATATAGCATATAAGCCGGAAGATATTGCCGCATTTCTGGGTATATAATTCAAGTGGGTATGGAGGACTTTCTTATGAAGGATTTTTATAAAAGATTTGTCAAGGAAGAGCTTGATGATGAAGGCAGATTGCTCAAGTTCAGCCTTGATCTTAAGGACAACTTCAATTTTTCTTATGATGTGATAGACGAGCTTGCGCGTCTTGAACCCGAAAAGGTCGCTATCCACTGGATAAACGAATACGGCGAGGAGCATAAATTCACATTCCGCGATCTTTCCGAAAAGAGCAGTCAGGTCGCAAATATGATGCTCGACCACGGCGTTAAAAAGGGCGATATGGTCATGGCGGTCCTCAAAAGGCACTATGAATTCTGGTTTCTCGCCTACGGACTTATGAAGATCGGCGCGGTGCTTATCCCTGCCACTTCTCAGCTTAAAAAGAAAGACTATGATTACCGTTTCAAGGCGGCATCGGTATCCTATATCGTAGCGACCGCCGAGGACGGAGTCCCCATGGAAATAGACGCGGCTCTTGACGGCTACGACGGTATAAAAGAGAAATTCATTACCCACGGTATGAAAGACGGCTGGACGGATTTTCTCAGTGAGATGAATAAATATCCGAAAGAATTTGAACGCATACCAACTCACGTTGACGAGTCGATGCTAATGTATTTCAGCTCCGGCACTACAGGCTATCCGAAAATGGTGCTGCACAGATATTCGCTTGCGGCTGCTCATATCATAACGGCAAAGCACTGGCACCACCTTGACGAGGGCGCTCTGCACCTCACCGTTTCGGAAACAGGCTGGGCAAAATGCGCGTGGGGCAAGATGTACGGTCAGTTTACCTGCGGAGCAACGGAGTTCATATACGATTTTGACAGATTCGTTCCTGCGAACGTTCTTAAAGTGATCGAGGACTACAAGATCACCTCTTTCTGCGCGCCGCCGACTATGTACCGTTTCTTTATCAAGGAGGGTCTTGAAAATTACGATCTTTCCTCGCTCAGATACAGCTGCATTGCAGGCGAGGCGCTCAATCCCGAAGTATTCAATAAATGGTACGAGTACACCGGACTTAAACTTATGGAAGGTTTCGGTCAGACTGAGGGAGCTGTCCTTGTCGGAAATCTGTACGGTATGGAGCCTAAGCCGGGTTCTATGGGCAAACCTACTCCGCTTTACAATATCGGAATTGTCGATAATGCCGGCAAGCCCGTTGCGGTCGGCGAAACGGGAGAGATAGTAGTCTACGCCGAGAGGGGCAAAGATCTGGCGCTGTTCAAGGAATATTACAGAAATCCCGAAGAGACCGACAAGGCGTGGAGATTCGGTATGTATCATACGGGCGATACCGCCTATATGGACGAGGACGGCTATTACTGGTATGTCGGCAGAACGGACGATCTGATAAAAGCGTCAGGATACCGTATCGGACCGTTCGAGATAGAGAGCATACTTATGGAGCATCCTGCGGTGCTTGAATGTGCGATCACCGCAGCGGACGATCCTATCCGCGGCAAGGTCGTAAAGGCGACTATCGTTCTTACAAAAGAATACAAGGATAAAGCAGGCGACGCGCTTGTCAAGGAATTGCAGAATTATGTTAAGCGTTCGACCGCGCCGTATAAATATCCGAGAAGAGTCGAATTTGTGGACGAGCTGCCAAAGACGGTCAGCGGAAAGATCCGCCGCGTTGAGATACGCGAAAACGACGCCAAGAAAAATCAATAAAACCGACAGGTCTTTTTCCAAATCGGAAAAAGACTTTGTTTTAACGCAGGAGATATACGGAGAAATTTTATGCTGCTTTATGAATATCCTCCAAAGCTTGACCGACAGGGAAAACAGCTTAAAGCCGCTCACGATCTTCAGGAGCGTGCAAAGATGATGAAGAATATGTATAAGAATATTCTGCTCGGTATCGTGATGATACTTATCGGCGCGTTCGTGCCTTTTGTCATTGTCAGGATAGTTGTTATACTCATCGGGATATTGAACCTTGCGGTCGGCGTGCTGCTGTACAGATACAGCGAGATGTACCGCGATACCGCCTGCTACACAAGGATATATGACGACAGGCTGGAGCATTGTCAGAGCTTTTTTATCACGGGGAAAAAGCTTACGGCGAATATACTTTTTGAAGATATTGTCCGCTCGGAGCAGACCCCCTCAGGTAATATGATATTCTATTTCAGGGAGAACGCCAAGCCGCAAATATCCTCCGACGCAAAGGGCGGCAGGTGGAAAAAAGAGCTTGAAAAGGGGAGTATCACCCTGTTCTTTCAGGATACCAAAGCAAAGCTGTATCTTATCGAGAATTTAAGCGATAAGATCAAATATCCGAAAAAGGAATACAGAAAGATAGAGGACGAAGAGGACGAGGACGACCTGTGGGATCCTCTGCACAAGCACGGATTGTAAATTTTTTATTAAACGCTATTGCAATAGAAGATGTTATGTGATATAATCAATTTAAACATTATGACCAAGAGAGTAGGCTGATTTGCAGCTTTCAGAGATTCGCCGCAGCCATTTCGGTTTGCTGTAAGCGGCGTTAAGCGAATGTCATTGCCGAAGTTCACTTGCGAGTGGTTCCGCCGAAGTGTAAATTGTAAGCGGAAACGTACATTCTGCGTTAAAGATGCGGGAGTGATCGCTCCTTTTCGACTAATAGGTGGTTAAGCAAGCTTTGTCTTGTCCTGATTAGCTCGGGACAGGACTTTTTTATTGTTAAATGTTGACAGGAGGAAAAAGAATGAAAGAACAGCTTTTGAGCATTGAGGCTCGCGCGAAGGAGGAGCTTTCGGGAATTTCCGATTCTAAGCTGCTGGAAGAACTGAGAGTTAAGTTTCTCGGAAAGAAAGGCGAGATAACCGCTATCCTCAAACAAATGGGAAAGCTTTCGGCGGAGGAGCGTCCCGTTATCGGTCAGCTTGCCAATTCGGTAAGAGCGGATATTGAAAACGCGATCTCACAGAAACAGGCGCAGCTCAAAGCGGCGCTTGCCGAGAAAAAGCTTGCCGCGGAAAAGCTCGATGTCACACTGCCCGGCAGACGCGGCAGGGTAGGACGTCCGCACCCGCTCAACGCGGTAATGGCGGAGGTCGAGGAAGTATTTCTCGGTATGGGATTTGACATAGTTGAAGGTCCTGAGGTCGAAACGGATCATTACTGCTTTGAGGCTCTCAATATGCCGAAACATCACCCTGCAAGAGATACGCAGGACACTTTCTACATCAACGAAAACGTGCTGCTGAGGACTCAGACTTCAAGCGTTCAGATAAGGACTATGGAAAAGATAAAGCCGCCGATAAGGATAATTTCACCCGGCAGAGTATATCGTTCCGACGCGGTAGACGCCACACATTCTCCGCTCTTTCACCAGATCGAGGGACTTGTCATTGACAAGGGAGTGACTATGGCTGATCTCAAAGGCACTCTTGAATTGCTTATGAAACGTCTTTACGGCGACGACTGCCGTATCAGACTGCGCCCTCATCATTTTCCGTATACCGAACCGTCGGCGGAAGTGGATATAATGTGCTTTAACTGCCACGGCGAAGGCTGCTCTATGTGCAAGCAGGAGGGTTATGTCGAGCTGCTCGGCGCAGGAATGGTACACCCCAAGGTACTTGAGGGCTGCGGGATCGATCCTGAAATTTACAGCGGATTTGCATTCGGTATCGGTCTTGAAAGGATAACCATGGGCAGATACAACATCAACGATCTGCGTCTGCTTTATGAAAACGACGTGAGATTTCTGGAGCAGTTCTGATGGGGGAGAATACTACAAAACCGGCTATTTATAAAAAGCTCAGATCGAGCGATCTCGGCGCGGTAGTTCTGTTTTCGGTGCTTATGATAATTCTTGCAGCGTTGGTGATGTTTTTCGTTATCGGCTGTATCGAGCTGTTTCAGACCGATGTAGTAGGCGGCGCAGTCACTTCTCTGGTACTTGCGGCTCTGACCGTTTTATATCTGTACGCCACGATAAAGTCGCTGAAAAAATCAAGAAAACGCAACGCGCAGCGTAATAAACTCATCAATAAGCTTTCCTATTTCGAGCTTGAATCCTTACAGGAGCAGATAAATAATTCGGAGCCTTATTTCAAGACCTTCTATCTTCTGGACGAATATCTGTATGTCCCGTCGGCAAAGCTGCTTATAGGCTACGGCGATATAAAGGAATTCAAGACTATAATCCACAGCACGAACGGTTTGAATGACGCGGTAAAGATAAAGATCACCGACCCCGATAACGCTGTGTTTGAGTTTTATGTCAAGAAGTGGAAACTTTATCTTGAAAAATACACTGCGTTTATGACGCTGCTGGACGAGAAAAGGAAATGATCGGCAGATATACCAAACGATAAAATATAGACGAAAGGATAGATTTAAATGGATCTTTCAATGAGGTGGCTTGCGGATTACGTTGACTGCAAGTGCGATATAAAAGAATTCTGCGCCGGACTTACCATGTCCGGTTCAAAAGTTGAATGTTATGAAGAGGAAGGGGATTTTCTCTCAAATGTTGTTGTGGGAAAGGTGCTGTCGATCGCCCCTCACCCCGATTCGGATCATATGTTTGTCTGTCAGGTGGACGTGGGAGAAGATCAGCCGGTGCAGATAGTTACGGGCGCACAGAACGTCAATGCAGGCGACTATGTTCCCACGGCAAAGCACAAATCCACCGTACTGCACGACGGCAAGCCCGTCAAAATAACCAAAGGTAAGCTCAGAGGAGAAGAATCAAACGGTATGCTCTGTTCTCTTGCCGAACTGGGACTTACTCAGCATGATTTTCCCTATGCAATAGAGGACGGTATTTTCATTCTCGGCGACGACTGCGACAGAACGGTCGGAAAAGATATAAGAGAGGCTATAGGATTCAATGATACAAAGGTGGAATTTGAGATTACCTCCAACCGCCCCGACTGCCTTTCGGTGATAGGTCTTGCAAGAGAGACCGCAGCGACGTTCAATATCCCTCTGAATGTCAAACCGCCCGTATTCAAAGGCGTTGAGGGAAATATAAACGATATGCTGAAAGTAAAGATACACAACACCTCCCTTTGCAGCAGATATATGGGCGCAGTCGTCAGGAACGTAAAGATCGCGCCTTCTCCGCGCTGGATGAGAGAAAGACTGCGTGCGAGCGGCGTTCGTCCGATAAATAATCTGGTAGACATAACCAACTATGTAATGCTCGAATACGGCAGACCAATGCACGCGTTCGACCTGCGTTATGTGGAGGGAGCGCAGATAAACGTCCGCAACGCAAGGGCAGGGGAGAGCATAACCACTCTCGACGGTGAAGTAAGAGAACTGTCCGAGGATATGCTTGTAATTGCCGACGCGGTAAAGCCGGTCGCAGTTGCCGGAGTAATGGGCGGCGAATACAGCGGTATTATGGAAGATACCGAAACGGTAGTATTTGAATCTGCCTGCTTTGACGGCGCGTCTGTAAGAACGACCGCCAAAAAACTCGGTATGCGTACAGACGCTTCCGCAAGATATGAAAAAGGGCTCGATCCTCACGAATGTTACGAGGCGTTGATGAGAGCCTGCCAGCTTGTGGAAGAACTCGGCGCGGGCGAGGTCATCAATACGGTCATTGACGAAAACTATCAGAACGAAACTCCGAAGTCGGTCGAATTTGACCCCGAGTGGATAAATAATTTCCTCGGCACTGATATATCGGAAGAGGATATGAGGGAATACCTCGGACGGCTTGGATTTGAGATAAAGGACGGCAGGGTCATCGCTCCGTGGTATCGTGTTGACATCGGCTGCAAGGCTGATATTGCCGAGGAGGTCGTCAGACTTTACGGCTACAACAATATTCCGAACACGATCATAAGGGGAGTTGCGCAGGCTCAGCGCACTCCGAAACAGAAATTTGAGAAAAAACTCACGAGCGCGGCTCTCTCTCTGGGACTTGACGAGATCACCACTTTCTCGTTTATCTCTCCCAAATATTTTGACAAGATAAAGCTTGCCGCCGATTCATCTCTCAGGAACACGGTGACTATCACAAATCCGCTCGGAGAAGATACCAGCGTGATGAGGACGACGCTTATCCCCTCCGTCTGCGAGGTGCTTGCAAGAAACTACAATTACAGAAATCCCAAGGCGTATCTCTTTGAAATGGGCAACGAGTATATCCCGACCGAGGGGGAAGTCCTCCCCGAAGAACCGCTTAGAATGGGTATAGGCGTTTACGATACCAAAGACAGCTTTGACTTCTATGACATCAAGGGCATTGTTGAGGGCATTCTGGAAACGGCAGGCGTGTATGATTATGAGATCGAAAGAGCGCAGGAGGGCTGCGGCTTTGACGAGTACACCGCTTTCCACCCCGGCAGATCGGCTGTAGTTATCGCAAAGGGAAAAGCGGTGGCTATCTTCGGCGAACTGCACCCGCAAGTGCTTGAAAATTACGGTATAGGAACGAGAGCATATGCCGCCAAGCTGAATATCCCCGAGCTTATGGGAATTTCCGACGGTGAAAAGGTATACAAGCCGCTGCCTAAATTCCCGGCTGCAACAAGAGATATTTCAGTCGTATGCGATAATGATACTCCTGCGGCTCTTATAGAAAAGACTATACGCAGCGCTGTTGGAGCGGTGCTTGAAAAGATCTCCCTGTTTGACGTTTATACGGGAGCGCAGGTGGGAGAGGGCAAGAAGTCCGTTTCCTATTCGGTGGTTATGCGTTCTCACGACGGTACTCTTACCGACGAACAGGCTGATAAGGCAATGGAAAAGGCTGTCGCAAAGCTTGCCGAGATCGGCGCAAAGAGAAGATGATCTTTGTTTTTGGATAAATTTTGCTGTTTTCAAAAAAAATTTGCAAAAGGGGCTTGTTATTTTTGCCGATATGGTATATAATAAAAGTGTAGAGTGGCATTGGTGTACAGCGGACCGCGCAGGGATACACTTTTCGCGGTGCAGGTACAATATGTGTAAGGGAGTTGAGCTTTATGCACGAACAGACAGTGGAATTTTCGGTTTTGAGAGATAAAGAAACCGAACTGAAGAGAACGCTGACCATAATTTACGACGCGTTGAAAGAAAAAGGTTACAATCCCATAAATCAGATAGTAGGCTATATTCTTTCAGAAGACCCGACATACATAACGACGTATAACAATGCAAGAAGTTTGATTCGCCATATCGACAGAGACGAGCTTTTGCAGGCTTTGGTCAAATCCTATCTTCAGGCATAATAATATGCGGAAGGGAACGCTGCGTCCTTTCCGCATTTTTGTTTTTTATAAAACATCGTTTGCCGTCATATAACGGTAAATAATATCGCCGCAGGAACTGCCGTTGACTTTTCCTGCGGCTTTTTATCAGAGAATAAAGCATATCAGCCCCGAGCAGCCCTCGTTTATCATTCGTTCTACCGTTTCGCAAAGACGCATTCTCGCCTCGTGCGGCAGCTTGGCAAGCTTGGCGTGAAGTCCTTCGTTCACCAGCTCATGGAGCGATTTGCCGAAGATGTTGCTTTCCCAGATCTTCTGAGGGGATTCCTCGAAATCGTTGAGCATATAAAGCACAAGCTCCTCCGACTGCTTTTCCGAACCGACTATCGGCGCTACTTCCGTGTTTATGGTGGCTTTCATCATATGTATCGAGGGCGCGGCAGCTTTCAGCCTTATGCCGTATTTGCCGCCCTGCTTTATGACCTCCGGCTCTTCGAGAGTCAGTTCGTCCATAGTAGGCATAACTATCCCGTAACCCGTTTCCTCTACCTGATCGAGAGCGTCGGCAAATTTTGCATACTTGTTCTTTATCCTTACAAGCTCAAGTATCTGCGGCATAAGATCGCTTTCGTTCTCTATAGTCAATCCCGTCGCCTCTCCTATTATCTTAAAGAAGAGATCCTGATTTATCGCCACCGAGATGACCGCGCTGCCGTTTCCGAGATCTATGCTCTTGACGCGGCTTTCCGTCACCTGCTCGCAGCCGCTTATCTCCTCGGCGCAGGAGCTTAACTGCCTGAGATTCGTCAGCTGAGCGGCAGCGTTCCTGATATGCGAAAATACCGCTTCTTTGAGCCAGTGACCTTTTTCAAGCGTGTTTATCCAGGAGGGCATTTCGATATTTATTTCTCTTACGGGGAAAGAATAAAGCACCTGCGTAAGAATATCCTTTATATCCTCCTGCGAAAGATCGAGACAGTTTATCGGCATTACCGGAGTGCCGTACTTTTCGGACATTGCAGCGCAAAGCGCTTTTGCCTCGGGCGACTGAGGATATACGCAGTTCATAAGGACTACAAACGGTTTGTTTATCTGTTTCAGCTCGGATATTACACGCTCCTCACATTCCTCATATTCCTCACGCGGAAGATCGGTTATGCTGCCGTCTGTCGTTATCACTAAGCCTATCGTGCTGTGTTCGGTTATGACTTTTTGTGTGCCTACCTCCGCCGCCATATTAAAGGGTACTTCCGCGTCGAACCATGGGGTGACGACCATACGCGGCATTTCGTTCTCAAAATATCCTATCGCGCTGGGAATGATGTAGCCCACGCAGTCGATCATACGCACGTTGAATCTTGCTCCGCCTTCAAGCGAGATCTCTACCGCCTCTTCGGGAATGAATTTCGGCTCGGTAGTCATTATGGTCTTTCCGCCGGAGGATTGCGGCAGCTCGTCTATCGCTCTTTCCCTGCGGAAGTCGCTGTCGATATTGGGTATCACAAAGTTTTCCATAAATTGCTTTATGAATGTTGATTTGCCTGTGCGGACGGGACCTACAACGCCTATGTATATATCTCCGTCCGTTCTTGCGGCAATGTCTGTGTAGATGTCTTTTGTCATAGTATTTCCTCCGGATCTGTCAGTTGGTGAGCGGAATAAGCAGCATTCCGCAGTTCTGGTCGTTGTCGTCCGAGAGATCGTTTTCTTCCATTATCGCCTTTATCGAAGTGGAATACTTTTTCGCGATCTCCCATATGTCCTCGTTGTCGGCGCAGTAGCACAGCTTTAAGGCAAATGTCTTTTCCTTTTCCTTAGGCTTGTCGGTGAGGACTTTAAGTCCGCAAAGCAGATCGCCCGAGGACTGTTCGCTTATGCAGCCGCCTGTTTCAAGCTCGGCAGAAACTTCCACCGCATTCGCACCGGATATTCTGTAAGAGCAGCTTTGCACCGTCGCTTTTGCATCTATGGCGCTGTCTGACGAAAATACGCCGCTCACTTCATGCTCGAACGGACATTCTTTTTCAAGGTATATCGGATACCCAGCGGCGTTTCTGCCGATAACGCAGAAATTCACATTTCCGCAAACCGTATATTTGCCGCTGTCGGGATCGAACCTCGCTGAAACTCCGGCAGTTTCGCACCACGCGTCATACACGCAGGAGATCTCCTCCTCGTCGTAACGCAGCTCCGCCCGTACCGAGTGATCTTCGCTTATACGGTGGGGTACTCCGTCAATGCGGCAATCTGTTTTTTCGCTCTCACATTCATAGCAGGTGGAATATGCGTCGGTCACAACTTCGCATGTCTGGAATTTTATTGCCGTGCAGTTTACAAGCATTACCAGTTCACATTCGAGCGATACGGGATTTTCTCCCTTTGGTATTATCTCGCACCCTGCCGCTGAAATGTCCACATATGCGTCAAAGCTTTCGTCAATGCCGTCTATGTCGATTATCTGGCTGAACGGAATAGAAAACTTCATAGTTTCCAGAGCGTCGCCGTTTTCTCCTCCCGCGCAGGAATAAAGCATAGATATTTCAGCTTCGCCCTTTGTAATGAGCTTTCCTGCGATTATCTTCTTATCCTGTGCAAATACCGCGCAGTCCGAACGGATAACTGCGCCTACCGGGGGTTTTGAGCCGCCAAGCTCAAGCTCCTCTATAACCGTTATCCGCTTTGAGGAGGTTAGTCTTTTTGCCGGATAGGTCATCAGAGATTTTTTCAGTTGGATATTCGCGCCGAAAGCGTCGGTTATTATCTGTTGATTCTTGTCGGCGGTGATCTTTATCCGCGCCGATACCGCGCCTCTCACGTCAAGTCTGCGCTGATTGACAACGCGGCAGTTGATGTAGTCTACATGAGGGATAATGCTCATCATCGGATTCTGACATTCGCCGCTGATGTCCACCGATTTAGTGTAGCTGAGTTTCTGTTCCAGCGAATTTACTTTTCCGCTGCCCTCGCTCTGATAAAGAGCCCTTATCAGAACCGAGATCTCAAACGATGCCTTTCCCCCATTGATGCTCTGTGAAGTGATCCTGGGTATTATCCGGCAGTTCAAGATCCTGAAAATATCAGGACAGTAATCGGGAAGTACGAAGTCGCGTTCTACCGACTGTTCCACCGAAGTGTCAAGAACGGTACGGCTGGCTGTGAACGTTTCCCGATTAACTTTGAAATCCATAGTTCCCATATATTCCAGTCCTCCTAAATTAAATGATGATGGTTGGCTTGCTAAGACAATATATTCGGACATTGACCCAAATATGCAAAAAAATAATAAAGACCCGTCTTAAACCGCCTGCGGCGATCGTAAAACGGATCTTTATAACATCTGTCATAAGAAAATCAATTTTGTGTAAGTGTTTTTATCACGGCAGTTGCATTACACCAAGCAGGGAATTATTCCCCACAAGGGGGGAAAACGGCTTTTGTAAAGTTAAAAATTGATCTGCGTACATCTGCCATTTACAGTATTGACATCTGGTCGGGATCGGGTATATCCTTTGCAAAGCTGCCGGCTGCCGGAATTGACTTACATCTGTATTTTGCAAGCTTTTCGGCAGTTTCTTCGTCTACGACAAAAGCCTTTTCGACAGTTGACTTTGCTTTTAGCGTCATTACCTGCACGCCTATCGTATCGCGGCTCACCTTTGGCATAAGCAGCGCGGTATCAAAGATCATCGCCCTGCCGTTTGTCGTTCTCAGCATTACAAGAGCCTGATCCGGAACGTGGAAGATCTTCACTATCGGCGACTTCGCGGAGTATGCATTGCTCAGCTTTTTGCGGTTGGTCTTGGTTTCGTATGCGTTGAGCGGTACTTTTGCCGCCTTGCCGTTTTCAAATACGAATATCATATATCCGCTGTAATCGTTGGTGACAGCCATAAACTTTACATTTTCATCATTGTCAAATCCCAGCTTTGCCGGAACATAGTCGCCCAACGCGCTTGCCTTGGTGTCGTCAAATGCGCTCGCTCTTGTCTTGTATACCTGACATTTATCCGTAAAGAAAAGCAGCTCCGCTTTGTTGGTCGATTCGATCTCCTGAGCAAGGAAATCGCCCTCTTTGAATTTCTGTTCGCTTGCCATTCTCAGCGACTGAGGAGTTATCTTCTTGAAATAGCCGCTCTCCGACAGGAAAAGCGTACACTGATAGTCGGGCGTTTCGTCCTCGGTCTCTACCTCTTCCGCGTCGGTCTTGTAGTAGAACTGCGTCCTCCTCGGCTGACCGTATTTCTTTATGACGTTTTTTAACTCCGAAATAATAATACTCTTTATTTTCCTGTCGCTGCCGAGAATATCCTCCAGCTCTGCGATCTCCTTTTCAAGAGCCTCGGTTTCCTCCAGACGTTTTAAAATATACTCTTTATTGAGATGACGCAGCTTTATCTCGGCAATATATTCCGCCTGTTCCTCGTCTATCGAAAAGCCTATCATCAGATTGGGTATGACCTCTGATTCCTCCTCGGTATCCCTTATTATCTTTATCGCTTTGTCAATATCCAGAAGTATAGTGCCGAGCGCTTTGAGCAGGTGCAGCTTTGAGCGTTTCTTATCGAGATCAAAAACAGTCCTGCGCCTTACGCAGTCCATTCTGAAATCGACCCACTCTTTAATAATATCATAAACGCCCATTACCTTCGGATAACCGTGTACCAGAATATTAAAATTACAGGAATAGCTGTCCTGAAGGGGAGTCAGCTTGTAGAGCTTTTGCATCAGCTTGTCGGGATCGACGCCTTTTTTTATGTCTATACCGATCTGTAAGCCGTTTATATCGCTTTCGTCGCGTATATCCGAGATCTCGCGTATTTTCCCTGCCTTTACGAGCGCGATTATCTTTTCCTTGATAGCCTCAATGGTGGTCGTAGCTGGTATCTCCGTTATCTCGATACATCTTGCCTGCTTGTTGAACTGATATTTTGCCCTCAGCTTTACCGAACCTCTGCCCGTGCGGTATATCTCGTCCAGCACCTGTTCGTCGTACAGCAGATAAGCTCCGCCCGGGAAGTCGGGGCCTTTGAGAGTTTCCAGAGCATTATGCTCCGGGTCGCGCATAAGGGCGATAGTCGTTTCGCAGACCTCCGTCAGGTTAAAAGAACAGATCGACGACGCCATTGAAACGCCGATACCCACATTCGCATTTACCAGAACGGTGGGGAAAGTCGCAGGGAGCAGGGTCGGTTCGGTGGTGGTATTGTCGTAATTGGGTATAAAATCCACCGTATCCTTGTCAATATCCCTGAAAAGCTCGTTGCAGATAGGCTCAAGCTTTGCCTCGGTGTAACGCGACGCGGCGTAAGCCATATCCCTTGAATAGGCTTTTCCGAAACTTCCCTTTGACTGCACATACGGGTGCAGCAGCGTTTCGTTTCCCCGCGAAAGACGTACCATCGTTTCGTAGATAGCGGCGTCGCCGTGCGGATTGAGCCGCATAGTCTGACCGACGATGTTTGCGGATTTTATAAGTCCGCCTGTGAGAAGTCCCATTTTATACATGGTGTATAGCAGTTTTCTGTGGGAGGGCTTGAAACCGTCGATCTCGGGGAATGCCCTTGAAACTATGACGCTCATAGCGTAGGGCATATAGTTTTTTTCCAGAGTGAGAGTGATCGGCTCTTCGACGACCTGACCTGCGCCTGCGATGTACGCGTCGGTATTGACCGTCTTTTTGCTCGTTTCAGGCTCTTGTTTTTTTCTTGCCATTTATATTAACGCTCCTTAGATCTAAGAAAATTCCTGCGGCAGTCCGCTCAGCTTATATCCGCCATATCGAGGTAATCGTGACCGTTCTGACTGATAAAATCCTTTCTGCCCTGAAGATTATCCCCCAGCAGCATATCGAACATATACATGGTATCCTCAACGTTATCGGGATTTATCTTTATGAGCCTGCGCGTTTCGGGATTCATGGTAGTAAGCGACATCATATCCGCCTCGTTTTCACCAAGTCCCTTAGAACGCTGTATGGTGAACTTCTTATCTCCGATCTTTTGAAGTATCATATTCTTTTCGGATTCGTCATAGGCAAAATATTTCTTTTCCTTACCCTTGCCGTCCTTTGAAGTGATCTCAAACAGAGGAGATTCGGCGATATACACATACCCCTTTTCGATAAGCGTCGGCGTCAGACGGTAGAGCATAGTGAGTATCAGCGTCCTGATCTGGAAACCGTCGTAATCCGCATCGGTGCAGATGACTATTTTGTTCCACTTAAGATTCTCTATATTGAACAGCGACAGATCTTTATTGGCTTTTGATCTCACTTCAACTCCGCAGCCCAGCACCTTGATAAGATCGGTGATTATATCGTTCTTGAAAATTTTGTCGTAATCGGCTTTCAGACAGTTGAGAATCTTGCCTCTTACGGGAATGACCGCCTGAAAATCTGCATTTCTTGCCATTTTGACCGAGCCGAGAGCCGAATCGCCCTCCACGATGTAAAGCTCTCTTTTTGAGAGATCCTTTGAACGGCAGTCGACAAATTTCTGCACCTGATTGGAAAGATCAATAGAACCCGTCAGCTTTTTCGCAATATTGAGCCTTGACTTTTCCGCCTGCTCACGGCTGCGCTTGTTGATAAGCGTCTGCTCGGCGATCTTCACCGCGTCGTCGGGATTTTCAATAAAATATATCTCCAGCTGATGTTTGAGAAAATCCGTCATACATTCTTTTATGAATTTGTTGGTAATAGCCTTTTTGGTCTGGTTTGCATATGAAGTCTGGGTAGAGAATGAGCTTGATACAAGCACCAGACATTCCTCAACGTCGGCGAAAGTTATCTGCTTTTCGTTTTTTAGATACTTGCCGTTGTTTTTCAGATAAGCGTTTATCTGCGAGGTGAACGCCAGCTTCACCGCGTCCTCGGGAGAACCTCCATGCTCTAAGTAGCTTGAATTGTGAAAGTACTCCAGAGCCTTGACCTTGTTTGAAAAGGTGAACGCCACGTTGAGTTTTACCTTATAATCGTCCTTATCCTCGCGGTCGCGGCCCTTTCTCTCCGCCTGAAAATACTGAAATGAGGTCAGATTCTGCCCGTCGGCGATCTCTTCAACATAGTCAAGTATGCCGTTTTCATAACAGAAAACCTCTTCGTCAAAGCTGTTGTTCTCGCGCTGATACCTGAATACAAATTCGATATTAGGATTTACTACAGCCTGCTTTTTCAGAATATCCTCATAATAGGCGCGTTCTATGGCAATATCCGTAAAAACATCGAGATCGGGTTTCCAGTGAGTCCGCGTGCCCGTCTTTTTCCGCGTGGTCTCTTCCTTTTTCAGACCTCCGACGTTCTCACCCTTTTCAAAGTGCAGTTCGTACCTGAATCCGTCACGGTAAACTTCAACGTCCATATATTCCGAGGAATACTGCGTAGCGCACGCGCCCAGACCGTTCAGACCGAGAGAGTACTCATAATTTTCTCCCGAATTGTTGTTGTACTTGCCGCCTGCGTACAGTTCGCAGTAGACAAGCTCCCAGTTATAGCGTTTTTCCACACTGTTGTAATCTACCGGACAGCCCCGTCCGAAATCCTCGACTTCAATACTGTAGTCGTTATATCTGGTGAGGATTATTTTGTTTCCGCTGCCGTTTCTTGCCTCGTCTATCGAGTTTGACAATATCTCGAATACCGAGTGCTTGCAGCCCTCCAGACCGTCCGAGCCGAATATTACCGCAGGGCGTTTTCTTACCCTGTCTGCGCCTTTGAGAGAAACTATGGCGTCGTTGTCGTATATCTTTTTCCTTGGCATTAAAAATACCATTCCTTTCAAGATCGTCGGCGGCATTTTACAAAGACCGCCGCTGTAATTACATCGTAAGAGCGAAACGCCGTAAGAAATAATTGCCTGTACGCGCAGGCAAAAGCAGGATAAGCGCATCGCGTATATTATTATATCATAAAAGCGTAAGCGTTATGATATAATTGTCCGATACGTCGGGAGCAGACCCATTTGTCTGCGTATCGACGAGGACATGAGAATATAATAAAATCATTTATGATTTTATTATATCACATTGTATTTTGCTTTGTCAACTTTAAGTGTTAAAAAAACACGGGATCAATTTTTGATTTCCGAAGAAGTCAGAGCGCGGCGCTTTTAGAAGTAAGAGATAAGAGGTAAGAAGTAAGAGGTAAGACAAGGAGCGCCTGCGGCGCATATTTTAAAATATTATTACGCGCAGTTTGACTTTTAGAAATGTGTGTGATATAATTATATAAGACTAAAATTGACCGAAAGCGAGGGAGTTTTTATGCAGTGTCCGAAATGCGGCAAGCATATCGGTGAAAAGGACGCGGTGTGCCGCAACTGCGGCGTTATCCTGAAAAAGGAAGAACCAAAGAAAAAACTGCTCCCCGATATTTTTCACCGCGAAAAGAACGACGATAATTTGTATCTCACGGATCGCGAGGCAGCCGTATCCTCAAAAAAGAAGATCTCCGAGAGCAGACTTAAACTCGTCTTTGTAATTGCCGCCGCTCTGATCGTCGCCGCGCTTATCTGGATACTTGCAGTACAGATCACTTCCGGCAAGGGCGAAAAAGCCGCAGCCAGAACGGCAGAGTTCATCGGCAGTTCGCTCAGTTCGGCAGAGGACGAGCTTGACATTCATTTCCGCGACAATTCAACCTTCTCGATCATCAACAATGCCGCCGTTTTCGATTATATATATGAATCGGACGACAAGGTGCAGATAGACGGCGCGGCATACCCCGAATGGACGGTCACTGTCATGAAAAGCCCCTCCGATTATATCGAAACGGTGGAATATACCGCTTACACCGTCCTGAAAAAAGACAGCCGCGGAAAAAAGACGGACGAACGCATAAGCCTTGACAAATTCAACAAGGGCGATAAATTCAGCGCGGTCAGGGAAGATATAGACCTCGATCCCTACAGGATAACCTATGCCGCAGGCACGGTAAGCTATCATTATCTGTATCACTATACCGATCCGGCAGGAGATTCAAGATGTACCGAGCTTATCGCGGTATTTGACGATAATAATAAATATCTGTATTACACTTCCGTCGATATTTATCCGCAGTTTATCTGAAATTATGTAATTTTTCCTACAGCCGAGGCGGCAAAGTTGTTACAAAAAGAATACAAATTGTTGCACAAAGCATACAGTTTTTGTGTAATTCTTGACTTACGGGCGATTAACTGATATTATATATTAGGTTATTGTTGTTTTATCATCGGGTATGCCCGGTTATATATTTACCTGAAAGGAGGAGCCGCTCCCGACGGAGTTAGGCTTGCATATGGATACAAATGTTAATCTTTGCATGGGTTGTATGAACGAGCTTGAACCGGACGGCTCATGCAGCTATTGCAGCTATACCGACGATATGCCGCACCTTCAGTCATATCTTGCGCCGAGAACGGTGCTTGACGACAGATACATAGTCGGAAAAATGCTTTCCTATAACGGTGAAGGAGCGTCGTATATCTGTTATGATATGATCGGCAAGACAAAAGCGGTCGTCAGAGAGTATATGCCGGAAAATCTCTGCGAGAGGGATAAGGAAACGCAGGATCTGCTGGTAAATCCCGACTGCCTTGCGAAGTATAAGACTTTTATGTCGGAATTTGCCGATATGAATAAAACGCTTTCGCGTATGCGGAATCTTTCACATATAACTACCGCTATGGATATGTTCTCGGCACATAATACGACTTATGTAGTCCTCGAATATGTCGAAGGCGTTTCACTGAAAAAGTTTTTGCAGTCTAATACGGGATTCCTTTCGTGGAATCAGGTGAAAAAACTTTTTATGCCGTTTTTCACCACGCTCAGTATCATTCATAACGCCGGCATTATCCACAGAGGTATTTCGCCTGAAAATATCATTGTCACCACGGAGGGCGAACTCAAGCTGACGGGATTTTGCATAAGCTCGATAAGAACTTCAAATACGGGGCTTTCTCCCGAGTTTTATTCGGGATATACCGCGCCCGAGCAGTACTCCTCTCTGGAGTATCAGGGACCGTGGACAGATGTCTACGCGGTCGCGGCGCTGCTGTACCGCATACTGACGGGAACTATCCCTCCCGATGCAAATACGAGACTCTATAACGATACTCTTATTCCTGCATCAAGACTGAATCCTGCCGTTCCGCCTCACGTTTCAAAAGTCATTTCCGCCGCTATGATGGTAAGAGGAAATGACAGGATACGCACCGTTGACGAACTGGTAACGCAGCTGTTTGAAAAGCACAGTCAGATGAACCACCGCAAGGGTGCGACTCAGACTATACCTATCCAACGGGAGCAGGAGCATAAAAGACCGCCGCAGAAGACCAATTCTTCTTCTCAGAACAGGAACGCCGCTGCAAATAAACAGAAGAAAAAGTCAAATTCCAAAAACGCTCAAAAGAGCAACAAGGCGACTGTTTTCCTCGGAATTATGCTGCTGATACTTTTCCTCGGGCTCGGAATATTCCTGCTTTATGAACTGCTCGCTGCTCCGGCGTCGGAGGAGGGCGGCGAATCATCGTCATCTTTCGTATTTTCCGATACTGACAGCGAGGAGGTATCCGCTGCGGGCGATTCAAGCGAAGAGCAGATCATAACGGTAGAGTCACAGAGCGAGGAAGACCCTTACGGTGTTGGCTCGATAATGCCCAACGTGGTCGGATACCGCTATGAGACCGTCTATAATCAGCTGAAAAACGACTTTAATATTCGAGCGGATTATTTCTATTCCGATTCCGAAGAACGAGGTATCATTACCGAGCAAAGTATTCCGGAGGGTACCGAGTACGATCCTGCCAGAATGAACGAGCTTGTGCTTAAGGTCTGCAAGGGTACGGAAAACGTTCCCGTTCCGGATTACAGGGGACTTTCACAGAAAGATTATCTGCTAAGACTGGACGAGCTGGATATAAAGTACCAGACGGTCACGGTCTATACGGGCAGCGTGCCTATCGGATATGTCGTTTCGACAAGTATCGACGTCGGATATAACATTAACGTCAAGGACGGCGAAATACTTACCGTCAGAGTTTCCGCAGGTCTGCCGCAGACAAGCAGCTCGGAGAGCGACGCTCCGTCATCGTCGGCGGCGGAAGAGTCGGGCGCGTCCTCCTCTGCAGAACAGCCGCAGGAGGAAAGCTCAGCCGCGTCTGACGATACGCAGAGCGTTTCCGAATGAGCAACTTTAACAATTTGTTAATATATAACGCTTACCCTTGACAATGTCAGGGGTTTGTGTTATGATATATGTATTAAACTCTGATGTAAATTTTACAGAAAACCTTGTAAAGATCATATACCCGACTTTTTTTGCGGCTTTCTGCGCATTTTGCTTTCGGGTTTAAATTCAGGGTTTTATGTATATCTTACCGGAATATAATTATGGGTTTCCATAAATATTGGAGGAATTTTGTATGGCTAAGAAAATCGGTGTACTTACCAGCGGAGGCGACGCTCCCGGAATGAACGCTGCAGTTCGTGCAGTTACCAGAGCCGCGCTCCAGAAAGGCATGCAGGTCGTCGGCATACGCAGGGGCTATGTGGGACTTCTCGGCGGAGATGTCGTAGAGATGAACGCAAGAACCGTTTCCGGCATAATCCAGAGGGGCGGTACCTGCCTTTATACCGCAAGATGTCCTGAATTTCGCAGCATTGAGGGAGTAAAGAAGGGCGTTGAAAGGTGTAAAGAAATGGGACTTGACGGCATTGTCGTCATCGGCGGCGACGGATCGTTCCGCGGCGCAGGCGATCTTTCATCACTCGGTATCCCGTGCATAGGTATTCCTGGAACTATCGACAACGATATTCAGTGTACCGAGTACACGATCGGATATGATACCGCAATGAATACCGCTATGGAAATGATAGACAAGCTGCGCGATACGGCACAGTCCCACGATAGATGTTCCGTAGTTGAGGTAATGGGAAGAAAAGCCGGATACATAGCTATCAACGTCGGCATTGCGACGGGCGCGGAGGCTGTTATCACTCTTGAAAGAGATTATGACCTCGACAAGATCGCCGCAAGTATGCTCGCTACCAAGAAGAGCGGTAAGACTCATTTTATTGTAATCGTTGCCGAAGGTGTCGGACAGACTGAAGTCATCGCACGCGAGCTTCAGGAAAAGACCGGTATCGAGTCAAGAGTAACTATCCTCGGTCACGTTCAGAGGGGCGGTTCGCCTACCCTGCGCGACAGAGTTATCGCTACCGAAATGGGTTATCACGCCGTTGAACTGCTCGAGCAGGGAATCGGCAACCGTATAGTCGGTCTTAAAGACGGTAAAGTATATGACATTGACATTCAGGAAGGTCTTGCAATGAAAAAGCCTTTCCTCGATGACAGATACGATATTTTCTATAAGACTGCATACTGATCTATGGATATACTGCCGTCCGTAAATTCCGATACGGGCGGTATGCATATTACAGAGTAGGAATGTGCGCGTTAAGTGCCTGAAGGACGGGGAGTTGCCGTCAGGACGAAAAGGGTCGGCTCACGCTTAGCCCTTGCGGTGCAGATTCCGCATCCCGCTGAATGTGTAATTCGGATTCTTCTGAAACGATCAAAAAACCAACGATCTGACGATCTCCTGATTATGCACAGCAAGTTACCGGACTTGTCCGGACGCTCGACATAAAGAGGAGGTTGAATTATGAAGAGCTTTACCGAAATGTTTTCAGATTCCGCAAAGGAGCTGAAAAAGATCACCACAATTACCGTTGCCGGTATGCTTATGGCGCTTTCGATAGTCCTGCGCGCGGGACTTGCGCTTAATTTTACCGAGGATCTGAGGATAACCTTTGATTTTCTCGGAATAATGGCTATCGCCGCTTTTTACGGTCCGGTGGTGAGTATGATCTCCTATATCGGAGTTGACGTTATAGGATATATCCTTGACGGCTATAAGGCAAGGGATTACAATTTCGCCCTGCTTGCGGTCAAGGTCATTATCGCGCTGATTTACGGGGTATGTCTTTACCGCAGAGCAACCGGCAGATCGCTTGTCGTGTGGTCGATCATCTCGCGTGTGATCGTCGTGCTGCTTTGCAACATCTGCCTTAATTCCTGCGTGCTGTATTTTACATATGTAAACGACAGATTCCCGTTTATGTCAGGCTCGGAGTGGAGCGCGTTTTTCACATGGCTTACTCCGAGAATCATCAAGAATATGGTTATGCTGCCTGTGGAGGCGGTAATGCTTGCGGTCTTTATGCCTGCGGTGAGCGAGGCGTATAAGCGCGTCTTCCGCAGAAAGACGGCATAACGCGTAAAAAGTAAAAAATATACAAAAATACTTGCTTTATTGTGCAGAATGTTGTATAATATCAGTAAGTATTTTTTGTAGTATAAGAAAAAGAGGTCTGGTAATATGATAAATATAGGTTTTATTGGTGCGGGAAATATGGGCTACGCCATAATGAAAGGTATCTGTGCAGGCGCACAGAACGGACAGCAGCCGCTTGCCGATGTCAGGCTGTTTGCATTTGATCCCGACAGCGAAAAACTCAGCCGTCTTTCAGAACTCGGCGTTACCCTTTGCGAAAGCGAGAGAGAGATCTTTGAAAAAAGCAAGTATGTCTTTCTTGCCGTAAAGCCGCAGCAGCTTGAAGAGGTTATGGACAAGGTCACGGACTGCGCCGATAATGAAACGGTGATAGTATCTATCTGCGCCGGAATAACCGCCGAATATCTGAAATCAAAAACATTCCCCGATGCCAAAGTGGTTCTGGTAATGCCGAATACTCCGCTTTTGCTGGGAAAGGGCGCGACCGCTCTTGCAAAAGCCGAACCGTGCAGCGATGAGGAATTTTCGCTTGTATGTTCGATATTTGCTTCCTGCGGAAAAATAGCCGTCGTTTCGCAAGACAAGATGAAAGAGATCATTGCTATAAACGGCTCGTCGCCTGCTTTTATATATCTGTACGCTCAGGCTTTCATTGATTACGCCGATTCGGTCGGCATTGACGCTCAGGCAGCCAAGGAACTTTTCGCTCAGTCGCTCATCGGCGCGGCGGCTATGATGACCGACAGCGGATATTCAATGGACGAACTTATCCGTATGGTCTCGTCAAAGGGCGGAACGACTATCGCCGGACTTGACAAGCTGCGTGAGAACGGTCTTGAAAAGGCTGTGACCGATTGCTGCAAAGCCTGCACCGAACGCGCATATCAGCTGTCTAAATAACAGCTTTCGTAGACTGCGCCTGTTCTTATCCGCCGCCTGCTGCATATAATTTACCATAATTGAATGGGAGTGATCTTATGCAGGAAAACAGGACAAGCGGCGCAGCGGAAAATAAAAACGGATTTTTTATCTTCCTTGCGGCGGTATCTCTCGCGGGTGTTTTGCTTGGTACGCTCAGCTATTGCTATATGGACAGCGGATTTCTCGAGCGCATATCCTCGCTGGAGGAGAACTTTTTCGACGCGCGGCGTTCAGCCGATTATGCGGTGATACTTATGAGATCGCTTTGCTCGTCGACTTTGTTTCTCGGAGCGGCATTTATTCTGGGATTTTCGGCAGTGGGTCAGCCGCTTGCGGTCGCTGTGCCGATAGTCAGGGGGATAGGTCTCGGCGCGGCAATGGCGCAGATCTACTCCGCAAACGGCACTTCGGGAATACTTACCTGTGCGCTTTTGCTGATACCCTCCGCTCTTATATCGACATTTGCGCTGATAAGGGGAGTTATGCTTTCGGTCGAAATGTCGGACAGACTGCTTTCTGACGTTCTCTCCGACCGTTCGCAGGAGGATATGCTTGAAAATACTAAAGTATATGGCGCTTCATTTATCGCGCTGGAGGCGGTAATGGCAGTATCGGCGGCGATCGACTGCTTATGCACGGTGATGTTTATTGACAGGATCTGATCCTGCTTTCTGATTATTTTTATCCATATAAAGGAGTTTTAAAATGGCATTAATGGGAAACGGTATGCCGAGAATGCCGGCTGAAAAAAAAGGAATTTTCAAATTTTTCGAGATATACGGACGACGTTGCTGGAATCTTATGGGATTGAATCTGCTTTATTTCATAATTTTCCTGCCGTCGCTACTCGGCGGTTATCTGGTGAACAAGACGCAGAGTTATGCGCCGCTTTCACTCGCTCTGCTGACTGCGATAATGTTCGGACCCGCGACCGCCGCTATGACCAAGATCTGCCGCAATTATTCTCAGGAACGCAACGCTTTTCTGCTTTCCGACTTCTTTGACACCATAAAGAAAAATATCAAACAGAGCCTTATTATGGGAATAATCGACACGATCTTTATCCTCGGATTTGCCGTCGCTATCCCGACGTATAAAATAAACGCCGAGGAGAACCCCGTTATCTATATCCCCTTTGCGATCAGCCTCAGCTGCCTTATCGTGTTCTTTATGATGCATTTTTATATCTACCTGATGATCGTTTCAACCAACCTCAATATGCGGCAGATACTCAAAAACTCTTTCTTTTTAGTATTTTTGGGAGTAAAACAGGGGATATACTGCCTGCTTGTCATTATTGCGGTCGTCGCGCTTATGGCTATGCTGTGGCCGTATACGCTGTTTATCATTCCGTTCTGGCCGTTTTCGTTTATTTGCTTTGCGATATGCTTTAACTGCTATCCCGTTATCAGGAAAATAGTTATCCAGCCATATTATGACGCAAGGGGAGAAGAGAACCCCGAGTTTGATTATCTGCGCAAGAAGCCGGACGAGAACCTGTTTGAGGATAGTCCGCAGCTTGAAAAGACCGAAAAGAAACAGTCGTCCGGCAAAAAGGGACGGACTATATCATAATTTAAAATGTGAGGAGAATTGTTATGAGCAGTATCACACGCAGAAGTATGGACAAGCTTGGTATCTCTACATCTCTTCTGGGATTCGGCTGTATGAGATTCCCGACGGGAAAGGACGGCAGGATCGACGAGGAGCTGTCCGAAAAGATGATAGATACCGCGATCGCCGCAGGGGTGAATTACATTGATACCGCATATCCTTACCACGGCGGAGAGAGCGAACCGTTTGTCGGCAGGGTGCTTGACAAATACCCGAGAGATTCGTATTTTCTTGCGACAAAGCTGCCCTGTTGGGAGGTCAATTCTCTTGACGATGCAAAAAGACTCTTTCAGTCGCAGCTTGAGCGTCTTAATAAAGATCATGTGGATTTTTACCTTCTCCACGCCCTTAGCAGGGACAGGTGGGAGAATATGCTCAAATTGGGAGTAGTGGAATACTGCGAACAGCTGAAAGCGGAGGGAAAGATAAGGTACTTCGGATTCTCTTTCCACGATTCATATGAAGTTTTTGAAGAGATAATCACTTACCGCAGCTGGGATTTCTGTCAGATACAGCTTAATTATATGGACGCCGACGAGCAGGCAGGACTTAAAGGTTACAAGCTCTGCGAAAAGCTCGGCGTTCCGCTTGTGGTAATGGAACCTGTAAAGGGCGGTTCGCTTGCCGTTCTGCCTGAGGATATAACCAACCATTTCCGCAGCCTTGACAGCGAAAGATCGACCGCGTCGTGGGCGATGAGATGGGTAGGCACTCTTCCGGGTGTAAAGGTCATTCTCAGCGGTATGTCCTCCCCCGAACAGGTAGCCGACAACATTTGTACCTTTACGGATTTTGAACCGCTCACCGTAAAGCAGGTCGAGGAGGTAAATCGGATAGCGCAGCTCCTCAAACGCAGAGTAAACAACGGCTGCACGGGCTGTAACTATTGTATGCCTTGCCCTGCAGGAGTAAATATCCCCTATAATTTCAGGATATGGAATACATACGGCATATACGAAAACGCAAACTCCACCAAATGGGAGTGGGAGCATAATATAGAGGACTCTCAGAAAGCCAAGAACTGTGTCAAGTGCGGCAAATGCGAGAAAGCTTGTCCGCAAAAGATAAGCATACGCAGCGATCTGGAAAAATTGCAGAGTCAGCTTGACGGACTTGAATACAAGTGATCTTGTTTCGGAAAGGAATTGTAAAATGAGTGAAATTCGCGACATAGGTCTGTGGGAAAGCGGAAAGCGCAAGATCGACTGGGTGCGCAGGAATATGTGCCTGCTGCGCAGCGTTGAGGAACAGTTCAGAGAAGAAAGACCTTTTGACGGTCTGAAAGTCGCTCTGTCGATACATCTCGAGGCAAAGACGGCATATCTTTGCAAGGTGCTTGCGGCTGGCGGCGCTGAGATGTTTATTACGGGCAGCAATCCGCTGTCAACTCAGGACGATGTTGCCGCCGCTCTGGTGCATGACGGACTTAATGTCTATGCCTGGCACGGCGCGACCGCGGAGGAATATCACAGGCATATTTCCGCAGTGGTGAGCGCAGGACCGAATATCATAATCGACGACGGCGGCGATCTGGTAAATATGATACACAACGAATATCCCGAGCTGATACCGAACGTTATCGGCGGCTGCGAGGAGACCACGACCGGAATAATTCGCCTTATCGCGATGAATAAAGCAGGTCAGCTGAAATTCCCCATGGTGCTTGTCAACAACGCAAGGTGTAAGTATCTTTTCGATAACCGCTACGGTACGGGACAGTCTGTATGGGACGGTATCAACCGCACGACAAATCTCATAGTCGCAGGAAAAAATGTAGTCGTGGCAGGTTACGGCTGGTGCGGCAAGGGCGTTGCTATGCGCGCAAAGGGTATGGGAGCGTCGGTCATTATCACCGAGATAGACCCGATAAAGGCTATGGAGGCGGTAATGGACGGCTTTAAGGTAATGAAAATGGAAGAGGCTGCCAAGATAGGCGATCTCTTTATTACCGTGACGGGCTGCAGGGACGTTATCACCGAAAAATCTTTTATGAATATGAAAGACGGAGCTATACTGTGCAATGCAGGCCATTTTGACTGTGAAGTCGATGTTGCGGGTCTTAAAAAACTTGCCGTTGAAAGCAAGCCTGCGCGCGCTAATATCGACGGTTACAAACTGCCGAACGGCAATAACCTGTTCGTTATCGGCGAGGGCAGACTGGTAAATCTTGCCGCAGGGGACGGTCACCCTGCCGAGATCATGGATATGTCTTTCGCCATTCAGGCTCTGTCGGCGGCGTATCTTGTAAAGAATAAAGATTCTCTCGATGATATGATAATCGCCGTTCCTGAGGAGATCGACAGCGACGTTGCAAACCGCAAGCTGAAATTCTGGGGATTAGAGATAGACTCGCTTACCAGAGAGCAGGAAAAATATCTCAACAGCTGGCAGATAGACTGATCTTGACTATCCCGATATTTTTCTTTCGGATCAGGTTTTAAAATGTGATTTTCTGTGCAAATTATTAATATGACAGTGCCGCACAAAGACCTACTTACGGTTTTTCATACAATCATTGTGCGGCGCTATATGTAATTTTGCGCAGGGAGGTGAGCTGTTGAAACCAAAGATCCTGAAAGGACTTGCCATTTCCTCTTTCGGAGGTCTGGCTTACGGACTGACGGAAATAATCGTGCGCGGATTCACACATATTTCAATGGGTCTGCTGGGCGGCATAGCTATGCTTGTGATACATCTGCTCAACGATCAGCGCAGAGAAGGGACGAATTATTTCGCGTTGATCTCCGTGAGCGGAGCGTTTATTACTTCTATGGAATTTCTTACCGGCGAGATATTAAACGGCGCGTTTGGTATGAATATCTGGGATTATTCGGAAGTGCCGCTGAATTTTGACGGACAGATCTGTCTGCCGTTCGCTTTTCTGTGGATATTGCTTTCTGCGGTAGGCGTAGCGGCTGACGATTTTATGCGCTGGAAAATGTTCGGAGAGGAAAAGAATTTCTACCGATTTATACGAAAAAAGCAACGGACTGCCGCATAACAAGCAGTCCGTTTTGTATTTGTAAAAGCTTATATATCAGTCATTTTTGCTATCGCCTGCGCCAGCAGCATATCGAGAGGAGTCGTGATCTTTATGTTTTCCCGACAGCCCTCCACCATATGAACATCTTCTCCGCTTACAGTGAAAATGCTGCAGGTATCTGTCAAAGCGTTCTTCTGCTCATCTGTAAGACGTGAGAAAGTATCCCTGAGCAGCTTTATCTTAAACGTCTGCGGTGTCTGGGCGTGGAACATCTGCGATCTCGGCGGCGAATCGGTTATGGTCAGTCCGTCCTCGCTGCGCAGTATCGTATCCACCGCGCCGACGACCGTGCCGCATGCTCCGTACTCTGCCGCACAGGAAATGTTATCTCTGATGATCTTCTCCGTCACAAACGGACGCACCGCGTCGTGAGTAATTATAATATCTCCGCCACCGACGTCAAAATCTTCAAGTATGCTGTCGGTTATGAGCATTACGGTCTGATTGCGCTCTGAGCCGCCCGGAATTACTTTCAGACGGCTGCCGTCAATGCGGAATTTATCTGCAAGCTCCTGTGTATATCCGACCCAATCAGGGTGGACTGCGGCATATACGCGCGTTATATCCTTTACTTCAAGGAATTTCAATATCGTCCTGATAATAATGGGAACGCCGTCAATTTCAAGAAACTGTTTGGGAATGTCCGCACCCATACGCGTTCCTGTGCCGCCTGCCGCTATACCTGCGAATACCATGGCGCTCAGACGTTATACTTGTCCAGAAGTGACTGTATTTTCTGGTGAGGGTCTATTATCTTTGAAATGGAAAAATCGTGATTTAACGATGCAATGAAATATGCGATGTATTTGGAGCAGTCCACCTCGTGGAACCATTCTCTTTCAAGCAGCTGCGGTGAACGGTAGGTGAGGTTAGTGCCGTAAACGCCGTCTACAATACCGTCGGCGTAAGCCTGATCGAATTTTTCAAGACCGTTCGTGAAAATGGCGTAAGTAGCGTAGCAGTAGATCTTGCTCGCCTTGCGCTTTTTAAGTTCAACGGCAATATCGAGCATGGATTCTCCTGAAGAAATTATGTCGTCGGCAATGAATATCTGTTTTCCGGTCACGTCGTTTCCGAGATACTCGTGAGCGACTATTGGGTTTCTGCCGTTGACGATCACCGAGTAATCGCGCCGCTTGTAGAACATTCCCAGATCGACGCCCAGTACGGAAGCGTAATACATATTTCTGTTTATTGCGCCCTCGTCGGGAGATACTATCATAAAATGCTGCTTGTCGGGCTTGAAATCCTTTATCGTGCGGAACATTGCTTTAAGCACCTGATAGGAGGGGATTATGTTGTCAAATCCCATAAGCGGAACGGCGTTCTGTACTCTCGGGTCGTGAGCGTCGAAAGTCAGGATATTTTCTATCCCCATAGATTCCAGCTCCTGCAATGCAACGGCGCAGTCGAGCGATTCGCGGTAGCTGCGGCGATGCTGTCTGCCGCCGTAAAGGGAGGGCATAATTACGTTTATCCTGTGCGCTTTACCGCTTGCCGCCTGAATTATTCTTTTGAGATCCTGATAATGATCGTCGGGCGACATTGCGTTTTTCATACCGAAATAATCATAAGTACAGCTGTAGTTTCCCACATCGCAGAGGATAAACAGATCGTTTCCGCGAACGGTGGACTTGATAAGTCCCTTGCCGTCCCCCGAGGAAAATCTCGGACAATCGGTCTCGATCAGGTAGGAATCCTTTTCGATACCGTGATTGTTTGCCCATTTGACGAGATAATCGTTTATCTTTGCGCCAAGCTCTTTCGCCCCGTCCATTGCGATAAGACCGAGAGGAGCGACCATTGTAGCGGGATCAAAAATAATGTCGTTGTTCGATTTTTCCATAATTTTACCTCCGTCAGACATAATTTCAACAGAATATAATATTATTATACTTCATATATCCGATTTTTACAATACCCCTGAAAAAATTTTATTATTTTCACAAAAAGGCGGCTGTCTTTGAAAAATATTTGGCAGGTGTTTTTATCAGCCGCATACCGTTTCGCAGAAAATATAATATTTTACAGCTTTGGGCAAAAAAACACTTGCGTTTTGCAAAGAATTGTTATATAATATAATAGATTAATTGTGTATAGATGCAATGTCGGATACATAATTATACATTTGTAAGGATAACAGAACATTTGGTTTAAGACAGGAGTTGCGCTATGACAAAGGCTCAGAGATATTTTAATACGATGAAGGATAAGAGAGTTGCTTTTATCGGGACGGGAGTAAGCCATACGGAGCTTATCAAGCTTTTTCTCTCAAAGGGAATAAACTGCGTGGTGTGCGATAAAAAGGACGAGGATACGTTCGACCCCGATCTCTATGAAGAACTTTCCGCAAGGGGAGCGGAGTTTTCGCTCGGTGAAGGCTATCTCGATGAAATATTCAAATGCGATGTGGTCTTCCGCACGCCGGGAATGTACTACAATAACGAAACGCTTACCAAGGCAAGACAAGAGGGAATAGTGGTCACTTCGGAAATGGAAACATTTTTCGACCTTTGCCCCTGCAAGACCTACGCAATAACAGGTTCGGACGGTAAAACGACTACGACTACTCTCGTATCGGAATTTCTTAAAGCGGAGGGTAGGCGCGTCCACCTCGGCGGAAATATCGGAAAAGCGCTGCTGCCGTTAGTTGAAACGATTTCCGAAACGGATTCGGCTGTAGTAGAGCTTTCAAGTTTTCAGCTTATTTCAATGAGGGAATCGCCCGACGTTGCCGGTATCACGAATATAAGACCCAATCATCTTAATGTTCACAAGACAATGGAGGAGTATACGCAGGCAAAGTGTAATATCCTCTATCATCAGAATGCTTATTCAAGAGCTGTTCTCAGTATGGACGACGAGGTGACAAGGGGTCTTGCTCCGCTGGTGAGAGGACGGCTGGCATATTTCAGCAGAACGCAGAAAGTTGAAAACGGCGCGTTTCTCAGAGAGGACGGTATGCTTTGCTACAACGATCACGGCAAAGTCACTGAATACGTCCATATGAACGACATCAGGATACCCGGTATGCATAACGTTGAGGATTATCTGACGGCTATCGCAATGACTTACGGGGAGGTAAAGCCTGAAACTGTCGCAAAGATCGCGGCGGAATTCGGCGGAGTAGAACACCGTATCGAATTTGTGCGCGAGCTTGACGGAGTAAAATATTACAACAATTCCATAGCGTCAAGTCCGACGAGAGTTCTTGCCTGCCTTGCCGCGTTCGATCAGAAACAGATACTTATCCAGGGCGGCTCGGATAAAGGCATATCCTTTGAACCTATGGCTGACGCTATATGCGAAAAGGCGAAACTGCTGATACTTATGGGCGAAACTGCCGAGAAGATAAAAGCGGCAGTAACGTCGTCCGAAAAATTTGCCGACAGCGGTCTGCGAATAATTATGGTAAAAAATATGCAGGAGGCAGTTGCTCAGGCGCACGAAAATGCCGAATCGGGCGACATAGTCACACTTTCGCCTGCCTGCGCAAGCTTTGATATGTACAGAATGTTTGAGGAAAGAGGTAATCATTTCAAGCAGCTGGTAAATCAGCTTTGAGCTTGGGGAAAATATGGAGATATTTGAAATTTTACAACGTCTCACCGAGGTAAACGGCGTTGCGGGCGACGAGCGCCGCGCCGCCGAAAAAGCGGCTGAAATTCTCGCGGATATGGGCTTTCAGACCGAGATGTGCTACAGCGGTTGTATCTGCCGTATCGGAAATGACGAACTTCCGCTTGTGATGATCGACGCTCATATTGACGAGATCGGTATGACGGTAACTTATATCACGGATGACGGTTTTCTAAAGATAGGCGAATGCGGCGGACTCGACCCACGGGTACTTCCCGCACAGCAGGTGACCGTTTTCGGAAAAGAAACACTTAAAGGCGTTGTGGCGTCCGTTCCTCCTCATCTTGCAAAGGACGGCAGCAAAACTCCCGATATAAAGGATATTTATATTGATGTGGGACTGAGCGGCGAAAGGGCGAGAGAGCTTGTCAGCCCGGGAGATACCGTAGTTATTGAAAATCCCGTAACAAGGCTTCACGGCGGCAGGGTGACCGCAAAATCGCTCGATAACAGAGCAGGCGCGGCGGCGGTGATAGCGGCTCTCGGACTGCTAAGGGGAAAAGAAATTCCCGTCAGTGTGGCTGCTGTTTTCTCGGCAAAGGAGGAAACGGGCGGTGCAGGCGCAAGGACGGCGGCATATACGCTTGCTCCACATCTGGCTATCGTTACCGATGTTTCTTTCGCAGCAGTAGCAGGCGACAGACCCGAGGAATGCGGCAAAATGGGAAAAGGTCCTATGATAGGCTTTTCGCCCTCTCTTTCAAGGGAATTTTCGGACAGCGCGGTTAATACCGCCAAGCGGCTCGGCATACCATTCCAGATCGAGGTAATGCCGGGCAGGACGGGTACAAACGCCGACGTTATCGGCATTTCCCGACGAGGGGTAAAGACCGTTACCATATCCGTTCCGATAAAGCATATGCATACTCCGATCGAAACGGTGGATATGGCGGATATTGAAAATACGGCGCGGCTCATAGCGGCTGCGGTGGAAAGCGCTGGTGATCTGTGTGACTGACGAACTTGAAAAGCTTTGTTCCCTTGACGGTATCTCGGGCGATGAAGGACAGGTGAGGGAATATATACTTTCCCGTATAGAGGGAAAAGCGCAGGTCACTGTTGATCCGCTCGGCAACGTGATAGCATTTGTAAAGGGAAAGAAAACCTCCGACAAGCGAGTGATGATCTCGGCGCATATGGACGAAGTCGGTTTTGTGACGACGTATATAAACGACGACGGCACTTTAAAGATCGCACCTGTCGGCGGTATCGAGCCGGGTGCGGCTTTCGGAAAGCGCGTAAAGGTCTACGGCAAGGGCGGCTGTGTAAACGGCGTTATCGGAGGTCGGGCAATACACAATCTCTCCTCCGCGCAGCGTAAAGAAATACCCGAAATAACCTCGATGTGCGTTGATATTGGCGCGGATTCCTCAGATGAGGCAAAAAGTCTGGTAAGTCCCGGCGACAGCGTTTGCTTTGTATCACAGTTTTGCGCATTCGGCGACGGGTTTCTCAAGGGAAAAGCAATAGATGACAGAGCAGGCTGCGCAATAATGCTGCACCTGATCGACGAGGGTGTTGAATACGACACATGGTTTACATTTGTCGTGCAGGAGGAGATCGGGCTTCGCGGTTCGGCTTGCGCGGCGTATACGGTAGAACCTGACATCGCGATAGTGCTCGAATCCACTACTGCTGCGGATATTCCGCCTGCACAGGGTGACAGTCAGGTCTGCCGCCTGCAAAAAGGTCCGGTGGTGTCTTTTATGGACAGGCGTACCATTTACGACAAAGAGCTTTACAGACTTGCATTTGAAACGGCAAAGGACTGTATGATACCCTGTCAGACCAAATCGCTTATTGCAGGGGGAAACGATGCAGGAGCGATACACGTTTCAAGAGGCGGCGTCCGCACCGCAGCCATATCGCTGCCATGCAGATATCTTCATTCGCCGTCCTGCGTAATACACCGCAGCGATCTTGAAAACGCTTATATCCTCTTAAAAAATCTGCTGAATAGGATCTATGATAAATGATTAGCCAGTTAAAAACAATGGACGTTTCAATAATTGATTCGCTTGAAAAGGGGCATTATGCAAGGAGAATAAAGTCGCATTTTCAGGCATACGGAACGCAGTACGACTTTGCACGCTTTTACGGTATATACGACGGCGCGGCGGCAGTGGGACTTATCTGCTGCTTTAATTCCGCAATGATAATCTGCAGCGTAAGAGATCTCACATTTTCGGACGATATACTTGCCGAGACCGCGCATTTTATACTTATGTCAAAGCCTGCCTCGGTCGAGCTTGAACATCGGTATGCTCCCACGCTGCTCGCACTTGTCGGGGAGGACTATTCTTTTGATATGCGAACGGAATTTCAGTTTGTTCCGCGAAATATCCTCCCTCAGCTCGATGTCAACGAGCTGCCCGATCTGGACGATGTTTTCAACGTGCTCAGACAAAGCTTTCCCTCTATCGCGTCGTCTTACGAACTGTGGCTGACGGACACCTCTCACAGGATACGTCACGGACTTTCCCAGTCGTTCCTGCTCGGCGACTACACCACCGCCACCATACAGTACATAATCGACAAGACCGCGCTGGTCGGTCATGTGGCGACTATCCCGTCGGAACGCGGAAAATTCCACGCCAGGACATTGCTTTATTGGATAGGCGAAAGACTTACGCAGGACGGATTTACGGTCAAGCTTATGGCTCGTCCTCACAGGGTAAGCTATTATGAGGAGATAGGCTTTAAAGAAATAGGCAGAGATATGGTATTGGAGAGAAAAGAAAATGCTTGATGAATTTTTTGATGTGGACGCATCGCTTATAGCGGCGGCTGAACTTTCCGAAAAGGAATGTGCGGAACAGTTTGCTCTTATCGACGAGATCGCGGAGTATAACGGACAAAAGACGCTTGCGGCGTTTATTAAAAACCGCGTGAGCGAAGGCTGCCTTAAAGGTACGACGGGTTACGGCTATGGAGATATCGGCAGAGATACGCTTGACAGGGTTTTTGCCGATACTTTCGGCGGAGAGGACGCTATCGTCCGCCACACTTTCGTAAACGGCACTCATGCCCTTTCAACCGCACTTTTCGGAGTTTTGCGCCCCGGAGATACCCTGCTTGCCGCTACCGGACGGCCGTATGATACTTTGGAGGAGATAATCGGGCTGAGAGGAGAGCCGGGCAACGGTTCTCTGAGAGATTTTAAAGTGGAATATGCACAAGCCGATCTCATTGAGGAGAGGTATCCCGATATACCGCTTATATCACAGCTTGCCGCAAAGGCAAAGGTCGTATACATACAGCGGTCAAGAGGATATTCTCTGCGCCCGTCCTTATCCGTTGAAACTATCGGAAAGATCGCAGCGGCGGCAAAAGCGGCAAATCCTGATGTTATCGTTATGGTGGATAACTGCTACGGAGAATTTGTGGAAAAGAAAGAACCTCTTTCGGCAGGCGCTGATCTGATAATAGGTTCGCTCATAAAAAATCCCGGCGGCGGTATCACTTCGACGGGCGGATATATCTGCGGCAGAGCCGATCTTGTGCAGATGTGCGCCGACAGACTCACCTGCGTCGGAATGGGCAAGGAGGTAGGCTGTTCGCTTGAACGCAACAGGGAGATGTTTATGGGATTTTTCTTAGCGCCGCAGACGGTCGCCGCCGCCGTAAAAACATCGGTGTTTGCCTGTCGGTTCTTTGAAAAGCTCGGATTTGAAACGCTCCCTGCGAGCGGTGAAACAAGGACGGATATAATCGCCTCAATACTGCTTGAAAATGAAGAGAATCTGACGGCGTTCTGCCGCGGTATACAGAAAGGTTCTCCCGTGGACAGCTATGTCGTTCCCGAGGCGTGGGATATGCCGGGCTATGACAGCAAGGTCATAATGGCAGCCGGCGCATTCACTATGGGCGCGTCGATAGAGCTTTCCGCAGACGCGCCGATCAGAGAACCGTTTGCCGCGTGGCTTCAGGGCGGTATAACATATCCCACGGGAAAGACGGGAGTTATACTGGCGGCACAGCAGATGTTGTCGGAAGGTCTTATCAATTTGGAAAGGAATGTTTAAAATGGCTGAAATATTTACTGTTACGATCGCCGAGATAGTTGAACGGCTCAAACTGGAGGTCATTTATACTCCGAAAGACACCTCGCAATTGCTTATATCCGACAACGACTGCAATCGTCCGGGTTTGCAGCTTATGGGATTCTATGAGTATTTCAATGCCGAACGTATCCAGATCTGCGGCAATATGGAATTTGCCTATCTTGCCTCACTTGACGAGGATAAAAGATACCGCAGTATCGAGGCGCTTTTTGCGACAAAGATACCTCTGTTCGTGGTGGCGAGAGGACATGAGCTTTATCCCGAGATGATAGAGATAGCGCAGAAGTACGAAGTCCCTATCGCAAGAACGAACGACAGCACCACCGCATTCATTGCCGCGCTTATCGGTTTTCTCAATGTAAAGCTTGCTCCGAGGATCACAAGACACGGAGTACTTATAGAGGTCTACGGCGAGGGTATACTTATAGTGGGCGAGAGCGGAGTAGGAAAATCCGAAACGGCTATCGAGCTTGTCAAGAGGGGACACAGACTTGTGGCTGATGACGCGGTCGAGATACGAAGAACGTCAAACGTCACGCTGGTGGGTTCGTCCCCCGACAATATCAGGCATTTTCTCGAGCTGCGCGGCATAGGAATTATAAACACAAGGCGGCTTTTCGGTATGGGCGCGGTAAAGGTCTCCGAGAAGATAGATCTTATCGTGGAGCTTGAACCATGGGACAGCGAAAAGGTCTACGACCGTATGGGCGTCGATAACGAGTACACGACCATACTCGGCATAAAAGTACCCAGCCTTACGATACCGATAAAGCCGGGACGTAATCTTGCCGTTATACTTGAAGTTGCGGCTATGAATAACCGTCAGAAGAAAATGGGTTACAACGCGGCGCAGGAGCTGCTTGACAATCTCGGTCTTTATATGGATAAAAAAGACAAGGTGAAGAACTGGGATTCGGTATGATCTTCTGTCAATATTTATGAAAGGTTTGTCCGCTCAATGAATACTGAAAAACTTTGTCTGCTTGCCAACCAACTTGGCTGCGAGGTCATCAGGAACGGTATGCTCCGCGACTTTACCACTTTTAAAGTCGGCGGAGAATGTCCTCTTATTATCGCGATCAATTCCGAGGAATCGCTTTCACGGCTTATATGCGCCTGTGCCGACGGCGGTATGCGGTATATGGTCTTGGGAAAAGGCTCGAATATGCTGTGCGATGATAAAGGCTTTGACGGCGTTATTCTTCTTATGGGCAGCGCATTTTCGCAGATCGAAATGATCGGCGACTGTCTGGTAAGAGTTAATGCAGGGTGCAGCCTTATGAAACTTTGCAGATTTGCACTTGACAACTCTCTTACGGGTCTGGAATTTGCCTACGGTATCCCGGGAACGGTGGGCGGCGCAGTCTATATGAACGCGGGAGCATACGGCGGAGAGATAAAGGATATAGCCGAGGTCGTCTATGCTGTGGACGGCTCCGGAAGATCGAGGGAGTTTAAGCGCGATGAACTCGGGCTTTCATACCGAGGCAGTGTTTTTCAGAAAAACGGCTGTATAATAACGTCGGCGGTATTCAGGCTCGAAAAGGGCGACAGGGAGCAGATCAGCGCCAAAATGGAGCAGCTTATGAGCCGCCGCAGGGAAAAGCAGCCGCTTGAATTTCCCAATGCAGGTTCTACATTCAAAAGACCTGCCGGTCAGTTTGCAGGAAAGCTTATTCAGGACTGCGGACTCAGAGGACTTACCGTCGGCGGAGCGCAGGTATCGAAAAAGCACTGCGGTTTTGTTATCAACACGGGGAATGCCACTTCGGAGGATATAAAAACGCTCATAAAACAGGTGCAGGATACAGTACTTGAAAAAACAGGGTTTTTCCTTGAATGTGAAGTGCGGATAATACCTTATTCGGATACGAATACATAAGAGGAGGTATCTGTAATGCAGTTTATCATTGTGACGGGAATGTCCGGCTCGGGAAAATCAAGCGCAATAAATGTGCTGGAGGATATGGGTTACTATTGCATAGATAATATGCCTCCCGAGCTTATCGGAAAGTTTGCGGATATTTGTTCGCGGTCGGACGGAAAGATTGAGAAAGTCGCTTTTGTAGTGGATATACGCGGCGGAGATTTTTTCCTCAAACTGAGCGATACTGTCACTCAGCTTAAAGCGGCGCATATAGATCTGAAAATACTCTTTCTTGATTCCTCCGACGACGTTATTGTCAGACGTTATAAGGAAACTCGCCGCAAGCATCCGCTTGATGAGGTGTCGTTCGGAAATATCCGCAAGGCTATAGAAACGGAACGCGAGATCCTTGTCCCCATAAAGGCGAGATCGGATTATTACATCGACACGTCCGTGACTTCTCTGAGCGAATTTAAGGAAAGAATGTACAATATGTTCCTCGATGCGGGAGAGGACTATATGCGCATAGACGTGCGGTCTTTCGGATTTAAATTCGGTCCGTTCATGGACGGCGATCTTATCTTCGACGTGCGCTGTCTGCCCAATCCCTACTATATACCCGAGCTGAAAAACAAGACGGGACTTGACGAAGAAGTCTCGGGATATGTAATGAAGTTTGAAGAGGCAGGTCAGCTGTACGATAAGCTTGTCGATCTGCTGGATTTTCTTATCCCTCTTTATGAAAAAGAAGGGAAGTCGCAGCTTGTTGTGGCATTCGGCTGCACGGGAGGAAAGCACCGCAGCGTCACGTTCGCGGAGGCTTGCGCCAAACATCTTAAAGAAAAGGGACACAAGGTGAGAATATCTCACAGGGACATCGAAAAACGCTGAGAACGTATAAACAGCCGTAGAAAAGGAGCGCCGTCTGTGGAAAAGCAGTCATTTTCTTATCAAGTCAAAGAAGAGATAATCTCAAAGATAAATTCCCGACAGAAGGCGGACGCCTGTATGCTGGGTATTCTCACCTTCTGCAATTCGCTGAGCGACAGGGAGATCGTCTTTATGACGGAGCACAGATCGGTCGCTGATTTTTTTATTTTAAACTGCAGCAGGATATGCGGCGATGAGACCGCCGTAAGAATGTCCGAAAGCGGAAAAGGCAACGAGGTGACGCTCTACCGTCTGGAAGTGCACCCTGCCGATAATCGTATGAAACTGCTGAAATATTTCCGTATGGATTCTTCCAGACGGCTGACGGGCAGCGATCTTCCCAAAGCGAAATTCTATCCTCAGCTTGCGGCAGGGATATTCCTTGCCTGCGGTTCGGTGAATAATCCCGAAAAAAAATATCATATGGAATTTGTTATGCCGAATATTCAGCTCTGTAACGACTTCGGACTTATCCTGCTTGAGAATTACGGCATACTTGCCAAGCAGACCGAGCGGAAAAATCATCAGATCGTCTATGTAAAAGAGTCGGAGAATATCATAGATATGCTCACGCTTATGGGCGCGACAAACTGTTCGCTCGAGCTTATGAATGTGAAAATAATGAAGGATATGCGCAATAAGATAAACCGCGCCATGAACTGCGACAATGCAAATATCGACAAGACGATAAAAGCCGCGGAAAAACAGATAGCCGACATTGAGCTTATTGACGATACGATCGGTATCGGCGCTTTGCCGGAAAATCTTCAGGAGATAGCAAGACTCAGATATGATAATCCCGATTACACTCTCGGCGATCTCGGCAGGGAACTCGATCCGCCTATATCCAGATCGGGAGCAAATCACCGTCTGCAAAAGCTTGCGGCGATCGCAGATGAGATAAGGAGCAGGCAGGGAAAATGACGGCGCGCGCCAAAGAGCAGGGAGGTGCAGGAATGGAGGATTTTGTACATCTTCACGTTCACAGTGAATATTCACTGCTGGACGGAGCTTGTCGTATAAAAGAACTGGTCGCAAAGGTAAAGGCACTCGGTCAGTCCGCCTGCGCCGTGACGGATCACGGAAATATGTTCGCGGCAGTGGAATTTTACAACGAATGCATCGCACAGGGAATAAAACCGATCATCGGCTGCGAAGTCTATGTCGCGCCGCGCACCAGATTTGACAGGATACCTAAGATCGACACGCCCCCGTATCATCTGATACTGCTGTGCGAAAACAACATCGGGTACGGCAATCTGATAAAGCTGGTGTCAAAGGCTTATACCGAGGGATTCTACAGCCGTCCGAGAGTTGACAGATCGCTCCTTGAGGAATATCACGAGGGGCTTATCTGCCTTTCCGCTTGTCTGGCAGGAGAGATACCGAGAAAGCTGACTGTCGGCGACTATCAGGGCGCGGTCGAAACTGCTCTGGAGTATAAAAGGATATTCGGCAAAGACAACTATTTTTTAGAGATACAGAACCATAAATTTTCGGACGAACAGCAGATATATCCTCTGCTTGTAAAGCTTTCAAGGGAAACGGGGATACCCCTTGTCGCTACCAACGACGCGCACTATATAGACCGCTCCGATTCATATTCGCAGCTTGTGCTTATGTGCATTGCGACGGGCAAGTCGGTAAACGACCCCGATAAAATGGAATTTCCGACAGACGAGTTCTACATCAAGTCACAGTCGGAAATGGAAGAGCTTTTTCCCTCGCTGCCGCAGGCGATAGCGAATACAAAGCTTATTGCCGACAGGTGCAGCGTTACATTTGAATTCGGCAAGACCAAGCTGCCGTATTTCCATATCGACGGCGTTGAGGATAACGAAAAATATCTGCGCGATCTCTGTTACAAAGGTCTTTATGAAAGATACGGCGAACCGCCGCAGGAGGCTGTCGACCGTCTTGAATATGAATTGTCCGTTATAATACAAATGGGTTATACGGATTACTATCTCATTGTCTGGGATTTTATCCGCTACGCCCGTTCGCAGAAGATACCCGTCGGCTGCGGAAGAGGTTCCGGCGCGGGAAGTCTTTGCGCCTACTGCATCGGCATTACAGGTATAGATCCGCTTAAATACAACCTGCTTTTTGAGCGGTTTCTCAATCCCGAGCGTGTTTCTATGCCCGATTTTGATATTGATTTCTGTATGGAAGGCAGACAGCAGGTCATCGACTACGTTGTGAACAAATACGGCGCAGATCATGTTGCGCAGATAGTTACTTTCGGTACGCTTGCCGCAAAAGCCGCAGTCAGGGACGCCGCACGCGCTATGGGACTTCCCCTGCAAACGGGGGATATGGTGGCAAAGGCTGTTCCGAGGGGACTGCCGTTAAAATATTCCATAGAAAACATCGAGGAAGTTAAACGTCTGTACAACGGCGACAAGAAAATACACGATCTGCTCGATACGGCGGTGAGCATAGAGGGTATGCCGCGCAATGCGTCCACTCACGCCGCAGGAGTTGTAATAACCAAAGACACGGTTGACAGCTACGTTCCGCTGTATGCGAGGGACGGACAGATTTCAACGCAGTATACAATGACGGTGCTCGAACGTCTGGGACTTCTGAAAATTGATTTTCTCGGACTGCGCAACCTCACGATAATCAATCATTGTCAGCTGGACGTCCGCAGGAGAATACCTGATTTTGATGTTGAAAATATACCGCTCGACGACGAGGAAGTTTATAATATGCTTTCTCAGGGACGCACGGAAGGCGTTTTTCAGTTTGAAAGCGCGGGAATGACTTCCGCGATAATGAAACTGCGCCCCACCGGGATAGAGGATCTTATAGCGGTCATTGCGCTCTACCGCCCCGGACCTATGGATTCTATACCTACCTATATCCGCAACCGTCATGACCCGTCGCTTGTCACATACAAGCACCCAAGACTGAAAAAAATACTTGACGTTACCTACGGCTGTATAGTATATCAGGAACAGGTAATGCAGATATTCCGCGAACTGGCAGGATATTCCTACGGACGGGCGGATATAGTCCGCAGAGCAATGGCGAAGAAAAAGCACGACATTCTTCAGAACGAGCGCAGGGCATTCATATACGGCGAAGAAGGGCAGTGCGAGGGCTGTATCGCAAGGGGAGTCCCCGAAAATACGGCGGCTGAAATTTTTGAAGATATGACTTCCTTCGCCTCCTATGCGTTCAATAAATCCCACGCTGCGGCATATGCAACTATCGCCTATCAGACGGCATATCTTAAATGTCATTTCTATAAAGAGTATATGGCGGCGCTGATGACGATCTCTCTGCTTGACAGTGTGGAAAAGCTAAACGGTTACGTCAACGACTGTATGCGTATGGGAGTGAAGATACTCCCTATCAATATAAACAAAAGCTGTCGTGGATTTACCGCCGAGCAGGACGGCATACGCTTTGCTCTCCTTGCCGTGCGCAATCTCGGAGAGGGCGCAATAGCGGCGATAGTCGCTGAGCGCGAGAAAAACGGCGAATTTACCGACTTACAGGATTTTTGTACCCGTATGTGCGGCAGGGAGATCAACACAAAAGCGGTGGAGCAGCTTATCAAAGGCGGCGCAATGGACGTTTTTCCGAATAACAGGCACGAAATGCTGAGCGCCTGCGACGGTCTTATGCAGGAGGCAGGACAAGCCGTCAGGAGCAATCTCAGCGGTCAGCTCGACTTTTTCGGTATGTCCGATATGCAGGTGGAAAGCCGCCGTATACCGCAGTTGGAGGAATTTCCCGTTGAAACTCTTATGGAATTTGAGCGCGAGGCGGTGGGAATGTACATTTCAGGTCATCCGCTTGACGGCTATCTGCCGATAGCGTCAGCCGCAGGCTGCGTTGAATTTTCGGATATATTATCCGAATCAAAGGAGAACGCCCCGGGTTTCCGCGACGGCGACAGCGTGAGCGTACTTGCAATGGTAACGGATATAAGACGGCTCAAAACCAAAAACGGCAGTCTTATGTGCTTTGTCGGCTGCGAGGATAAGACCGCACAGACGGAAGTCGTGGTATTTCCGAAACTGTACTCCGCTGTATCTCAGCTTATCAGAACTGGCGCTATGCTGCATATCAGCGGAAAAATTTCCAGACAGGAAGAGGAAAACGCGAAGATACTTGCCGATACGCTGCAAACTGCGCAGCGTTTTGCCCAACAGACGCTTGCAAAGGACTTGTGCGTGCGCGTGTTAAGTACAGATAAAGCCGTTCTGGACAATATCCGCAGTATTGCGGCGCAGTATCGCTCCGATAAGGGCAGCAGACTGAAAATATTCTTTTCGGATACAAGGCAGACTACCGCAATAAGATCGGCGCAGTTTATTGCTCTCAGCGCGGAAGTGATCGAAAAATTGCAAAACGCCGCCGGCGATAAAAATGTTTTGTTTATGAAATAGCAGTTGGAGGAAATATTGATATGGAACCTAAAAATTATAAAGTCAGCCGTATAGACGGCGATTATGCCCTGCTTATCGATACCGACAGCGGTGAGGAAATGCTTATCGCACGCGCACTCATTCCCGAAGAGAGCGACGAGGGCAGCCTGCTCAGGTGGGAGGATCTTCAATATACCGTAGTGGGGTAGCTTTATGAAAATATTGTGAAAAGTATGGTAATTTATATTGCGATGTGTTATAATATGTTCTGGGTGCGGTGCGCCCCTTGATATATCAGAAAACATAATTACAGGAGAGATCATATGTCGGTCAATTTTACTCAGAATTTCCACGAAAGCGGAATAAACGTTATCAGGATCAGGGACGATAAGTTCAAAAGCAACTATATCTGTATCAGACTGGTAACGCCGATCGATGCAAAAAAATCGCCGCGCAACTCGCTGACTATCGACCTGCTCACCATGTCGAACAGCGCCTGTCCGACGCGCGAGCAGCTGGAGGAATCGCTTGCCGATCTTTACGGCGTTTCGCTCGGCTCATGCTCATACCGTATGGCTGACTACCAGATGTGCGAGCTGTCCGCCGTCTTTCTTGCAGACGACTGCACGATAGGCGGAGAGGTCATTTCCGACAAGGCTGCCGAGATACTCAGATGCTGCATTTTTGAACCGCATTTTGAAAACGGCTGCTTTAGTGAAAAGTATTTCCGCATACGCAAGCAGAGCCAGCTTGACGCGATAAGAAGTATAATCAACGAAAAACGCCAGTACGCTATGCAGAGGGCTTTTTCGGAAATATTCAGGGGCGAACCGATCGCGCTGTCAACTCTCGGCACTATCGAAGAGACCGAGAGCATAACCCTGCCGGAGCTTACCGAAAGCTACCGCGATCTGCTCAAAAATGCGGCGGTCACGATAACGATCGGCGGTACGGATATTCCCGACAGCGTGTGCGATATGCTTTGCGAAAGCTTTGCAAAATTCAATCCGCACAGAGATATGCCGATAGATTATTACCGCTCATCTCCCTGCAAGGCGGAAACGCTCTATTTATCCGAACAGCTTGATGTCAGACAGTGCAAGCTCGTTATGGCGTTCAAATCGCCGAAAACGAATATATATGCCGACAAGGTGATGTCCGTACTGCTCGGCGGCTGTCCTACCTCTAAATTGCATATAAATGTCAGGGAAAAGCTTTCGCTTTGCTATTACTGTTCGGCAAGACTTATCGAGGGTAAAGGAACTCTGATCGTCGATAGCGGTCTTGATAAGGAAAATATCAAGACCACGCAGGAGGAGATACTCCGCCAGCTTGACGCTGTGGCGTCGGGCGATTTCACCGATGAGGAGCTTGAAAATGTAAAACTGCTGATGTGCAGCGCTTTTCGTTCAAATTATGATAATCTGGCAGATATAGACGACTGGTATTATTTGCAGATGCTCAGGGGAACTTCCTATTCTCCTGACGAGGTGTGCGATATTTTACGCGCCCTGACACGCGAGGAGATAATCGAGTCTGCAAAGGGATTCAAGCCTGATACGGTATATGTACTCGAACCTTTACAGGGAGGTGAAAAGCAATGAGCGTTGAACGCGAAGTTATTGACGGAGGAACTTTCGGCAGCTACAGCGTATGTCATCATTCCTCGGGTCTGGACGTTCTTGTCTGGAAAATGGACGGATTTACGACCACGAACGCTGTTTTCGGCACGAAATACGGTTCGGTCAACACACGTTTCCGCACGGTAGACACGGGCGAATTTATTGATGTGCCGGACGGTATCGCGCATTATCTGGAGCATAAGCTTTTTGAAAATGAGGACAGCGACGTGTTCAGCCTGTTCGCGCCGACGGGAGCATCGGCAAATGCGTTTACGACTTTCAATGTCACCGCATATACGTTCGGCACGTCGGGCGACTGGGAAAAACCGCTGGAAATACTTCTTGATTTTGTCCGCAAGCCGTATTTTACCGATGAAAACGTTCAGAAAGAACGCGGAATAATCGCGCAGGAGATTAAGATGTCGCAGGATTCTCCCGACAGAGCCTGCTACTTCAATCTGCTCAGAGCGCTTTACCATTATCACCCGGTAAGGATAGATATTGCAGGCACGGTCGAATCAATTCAGGAGATCACTCCCGAACTTCTCTATAAATGCTACAATACTTTCTATAATCTCCGTAATATGGTGCTTTGCATAGCAGGAAATGTCGATGAGCAAAAGGTCATTGAAATATGCGATAAAATGCTGACTCCCGCGCCGGATATAAAGCTCGAGACAGCTTATCCCGACGAGCCTGCCGATGTGGCGCAAAAGCGCATAACGGCGTGCTATGAGGTCGCGAATCCGCTCTTTGCGATAGGCATAAAATTTCCGCCTTTTAAGGGTATGCAGCTGCTGAGATATGAAATTTGTGCAGGTATCCTTATGAGAATGATAATCGGCGATATGTCGCCTCTTTTCAAGGAGCTTCTCGAAGAGGGACTTATAAATTCCTCCAACTTCGGACTGGAAATATTCAACGACGACTGCGGCGTGTTTGCCTGTATCTGCCGCGGCGATTCAAAAGATCCCGACAAGGTGCTTGAAAAATATATCGCGCGCATAGACGAGCTTAAGCGCACGGGTCTTGACGAAAAGCTGTTCGAGAGGGTGAGAAAACTCAAATACGGTCTTGAAGTGAGAAGTCTGAGTTATGTGGATTACTGCGTGGAAAATATGTTTTACAATCACATTTCAGGACTTACGGCTTTTGACACCGGCAGGATACTGTCCGAGCTTACTTTCAAGGAAGTTGAGGACGCTTTCGCGCTGCTTTTTGATACTTCAAAGGCTGCCATATCTATAATTGAGAAAGAGAACGCACGGTAATGCGCTGCGTGGAAAAGAGGCATTCTGAAAAATGACACAATATTTATTTAAAATGGCGCAGGACGTCAGTGCGCAAATGCAGGAAAAGATAATGGATAACCCCGACAAGGTGTTTTTTCCGAACTTCGGCAAAGGCGACAATATCCTGAAAGAGGGCTTTTCGATCGACAGGGTGATGTTCACCATACCCGGAACGAAATTCAGCATTTACTGGTACGGTTTTCTTATCGCGCTCGGTATACTGCTCGCAATGGTATACGGCTTTTCCCGTATAAGGACGGTCGGCTGCGACCCCGACAGAGCGACGGACGGCGTTATCGGCGGTCTGATAGGCGCGATAGTCGGCGCAAGAGTTTATTATATACTCTTCAATTCCGAGATCACGTTTAAGGAATTTTTCAACTTCCGCGACGGCGGACTTGCCATTTACGGCGGTATAATCGGCGCGATACTGGTCGGCGGAATAATAGTCAAACTGAGGGGACTTAAACTCACCGCAATGCTCGATATTGCCGCGCCCTGTTTTCTGATCGGTCAGGCGATCGGCAGGTGGGGAAACTTTTTCAATCAGGAGGCTTTCGGCGGAAATACCGATCTTCCGTGGGGAATGATGAGCCGCAGTACCATGGTGTTTATTGCAGATCACTATGACGATCTGGGCGGCAAGGTATCTTCATATGCGCCTGTACACCCCTGCTTTTTGTATGAATCAATCTGGTGCGTTATCGGCTTTGTGATACTCCACTTCTATCTTAAACACCGTAAATTTGACGGCGAGGTATTTCTTATGTACGCAGGCTGGTACGGTCTCGGCAGATTCTTTATCGAGGCGACCAGGACCGATTCGCTCTATATTGCAAATATCAAGGTGTCACAGCTTGTTGCAGGTACCTGCGTGCTTGCGTCCGTGATACTTATAATCGTTTTCCGCGGAATAGTCAAGAGAAACGACGATTACAAGCTGTTCTGCGAAACGGAGATCTCAAAGAAACAGCTCGAGGAGTATGACAATTACGACGAGATACGCAAGGGCAAAAAGGAACTGAAAGCAAAGATAAGAGAGGCAAAAGCAAAGGGCGAAAGCTTTGCAGAACTTCAGAAGGAATATGACGAGAAGTACGGAAAGAAAGCCGAAAAAACGTCTGACGATACGGAAGAAAAGAAGGACGACGGCTACAAGTCCATTCTTGCCGATGAAGATGAGGACAAAGAGGAAAGCGATAAGGACAAAGACAAGGACAGCGACAGTGATAAGGAGTGATTCGATGTATACGCCAAACCGTGTAAAACGCTCTGCCGCCATAGCAGCCGCGGCTGCAATAATACTGACCGGCTGCGGAAAGATAAACAGCACAGATGATGAACCCGAAAGCTCTTTGGGGTCGTCGTTGAGCGAAAGCGTATCCGAAAAGGAAAGCAGCAGCGCGGCGGATACGGAAAGCGAGCGCAAGCCTGCCCACGCCTCCATAGGAGATAACGGGGCAAAGGCGGTCACCGACGTTCTGCTTTTTCCGCACGAAGATGTCGATATATCGCACAAGGTAAGCTTTGAGGATATGTACGGCATACACGTTCTGCACAGCGGCGTTGTGGGTCTGGTAGGCGCTCCCATAGACGTTGAGTTTGATACAAAAGAAATAGACGGCGGCAGACTGGTATTTGTATACGACCCGCAGCAGCTTAAAGGCGTCCGCCCCGACGCGCTGATGTTTTTGTGGTATGATGAGGAAAACGGCAATTATGTGGAAATGACAGACGGCGAACTCCATACCGAAAACTGCTCGATGACGCTTGAGATAGACAAGCCGGGCGTGTATCTTCTTGTGAATATGTACACATGGCTCAATGTCTGGGGCGCTGACCTTGACGACGACGGCTACGAGGAGGGGTACGATCCCTCTAAGGAACCTATTGACGGCGATCTCTGGGCAAAACACGAGAACGTAGGGGATATCCCCGATATGGCAGACGAGGAATACATAAGCTCCTGCCGACAGGACGACGGTAGTTACGTTTTTGAAGTTTCCGAGCCCGCTCAGCTTGCAAGCGCCGTGTATTTTGTCAACTGTAAAGACGAAAACGGGGAAATACCCGTTACTATCGAGCTTACGCAGGATATAGATCTTGACGGTATCAGTTGGGCGCCGATGGGGTGGTATGCTGCCGGAGTAGATTATTCGTTCAGCGGCGAGGTGATCGGAAACGGTCACACCATAAGGAATATGACGATAGATTCCAACGATCAGGCAGGATTTATCGGCACAGGAAATTATTGTCAGATCATCGGACTTAATTTTGAAAACGCAAGCGTCAAGGGCTCAGAACCAGCCGTAATAGTAAGCTATGCGAAAAGCTGCATAATATCGCAATGCTCCGTTCAGGGCAGTACCGAGGGCTACTGTGCAGGCTCGGTCGTGGGACGCAACCAATCGTCATACATTTCGGATTGTGAGGTCGATGTTACGGCAAACGGCGAGGATATGGGCGATTTCTTCTCGGGCAGTGAGAAAGAGCAGGCTGCCGTTTCGCAGAAAAATCCCCCTGCCGAAACCATATGGCTGGACGATATGGATCGTCCTACCCGTGAGGAAGGCCTTGAAAATGAATACAGCAACATCGGCTGGCTGATACTGCGCGACGGCGTTCAGGTGCTCCATCGCAGCGCAGAGAACGAAACAAGCCTGCCGTGGCAGGATTATCCGCTGATAAGCGAATCGGGACATTATTCGGTAACGCTGACGGCATTCATAGACGGATATTATATCCCTATCAGCAATACCGTGGAATACGATGTTGAATAGGAAATACAGGAGGAATTTATATGGGTAAGATAATTGACGGAAAAGCGGTATCGGCGCAGGTCAAGGAGCGTATCAGGCAGGAAACGGCTGCACTTAAAGAGCAGGGAACACAAGTCGGTCTTGCGGTCGTCATTGTCGGGGACGATCCTGCGTCCAAGGTCTATGTACGCAATAAGAAACGCGCCTGCGAGGAGGTCGGCTTTGATTCCTATGAGTATGCCCTCCCTGCCGAAACTACCGAAGAAGAGCTGCTCTCGCTCGTAAAAAAGCTCAATGCGGACGATAAGGTCAACGGCATACTTGTCCAGCTGCCGCTGCCTGCACATCTTGACGATAAGGTCATCATCAATAATATCCTTCCCGAAAAGGACGTTGACGCTTTCCACCCGATAAACGTCGGCAGGATAATGATCGGCGACTACAGCTTTCTGCCCTGTACTCCAGCAGGCGTTATGGAGCTTATCGCATCGACAGGAACGCAGATCGAGGGAAAGGAATGTGTTGTCATCGGACGCAGCAACATTGTGGGCAAGCCGCAGGCTATGCTTCTCCTGCACAGCAACGGTACGGTGACAGTCTGCCATTCAAGGACGAAGAACCTTAAAGAGGTAGCGTCGCGTGCGGATATTCTCGTGGCTGCGGTCGGAAAAGCAAAGATGATCACCGCCGACTATATCAAAGAGGGCGCGGTAGTTATCGACGTCGGTATGGACCGCGACGAGAACGGCAAGCTCTGCGGAGATGTGGATTTTGAAAGCTGCAAGGATAAGGCGGGATACATAACTCCCGTTCCGGGCGGAGTAGGTCCGATGACTATCGCAATGCTTATGCAGAACACTCTCACGGCTGCAAAGATACAGAACGGCTTGTAATTGTAAAAAAAGTATTAATTCTATTTACATTTAAGGCTGAATGAGTTATAATAATTAAGTTGCAGTGTGCAGCGCTATCCGTGCGACAGAGTATGGGTCAAGCCCGAACGGGAAAGTTACCTGCCATATTCTTTTACACAGGAAATATTTTTGAAAGAGGTACAAAAAATGCTCAGAAAAGACGAGAAAACTGCCGTTATCGAGGCAAACAGAATCCACGAGACCGATACCGGTTCTCCCGAGGTTCAGATCGCTATCCTCACCAAGAGAATAAACGATCTGACCGAACATCTTAAAGTTCATAAGAAGGATCATCACTCCAGAAGAGGACTTCTGAAAATGGTCGGCAAGAGAAGAAATCTTCTTGCTTACCTCAAAGAGAAGGACATCGAGAGATACAGAGCGACCATTGAAAAGCTCGGTATTCGTAAGTGATCTGAGTCAAACACTAAGGCAGAGACATTCAATGTCACTGCCTTTTGGTGTTTAAATTTGTTCTTATTTTATAAAACCGTTAAATGCAGAGGCTGAGTATATTAGCATTAAACAGAATTCACGGCGAAACTTTCCGCGGGGTCTGTTTATTGCTAATGCTCGCCTTTGATAATATATTTTTGATAAGGAGTTTTGAAAATGTTCGAGAAGTACAGAAAATTTGAGACGACCTATGCAGGACGTCCGTTTATTGTCGAAACGGGCAAGACTTGTCAGCTTGCAAACGGTTCCTGTTGGGTAAGATACGGTGAAACAGTAGTAATGGCAAACGTTACCGCCTCGGCAGCTCCGAGAGAGGGTATCGACTTTTTCCCTCTTTCGGTCGATTATGAAGAAAGACTTTACTCCGTGGGAAAGATCCCCGGTTCATTTATGAAGAGAGAGGGCAAGCCCTCCGAAAAGGCGATACTCACCTCGAGAATGGTAGACCGTCCTATCAGACCGCTTTTCCCGAAGGATATGAGAAACGACGTTTCGGTAGTTATGACCGTCCTTGCCGTCGATCCCGACTGTTCGCCGGAGATCGCGGGAATGATCGCGACTTCAATAGCTATCTCTATCTCTGATATTCCGTGGAACGGTCCTATCGCCGGAATAAGCGTAGGTCTTGTTGACGGTGAGATCGTTCTCAACCCCACTCTTGCGCAGCGCGAGGTAAATCACCTCAATCTTACGGTCGCAGGCTCTATGGAAAAGATCGTTATGATCGAGGCAGGCGCGGACGAGGTTCCCGATGATCTTATGCTGGAGGCTATACTCAAGGGTCACGAAGAAATCAAGAAAATGGTAGCTTTTATCAACGATATACGCAATGAGATCGGCAAACCCAAATTCGCCTTTGAGTCTATGGAGCTTGACCACGATATGATGGACGAGATCATGGCGGCTGAGGGCGAAAAGATAAAGTTTGCGCTCGATACAGACGATAAGAATATCCGCGACGAGAGAATGTTCCCCATACAGGAAGAGATAGTTGCGAATTTCTCGGAAAAATATCCCGATCTGCCCGATATTATCGGCGAGGTCGTTTACAAGCTCCAGAAAACTATCGTAAGAGATTGGCTGTATGAGGGCAAGCGCGTTGACGGCAGACAGATCGACGAGATCAGACCCCTTGCCGCCGAAGTCGGACTTCTTCCGAGAGTTCACGGCAGCGGATTGTTCACCAGAGGTCAGACTCAGGTGCTTACCGTCTGCACTCTCGGCCCCGTAAGCGACGCTCAGCGTCTTGACGGTCTTGACGAAGAGGATTCAAAGAGATATATCCACCACTACAACTTCCCCTCCTATTCGGTCGGCGAAACAAGACCTTCAAGAGGTCCCGGCAGACGTGAAATAGGTCACGGCGCTCTTGCGGAAAAGGCTCTTGTTCCCGTTATCCCGAGCGTAGAGGAATTTCCGTATGCTATCAGAATGGTTTCGGAAGTACTTTCCTCCAACGGTTCGACTTCTCAGGGCTCTATCTGCGGTTCTACTCTGGCTCTTATGGACGCCGGTGTTCCGATAAAAGCTCCCGTTGCCGGAATTTCCTGCGGTCTTATCACCAAGGAGGACGGCAGCTGGATGACTATGGTCGATATTCAGGGACTGGAAGACTTCTACGGTGATATGGACTTCAAGGTAGGCGGTACTAAAAAGGGTATAACCGCAATTCAGGTAGATATAAAGGTAGACGGTCTTACTCCGGATATTATCAAGGAGGCATTTGCCAAGACTCATAAGGCGAGAGATTATATCCTTGACGAGATAATGCTCAAGGCTATACCCGAGCCGAGAGCGGAAGTAAATCAGTGGGCACCCAAGATGCTTACCACGAAAGTTCCCGTTGATAAGATCAGGGAAGTTATCGGTTCGGGCGGAAAGGTAATACAGAAAATTTCAGCCGAGTGCGATGTCAAGATAGATATTGAAGAGGACGGCAGCGTGTTCGTTTCGGGACTTGACAGGGCAAAGGCGGAGCAGGCTATCTCTATCATCAACACGATCGCGAACGATCCCGAGATAGGTTCTATCTACAAAGGCAAAGTCGTTCGTATAATGAACTTCGGAGCATTTGTCGAGATCGCGCCCGGCAAGGACGGTCTTGTCCATATCTCAAAACTTGACAAGTCAAGAGTTGAGAAAGTGGAGGACGTTGTTTCCATTGGCGATGAAATAGTAGTCAAGGTAATGGAGATCGATTCTCAGGGCAGGATAAATCTTTCGAGAAAAGACGCTCTGGCTGATATCGAGGCAAAGAAAAAGCAGTAATAAAATTGAAGAACCTTCGTTTTGCGGCGAAGGTTCTTTTTCTTTCAGCATATTTTTTCAAGATTTTTTCTTATGGACTTGATTATCCGCTTTTCGAGCCTTGATATGTACGACTGCGAAATGCCGAGAACGTCCGCGACTTGCTTTTGCGTCATTTCCTTACCTGTCAGCAGTCCGAACCTCATCTGCATTATCTGCTTTTCGCGCGGTTCGAGGTTGTCGATCTCTTTGAGGAGTATACTTTTCTCCACTTCGTTTTCTATCCCCTTGTTCACGACGTCCTCATCAGTTCCGAGAATATCCGATAGCAGCAGCTCGTTGCCGTCCCAGTCGATGTTGAGCGGCTCGTCAATGGATATTTCATTTCGGTATTGTGTGGCTTTGCGCAGAAACATAAGTATCTCATTTTCGATACAGCGCGACGCATAGGTGGCAAGCTTGATGTTCTTTTCGGGACAGAAGGTCTTTACCGCCTTGATAAGTCCGATCGAACCGATAGATATGAGATCTTCAAGACCGATACCCGTGGACTCAAATTTTTTTGCAATATATACCACCAACCGCAGATTGTGGACTATCAGCAGCTCACGCGCTTTGTGTTCGTCGGTCTTTAACAGCTCAAACGCTTTTTGCTCGTCCTCTTTGGATAGGGGAGGTGGGAGAGAATCCGCTCCGTTTATGTAATCCACCGACGCCTGACTGCCATAAAGCAGATCGGCTATCAGTCCGTTTACCGCTGAAATAATATCTCTGAGAATTTTCATTTTATGCCATTCGTTCTCCTTTCGGTCGTCTATTGCAGCAGAGCAGGGTCAAAAATCGCTCTTGACGAGCTGCCGTCCGATCTTACTACTCCTATGCAGCAGCGTATTTCCTTTGAAAAATCCCGATCGTCCGTCACAGTCACCTTTCCCCTTGAAGTAACCGGTATAAGGCTTTCGCCGTTGATAGTCCGACAGGGGATAAGTCTGAATCCGTTGAGCCTGAAGTAATTTTCGTGGTCGAGATCGAAATGATCGAATAATTCACTGCAGCAGAATATTACAACAGGCGCTCCCGTAAATATATCCACCAACGCGTTTCCGCTGTCGGCAACTGCCGGAACGGTTATTTCATAGTCGCCGACCGTATACTTTGTCTTATATCGGCAGGAGCGGCGGAAAGCCTTCTCCGTAACAGCGTCATATACCGATACGGCGCAGTAAGCGAGAGCCGCGCATATCAGCATATCGAGCAGTGAAATGTCAAAGTATACCGTGTAATTGCGCATATATATCACGCGCCCTCCGCTTATCTGCCAGATGATAAGACAACAGCCGCCGAATATCAGATTCAGCACTCCGTAAAGCAGACAAAGGCGCAGTATACGCTTTTTTTGCTTTATCCCGAACGCTATGCTCACTATTGAGATAATTGCGGCAAGCTTGGCGACGGTTATCATGACCGCTTCCCAAAAACTCTCGGTATTGAATATCAGCAGCATACCCGACAGACCGCCGAGCAGGGCGGCGAGGCGGACGCGTGCTTTTTTCGCAGAAGTATGGGTGATCTTTGCAAGGGCGGATATGTACATAAGCGTTATGACCGTGTTTGTTATGAACAGAACGTCAAGATATATCTTCATAATGCTCCCCCCGTTTTGCAGGAACGGTATATCGTATAGTATAATTATAACGCTGACAAAGAAAGGTATTTGTCGATTCGGGGACGTGCGCAACAAGTTTTATGAAAACAAAAAATACGGAAATAAATTATCAACAGTGTTTTGGATAATAACAAAATTTTTTATAACATTATACGGTCGGCAAAGAAACTTTATTTCTCTCAAATTATAAAAGTAATTGCCGAAATAAATTCTAACCGCCCCTTGTATAAAGTGAGGGAGGATATGCACCGTGGACGGGCGGATATGCCCCGTCCGGGAGGACTCCGCCTTTGGCGGAGAATACACCATTAAATTATTTTTCCTCCGCCAACGGCGGAGGAAAAATAACAAAAAAATCTTCGTATTCAGTGAATTATACTATCGTTAAATAAAAAACTTACACAATATTTCAAAATTGATTTCCTTGACAAAAAAGCTCCCGGGAATATCCTCGGGAGCAATTTTACTACAGCAGACCGTCAGTCTGCAAAAAATACCGAAAATGCCTTGTAAGCCATATATATGTCTATCTTGGAAGTGACTTCGAGCGGTGCGTGCATTGACAGCACGGGAACGCCGACATCAATAACGTCCATATCAAGATCGGCTATATACTGAGCGACCGTTCCGCCGCCGCCCATATCTACCTTGCCGAGCTCGCCCGTCTGCCAGATGACTTCGTTTTCGTCAAAAAGTCTGCGCACCCTGCCGACAAATTCCGCTGACGCGTCTGAAGTTCCCGATTTTCCCCTCGAGCCGGTAAACTTTGTAGCCACAACGCCGTAATTCAGCTTTGACGCGTTCCTTGTTTCGGTAACGTCGGGGAAAGTCGGATCAACTGCGGCGTTTACATCGGCTGAAAGACATTCCGATGCGGAAATAACATTGTGACCGACAAGTCCGTATACCCTCGCCAGATCGTCAATGAAATACGGCAGATAAGAACTGTTAAGACCCGTATTTCCGTCGCTGCCTGTTTCCTCCTTGTCAGTGAGTACCGTCATACAAGTATGCTCAGGCTCTTTGCATTTCAAAATAGCCTCGAGCGCGGTGTAGGCGCACACTCTGTCATCCTGACCGTAAGCGGCTACCATACTTCTGTCAAATCCCAGATCGCGCGCCTTGAACTGCGGTACGGCTTCCAGCTCGGCGGAGATGAAATCGTCCTCTGTGATACCGTATTTCTCGTTGAGTATCGACATAATATTTAACTTGACCTTGTTTGAGATCTTATCGTCTTTAAATGGGCGTGAACCGATAAGGATATTAAGCTCTTCTCCCTTTACCAGCTCGGCAGGAGTACGTTTCATCTGAGCGGTCGCCAGATGAGGCAGAAGATCGGTAACGCAGAATACGGGATCGTCCTCATCTTCTCCGACGCATACCGTGATCTTTTCGCCGTCCGCCCTGACAATTACTCCATGCAGCGACATCGGAACAGTCGTCCACTGATATTTCTTTATTCCGCCGTAATAATGCGTCTTAAACAGCGCAAGCTCCATATCCTCGTAAAGGGGATTTTGTTTCAGATCAAGACGAGGGGAGTCGATATGCGCCGCCGCGAGCCTTATGCCCTCATCGAGCGGCTTTTTGCCCATAACGGTAAGGATAACGGCTTTGCCGCGGTTTACAAAATAAAATTTGTCGCCGCTCTCGTACTTCTTTCCCTTTTCATACGGAACAAAGCCTGCGTCCTCAGCCATTTTTACAGCCTGTATCACCGCCTCGCGCTCTGTCTTGGCGAGGTCGAGGAACTGCTTGTAGCCGACGGCGAATTTATCGGCTTTTTTCAGCTTTTCGTCACTCAACCGCAGTCCGCCGTTCTTATGATCGGAGAGCAGTTTTTCCGACAGCTTTTCCGCCTTTGATCTTTCGTTTTTCTTTTCCATTTCTATTCCTCCAGTTTCTTTTTGTATTTATCATATGCTTTCATTACCTTGTATATGTAGTTTGCGGTCACGTCTGACGGAACGTCCTCGATGTGAAAATCGTCGGGAATAACGATACCGTCGGCGATCCAACCGTCTACCGCGTTCATACCGCCGTGATAAGCGGCGGCGGCAAGCTCATAGGAGCAGTCGAACCGTTCATACAGATATTTCAGCATATATGTTCCGTATTGTATATTAAGCTCGGGATCATACATATCGTCAAAAGTATGTCCGCGCTCGTCGTTCATTCTGAATTTTATCCAGTCGTAAGCGTCCTCCATTATCTGCATAAGTCCTCTTGCTCCCACGTCGGAAGTGGCGTCGGGGTTGAAATGACTTTCGGTATTTATCACCGCAAAAATATAACGCGGATCAATGTCGTATTCCTGCGCATATTTGAATACGTATTCCTCATACTCCACCGGATAAGTAAATTTTCCTGCGCCTAAGTCTCTCGCCTTTTGTGAGATGTCGTCGCGGTAGGAATAAATAAGCATACCCGTCAGGAAAACGCACAGCAGCACAAGGAATCTCACCTGTGCCGAACTCTTTTTGCTTTTTTTACTGCGTCTTGCCGTCATATCAATTTCCTTTACAGCGCGGTATTATTTTTTTGATGATCCTCTCCGCGCTCTCTTCAAGCTGCCGCACGGAACCGTTGTTGAATATAACAAAATCGGAGCGTTTTTCAAAAAACTCCGCCGTGTGCTGCGAACCGAGCCTGCTTCGCGCAAGCTCCTCGCTTATGCCGTCGCGGCTGATTATCCTTTCAAGCCTGACGTCGGTATCGGCAACGCAGCTTACGATAACGCCGCATATCCTATCCATACCCGACTCAAAAAGCGTGGGAGCGTCAAGCAGGATAAGCCGTGAGCCGTCAGAGGTATATTTATTTATTTTTTCCGAAACGGCATTTGTTATGTACGGAAAGATCATCTCGTTGAGCCTTTTCAGCCTTTGCGGATCGTTGAAAACTATCTGAGCCATTTTTCTGCGGTCAAGAGAAAGATCAGCATCAAAACAGCTTGGAAATTCGCGTGCAAGATCCCTGCAGCAGGCGCTGCCGGCAGTTGTGACTTCGCGCGAGACCCTGTCGCAGTCGATGACCGAAAAACCGTTTTTCTCAAAGACACCGCTCACTAAAGTTTTTCCCGAACCGCTCTGCCCGGTAAGTCCGACTATCAGACAAGCCTGCAATGCCTGTGAAACGTCATTCATCATTGCCCACCACCCTGAATGCGGCGGCTCTTAACAGACGGTTATATACCGCAAGTCCTACTCCGTTAGTATCAGGACATCTTGCGAGAACTTTTTTCGCGCCGCGCTTGTCAAGCTCTCTTAACGTATCGAACAGCAGTTTTGCCTGTTCTTCGGAAGTCTTTCCGTAACAAATATGCGGAAGATCAAGCCCGTTCATATCGCCGTCGTCAAATACCATACACCAGAGATCTTTCCCGAGAGTTTTCGCATACTCCCTGTATTCGTCCGCACTTCCTCGGAATATGGTAATATCCGCCTTGGGGGAATAGTGCTTGTATTTCATACCGGGAGAGGCGGCTTTTATATTTTCGGGCAGCTGAGAGGTAACTCCCTTGTCGATATACACCTTTCCGACTACATCTTCAAGCTCCTCAGCCGAGATAAATCCGGGGCGCAGCAGCCTTACCCCGTCCTCCTCAAAGGCTATGACGGTGGACTCCACGCCGACCGCACAGCTGCCGCCGTCAATTATACAGGGTATCCTGCCTTTGAGATCGTCATAAACGTGCATAGCCGAAGTAGGTGAGGGACTTCCCGAAAGATTTGCCGACGGCGCGGCAAGCGGAAAACCGCAGGCGTCTATGATCGCTCTTGCCGCCGCGCTTGCAGGGAATCTTACCCCTACGGTATCGAGCCCTCCGCTTGTGACATACGGCACCTTGTCGGTCTTCGGGAATATCATAGTCAGCGGACCGCTCCAGAAAACCTCCGCGCATTTAAGCGCATAATCCGGTATCTCAGCCGCAAGATCGTAAAGCATTTCAAGCCTTGAAATATGCACGATCAGCGGATTGTCCTGCGGTCTGCCCTTTGCCTGAAATATCCGTCCCACGGCATTTTCGTCAAAAGCGTTCGCGGCAAGACCGTATACCGTTTCGGTAGGTATTGCGACCACCTCGCCGCTTTTTAGCAGCCGCGCCGCCTCGGCGACAGCTTCGCCGTCCGCTTTCATTATACGGGTATCGTACACCATAGCTTACACTTCTTCCTGACCTGACAGCTTTGCCGCCTGATCGGCTGTCGCAAGAGCGTCAATTACTTCATCAAGATTTCCGTTGAGAATGTACTCCAGCCTGTAGATCGTAAGACCTATCCTGTGATCCGAAAGTCTGCCCTCCGGAAAATTATAGGTGCGTATTCTCTCGGAACGGTCTCCCGTACCCACCTGTGAACGCCGCTCCGCAGCGATCTCGTTGTCGTGAGCCGCCTGCTCCTTTTCAAGCAGACGTGAACGCAGGACTTTCATTGCCTTGTCCTTGTTCTTATACTGCGAACGCTCGTCCTGACATTCCACCACCATACCGGTAGGGAGGTGGGTTATCCTTATCGCCGACGACGTCTTGTTGATATGCTGACCGCCCGCGCCCGATGAACGGAAAACGTCGATCTTCAGGTCTTTCGGATTTATTTCCAGCTCGACCTCCTCCGCCTCGGGAAGTACCGCCACCGTCACCGTTGATGTGTGTACGCGCCCCTGCGATTCCGTCTCCGGCACTCTCTGCACACGGTGAACGCCGCTTTCGTATTTCAGCCGCGAATATGCTCCGCCGCCCTCGATCATAAAGGTGATCTCCTTGTAACCGCCAAGCTCGGTCTCGTTTACATTCAGTATTTCAGTATTCCAACCCTTTGACGCGGCGTAAAGGGTATACATTCTGTAGAGCGAACCTGCAAAAAGAGCAGCCTCCTCGCCGCCTGCACCTCCGCGTATCTCCATAATTACGTTCTTTTCGTCGTTCGGATCTTTTGGCAGGAGCAGTATTTTCAGTTCCTCCCCGAGTTTATCAAGAGCCTCGCGCGATTCGTTAAGCTGAGCCTGAGCCATTTCGCGCAGGTCTTTATCGCTTTCCGAAGAACCGAGCAGCTCCAGAGCCTCGTCTGCCGCCGCCTTTGCCTTTGCGTATTCTCTGTATTTTTCCACGATCGGCGAAAGACTGCTGTACTCTTTCATAAGCTCGGCATAGCGGCTGTTGTCGCCTGCAACGTCCGGCTGCATAAGTCTTTCGCTTATCTCGTTGAATCTGTCCTCTATAGCTTTTAACTTGTCAAACATAATAAACCTCCCGTAAGTATCAAGAATAAGAAAGACTGCCGCCGCTAAGGCTCTGCCGCGTCCGCTCTTATTACCGATCTTACATTCTTTTCGGCTTTGGCGCGCGGTATCATAAATTCTCTGCCGCACCCCTCGCACCTGAGCCGGAAGTCCATACCCGAACGCATTACCAGCATACGATTCTCACCGCACGGGTGTTTTTTCTTCATAACAAGTATATCGCCCTTTGCAATGTCCATAATACCGGCTCCTTTCCAAAAAATAGTGTTACTCGTCAGTTTGCCAAAGTATAGTATACCATATTTCACGCCGATTGGCAACTTAATTCAGAAAATTTTAAGAAGTTGTAACCATTAGACCGCAAAAGCATATAAAGAATACGCCGCAGATATGCCGAAAATAATGATAATGTTTTGAAAATTTATTAATTTTGACGGGATATTCTTGACTATTGCGAACTTTTGTGCTAATATATATTATGTATTATTGTTTCATTTAAACCTATAAACTGACAAAAGGATTGAATCTGATGAAAACACCATTTATCACAAAAGAACAAGCACAAAAGATAATTGCGCAATATCCCACGCCTTTTCATATCTATGACGAAAAGGGAATAAGAGAGAATGCGCGTAACCTTATGAAAGCCTTTTCGTGGAACAAGGGATTCCGTGAATATTTCGCGGTGAAAGCCACGCCGAATCCTTATATACTTAAAATACTCAAAGAAGAGGGCTGCGGTGTAGACTGCTCCTCGCTTACGGAACTGATGATGAGCGACGCCTGCGGATTTTCGGGCAGCGACATAATGTTCTCCTCCAATGTAACGCCGGAGGCGGATATGAAAAAAGCCGCTCAACTTGGCGCATATATCAATCTGGACGATTTTACACATATAGAATTTCTTGAAAAGCTCTGCGGTCTGCCGGATACGATATTCTGCCGTTTCAACCCGGGAGGACATTTCGAGATAGAAACGCAGATAATGGACAACCCGGGCGATGCAAAGTACGGCTTTACCAGAGAGCAGCTTTTCGAGGGGTTCAGGATACTTAAAGCAAAGGGCGTAAAGCATTTCGGACTTCATTCTTTTCTTGCGTCCAACACCCTTTCAAACGCTTACTATCCCAAGCTTGCAAGAATACTCTTCAACCTTGCAGTCGAACTGAAAAAAGAAACCGGAGCAGACATCAAGTATATCAACCTGTCGGGCGGAGTCGGCGTTTCATATCTTCCGGACAAGCCGCAGAACGATATTTTCGCGATCGGCGAAGGTGTGCGCAAGGCGTTTGAAGATATTCTCGTACCTGCCGGAATGGGTGACGTCGCTATCTTTACCGAACTTGGAAGATATATGCTCGCGCCATACGGTCATCTGGTGACTACCTGCGTTCATCAGAAACATATCTATAAAGAATATATCGGTGTGGACGCCTGCGCCTGCAATCTTATGCGCCCCGCTATGTACGACGCTTATCACCATATAACGGTACTCGGCAAGGAAAACGCTCCCTGCGACCACAAGTACGACGTTACCGGCGGTCTTTGCGAGAACAACGACAAATTCGCCAAGGACAGAATGCTGCCGGAAATAGAGATCGGCGATATTCTGGTGATACACGATACCGGCGCGCACGGATTTTCAATGGGCTACAACTATAACGGTAAACTGCGTTCCGCCGAGCTGCTGCTTAAGACCGACGGCAGCGTTCAGCTGATAAGACGTGCGGAAACTCCGTCCGATTATTTCTCGACATTTGATTTTTCGGGTATAATGGACAAATATCTGGATAAAAAATAAGATCATAAGACTGCCGCAATGACGCGCCCGTGTGTTATTGCGCAGTCTTTTGCTTTTGGTATCTGCTTGACGGACGTAAATATGAACATTTACCAAAATCAGCGAAAAACTCTTGCAAAAAAGGGCAGAATATAGTATAATAATTTATTGGTACGATTATAATTATGCGAAAGGGCGTGTAATTCTTATGGATCTGGAAATGGTGAAATATCTGGCGGAACTGAGCAAGCTTGAATTTTCCGATGAGGAACTTGCCAAAACCGCCGGAGAAATGACTGATATTATCGACCTGATGGATACTGTCAAGGAAATTGACATTACCTACGACGCCGTTAAAGATAATCACAACGTTTATCTTAATGATCTTCGTCAGGACGTTTGCGCGGCTTCAATGCCGACCGAGGGCATACTGCAAAATGCAGTAAACTCTGAAAAATGCTTTGTAGTACCCAAGGTAGTGGAATGACGAACTGACAAAAAGGAGTTGTGAACTATGGACGTTTCTTCAATGAAAATAAGAGATATGCGCAAAGCGCTTGACAATAAGGAGATCTCGGCAAGAGAACTTGCGTCGGAGTATATCTCTAAAATAAAAGAATATGACGGCGATCTGAAATGCTATATTACCCTTGCCGAGGAGCAGGCTTATGAGCAGGCTGATTCGGCACAGGAGATCATCAACGGCGGAAATTCAAAGCCGCTGACGGGTATCCCCCTTGCTATCAAGGACAATATCTGCACTATAGGCGTAAAAACTACCTGCGCGTCAAGAATGCTTGAGAATTTCATTCCCCCATATAACGCAACCGTTATGGAAAAACTCGATTCGCAGAATATAGTTATGCTCGGAAAAACTTCTATGGACGAGTTTGCTATGGGCGGTTCGACTCAGACTTCCGCTTTTGCAAAAACGAAAAATCCCTACAACAAGGAGTGCGTTCCGGGAGGTTCTTCGGGCGGTTCGGCGGCAGCGGTCTCGGCAGGACTTTGCGCAGCCGCTCTCGGTTCGGATACGGGCGGCTCGATCAGACAGCCGTCATCTTTCTGCGGCGTTACGGGAATGAAACCTACCTACGGCAGAGTTTCAAGATACGGACTTGTGGCTTTCGCGTCTTCGCTCGATCAGATAGGTCCTATAGGCAGGGACAGCCGCGACTGCGCGGTGATACTCAACGCTATATGCGGCTACGATCCTCACGACGGCACAAGCGAAAAAGTCCCCACAGAAGATTTTTCCGCAAAGATCGGTCAGCCTGTAAAGGGTATGAAGATCGCGCTGCCCAAGGAATTTTTCGCCGACGGCATAAACGATGACGTGCGCAATGCGGTACTCAGAGCCGCAGATACTTATAAGGCAATGGGCGCGGAAATAATCGAATGCAGTATGCCGTCCCTTAAATATGCAGTGCCTGCTTACTATCTGCTTGCCTGCGCCGAGGCAGCCTCAAATCTTTCGCGCTATGACGGTATCAAATACGGTCACCGCGCCGAGAAAGCGGACAGCTATGAAGATCTTGTGGTCAAATCGAGAACTCAGGGATTCGGCGACGAGGTTAAAAGACGTATACTTCTGGGAAATTATGCTCTTTCCAGCGGATATTACGACGCATATTACAGAAAAGCGCTCGCTCTCAGGCAGCTTATCCGCGAGGAATACGCCGCTATATTTGAAAAGTGCGACGTGATCGTTACCCCTACCGCTCCTACGGCAGCTTATACTCCGGAAATGACGTCCGATCCCGTCCAGATGTATCAGGCGGACATCTGCACCGTTACCGTGAATATCGCCGGACTGCCTGCCGTTTCCACCACCTGCGGCTACGACAATGACGGTATGCCTATCGGTATGTCGGTCATCGGCAGAAAATTTGACGAATCTACCGTTCTGCAGGTTTCCGACGCCTTTGAGCGCGACTTTACGCCGATAGCTCCCAAGCTTTGATCAGGAGGTCTGAATATGGAAAACAAATACATCACTGTTATCGGACTTGAAATACACGCGGAGCTGCTTACCAGATCTAAAGTGTTCTGCACCTGCTCCGCAGAATTCGGCGGCGACCAGAATACAAGGTGCTGCCCCGTTTGTACGGGTATGCCGGGAACTCTTCCGGTCATCAACCAGACAGCGGTCGAATATGCAGTAAAGGCAGGATTTGCGCTTAACTGCAATATCAATAAATTTTCGGTGTTTGACAGAAAGAACTATTTCTATCCCGATCTTCCCAAGGCTTACCAGATCTCGCAGCTTGAAAGACCGCTCTGCATTGACGGTCTTGTGCCTATCGAGGTAAACGGCGTTAAGAAAAATATCCGCATAAACCGCATACACCTCGAGGAGGACGCAGGCAAGCTTATCCACGATGATTTCAACGGCGTATCTCTTGCCGACTATAACCGCTGCGGTATCCCCCTTATCGAAATAGTTACCGAGCCGGATATTTCTTCAGCGGAAGAGGCTATGGCATTTGTCGAACAGATCTCGCTGCTTTTGCAGTATGCCGGAGTATGCGACTGCAAAATGGAACAGGGCTCTTTGCGCTGCGACGTAAATATCTCCCTTATGAAACCGGACGACAAGGAATTTGGTACACGCGCGGAGATAAAGAATATAAACTCCATAAAATCGGTCGGCAGAGCGATAAAGTACGAGGAAAGACGTCAGGCTTTGCTGCTTGACGCAGGAAAGAGAGTTGTGCAGGAAACAAGGCGTTATGACGCAAACAGAGATACTACCAAGTCTATGCGTTCCAAAGAAAACGCTCACGACTACAGATATTTCCCCGAACCCGATATTTTGCAGGTGAACTTTACCGATGAGCAGCTTGATGAAATAAAGGCAAAGCTCCCCGAACTTCCGAACAGAAGGATAGCGAGGTATGTCAGCGAATACGGTCTGTCCGAGGTAGACGCAAAGATACTCATACAGTCGAAGATAATTTCCGATTTCTTTAACGACGCGGTCGCGGCATATGCAAGTCCTAAGTCGATAGCGTCCTTTATACTCACCGAATTTATGCGGCGTGTGAATTTAGGGGAGATCGACCCTGCCGATCTGACATTTACTCCGCAGGATTTTGCCCGTCTGGTGCAGATGTCGGATACTGACGTGATCTCCAAGAACGCGGCAAAAGCGGTGTTCCGCGAAATGGTCGAAAAGGGCGGCAAGCCTGACGATATAGCGAAAGCAAACGGATTTGTCATCACCGTTGATACTCAAAAGGTAAACTCCGAGATAGACCGTATCTTATCGGAAAATAAGGCGCAGGCGGAACAGTACGCCAACGGCGAGACCAAGGTATTCGGCTTTCTTATGGGACAGTGTACCAAGGCTCTCAAAGGCGCGGCTACTCCGAAGGTCATAAAAGAAACGCTCGAATCAAAGCTCAGTGCGCTTTCGGCAGGAAAGACCGAGCAGTCGGGGGTTGATACTGATAATACCGCTGAAATGGACACATCGTCGCTCAGCAGATATGTAAATGATGATAAGTATATCCCCGGGCAGGACGGCAAGCTGCTGATGATCGGTACCGATAAGCTGAAAAAAGAATTTTCCCTTGAAGAGGCAAAGAACAGCATAGGCAGTGAGATCGCGTTTGAAGGCTGCGTTCACAGGGTAAGGAAAATGGGCAGCATTTCATTTGTCGTTCTCAGGACTGCTTTCAACGTTATCCAGACCGTTTATGTTCCCGACAAATGCAGCGACAGTATCGATGGACTGCGTGAGGGCTATTATGTATGGGTAAAGGGTACCGTTAAGGAAAATCCGCGCGATTTCTGCGGTATCGAGATAGAGCTTTCACAGATAAAGCTTATATCAACGCCTGCTGCGGAATATCCTCTCAAACTGTCACAGGGCAAGCTCAACTGCACCATAGACGTAAACCTTGACAACCGATCCGTTTCGCTCAGGAATCCCTATGAAAAGGCGATATTCAAACTACAGGAGGGTATCGTTCACGGTATGCATAAGTTTATGCACGAGAATGATTTTACCGAGATCCATACCCCCAAGATAGTTGCACAGGGCGCGGAAGGCGGCGCGAACATCTTCCGTCTGGACTATTTCCAGAAATCGGCGTTCCTCAACCAGTCGCCGCAGTTCTACAAACAGGCTGCTATCGCTTTCTTTGACAGGGTATATGAGATCGCTCCTGTTTACAGGGCGGAAAAGCACGCAACGTCGCGTCATATAAACGAATATATCGGTCTTGATTTTGAAATGGGCTATATTGACAGTATGTATGACGTTATGGCGATGGAGACCGCAATGCTCAGGTCGATAATGGAGTATATCAGGGAAAATTATCAGAATGAGATAAAAATACTCGACGCGGATATTCCCGAGATAACAGAAATACCCTCTATAAAGTTCTGCGACGCTATCGAGCTGCTCAGGGGAGGAGAGGGCAACGGAAAGAAGTTCGATCTCGATCCCGAGGACGAAGTAAAGCTTTGCGAATACTCCAAGGAGAAATACGGCTGCGACTTTATTTTCGTAACGCATTTCCCGTCGTCAAAACCGCCGTTCTATGCCATGAATTCAAGGGAAGACCCGAGAGAGGCGTATAAATTCGATCTGCTTTTCAGAGGACTTGAAATAACTTCGGGCGGTCAGCGTATCCACGATTATGACGAGCAGGTAGCGAAAATGAAAGCACAGGGACTCGATCCCGATGATTTCAAGAGCTATCTTGAATCCCACAAGTACGGACTTCCTCCTCACGGCGGTCTTGGTATCGGTCTGGAGCGTCTGCTTATGAAATTGCTCAGAAAGAATAATATCCGCGAAACTTCAATGTTCCCGAGAGATATAAACAGGCTCATACCCTGACGGAAAAATACACAGCTGCCTATCAACGGCGGCTGTTTTTTCTATGCGCAGATCATCATAGAACACTTCCGTAAAAAATATATATTAAATAGAGGACAACGATATTTTACGGAGGTTTATAAAATGAGGATATTTTTATGTATTATGGCGATAGTTATCACCTTCTGCTCCTGCGCACAGAATAGCCGTAAAGCAATATCGCTTGGCAGGATATCTCCGCCGCCGAGCAAGGGGGAGTTTTCTTATCCCGCGGAGGACGGCGGCAAGGTTTTCGGAAAATATCAGCCGATAAACTTCGATATACAAAAAGCCGTGTGGATATCCTATCTCGATCTGGGGGAAATGCTTGAAGGTCACAGTGAAGATACTTTTAAAGACCGATTTTCCGTCGCCTGCGAGAACATTTCCGCTCTCGGCTGCAATACCGTTTATGTCCATGTGCGTGCATTCGGCGACGCCTACTACGATTCCGAACTGTTTCCTTGGGCGGACGCTGTTTCGCACGGCGGCGAACCTGATTTCGACCCACTTGAAATTATGGTGGATATTGCGCATGAAAACGGTCTTTCTTTTCACGCGTGGATAAATCCTCTGCGCTGCGACAGTGCGGAAAAGCTTGAAAAAGCTGCCGGATACCCGATCGGAAAATGGCTCTCCCGGCCGCAGGAATATCCTGAGTATCTCGTCTATGTACCCGATACCAAAAGATACTGGCTTGATCCTGCGGTGGAGGAAGTGAGAGAGCTGATAGGGCAGGGCGCTGCGGAGATAGTCCAAAAGTACGAGGTGGACGGTATACATCTTGACGATTACTTTTATCCCACCGATTCGGAGGATTTTGACAGCCTTACCTATGCGGCAGCGCAGACGCAGCTTTCTCTGAAAGATTGGCGGCTTGAAAACTGTTCTCTTATGGTGAGAAATATCTATGACAGCGTTAAGGAGATAAACACGCAGGTGCAGGTCGGAATATCTCCGCAGGGTAATATAGAAAATAATTACAGTAAAATGTATGCCGATGTAAAACGCTGGTGTGCGCAAGAGGGTTATGCGGATTATATCGCGCCGCAGCTTTATTACGGTTACGGCGATCCTGTCAAGCCTTTTGAAAGTACACTTGACGAATGGCTTTCTCTCGATTATGCCGACAGCGTTTCTCTCATCGTCGGACTTGCTCCGTATAAGGCTTTGCAGGAGGAGGAATTTATAAACGACACGGGAATAATCGCAAGGCAGATAAGGGACTGTCTTGAAAAAGATAACTGTAAAGGCGTTGCACTTTATAATTATATCAATCTTTTCGCGCCCGATTCACCGAGAATGGAGCAGGAAAGAAAGCTCATCTGCGAAAAATTATCACAAGGGGAGCAGACGTAAGCTCAGATCGTAAGACTTTACAGAAAATGTTTTTGTTTTTTTTCATATAAGTATTGAAAAATTTTGCGGAATGTTGTATAATTAATGCGTGGGTGTTTATTTTTAATTATGATAATTTATTTGGGAGGGTTTACGTTGTATAAAATCGTCAGAAGAAAGCAGCTTAACGAGCAGGTCGTTCTTATGGAGATAGAGGCTCCCTACATAGCTGCAAAGGCGGAGGCAGGACAGTTCATTATATACCGCGTTGATGAAAAGGGGGAAAGAGTTCCGCTCACCATTGCCGATCACGACAGGCAGAAAGGTACTATCACCATAATTTTTCAGGTTATCGGCGGCTCTACCATGAACCTTGCCGCGCTGAAAGAGGGGGACAGTATTCTCGATGTTGCAGGTCCTCTCGGCGTGGCTACCGAATATGAAGAAGGCATAAAAAAAGTAGCAGTTGTCGGCGGAGGAGTCGGCTGCGCCATTGCTTATCCGCAGGCGAAAAAACTGTACGGTATGGGCGTTGACGTCGATCTTATAGCAGGATTCCGCAGTAAGGATATTATTATTCTCGAAGACGAAATGAAAGCCGTCAGCTCACGGCTGCATATTTGCACCGATGACGGTTCTTACGGTTACAAGGGATTCGTCACCGATAAGCTGAAAGAGCTTATCGAGGGCGGCAGCAAATTTGACGAGGTCATCGCCATTGGTCCCGTCCCAATGATGAAATTTGTATGTAAAGTCACTGAGCCTTACGGCATAAAGACCATAGTTTCGCTCAATCCTATTATGGTAGACGGAACGGGAATGTGCGGCGGCTGCCGCGTCACCGTGGGCGGCAAGATCAGATACGCTTGCGTGGACGGTCCCGACTTTGACGGTCATCAGGTGGATTTTGACGAGCTTATGAAACGCAACGGTACATACAGAAATTATGAATCCGCTCACGTTTGCAGACTTACGGGAGGTGTCAGATAATGGCTAATATGAGTATGACAAAAACTCCGATCGCGGAGCAGGATCCCAAGGTCAGAGCGAGAAATTTCAAGGAGGTTACTCTCGGTTACACTGCCGAACAGGCGGTGGAAGAGGCGAAGAGGTGCCTTAACTGTAAGCACAGACCATGTATGAGCGGCTGTCCCGTGAGCGTAAGGATACCCGAATTTATCGCTCAGGTAGCCGAAGGAAATTTTGAAGAGGCATACAAGATCATAAAGGATACCAACGCGCTGCCTGCCGTATGCGGAAGAGTATGTCCGCAGGAAAATCAGTGCGAGGGCAAGTGCGTCCGCGGTATCAAGGGTGAACCCGTCGGTATCGGCAGACTTGAAAGATTCTGCGCCGATTATATGGCGGACAAGCCGATGAATATCGAAAAGCCCGAGCCTAACGGTCATAAAGTCGCCGTCGTGGGAGCAGGTCCTTCGAGCCTTACGGCTGCCGGAGATCTTGCAAAACTCGGTTATGACGTGACCGTCTACGAGGCTTTCCACACCGCAGGCGGCGTGCTTATGTACGGTATTCCCGAGTTCAGACTTCCCAAGTCTATCGTTCAGCACGAGATCGACAATCTTACCGCTATGGGTGTTAAGATAATGACGAATATGGTCATCGGAAAGGTCCTTTCGATCGACGAGCTTATAGAAATGGGCAATGAGGCGATATTTATCGGCTCGGGCGCAGGACTTCCGAGATTTATGGGAATTGAAGGCGAGGGACTTGTGGGTGTTTATTCCGCAAACGAGTATCTCACGCGTATCAATCTTATGAAAGCTTACCTGGAGGATTACGATACTCCGATAATGAAGTCGGAAAATGTCGCAGTCGTCGGCGGCGGAAACGTGGCTATGGATGCCGCGCGTTCGGCAATGCGTCTCGGCGCGAAGAAAGTGTATGTTGTTTACCGCCGTTCTATGGACGAGCTGCCTGCCCGTAAGGAAGAAGTCCACCACGCTCAGGAGGAGGGCATAGAGTTTCTGGTGCTTAACAACCCCGTTCGTATCATCGGCGATGAAAACGGCAGAGTATGCGCTATGGAATGTGTAAAAATGGAACTCGGCGAACCCGACGCAAGCGGCAGAAGACGTCCTGTCGAGATAAAAGGCTCCGAATTTACTCTTGAAATTGATACCGCGATAATGTCTATCGGTACATCACCAAATCCGCTTATAAGAAGTACTACTCCGGGACTTTCGGCAAATGATCACGGTTGTCTTATCGTTGACGAAAACGAGTCCACCACCAAAGAGGGCGTTTACGCGGGCGGCGATGCCGTTACGGGCGCTGCGACCGTTATTCTGGCAATGGGAGCAGGAAAGAGAGCCGCTGCGGCGATCGACAAGTATATCAAAAGTAAATAATCTGCGTATATAGTGAAAATAAATTATGAATGTCATTGAAAATGTCGGGACTATCTGTTATAATACTTAAATATACTGATCATGGAGGCTTATAAATGAACATTTTTTCAACGATCGCGATAATGGTCAATAACAATCAGATGTCGGGAGCGGATATGCTTTTGACATTCCTTCCGCTGATAATCGTGGTAATATTTTTCTACTTCTTTATTATACGTCCGCAGAAAAAGCAGGAGAAAAAGGACGCTCAGATGAGAGAGAATCTCGAGATAGGCGACGAGGTCATCACAAACGGCGGAATAGTCGGCATAGTATTTTCGATCAAGGACGATACGGTAGTTATCGAGACCGGCGGCGACCGCAGCAAGATACGCGTAAAGAAATGGGCTATCGCAAAAGTGGAGACCATTAAGGACGAATGAAAAGATAATTTAAACGCTGTCATACGGCAGCGTTTTTTTTGCGCCTTTCGGAATATTCTCAAGGGTCTGACAGTATATTTTTACTAAGGGGAAAATACATCTTCCTTAAATGTAACGGAGGGCGAAAATATGGCGAGAACAAGAAAACCAAACAGTCTGCGCGGTTCGGCTGTCAGCTGTACGTTTATCTCCGCATTAGCCGGACTTGGCGTGATATTTGCGCTGATCCTGCTTTTTGCGTATCTTATTACTAAAATTGATCTTTCGGATACGATCATTTCGGTACTCACATCAGCGGCATTGTGCGTCGGTGCATACACGGGAGGACTTATCAGCGCAAAGAAACGGCGCAAGAACGGTCTGCTTATGGGTATACTCTGCGGAGTATTTATGTTTTTTATAATCTTTATCATCAGCAGCTTTTTCGCGCAGACAGCCGCAGGCTTTTCAGGCTCGTCAAAGCTCGTTATGACGCTCATCTTTGCCGCTGTCGGGGGAGTGGTCGGCGTAAATTCCAAAAACAACAGATATTAGCTTTAAATTTGCACAATTATAAGAATATTTATACCTTGTTAAATGAAAATTAATAATTTTACCGTCCGAGTATGGTATAATTACATTAATTAGAATAATGATCAAATATTACGGAGGAATGTAATTATGAAACATATCAAAACTATCAACAAGGCTAACCTTAAAAAGACTGCCGAAAAGGGCGGCTGCGGCAAGTGTCAGGCATCCTGTCAGTCCGCGTGCAAAACTTCCTGCACCGTTGCTAACCAGAAATGTGAGAAAGACGCATAATTCCTTATCCTGAACTGATACATAAAGGGACATTGGCTTATGTCCCTTTATTTTTTAGAAAAGGATATAAAGGAGTAATTTTATGATACATAAATTCAAATTAAGAGATCACAATATTCTGCTTGACGTCAACAGCGGAGGGGTACATATTATAGACGATATTACCTACGATCTGCTCGATCATATAAAACCGCCGTTTGATGATAAATGTCCGCAGGGGGTCATTGAGGAGCTTTCAAAGAATTATCCCGTAGGGGATATAGAGGAATGTTACGGCGAGATAAAAGAGCTTTATGATGAAAAGCTGCTATTTACTGAGGACGATTATGAACGCTTTGCGCTGACTTCCGTAGCCTCTCCCATAAAGGCGATGTGCCTGCATATCGCCCACGACTGCAATCTTAGGTGCGAATACTGTTTTGCATCTACCGGAGATTTCGGAAAAGGAAGAAAGCTTATGACCTTTGAAACGGGCAGAAAAGCTATTGACTTCCTTATTAAGCGTTCCGCGGCGAGAAAGTTTCTGGAGCTTGACTTTTTCGGCGGCGAACCTCTTATGAATTTTGATGTAGTAAAGCAGATAGTCGAATATGCACGCTCGAGAGAAAAAGAATGCGGCAAGACTTTCCGCTTTACCATAACGACAAACGGAATGCTGCTCGATGATGATAAGATAGATTTTATCAACCGCGAAATGTCGAACGTTGTGCTTTCGATAGACGGAAGAAAAGAAGTCAACGACCGTATGAGAAAGCGTGTCAGCGGCAGCGGCAGCTATGACCGTATAGTCGAAAGATTTAAAAGATTTGTACCTGTCAGAGGGGATAAGGACTATTACGTCAGAGGAACATATACCAAATATAACCTCGATTTCTCAAACGACGTGATGCATCTGTACGATCTCGGTTTCGATCAGATCTCCGTTGAGCCTGTTATGGCTGAACCGACCGAGCCTTATGCCATTACCGAGGAGGATCTCGACACTATCTTCAAGGAATATGAGATCCTTTTGGATAAGATACTGAAAGTAAGAGAGCAGGGAGGACATATAAATTTCTTCCACTTTATGCTCGATCTCGATCAGGGTCCCTGCGCTATCAAGCGTCTGCGCGGCTGCGGCTGCGGAAACGAGTATGTTGCGGTCACTCCCGACGGCGATATATATCCCTGTCATCAGTTTGTAGGTATCGAAGAATATAAAATGGGCAATCTTGACGAAGGCACTTTTAATGAGGATATAAAAAACGAGTTTGCGGCGACCCATGTATATTCCAAACCGGAATGCCGCAGCTGCTGGGCGAAATTCTATTGCAGCGGCGGCTGTAACGCAAATAATTATATTTATGCGGGCGATATACACAACGCGCACAAGCTTTCATGCAGTATACAGAAAAAGCGGCTGGAATGTGCGATAATGATGCAGGCTCTCAAGCTTATGGATACCGAGGAGTAGGGGCTTTGCAAGTCGATAATATGACCACGCAGATGGGCATATAAACAATATAAACAAAACGTATGGAGTCAGAAAAAATAAGGAGGAAACAATATGGCAGAAATAATCAATGTAAAGGATCTCGATCTTACGCTGACGAAAACGCAGATACTTAAAAACATAAACGTCAGCTTTCAGGAGGGAAAGATCCACGGTCTTATCGGAAGAAACGGTTCGGGAAAAACCATGCTTATGAAGTGCATATGCGGCTTTATCAAACCGACTTCCGGAGAAATAACCGTTGACGGAAAACGCGTTGGCAAGGACGTGGACTTTCCGCAGGATATGGGGATAATAATCGAAACACCGGGATTTATCCCATATTATTCGGGCTACAAGAACTTAAAGCTGCTTGCCGGACTTAACAACAAGATCGGCAAAGAAGAGATCAGAAAAAGTATGCAGCAGGTCGGACTCGACCCCGATCTTAAACGTCATGTGCGCAAGTATTCCCTTGGTATGCGTCAGCGTCTGGGACTTGCTCAGGCGATAATGGAAGACCCGAAGATACTTATTCTTGACGAGCCGTTCAACGGTCTTGACAAGGAGGGCGTAGCGGAAATGAGAGAATACCTTATTTCTTTCAGGGAACGCGGCAAGACGATACTTATCTGCTCGCATTCTTCCGAGGATATATCCGTTCTGTGTGAGACCGTTCACGAAATGGACAAGGGCGTTATAGAACGCATAAGCTGAAAATAATAAAGCAAAAGCCGACATCTCTTTGGAGGTATCGGCTTTTTTGTGTTTACATCTAATATCAGTACAGATTATATACCCACGTCGCCGTGAATCTTCCTGCGGCGGACAGCCTGTTAAAGACTACATTTTCAGACAGACGTTCAAGAGCCTTGCGGCAGGCGTCCGATTCGTCGTCGGTCAGTTGTTTTCCGCTCAGGAACGCCTCTACAGCCGAATTGGTGACAAGCATAATATCCTCCTCGGAGATATTTATGCCTTTTTCATTGCATTGCTTTATAAGCTCCTCGGCAGCCTGCAGGTCGGTTATGTTTTGTCTGCTCGAAACCGAAAGGAGCGACAGATATTTCAGATAATATTTGTAGATCGACTTGACCGCCTCGCTGTTGTCTGCGTTTTCTATGCTTTTTTTCATTGCGGCAAGTGCGCTCTTACGGCGTATAATAACTACTGCCGCGATCACCAACAATCCTGCCGCATATGCAAGCGCGGTATAGACCGCAGTATTTTTGAATGTTGTGCCATAACCGCCAGAGCCGCCCGAATTGCCTTTGCCGCCCGAAGCGCCTGAACCTCCTCCTGAGCCTGCCGAAGTCGCTGCGTGTGCCGACGGTCGGGAGGAACTGTCGCTTTCACTTACGGACGAAGTATCCGTATCGGAAGATACACTGCTGCTGTCTGTATCGGATACGCTGCTCTCGCCGGACTCTGAGCTGCCAAAGCCGCTCTCTGAGGTATTGTGCGAAGAATCTTCATTAGGCGCAGCGGAAGAGGAGTTATCGTCCGAAATGTGAGATGAATCGTCCGCCGCCGCGCTCTGAGGGTGCAGCTCTCTGTCGGTAAGATTCGGATTTGCGTTATTGTAGCCGGGAGTAAATTCGCAGGGTACCCAGCCGACGTTTTCTATAAATATTTCACACCATGCGTGTGCGGCTCTGTCGCTAACCGTGGCAGTGCCGTAGCTGCTGTTTATGTCGTGGACGAACTGCGAGGGCTGGACCACATACCCCTCGACAAATCTTGCAGGGTAGCCGAACATACGCATAAGCATTACTCCGGCGGAGGCGAAATAGGAGCAGTAGCCCTCTTTCTGCTCGGTGAGGAAATAGTCGATGAAATCTTCGCCTGACGGAGTTTTTCCCGGCGAAAGATCATAGGTGTAATTGTCGGAAAAATAGTCCGAGACCGCGCTGATTATCTCCGAGGGGTCGGAAACTTCGGAGTAATCCGATACGGAATAGCCGAGGTAGTTGTCGGCGATATTGTCAAACGCCTCATCGAGCGCGTCAGAACGCTCGTATTTCATATAGTTTTCTCTTACAAAATCGGTGTAAAGACCTTTATAATTGACGTGGAAAGTATAACCGTTGCCTGCAAGAGCGGAGATAATGCCGTTCCACGACGGCGACAGCCATTCGATATCGCGGTAGGTGAGCTTGTATTCTTTCTTGCGCAGAGAAACATACGATTCCGGCTGCGGCAGCATACGATCGTCGCCGCTGTTTGAATCGCTGGAATAGTATGTCATATACGGCGCATAGACGAATTTTTTGCTTGCGCCTACTACCTTTACTTCGATAGTGCTGTCCTCGATAGAAAGACCGTCCTGCAAAGCTCCTGACTCGATAACAAGATCGCTGAGTAGATAATTGTAATCCTGCGGACAGCAGCCGTTATCGGTAAATATCTTTAATCTTTCGTCGCTGCCGCTTACCTCCTCGAGCTCCGTCCAGCTGTTGTCGGTATAATTGCCTGCGACATAGCCGCGCAGATACATAACGGTTTGGGGAACTTTTGCAGATACTTTCAGCGCAGTCGAGCCGTTAAAGCTGATACTGTCGGTGCGTCCGAGCAAGCCGCCGTTTATTCCGCCGACAGTTTTTACCTTGAAAATGTTAAGTCCGCCCTCATAATCCTCGAGCATATTTGAGATACTGTTCATTGAGAAGTTGCTGACCGCGTCGGAAATATCCGAGCGCATCTGCTTGAATTCCCTCGGCCTGACAAATCCCGTCACGGAAGAAAATATCATAGCCGCCGAAAAGATAAGCACGCACAATATCGCCATTGCACGGGCGTAGGTGGCAAAGAAACGTTTCTTGATCTTATCAGATGTAAGATAATATGCTGATCTGCGCCTGTGTATGGCAAAGGTGTTGTTTCTGCCGGCTTTATTGGTAGTATGGTTGATGATGTGGAGAGAAAGCACCATTATCCAGCAAATAACAAGCCCGATGATAGTCCACGAGCTTGTTTCCCAGCCCCAGTAAAGTCCAAGCTCCATAAAAGGAAAGGTTGCCACGAAAAGCAGCGGAAAATCTATCCTGAAAATGCATGAAAGACACACAAGAAGAGTAACGACAGTCGCCACGATGACCAGAAAGCAGCTTGCGCAGTAAAGCAGGTCTATCTCAGGGTCGGAGGCATACGCTGCAAGTTTTGAGCCTAACAGGGAATTGACCTGATCTGCGCGTCTTGTGTACCAGTCCACGATAACATAGAATCCGACCCTGACGGCATTCAGAAACGGGATAAGTATCAGGATATGGATAGCAAGATATATCCAGCCGATAAGCCTTAGTATCCCTTTGCCGGCGAATATCAGAGTAAGCGCTGCGGCAAGCAATGTCGAAAAGATGAGCGGTTCTGACAAAAGCTCCGTACAGCCGAGAAACTGACATATCATACTCATCGTGCAGGTTATCGAGATCAGTGAGATAAGTATCTGCACCGGCAGGAAATAATTACTGTTAAGCTTGTCTGCGGCTGAAAAAGCAATATCTCCTCCGATAGCTATCCCGTTGCCGCTGATTATACCGTCGTCGGTATATATTCTTTTATTCTTGATTTTTTTATTTTTCATAATGCTGTCACCCAGGATCTACAGGTATATATCCTGCATACACTCCGCGATAGCGCCCGTCTGTACGGGTACTACCGAGCAGCGTTCATCAATTTCAAAAGGCATATCCGCATTCTTATCCGCAGAAAGAACGGTTATTCTCGGCGCACTGTTTATCTGAGGAAGCACCGCCGATTTTTTCTCGTCAAGCGACGCCGTTATTATCAGGATATGACCGTATTTTACACGTTCGTCCTCCGCCGCAAGACGATAGACTATGCTTTCTCCTCCGAGCGGAGTTTCAAGCAGGCGTGAGATCATAAGCGTATAATCTTCAATATCGCCGATCATTTCATGCTCCGCAGTCTGCATCTTTGGATCAAACCACACCGTCCTGTGCGGGCATTGATTTTCAAGCAATCTCATAGATACGGACGCCGCACATTCCATAATAAGATCATAGCAGTCGGGAAGATCGGCGCCGCCGTTTTTCAAAGGTATATCGAGATCGACCGCGATAAGCACGGAATTTGCCACGGGCAGCGAATAATCCTTGACCATAGTCTTATCCTGTTTCGCCGTAAGTTTCCAGTGTATGCGGCTTATCTTATCCCCCTCGACATACTCGTGTATATCAAATATTTCCGAGGGGTCGTCGCCTTTTTTCGTTTTGGAGTATACGTCCGTTTCAAGACCCATTTCCGAGTAATTCATAACGGGATTTTCAAGCTCGGTATAATCGGGAAAGACTGTTACCATAGTTTCAAGCTGCGGCGAGGTATCGTTTTTGAATTTCTTCGTCCTGAAAAACAGTTTAAGCATATCGTTTATACGGACGGATTCTATCCTCATCTTCAAAGCGCCGTAATGCTTTGAAGATACCGATACCGTAAGATACTGGACGTTTTTCGGAAACAGGGGAGTATTCACCGTGAAATACTCGGCTTTCTTATCCAGCCGCATATAATAGGATATTTTTATCATACAGTTCGGAACGGGTATCCTCAGCGGATTTTCGATCTTTACAGTCACGCCCGTCTTGTCATACCGCCCTGCCGTCTGCACAGCCTGCACAAATCCGATCTTCAGTCTGCGCTTGCATAAGCTCAGCAGAACATTAAGCGCGACGGGCAGAAGGAGCATAAAGCTGAACAGATAAAATGAAAAAACGCCCTCGTACAGAATATAAAAAAGCAGTGAAACGATCAGCAGAATAAAATAAAGTACCGCCATAGCCGCACCTATTTTTTTATCTTTGGTATCGAAACGGTATCAAGCACATTTTTCAGCACCTGAGTACTATCCATACCATTCACCTTTGCCTTGGGACTTAAAAGTATCCTGTGCGCCGAAACGTCGTAGAACGTATAGATAACATCGTCGGGAATGACATAGTCCCTGCCCTTCAGCATTGCGGTCGCCTTTGTCATTTTCAGCAAAGCGATCGCACCTCTCGGAGAAAGTCCAAGCTTTAAATACTGATCCTTTCTCGTCGCGTCGGCAAGTCTGGCTATGTATTCAAAGACCTCGGGCGCTACGAAAATATCCTCTATTATCCTCCTCGCCTCGATAAGCTCCGCCGCCGTCACGACAGGCTGTACGGTGTCTACCGTGACGCGGTTCTGTTTGGAGCGCAGCATTTCTATTTCGTTTTCCATACTCGGATAACCCATAGTGAGCCTTACTATAAATCTGTCCATCTGCGATTCGGGGAGCATCTGCGTTCCTATCGAACCGATAGGATTCTGCGTGGCGATCACTATATAAGGGTCGGGCGTATTATACGTCTTGCCGTCAACGGTGACTTTGCCCTCCTCCATTACTTCAAGCAGCGCGGACTGCGTTTTTGAAGATGTCCTGTTTATCTCGTCCGCCAGAAAAAGGTTCGTCATAGCAGCGCCCTGCTTGTACTCAAAGTTACCCGTATCTTTATTTAGTACGGTAAATCCGGTCACGTCCGTAGGAAGTACGTCGGGAGTAAACTGTAAACGTTTATAGTCAAGTGATAAAGCCTTTGACAGCGCAAGAGCAAGAGTAGTTTTTCCCACGCCGGGAATATCCTCGATAAGTATATGCCCTCCTGCCAGAATAGCAAGAAGTACCTTTATGATTATTTCGTCCTTGCCGATAATGACTTTCTTGACTTCGTTGATAACGTCCTGCGACAATTTCAGGACATGGATCTGTTCATTCGTCAGATTGGTTGCCATTTCAATCTCCTTTGCTTTTTCTTTATTTGACGGCGCACACAGCCGCCTATATTATAATAACACACTTATTTATATTTTTCAAGAGTTTTTGAAATAAACCCACGGAAATCAATATTATGAGAGTATTTTTTTCGGATAATTATAGTCCTTTGAAGCCGTAAGCTTTTTTTGCTATCTTCCTACGCCGCAAGCGGCAGAGCCCCTCGACCCCGCCAGCCTTTTAAGGAAAAGGCTGGAGCGAAAACTTTTTAATTTTCCCCCTACTTATCAACCAATTTGCGTATCGAAAATCAAAATGCAAAACAGCCGGACAAAAGCGTCACCGCATTTCGGCAAACGGTCGTTCTATATTCTGATCTTTTATAATATCCCGACATCTTTTAAATTGCGCCGTCAGTAATATAAATGCCCGATACGGCATAGATATGAAATATGGACAACGCTTGAAGAAAGGAAAACACAGCATGGAAAAAACAATTGTAAAGCTTGAGTACTGCCTGCCGCTGCTTTCCGCAAAAATAAAAGACGCAGTAATGAATATTTCCGATATGGAGCGCATAAGAATACAGGAAATTCGCCTGCGGCTGAACAGATACCTTACCGCGGTGCTGTTCGGTAAGGAATATTTCGTCACGCCGTCTGGCAGACTTATGAACGCTCCGACAGGTTCTGTGGAGATCGCCGCCGAGGATATAGAATTTACTTTCAGACAGGCTTTCCAGAACTCGATACACAGCTTTCACCGCGAAGTGACGCAGGGATTTATCACCTGCACAGGAGGGAACAGAGTGGGATTCTGCGGAACTGCCGTGCTTTCGCAGGACAGAGAACTTTCGGTGGAAAACGTAAAATACATATCCTCCCTCAATATCCGCATAGCAAGAGAAGTTCGCGGCTGCAGCAGTGAAATATACGAAAGAGCCTTTTGCGAGGGTATCTCATCGCTTATCATAGCAGGCGCGCCGGCAAGCGGAAAGACGACCGTACTGAGAGATCTTTGCAGCAGGCTCGGTGCAAGATACAGAATATCCCTTATTGACGAAAGAAACGAACTTTCTGCCACGGTAAACGGCAGAGCGGGGAGCGACGTAGGCATACTTACCGATGTGTTTGATTCATATTCAAGATACGACGGCATAATGACCGCTGTCAGAGTGATGTCGCCCGAAATACTCGTATGCGACGAAATAGGCTCAAAAGATGATCTTAAAGCGCTTGAATACGCCCTTAACTCGGGAGTAAAGCTGATAGTTACCTGTCACGCTCCCGATATTGCACAGCTTAAAAAGCGCACGGTGATCTCACGGCTGATAAAATCGGGCGCATTTGACAATGCGGTATTTCTCGGCACGGGATCAATGTGCGGACGTATGACTTCTTTCTATCGGCTGGGTGATAAGAATGATTAAATTTGCAGGACTTGCAGCGCTGATATTGTCGTGCAGTCTTATGGGATTTTCCGCTGCCGCCCGATGCCGAAAACACTGCGCGGCTCTTTCGGCAGTCACTGAAATGCTTGCACGCTGTCGGATAATGCTTAAATACAGCCTCTGCACGGTAGCGGAGCTTGTCGGTTCGCTTATGGACTGCCGACTGTTCAGGCTTATGGAGTTTGATATGCCTGCTGAAAAGTCGCAGCTGCCCGATACTCTTGCAGAGCGCGTAGGCAGCGGCGGACTTGTTCTTGACGAGGAGGAAAGAGAAAAGCTGAGGGAGTTTTTTTGCACTCTCGGCACTACCGATCTTGACGGACAGCTTTCCTCGCTGGAATACTACAGCGCGTATTTTTCAGACAGGTATTCCGCCGTTGGGCAGGAAAGTCTGTCAAAGTGCAGGCTTTACAGATCTATGGGCATACTTGCAGGAGTGTTTGTAGCTGTTATTCTTATTTGAGGAGCGTCTGTATGGAAGTTGACCTGATTTTCAAAATCGCGGCTATAGGGATAATCGTTGCCGTGCTGAATCAGCTGCTCAAAAGAGCCGAACGCGACGAGCAGGCGATGATGACTACTCTCGCGGGACTGATAGTAGTGCTTATGATGATAGTCAACGAGATCGGCGACTTGTTTGAAACGATAAAAAGCGTATTCGGATTGTACTGATGGATATTATTGCTATTGCCGCTATGTGTATAACCGCCTGCATTGCCTGCAAAGCAATAGAGCAGGGGAGCGGCGAAATTAAAACTGTTCTGACGATAGCGGCGGTTATTCTGGTCGGAGCAAAGGCTATCAGCGGATTTGGCGAGGTAAGCTCGGTCATTCGCGAGCTGTTTTTACAGGCTGAAATGGACGAGCAGTACCTCACTATAATTTTTAAGGGGATAGGTATTTGTTATGTTACTCAGCTTGCCTGCGACTGCTGCCGCGACTGCGGCGAAAATGCGCTTGCCACTCAGCTTGAACTTGCAGGAAAAGCCGCCATGATAATTATTTCACTGCCGCTTTTCAGAGCGGTTATAGGAATAGTCGAGGCTCTGCTCATATGAAAAGGATATTTATTATCGTATTTATAATAGTTTCTGCGATATTTATGCCGTTAGCCGCCTTTGCCGAGGAGGAGTATGACGATCCCACGGAAAGCGAGGACTTTAAAAAGATCGCCGAGAGCGTCAACGAAGGCATATTATCGGGTACTGACGACGAGACAAACGAGATACTTGAAGAAAACGGGATATCGGCGGACAATGCAGGCTCGGTGAACGGTATTTCGGTAATGTCGGTGCTTTCGGGGATATTTACTGCTTTTACGGACGCGCTTGCCCAGCCGGTAAGAATGCTTGGAAAAATAATAGCCATTGCGGTCCTCTGCGCCGTTACGGAAAGTCTTGTTGCCGACGGTTCGCAGACGGTGCGGCTGCTAAGGACTATCGGAGTGCTTTGCTCGATAACGGTCATATATGACAGCGTTTATTCCGGCTTTGAAATGGTATCGCGCAATCTCGACGGACTGACTACCTTTATGATGAGTTACATACCGATCTTTTCATCGGTCACTGCGGCAGGCGGAAATCTCATCTCGGGCGGCAGCTATTACGCGATAATGCTTGCTCTGTGCGAGCTGATCGCGATAGTTTCCAGCAAAATACTTATGCCGTTTTTAAGCGTCGTGCTTGCCATAACCGTAGTATCCGCCATAAATCCCGAACTAAGCTTTTGTGGAGCGGCTGATTCGATAAAAAAATGCGTTCAGTGGATACTCGGCGGTCTGATGACGGTCTTTACGGGACTTCTTACCGTGCAGAGCTTTACGGGAGCGGCAACCGATTCCCTCACTTCGCGCACGCTTAAATTCGCCGCGTCAAGCTTTATCCCCATAATAGGCGGCGCAGTCTCCGAGGCTTATTCCGCCGTGTCAGACAGTATCGGGGTGATACGCTCAGGAGCAGGCGCAGTCGGTATTCTTATCGTCTGTATAATGGCATTAAGACCCATTGTGGTAATTCTTGCCATTAAACTGGTGGTGTCTGTCGGCAGGATAATAAACGGAATGTTGGGGCTGAATGAAAACGCAGGCTTTCTTGACGGCGTGAACGCAGTGCTTTCTATCGGACTGAGCGTTATCATCGCCTTCTCGATGATATTCATAATAGCGACCGCCGTGCTGATGATAACCGCCCTGCGTTACGGAATGTGAAGTAAAATCGGAGGACATATGGAACTGCTGAAAAGCGCTATACTTACCGCAAGCATAATAGGGATAATCAGTCTTATCGCCGATTTTGCCGCCCCGGGAGAGGCTCTGAAAAAACAGCTGAAAACCATTATCACCATGATACTGATACTCGGCTTGTTCACGCCTTTTCTCGGCAGCGGATTCAGGATAAACCTTGACGGCGGCAGTGCGCTTTCTGATAATAACGTATTTAAGAAAATGGACGGCGACATTCAGGATTATTACATTTCGGACACGCAGGAAAATCTTGAAAGGGCGGTAAAGCAGGAACTTGAGCGTCAGGGCATAGAGGTTGAAAAAATAAGCATACATTGCAGCTTGGCTGAATATAATTCCATAGAAATAACAGAAACGGAGATAACCGTTGCGGCAGGAACGGACACCGACTACGCCGCAGAAGCCGCTCAGTCGCTCCTGCCCGATGACTGCCGAATTATCGTAACGGAGGTGTCGGGTGATTCGCAGGAGTATTAAAAATTTCATAGAAAAGTTTACTTCTCTTGACAAAAAGACCGCCGTCATTCTTGTTATCGGACTTGTAGGAATATTCCTCATCGGTATCTCCGAGCTGCTGCCTGATAAAAAAACAGCGCAGGAGAAACCTGCGGCGGTTTCCGACGATCCCGTTACCGAGGACACCTTCGATTACAAACGTCAGGTCGAGAGAGAACTGAAAGAACTTCTCGAGCAGATAAGGGGAGTAGGAGAAGTCACCGTTATGGTGACGATAGAGGGAACTACCGAGTATGTTTACGCCGAGGAGCTGAATACCGAGTCGGACAAAGACGGCGAACGCGCGTCGCAAAGCTATGAGAACCGTATAGTTATGACGGGGAAGAACGGCGAGGAAAAAGCTCTGGTAAAACAGATAATCAGACCAAAGATAAGCGGCGTGATAGTTGTATGCGAAGGAGGGGGAAACATTACTACGAACGAAAGAGTACTCAGAGCGGTATCGACAGCGCTCGATCTGCCGAGCAACAAGATCTGCGTGGAATGCAGAAAATAGAAATTTCAGGGTATACATAACGGAGGTATCACTATGAAAAAACCAACAATGATAATCGGAAAGAAACAGATAATCCTTGCGGGAATGACGCTCATACTCGGAGCGGCGATCTACATCAACTATGCGGTATCAGCCTCGGGCGGCGGAATAAAGACCACAGGAAAAACAGACGCTAAGAGCGTCAATTACGGCGACGCGCAGCTTGTGAGCGGCGAAGAAACGTCAGGGGACGACTATTTCGCACAGGCAAGGATAGACAAAATGACCTCGAGAGATGAGGCGGTGCAGACTTTGCAGACTATTATGACGGGAGGGGACGCAACGGACGAAGAAAAGACCGTCGCCGCAGAGGACGCGGCAGTCGTATCGGGACTTATCGAATCGGAAAGCAAGCTTGAAAACCTTATCAAGGCGGCAGGGTTTGAGGACTGCGTGGTCTATCTTGACGGAAAGACTGCAAATATCGTGGTGAAATCTCCCGAAGGACTTATAGACAGCGAGGCGGCGCAGATAAAGGATATCCTGTTGGGCGAGGTCGATGTGGCGAATGAGAATATACGCATATACGACGTAGAATAAGAAAAATTTTCAGTGACAAGAGCCGGAGAGCAGTATACCGATACAATTGGTATGCGGCAGTTCTCCGGCTCGTTCGCTGTAAAGGCGGCAGGCTTGCATAGGGCAAATGTTAAAAATATCGGAAAAAATACTGAAAAACGGTTGTACTATCAATAAAAATGTGTTATAATGTATTGTATATGAATATTTGTGATTTTTATGCGGTCTTATAAGCGCAGTCTGAAACACGGAAATCAATTTTGATTTCCTAAGAAGTCAGAACGCTGCGCTTTTAAGAAGTAAGAGGTAAGACAAGGATCGCCTGCGGCGCATATTTTAAAATATTATTCCGATTTGCAGACTTTTTTCTTACTTCTTGTTTCTAAAAATCTTGTTTTTTAAGATCGATTTTGTTAAAATTGATTTCCATCGTCTGAAAGGAGGCTCTTTTATGAGCGATGTTGAAAAGAAGATCGAACGTTCTCTTTATGTCAACCGCAAGGTGATAGAAAATATAATCGCAAACGCCGTCAGGGAGGCGGACGGAGCGGCAGGAATTGCTCCCGCGCCCTTTAATCCCCTGCGGCTGCTGGGTATAGGCAGTACGCGCAGAATATATATCGGCAAGACCGACGACGTTCTCACTGCCGATGTGGGAATTATCCTTTCAAGCGGCGCGAAAGCGGCTGTCACTGCCGAAAGGGTGCAGCAGTGTATTAAAAACGCCGTTCAGGAAACGCTCGGTATGACGATCGCAAGAGTGAACGTCGATATATGCGGCTGTGAGATCTGAAAAAAGATATAAAGACCTGCTCTAAACGACAAAATGAAGGATGTGTTTTTGTGCCGTCAAGAAGACAAATAAGGGAAACCGTTTTTATTCTCACCTTTGAAATGCTTTTCCGCAGCGACAGTCCCGAAGAGATCATCGAAACCGCGCGCGAAACGGAATTGTTTGAAATAAACGACGAGATCTGTCAGGAAGTAAAGGCGATCGCCTGTAAAAGCAGTGAGCTTGACGGTATCGTTTCACGATTCAGCAGCAAACGCTCGGTAGACAGGATAGCAAAGGTCGATCTTGCTATACTGCGCGTTGCGATATACGAATCTCTCTATGACGATATGGTGCCTATAAACGCCGCTATCAGCGAGGCGGTCGCAATAGCAGAAAAATTCGCCTCTCCCAGGGACGTGGCGTTTATAAACGGCATACTCGGCTCATTCTCACGCAGCGGAGAAGCGAAAAATGTGTAAAGTCCTCGGTATTGACACGAGCAATTACACCACTTCGGCGGCTTTGCTCGATACGAATGATCTTACGGTAGTACACAGTAAAATGCCGCTGCCCGTCAGGTCGGGCGAAAAAGGTCTGCGTCAGTCGGATGCTGTTTTTCACCATGTAAGACAACTGCCGCAGGTGCTTGGAAATTTGCTTGCGGACAGTATAGAAAAACCGTGCGCCGTCGGCGTTACTGTACGTCCGAGAGATCAGCAGGGGTCTTATATGCCTTGTTTTCTTGCAGGGGAGACCGTTGCCGATTCCATTGCCCTTGCGCTCGGTATCGCTGCTGAAAAGACCTCTCACCAGATGGGGCATATTTTAGCGGCTCTTTATGACTGTAATGCCCTTTACCTTGTCAAGGAAAAGAAAAGTTTTATCGCCTTTCACGTCAGCGGCGGAACGACTGATATGCTTCTCTGCACGCCGAGCGGAGACATCACACCGAATATAGAGCATATAGGCGGTTCGCTTGATCTGAAAGCCGGTCAGCTTATCGACAGAGTCGGCATAATGCTCGGGCTGGACTTTCCCTGCGGCGCACAGCTTGAAACGCTCGCCGTTCAGTCTACGGTGGATATTCATACCGCTCCGGTAATCAGAGGGCTGAGCTGCTGTCTGTCAGGTGTCGAGAATCAGTGCGCCGATCTGCTGAAAAAAGGCGCGCCGCGCGAATACATCGCAGGTTTCTGCATTGCAAACGTGTATGCCGCGCTCAGGGCAATGACCTCTGCCGCTCTGCAAAAATACGGCGATCTTCCGCTTATCTATGCAGGAGGAGTAATGTCCGATCGGATAATTGCCGATAAGTTATCCGAGGAATTTGGCGGCAAATTCGCATCTGCACAGTTTTCCTGCGACAATGCCGCAGGCGCGGCGGTATACTGCGCACTCAGAAAGGGTCTGATCTGAAATGAGTTCTCTGCTGACGGTTTCTCAGCTTAACACATATATACAATCAAGGCTCACGGGCGATCTGAAACTAAAGGGTCTGACTGTCAGAGGAGAGATCTCCGATTTCAGGCTTGTTCAGCGTTCGGGACATATTTATTTCAATCTCAAAGACGATACCGATTCCGTGCGCTGTGCAATGTTTTCATCGAACGCCGCGCGGCTGAAATTTATGCCCTGCGACGGTATGGGAGTACTTGTAACGGGAAATATAGACGTTTTCCGCCGTGACGGAGTTTATCAGATAATCGTTCTGGACATTCAGCCAATGGGCGCAGGCGCTTTGCATACCGGATTGGAGCAGATAAAGAAAAAGCTTGCTGAAAAAGGCGTTTTCGATACCTCTATCAAGAAGAAGATACCCGTTATCCCAAAGAAAATAGCTATCGTGACTTCTCCGGGCGCCGCGGCTTTGCAGGATATACTCAATATCCTTTCGAGGAGATTTCCGCTTGTAGAGGCAGAAATATATCCCACAGCGGTGCAGGGGAGCGATGCGCCGAAGCAGATATGTCATGCTCTTGCTCTTGCAGATAAAAGCGGCGCAGATACGCTTATCCTTGCTCGCGGAGGCGGTTCGCTCGAAGACATTATGCCTTTTAACAGCGAATCGGTAGCAATGGCGATCTATAACTGCAATACTCCGCTTATTTCCGCAGTCGGTCACGAAACGGATACCACTCTTTCTGACTATGCCGCCGATATGCGTGCGCCTACTCCGTCGGCCGCCGCCGAGTTGGCAGTACCGGATATAAAACAGTCTTTTTCTTCACTTGCTAAGTTGCGGTTTAGACTTGACTGCGCGGTCGGAGATTATCTCGATTCGGCTGAAAAGGCTATAGACGGCTGTATCAGGATATTAAAGAGCCGTTCGCCGCAAAAGAAGTTTGAAAACGAGGAAAAAACACTTTTTGCTCTGAGGGATAAGCTTGATCTGCTTATGAACGGCACGCTTGCGGCATATGACGGCAGGCTTGACAGATATGCGGCTCAGCTTGCGGCGCTCAGTCCGTTCAACATTCTTGACAGGGGATATTCTATCACCACAAAAAGCGGTCAGGTGGTTTACTCGGCAGAACAGCTTGAGTACGGCGACGAGATAGAAATACGTTTCAGGGACTCCTCGCGCAGGGCGTCCGTTTTATGATAGGAGTTGTTTTTCTTGACATTTGAATCATCTATGATAAGACTTGAGGAAATAGTAAAACGTCTTGAAGAGGACAAGCTTTCTCTCGACGAGGCGCTTGAACTTTATAAAGAGGGCGTGGAGCTTTCCGTCAGCTGTAAAAAGCAGCTTGAAAATGCCAGACTTCAGGTAAAAACTTTTACGGAGGAGGACGCGGACAATGACTGATGAAAATATGAGGATACTTAACGATTATCAGAAGATGACGGAGGATACTCTGCGTTTGCTCACCTCACAGGAAATGCCGGGGCGCGAGATAATATGCGATGCGGTCAGATATTCTCTGCTTGCAGGCGGAAAAAGACTTCGTCCCGTGCTTATGCTGGAATTTTGCCGTATGTGCGGCGGCGACGTTGAAAACGCAGCCGTGATCGCCTGCACGGTCGAAATGATACACACCTTTTCACTTATACACGACGATCTGCCCTGTATGGATAACGACGATTTCCGCAGGGGAATGCCCTCCTGCCACAAGGCATATCCCGAAAATATCGCGCTGCTTGCAGGAGACGCTCTAAACACCATGGCTTTCGCAGTCATCGCAGATCAGGCTATGCAGGGCGTTATTGACGCGCGTACCGCGGTAATGCTCATTTCCACCCTGGCGGAGGCTACGGGTATCGACGGAATGATCGGCGGTCAGGTGATAGACCTTCAATCCGAGGGCAAGGAATCAGATGTCGAACAGCTCAGTATTCTGCAATCCTATAAGACGGGTGCTCTTATCGGAGCGGCGTGCGTTATGGGAGTTATCCTTGCAGGAAAATACGATATGATACAAGCGGCAGGCGAATATGCCATGGCTATCGGCAGAGCTTTCCAGATAATTGACGATATTCTTGACGTTACGGGAAATTTTGAGGAGCTCGGCAAGCCGATCGGCAGCGACGCGCAGCAGAATAAAAGTACCTTTGTTACCGCGCTCGGCATAGACGGCGCATATGACGAGGCGCGCAGGCTGACCACGGAGGCTCTTGAAATACTCGATAAATTTGACAATAACGGCTTTATGAAAGATCTTACGCTTTGGCTGCTTGACCGAAACGCCTGATTTGCTGGAGGAATTATAAAAATGACGGATAACAAAAAGCCGGATCTTTATAAAATGGATCTTCCCGGCGATCTCAAAAAGCTTTCGCATCATCAGTGTATAGAACTTTGTGCGGATATACGAAAAATACTTATAGATACCGTTTCCGAAACGGGCGGTCATCTTGCGTCCAACCTCGGAACGGTAGAGCTTTCCATGGCGATACACCGCGTATTTGATTCTCCGAGAGATAAGATCGTCTGGGACGTGGGACATCAGGCATACACTCACAAGATACTCACGGGCAGGCTCGGCGAATTTCACACACTGCGCCGTGAGGGCGGTATTTCGGGGTTCTGCCGTCCGCAGGAATCCGAACATGACGCTTTTATCAGCGGTCACAGTTCAAATTCGGTCTCTGCGGCTTTGGGTATCGCGACCGCTATGAAACTTAACGGCGACGATCACCACACTGTCGCGGTATTCGGCGACGGCGCGTTTACAGGCGGTCTTATCTATGAGGGTCTTAACAATGCGGGAAAAAGCGATACCAACCTTGTTATCATTCTAAATCACAACGAAATGTCGATCTCGCGCAATGTCGGCAGCGTGGCTAAGTATCTTTCCACTCTCCGCACAAAGGAATCATACCTCAATACCAAAAACGCCGTTGAGAGAACGCTCGATAAGATACCGCTTGCAGGAAAACCGCTTATCAAAGTGATAAAGGGCTCAAAGAACGCCATAAAGAATGTCGTGCTGAACAATTCAAGCACAATGTTTGAAGATCTCGGCTTTGCGTTTATCGGACCTATCGACGGTCACGATCTGGAAGCTCTGGAAAACGGTCTGCGCTCCGCAAAAATGCAGAACAAGCCCGTGTTTGTGTACGTCTGCACCGTAAAGGGCAAGGGTTATCCGCCTGCGGAACAGAATCCCGGCGAGTTCCACGGCATAGGCAAATTCGAGATCGCCACGGGAAATCCCGATGTCGTACTTTCCGACAGCTTTTCTTCGGTATTCGGCAAGGAGCTTGTCGAGCTCGGGCGCGATAATAAGCGTATCTGTGCCGTGACAGCCGCTATGAAATACGGCACCGGACTGCAATATTTCTCAAAGGCTTATCCCGAAAGATTTTTCGATGTGGGAATTGCGGAGGGGCATGCCGTGACGTTCTGCGGCGGACTTGCCTCGATGGGAATGATACCCGTGTTCGCAGTGTATTCCACATTCCTCCAGCGCAGCTACGATCAGCTTATACACGATCTTGCCATATGCAATACCCATGCCGTGATCGCAGTTGACAGAGCGGGAATAGTCGGCGACGACGGAGAAACTCATCAGGGTATCTTTGACGTGCCTTTTCTGACTTCCGTACCCAACACGACGATCTATTCCCCCTCCTGTTATGACGAGCTTAAACTTTGCCTGAGAAAATGCATAGATCAGCCGACGGGGATAGCGGCTCTGAGGTATCCGCGCGGCAACGACTGCTCGGACTTTGACGGCTCTTATATCAGCGATAATTATTATTACTCGGGCAGCGGAGGAGATACTCTGCTTATCACCTACGGACGGCTGTTTTGCGATCTTCTGAAAACAAGGGATATGCTAAAAGAGCATGGCGTAAACGCCGACCTTCTTAAACCGGTGAAAATTTTCCCGATAGAGGACGAACTTATAGAAATAGTTTCAAAATACAAAAAGGTATTTTTCTTTGAGGAGAGCAGTCGCAGCGGTTCTCTTTGTGAGAAATATTCCGCTCTTTGCGGCAATGTGATATGCAGGGCGATAGACGGTTTTGTGCCTCACGGTTCGACCTCGTCGCTGCTCGATAAAGCCGGACTTTCTCCGCAGAAGATGACCGATCTTGTTATGGAGCATATAATGTGATGGGAACACGGCTCGATGTTTATCTTGTGAAAAACGGCTATTCTAAAAGCCGTGAAAGAGCAAAGGCGCTTATCTCCTCGGGAGCGGTCGCGGTCAACGGAAAAACGGCTGCAAAATGCTCCGCGGCAATTGACGACGGCGATTCAGTCACCCTTTCGGCGGAGGATATTCCGTATGTCGGCAGGGGAGCGCTAAAGCTTGAAAAAGCCTTTAATGAATTTTCGCTTGACGTTCGCGGTCTGGTATGCGCCGACATCGGTGCGTCTACCGGGGGATTTACTCAAATACTCCTTGACAGGGGAGCGAAAAAAGTATACGCCGTCGACGTGGGACATGACCAGCTCGATATTTCCCTGCGCTTTGACAAAAGGGTCGTCAACTGCGAGGGGGTAAACGTGAGGGAGCTTTCTTCGGAATTTTTTGACGAGCCGATAAGCTTTATGAGCGTCGATCTTTCGTTTATCTCGCTTAAAACGGTGATACCCGTACTTGCAGAGTGTACCGTGCAGGACGGGACTGTCGCCGCGCTAATAAAACCGCAGTTTGAGGCAGGAAAAAACGCGGTAGGCAAAAACGGGATAGTCAGGGATAAGAAAGTCCATATCCGTATTCTGGGCGAGCTTTGTATGATCTTTTCCAAAGAGGGATTTTCGCTGCGCGGACTGACATTCTCTCCCGTTAGGGGCGGCAGCGGAAATATAGAATATCTCGCACATCTGAAAAAATCGCCCGCTGCGCCGATCACCGCCGATATACGCGCTCTGGTCGATTCCGCTTTTGATAGCTTTAAGGAGTGATCTCTTTGAATATATATATATTTCCAAACCTTGACAAACAAAATTGCAGGGAATATACACGACAGACCTGTAAAATTTTAAAAAACGAAAATGCGCAGGTGTATATGGATAAAAAATACCGCGGCGATTTCGGCGATATTGAGCATATCATATTTCCGGACGAGCCGCAGTGCGCCTCCTCCTGCGATGTTATGATAGCTATAGGCGGCGACGGCACGATACTCAAATGCGCAGGTATAGCTATGGAGTGGGGCAAACCCATTCTCGGTATCAACTGCGGACGGCTCGGATTTATGGCGTCTCTGGAGCACGATCAGCTGCATATGCTGTCGCAACTGTGCAGCGGCAATTACTCGGTAAGCCGAAGAATGATGCTTAATATCCGCGTTATCTCCGCCGATAAGGAGACGGACAGGTGCGCCCTTAACGACGTAGTTATCTCAAAGACGCAGGACTGCAAGATCGCCGATTTTGAAGTATCCAAATCGGGGCAGATGATCTCCTCGCTCAGGGCGGACGGAGTTATCTTTTCCACTGCGACAGGCTCGACAGCGTATTCAATGTCGGCGGGCGGACCTATCATCGAGCCGCAGATGGAATGTATCGAGTTTACGCAGATCTGCCCTCATTCGCTCTTTGCGCGCTCTATGATACTTTTTCCCGATTTGCCCATTCAGGTAAAATGTCACTGCAGCAGCGGAAAAGCGCTGGTAAACATTGACGGCAATCTTTTCGGCGAGGTATCGCAGAATGACAAGGTGCTTATCGGACGTTCGGAAAAATACATCGAGATAATAGACATTACAGGCGGCAGCTTTTTCAACTCGGTCAATGAAAAGCTGATGCAGCCGCTCAAGGATATTCCGGAGGGTATAATCAAATAATATGAAAAAACAGCGGCATGAACTTATACTGAAACTGATCGCGGAAAATAATATCGCAACGCAGGAACAGCTGCAAAGGCTGCTGCAAAGCAAGGGCTGTCAGGTGACTCAGGCGACGCTTTCAAGAGATATACGCGAGCTGTCGCTTGTGAAAACTCCTTCGTCGGACGGCGGTTACAGATACAGCGTACCGGCTTTGCACGCCGATTTTTCCAATCAGGAGAAAAAAGCGTTATATAATTTCCTTACAGACGCGGTGATCTCGGCAGATCATGCCGCAAATATTGTCGCGGTAAAATGCCGCACCGGTATGGCACAGGCGGTATGCGCTCAGCTTGACGGAACAGGCATTGAAAATGTGGTCGGAACGATCGCAGGCGACGATACTATTTTTATACTGATGCGCACCGAGAAATATGCCGCCGCGCTTGTCAGGGAGCTCGGCGCGGTCACTAAAAATAACGGGGAGCTTTAAGATGCTAAAGGAATTGTATATTGAAAATCTTGCAGTTATCGAAAAAGCGAATATCGAGTTTACTCAGAATCTGAACGTGTTCACGGGCGAAACGGGCGCGGGTAAGTCTATACTTATAAACGGTATAAACGCCGTTCTGGGGCAGCGCGTCACAAAAGATATAGTCCGCACGGGGGCTGACAGGGCAGTCATCTCGGCGGTTTTCTGCGATCTGGGAGAACAGTCCCGTCAAAAGCTGGACGAGCTTGGTATCAGTACCGAGGAGGGACGGTTATACCTCACCCGTGAGGTAAGCTCCGACGGCGGAAGTATCGCGAGGATAAATTCACGCAGCGTGAACGTTTCAGTACTCAGGGAACTCGGAGAAACGCTGGTGAACATTCACGGTCAGCATGACAATCAGGTGCTGCTTTCGCCGGATATGCATATACATATCCTTGACGGATATGCCGACGCAGGCGAACTTTTGGAAGATTATCGGGTATCCTTCAGAGCGCTGCAGCAGACGGCGCGAAAAATAAATCAGCTTAATTCAGACGCAAACAAGAAAACCCTCAGAGTAAACGAACTGCGCGAGATCATTTCCGCCATAGAGTCGCTTGCCATTGAAGAGGGCGAGGATACGCGAGTTGAAGAGGAACTTGAGATAGCAAAAAATTCGGTGATACTCTCGGAGGCGGTCTATGCCGCGGAAAAGATCTTAAACGGCGACGACGACAGCACGGGCGCGGTCGAAATGATCTCCGATGCCGCCGACAGGATAAACAGGTATACCGAGATAATGTCCGAGCTTGCGCCGCTGTCCGAAAGGCTTTCCTCGGCGCAGATAGAGCTTGCGGATATTGCTGCCGAGCTGTCCTCAATACTTGACGATCTCGATGTCGATCCTCAGCGGTATGATTATCTCAATCAGCGCAACGACGAATTAAGGCATATAAAAAAGAAATACGGTCCCGAGCTTAGCGACGTTGCCGATACTTTAAGACGCAGTGCAGAGGAGTTGGATACTCTTGAAAACAGCAGGATAAGTCTTGAAAAATTAAATGAAGAAAAAAACCGCCTGCTTGCGGAGGTTTCCAAGAAAGCCAAAAACCTTTCGCAGTTCAGGCACAGCGCGGCAAAACGTTTTATCAGTCAGGTCACGGCGGAGCTTGAATTTCTCAATATGCCCAACGTCACCATGGTGGTAGATCAGAAACCGGGCAAGCTCACCCAGAACGGTATGGATACTATAGAATTTCTTATCTCGGCAAATCCGGGAGAAGCTCCCAGACCTATCGCAAGGATAGCGTCGGGCGGTGAGCTTTCAAGGATAATGCTTGCTCTCAAAAACGTTATCGCCGACAAGGACAGCATAGATACTCTTATCTTTGACGAAATAGATACCGGAGTAAGCGGCAGAGCGGCGCAGAAAATAGGTATCAAGCTGCGGCAGATCTCCGGAATAAGACAGGTGCTGTGCGTAACTCATCTCGCGCAGATGGCGGTCATGGCGGACAATCATCTGCTTATTGAAAAGAACGTTTCAGACGGCAGGACGGTCACTACGGTAAGACCGCTCGACGCAGACGGCAGGGTATATGAGATAGCTCGCATTATGGGCGGAGAAAGTATCACTCCGCTTTTGCTTGAAAATGCAAGGCAGCTTATTGACGAAGCTGCAAATACGGAAAAAACTGTTGACTAATCCTCTCTAAAATGATATAATATTGAGGGGAATGTCCTGAATTTCTGGGACAACTCTTATAAAATCTGCTGTCAGGAGGTCAGAATGTGAAAGTCATACTTATCTCGCATACGCCGCAGCCCGAAAAAACTATCGCGACAGCCGCAAAACTTTGCTATTCGGCAAGCGATATCGGTTCGCTGAGGGACGGTCTTACAGAGGAAAAGACGGAATCTTTTATTGAAATGCTCGCGTCCGTCGGTCACGAAAGCCCGATGGAACACGTTTCATTCACGTTTGGAATAGAGGGCATTTCAAGAGCCTGCTCACATCAGCTGGTGCGCCACAGGATAGCGTCCTACTCGCAGAAAAGCCAGCGATATGTCAATGAAAAAGGCTTTGAATTTATCACACCTCCCGAGATCGCAGATTGTGCGCCTGCAAAAGAGGAATTTGACAGGCAGATGCAGCTTATTGCGCAAAGTTACAATAAAATAGCGAATGTTCTTACCGAAAAGCATACGGCTGAACTTGAAAAGCAGGGTCTTTCTCACGAGGAGGCAGCCAAAAAAGCCGTTAAGACGGCATACGAGGATGCAAGATTCGTACTCCCAAACGCCTGCGAGACCAAGATAATCGTCACGATGAACGTGAGATCGCTCTTTAATTTCTTTAAACACCGCTGCTGCAACAGAGCGCAGTGGGAGATAAGAGCCGTAGCTCAGGAAATGCTCAGACTCTGCAAAGAGACCGCGCCGCATATCTTTAAAAACGCAGGTCCTTCCTGCGTTATGACGGGCAAATGCCCCGAGGGGAAAATGTCCTGCGGAAAAATGGCGGAAGTTATAAACAGCTACAAAGGAACGAACTGAATGGGCAGACTTATTGTTTTAGAGGGACTGGACGGCAGCGGAAAAAGCACGCAGTTTGAAAAGGCGGCGGCTTATCTTAAAAACAGCGGCGCTGACGTAAAAACTATCAGCTTTCCCGATTACGATCAGCCCTCCTCCGCGCTTGTCAAGATGTATCTTAACGGTGAATTTTCTCATAACGCAAAGGACGTAAACGCATATGCTGCATCAAGCTTTTACGCGGTGGACAGATACGCAAGCTATAAGAAATTCTGGGAAAAAGATCACGCTGACGGTGCGCTCATACTTGCCGCAAGATATACGACGTCAAACTGCATATATCAGATGGTCAAGCTTGAAAAAAGCGGCTGGGACGAATATATCGACTGGCTTTGCGATTATGAATATAACAGGCTCGGACTTCCGCAGCCCGATCTGGTGATTTTTCTCGATATGCCGATAGAGATCTCGCAAAAGCTGCTTTCGGGCAGATACGGCGGCGACGACAGCCGCAAGGACATTCACGAATCGGACGTTGCTTTCCTTAGAAACTGCCGCGACGCCGCGCTTTATGCCGCGCAGAAACTCGGCTGGAAGATAATCAGCTGCAGCGACGGCGAAAACCCGCTGCCTGTGGAAGTCATTTCGGAAAAGATCATTTCGCTTATACGCAGCGAGTAAAATATTATCCCAAATCATTTTGAAACGGAGCGGTAAAGTATACCTATGTTTGATTTCAGAGAAATTGAGCTTGCAGACAGGGACTGGATATGTGAAAGACTGGCTGTCTCGGATTTCCGCGGCTGTGAGTATTCTTTTGCAAACAATACCGCATGGCGCAGACTGAACGATACGCTTATCACCCGATATAAAGATTTCTACATCTGCTGTTCTTTCTATGACGGAAAACCTGTTATTATTTTCCCGACAGGCGTAAAATGCGACGACAGCGGAAAGGAAAAATATATTTCGCTGTTTTGTGAACTGAAAAAATATGTCAACGATCAGGGATACCCTTTCTCGGTATGTTCGATAACCGATAGAGATCTTGGCTGGATAAAGGAATATTACGGTGACAGCATAATTTCCGTCACCTCCGACAGGGGAGTGTGCGACTATATTTACAGCGCGCGTTCGCTTATAGAACTTTCGGGAAAGAAATATCACGGAAAGAGAAACCATATAAAGCATTTTAAAGAGAGCGACTGGAGCTTTGAACCGCTGACGCAGGAGAATTTCGGCGAGTGTATAGCCTTTGCGGCTCAGAGCTATAACGACGCTAACGGTTATGACGACCATTCGGCAGTCGTGGAACAGTTTGCGATAAATACATTTTTTAACAATTTCGATTATATGCGTCTTAAAGGCGGCATACTCAGAAGCGACGGCAGGCTCGTGGGATTCACTATCGGGGAAAAACTAAACTCCGATACCTTCGTCGTCCATATCGAAAAGGCTGACCAGACGGTGCAGGGAGCATATCCTACACTTTGCAACGAATTTGCTAAAGCCTGCGCCGACGATTGCAGATATATAAACAGAGAAGAAGATCTCGGGATAGAGGGACTTCGCAAGTCAAAACTCTCCTATCACCCCGAATTTCTTCTTGAAAAATATACGGTATCTTTTAAATAGTTTCCGCGAAAGGGATGTTGATATGATCTATGTATTTTTAGCCAATGGCTTTGAGGAAATGGAGGCTGTCGCGCCTATCGACATACTCCGCCGCGCAGGTGCGGAGGTGATAACCGTCGGAGTCGGTTCAAAGGAGATAACCGCCTCTCACGGCATAAAATTCATTACTGATATTACCATGGAGGAGATCAGGCTCAACAGCGATCTTGAAATGATAGTTCTGCCGGGAGGTATGCCGGGAGCAGATAACCTTGAGAACAATCCCGAGGTGCAGGCGGCGATCGACTACTGCGCCGAGCAGGAGAAGTATATTGCCGCGATATGCGCCGCTCCGAAGATACTCGGTCATAAGGGACTTCTTGACGGCAGATTCGCGACCTGTTTCCCGGGTTATGAAAATGACCTGAAAGGCGCGTTTGTCAAGCCTGAGCTTGTTATAACGGACGGCAGATATATTACCGCCAAGGGCGCGGGAGCAGCGGTCAGATTCGGGCTTGCTCTGGTGTCCGCACTGTTCGGCAAGGATAAAGCCGATTCGCTGGAAAGCTCTCTGCAATGCAGATAAACGATAAATCCGCGCTGCGGCGGTATTTCAGAGATGTGAGGAAAAATATGCCGCAGCAGGAAAGGGAAGAGCTCAGCCGCCGCATAGAGCGATCATTTCTTGACTCGTCACTGTATAAGAATACATCGGCGGTACTTATCTATGTTTCTTCCCCTATCGAAGTTGATACAAATGGTCTGATTGAAAACTGCTTTCGCGACGGTAAAAGAGTGCTTGTGCCGAGATGTCTGACCGGCGGAAACGTCATGGAGTTTTGCGAAATAGATTCTTTTGATATGCTCATAAGCGGCGCGTTCGGTATTTCAGAACCCGACAGCTCCGTAAAAGCCGCAGCGGAAATTCCCGATGATTCGGTGTGCGTTACGCCCGGACTTGCCTTTGACAAAAGCGGTCACAGACTCGGTTTCGGCAAGGGGTTCTACGATCGTTTCTTGGCAGACTATAAAGGTATCGCGGCAGGTCTTTGCTATGAAAACGGTTTATGTGACTGCGTTTTTCACGAGGAACACGATATTGCGGTCGATATGCTTTTTACCGAAAAAGATGTCTATGTATTCGGATAACAATAAGAGAGGATGATAATTTTATGGACGAAAAGGATTTCACTATTTCAGATATAAACGGAAATTCCGATAACGGAGAATCAGGCGTCAAGGATCTTCCTCCCGATCAGGATATTTCTTTCGGCGGAGCGGACGGTAATGAAAAACCGGATATTTCGGGATTTTTTGAAAAAGAGGAGCAGGAGCGCACAAAGCAGGATAACGCGCAGGAGGATAGCAAAATATCCGATGAGCCTGCCCGGCCGCAGGAACAGGAAAACGCGGAAGTTATCCCCGAGCCTGCTATAAATGACAAGCCTGCGGAAAACATCGAAAAAGAGCCTGAAAAAACCGATACAGATAAGCGCCGCAAAGAGGACAAGCCCCTGCCGCCGAAACAGACGGCAAAGAAACGTCCCGTACAGGATAAAAAGGTCAAAAAGAAAAAGAAGAAGAAAAGAAAAAATAAAAAGGGATTTAATAACTCGATTTTCGGCGGACTTATCCTTGTAACTATTATTCTTACCGTTTCGCTTGTCGCGGCGGTGGGAGGTATTTCTCTGGGAATGGAGTACCTTGGTATAGGCAAGACCGAAAACGAAGTGACTTTTAATATTCCCAAAAACGCCACGACCGATGAGATCGCCGATATTCTCATCGACAATAAGATAATCGAAAACAAGTTCCTGTTTAAGGTAGCAATGAGGTTAAAACGTCCGCCTGTCATTTACCCCGGAACGATCACACTTCACCCCTCTATGGGATATGCCGGAGTTATCGACGAACTGGCAGTACAGAGAGAGACCTACGAAACGGTGACGGTGACTTTCCCGGAGGGTATAACCCTGCTCGAGGCTGCAAATCTCCTTCAGGAAAACAACGTCTGCACAGCGGAGGATTTCCTCTTTGAGTTTAACAAGCCTCAGGGATATGAATTTGAATCCAAGGTAGAAACTAATTCCGATTCGTTCTACAGTATGGAGGGATTTTTCTTCCCCGATACATATAATTTCTATGTGAACGATTCGGCTTACAGCGTTACGGCTACGCTCAGGCAGCATTTCAATGACAAGATCACCGAGAGTATGTACGCAAAAATGAAAGAAAAACATCTTTCTCTCAGCGAAGTCATAACAATAGCGTCAATTGTCCAGTGGGAGGCAAATTCGGTCGAAGATATGCCGAAAGTCGCCTCCGTCTTTCTCAATCGTCTTGACGATCCCGATACTTTCCCGTCTTTACAGTCGGACGCTACAAAGAACTATGTAGAAAAGGTCATCAAGTCGGTCGGCTCGGACGAGGCTTCGATAGCTCATTATACAGATTGCTACGATACTTATATATGCGAGGGACTTCCTGCCGGTCCGGTATGCAATCCCGGAATTGACGCGATCAACGCGGTGCTCGATCCCGATAAGACAGAGTACTATTACTTCTGTAACAATCTTGAAACAGGGAAAAGCTACTTTGCAAAAACTCTTGAAGAACATGAGAAAAATCTCGTCAAAGCCGGTCTGAAAAAAGCCGACGATAAAGACGATAATAAAGACAACGATCAGGAGTAAAACATATCCGCAGCCTTTGCCGCGCGCTTGACGACAAAGATAGTAACCTACAGCGTCTGTTATTTCACAAGCGAAGTGACAGACGCTGTTGTGATGATACGATAAAAAATATAAACTTGCGAAAGGAATACTGCTCGATGTCTGAAAGAAAAACAGAGATACTTTCTCCCGTGGGAGATATGGAAAGACTGTACGCCGCGCTCGATTTCGGGGCAGACGCCGTTTATCTCGGCTCAACGCGGTTCGGAATGAGGGCGCAGTCGGCTAAATTCGACTATGATTCTCTGAAAATTGCCGCAGATGAAGTACATCGGCGCGGAAAAAGGATATACCTTACCTGCAACACGCTGCCGCACAATGACGAGATACAGTATCTTGAAGAATTTATCCTGCAAGCACAGTCGGCAGGAGTTGACGCTCTTATTGCCAACGATATAGGCGTTTTTTCTCTGATAAAGAAATATGCCCCCGATATGGAGATACACATTTCCACACAGGCAGGCATAGTAAACTATGTAACGGCAAACGAATTTTACAATATGGGCGCAAAGCGCGTAGTACTGGCAAGGGAGCTTTCTCTGGAGGAAATAGCGCAGATACGGGCAAAAACCCCGAAAGAGCTTGAAATAGAGGTATTTGTTCACGGCGCTATGTGCGTCAGCTTTTCGGGACGCTGTCTGCTTTCGCAGTACCTTGTAGACCGTGACGCCAACCGCGGAGAATGTGCCCAGCCCTGCCGCTGGGGGTACTATCTTATGGAGGAAACGCGCCCCGGGCAGTATTTTCCCATATCCGAGGACGAAAAGGGAAGTTATATACTAAATGCCAAAGACCTGTGTATGATCGACCATATAGACAAGCTTGCCGAGGCAGGAGTGGACAGTTTCAAAATAGAAGGCAGAGCAAAATCATCATACTATGTTTCCGTCATAACAAATGCATATCGTATGGCTATGGATATTTACAAGCACGATCCGCAGAATTTTGCATTACCGCAGTGGATACGCGACGAGGTTTTCAAGGTCAGTCACAGACCCTACTGCACGGGATTTTTCTTTGGACACCCGAATGACTGCCAGTATTACGAAAGCAGCGGCTACATACGCAGCTACGATGTTGCCGCGACTGTGGAAAAATGCGAAAACGGCAGGATATACGGCGTTCTGAGGAATAAATTCAACAAGGGCGACAAACTCGAGGCGCTCGCACCCGGAAAAAAGCCGCAGGAGCTTACCGCAGATATTATCTATGACGAACTGGACAATGAAATAGATACCGCAAATCACGCCATGATGAAGTTTTCGCTCCCGTCGGATATCATACTTCCCAAAAATGCAGTCCTCAGAATAGAAAAACCGTAGATCATTCTTCCTCGGATTTTTTTATAAGATCCGGATCTGAAAGCGGATTCGACTGTGCAGCCTCTTTAAGATTCTCACTTGAAAGATGAGTGTATATTTCGGTAGTGGCTATGCTTTTGTGTCCCAGAATATCTTTCAGCACAAGAGTATCCACACCGCCGTGCTGATACATAAGTGTAGCCGCCGTATGCCTCAGCTTGTGAGTGGTTATTCCAAGATTCGACAATCCGGCTCTGGCAAGATTTTCCTCAACGATCTGCTGTACGCGACGTTTGTTTATACGCGTCTTATTTGCCGAAAGAAAAATAGCGTTTTTATCCTTAGCCGATTCACTCGGACGATGGTTGTCTATATAATCGTCAAGAGCCTCGATAGTCGATTCATTCAGATAAACGATACGTTCTTTATTGCCTTTGCCAAGCAGTCTTAACGTGTGATTTTCACGGCTGTAATCATTAAGATCGAGTCCGACAAGCTCACTCAGACGCATACCGCAGTTGAGAAACAGCAGAATTATACAATAATCGCGTTCCTTATATTTTGAGTCAATGCTTTGCAGAAGTTTAAGGCTGTCTTGCAGCGAAAGGAATTTAGGCAGTTTATTCTTTACATGCGGCAGCTCCAGATCGGCTATCGGATTTGAATCTATAAGCTTAGCTTTCTGATAAAGAAATATGTAGAATTGTTTTAGCGCGGAAGTTTTCCTTGCCCGCGTCGCCGTTTCATTTTTGCGTGTATCTTTAAGATAGCGAAGATAGACATATGCGTCATTGAGAGTGAACGACTCGACATATTCTATCGGAACGTCAGCGATCGTGATCTCATTCCATTCGGTATCAGCCGGCACATCGCGGTGTTTGATCTTCAGGTATCTCAGAAACGTTCTTAGGTCGATGTAGTATGCCTCTTCGGTACGGTCTGCGCGGTCGCGGACTATTTTTATATTAGTCAGAAAATCCGTCAGATAATAGGGGCAATCGTCAATGTATTTTTGTTTCATAATATTCCGCCTTTCTTGCTTTCTTGCTTATTTCACTTCCCTGAGTTTCACTAAATTTTTATTTAGTGAAACTTCCTGTCAATTTCAGTATATCACTTCTCTGGCGGGTTGTCAAGTATCCAAAGCAACTTTTCTATATAAATATAAAAAACTATGTAATATTCTCCCCCACCTTCTGAAGATACATATCAGGTATCTTGCCGACTATGATCGTTTCCGCTATCATCAGTTCGTCACTGACAACTATTTTTTCGGTATCGGTCGGCATAATGACCGAGATCTCCACCGTGACTATAATGCTCAGCTTATGTATCGTCTGATTTATCCCTGCCGACATAAACTGACTGTTTATTTCCGTATCGACCGAACCGACCTGATAAACGCCGAGTTCTATGTCAGCGCCCCTACCGCTTAACAGCGTGATACCCGATAAAGTTCCGAGCGGCACGGAAAATTCTGTGTTTTCTATATCGGATAAAGATCTGTTTACCTCCTCTTTCACTCTGTTCTGCAAAATATTTACAACTGCTGTATTCGTTTCTGCCGAACATATATTTCCGTTTGCGTCACGATAGATATTCACATAATCATTCCGATCGGTATCAATTTCCTTTTTTACTGCGGCTGTAATTATTTCAGTCGCTGTCTCTCTGCCTTTGTATTGACAGATCTCGGAAATATGCTGCGATAACTGCTGCTGGATTATAATAAGCAATACCGCAAGGATAATTACTATTATCAACAGGATATATGAAAATTTGCAGGCTTTTGACGCTCTGTACTTGCTCATATCTATCACCCCTTTTGATTTTATAATACTCAAAAAGGGCTTATTTTGTTAATATAATATAAAAAAGGCATAGCAAATTTAAACTCGCTATGCCTTTAAATTGTATTATTGTATTATTTTATTATTCTGCTTTATTACTTAGCTGCAACGGCGGCTTTAACAGTGCCGATAATATTTTCGGCAGACAAACCAAATTCCTTTAGGAGCTGGACTGCCGGACCGGAATGACCGAATACGTCGTTTACACCGATCCTTATGACCTTTGTAGGCTGTTTTTCACAAAGGACTTCACTTACCGCCGAACCAAGTCCGCCGATAATGCTATGCTCTTCGACCGTTACCACAAGTCCGGTCTTTGCGGCGCTCTTTACGATAAGCTCGGAATCTATCGGCTTGATAGTGTGAATATTGATAACGTCAGCCTCAATTCCCTGCTCTGCCAACGCTTTTCCCGCCTCGATAGCCTCAGCGACCATAAGCCCTGTCGCTATGATAGTAACGTCCTTTCCGCTGCGCAGCTGAATACCCTTGCCAAGCTCAAACTTGTATGTCGACTTGTCATTGAAAACAGGCACTGCAAGACGTCCGAATCTCATATAAACAGGTCCGTTATGCAAAATTGCAGCCTCGACCGCGGCTTTGGTCTCAACATCGTCGGCAGGATTGATAATAGTCATACCGGGAATGGTGCGCATAAGAGCAATATCTTCGTTGCACTGATGAGTTGCGCCGTCCTCGCCTACTGAAATACCTGCATGAGTCGCACCGATCTTGACATTAAGATGAGGATAACCTATCGAATTTCTCACGATCTCAAAAGCGCGTCCCGATGCGAACATAGCGAAAGTTGAGGCAAAAGGTATCTTGCCCGTCGTCGCCATACCTGCGGCAACGCCCATCATATTAGCTTCTGCAATACCGCAGTCAAAAAATCTGTCGGGAAATTTTTTCTTAAAGATACCGGTCTTTGTAGCCGCGGCAAGGTCGGCGTCCAGAACATAAAGATTTTCATATTTATCGCCCAATTCGGCAAGAGCCTCGCCGTAGCTCTCTCTTGTAGCCTTTTTTATTACGTCTGCCATTGATCAGCCCTCCAGTTCCTTTAATCTTGCGTTAAGTTCGGCAACAGCCTGTTCGTACTGCTCTGCATTAGGAGCTGCGCCGTGCCACGATACGTTGTCCTCCATAAAAGAAACGCCTTTGCCCTTGATACTCTTCTGGATTATCACAACAGGCTGACTGGAAATGCACTCCGCCTCATTGAAAGCTTTTTCAAGGTTATCAAAATCATGCGCCTCGATCTCGATAGCGTGCCAGCCGAACGCCTCAAATTTTTCCTTTATCGGATAAGGCGACATAACGTCCTTGACTCTGCCGTCAATCTGCAAACCGTTATTGTCAACGATCGCTACCAAATTATCAAGCTGATAATGAGCCGCAAACATTGCAGCCTCCCATACCTGACCTTCCTGTATCTCGCCGTCGCCGAGTATCGTATAGACTTTATAGGTATCGGACGAGATCTTAGCAGACAAAGCCATTCCGCAGGCGGCGGATATTCCCTGTCCGAGCGAGCCTGAGGACATATCTACACCGGGGATACTTATACAGGGGTGTCCCTGAAGCAGAGCGCCGATATGCCTGAGATTTTTAAGCTCGGACTTATCGAAAAAGCCTTTTTCCGCAAGCACCGAATAGAGCGCGGGAGCGGTGTGTCCCTTTGACAGCACCAATCTGTCTCTCTGAGGTTCGTCGGGAGAATTCGGATAAACATTCATTCTGCAAAAATAAAGATAAGTCAGCAGATCGGCTATAGAAAGCGAACCGCCCGGGTGACCGGATTTAGCGTTGAAAACGCCCTCAAGGATACCCAGACGTACCTTGCAGGCTGTGATCTCAAGCTGTTTCTTGATTGTTGCGTCCATATAAAAACCTCCAAAAAATTATTTTATAGCTGAGAATATATGTGATCTATCACCGCCGCGACTGCGTCCTCCTCGCAGGAAACGTCAAGGACGATATCGGCGGCAGCCTTGGCATCGTCGGTGGCGTTTGACGGGCAAATACCGACGTCCGCATATCTCAGCATTTCAATATCGTTGTTATAGTCCCCTACCGCTACAAAAGTGTAGTCCTCCATCGAGCAGGCTTTGCGCATTATTGCAAGCGCAGAGCCTTTTGATATGTTACGCGGGAGCATTTCATAATACCGCGGCGAGGAGACCACAAAGTCAATATCGGTATAATTTCTGCTTTCGACATATTTTATAAGCTCGCCTATATATTCAGGCTCGCGTGCGAAAAGCACCTTGTAAAGATGATCGGGGATCGTATCAGGCGTACACATAATAGGCGTTACCTTGCATATTTCACAATGCTGTCTTTCCATTTCGGTCATATTCGGAACGTACACGCCGTCAAGTATCAGAACTTCACAACCCACTTCGGGATTATCGCGCAATATCTCTTTTGTAATGTCTTTTGCCTTGTCGGGCAGATACACGTCATATATCTGTTTTTTGTTATTTATATCATATACCATACCGCCGTTGCACATTATCGCAGGACAGTTTACCACAACCGATTCAAAATACTGCTGCGACGCCTGCAAAGAACGTCCCGTGGCTATTGAAAATTTGCCGCCGTCTTTTATAAATCTGTCAACGGCAGCCAGATTCTTCTCGCTCGGTATCTTGCTCTCGGGGAGAAATGTTCCGTCCATATCGGTTATGAGCAGGACTTTTTGTATATCTTCAAACATAAAAACAACCTCTATGATCTGAGTCTGTTGAGAATATCCACAAAATATTGCGGCAGTTCGCTGTCAAATTCCATATATTCCCCATTAGGGTGAATAAAACCTATCTTCTTGGCGTGCAGGCACTGCCCTTCCAGTCCCTTAAACGCCTTGCCGTAAACGTCGTCGCCCAGAACGGGGTGACCGATATGTGCGCAGTGTACTCTGATCTGGTGCGTTCTTCCCGTTTCAAGGTTAAATTTCACGAGCGTATACTGTCCGAGTTCTTCAAGCACCTGATAATGGGTGACCGCGTTTTTGGAGTTAAGCTCGGTCACGCACATCTTCTTGCGGTCGTACTTGCTCCTGCCGATCGGCGCGTCTACCGTACCTGTCAATTGCTTGAAACGTCCGCAACAAATTGCCTGATATTCGCGTGTAAAGCTATGTGCCTTTATCTGCTCTGCTAAAAAATTGTGAGCCGAATCGGTCTTTGCAACTATCAGCAGACCGCTTGTATTCTTGTCGATACGGTGGACTATTCCCGGGCGGATAACTCCGTTAATGCTTGAAAGCCGACCGTCACAGTGATAAAGCAGCGCATTGACAAGTGTTCCGTCGCTGTTTCCTGCCGCAGGGTGAACCACCATACCCTTTGGCTTATTTACCACAAGCAGCTGATCGTCCTCATAAACTATCGTTATCGGGATATTCTGCGGCAAAACGTTAAGCGGCTCGGGTTCGGGAAGTGTTATCTCTGCCTTTTCCCCGCCGCGCAGCCTGTAATTTTTAGCCGCAGGCTTGCCGTCTATCGTGACCGCGCCTTCATCAATAAGCTTTTGCAGCATATTTCTGGACATTTCCGGCATAAGCGAACATATCCATTTGTCAAGCCGTTCGCCTTTGCAGGACTCCTCCGCGCAAATTTCAACCTTCTCCATTTTGTTCCTCTTTATCCGTCTGCGTATCTTGTGCTGCGGTATCCGCTTTCTTTTTTGAAACGCTGTCCGAGAATATCACCCAGATACAGAAGATCACAGCGCCGATAACGACGCATATATCCGCCAGATTGAATACAGGAAAATCTATCGGCTCGAAGAGGATATAATCCACGACCTTTCCGCTGCGTACACGGTCAATAAGATTGCCAAGCCCTCCCGAAACAATGAGTGAAAGAGAGATAAGCTGCAATTTGCTGTCCTTGCGCTTTAAGAAAATATATATCAGTGCGCCGATTATGACCACCGTAGGCAGACCGATGAGAAACCACGTCTTTCCCGACATCATACTCCACGCTGCGCCGTCGTTGGTGATATAAGTAAGACTGAAAATATCCCTGCCGCCAATGCGGATAACTTTAACTATTTCTGCAAACGGTATCTTTTTCACCACCAGAAATTTCAAAAGCTGATCCGCCGCAGTCAGCAGAACAATAATAATCAATGAAACAACAAACATACTGCTCCTTGGTCAGAACGCCGACTAATGCCGATGATCGGCAGGAAGCTCTCCTCAGAGAGCCTCCGTCAGCCATATATCATTCAATAGTATTACAGCACCTGCTGCAAAGGGTTGGATGCTGCTCATTTTTGCCGACAGAATCGGAATATGTCCAGCATCTCTCGCATTTTTCACCGACCGCTTTGGTCACGGTGAAAGAAACGCCCTCCAGATCGCCCTTAAATTCGCCGTTTTCACTGCCTTTGAGTACTTCTACTCTCGAAACGATAAGCAGTGAGGGCAGCTGCTGCGCGATCGCCGCGATCTCGTCGAACTTGTCGTCCGCATAGATATGCATATCCGATTCGAGCGACGCGCCTATGACCTTTTCAGTCCTCTTCAATTCAAGAGCCTTCTTTGCGTCCTCTCGGATAGCCGATATAAGCTCCCACTTCTTCGTAAACGTTTCATCGGCGGTAAGACCGCTCTTCTGCGGCATATCGCTAAGGAAAATGCTCTCCGCGTTGTCGGAATCCGCATGAGGGAGATAACTCCAGATCTCGTCGGCAGTAAATGAAAGAATCGGCGCGACAAGTCTTGCAATAGCGGACAGCACTCTGTAGATAACAGTCTGAGCGGCGCGGCGTTCAACGGAATCCGCTTTCTCGCAGTAAAGTCTGTCTTTGAGAATATCCAGATAGAAATTAGACATATCTATAACGCAGAAATTGTGTATCGCATGGAACACGATGTGGTAATCAAACGCCTCATAAGCCGCATTTACACGGTCTATAAGATCGTCGAGCCTGAGCAGCGCCCACTTATCAATTTCAAGCAGCTGATCGTCTGATACTGCGTCCTTGTTTATATCAAAGCCGCCCTTGTTGGTAAGATTTCCCAAAATAAATCTTGCCGTATTGCGTATTTTCTTATATGCGTCAGAAAGCTGTGCAAGTATCTCTTTGGAGATCCTTATATCGGAATGATAATCGGAGGAGGCTACCCACAGTCTGAGTATATCCGCGCCGTATTTGTCATTTATCTCCTTAGGCTCGATACCGTTTCCGAGCGACTTGTGCATAACACGTCCCTGACCGTCTACCGTCCAGCCGTGAGTGCAGACATTTCTGTAAGGCGCGTGACCTGTGCAGACTACCGAGGTGAGCAGCGAGGACTGGAACCAACCTCTGTACTGATCCGCTCCTTCCAGATACAGATCGGCAGGCGAGGACAGACCTTCCCTTTCGTCCAGAACGGCAGTATGAGTAACGCCGCTGTCGAACCAGACGTCCATAATATCAGTCTCTTTGGTAAATTCTCCGCAGCCGCATTCGCATTTAACGCTTTCGGGGATAAAGTCTGACAGCTCGTGAGTATACCACGCGTCAGAGCCCTCTTTTCTGAAAAGTTCCGATATAGCGTCGATAGTTTCTTCTGTAACGACAGGCTTTCCGCAGTCCTTGCAGTAGATTATCGGAATAGGCACGCCCCACGTTCTCTGACGGGAGATACACCAGTCGGAACGGTCGCGCACCATACCTTTGATACGTTCTTCTCCCCAAGCAGGTATCCACTTGACTTCTTCGATAGCTTTTATAGCGTCCTCTTTAAAATCGTTTATTGAGCAGAACCACTGTTCCGTTGCTCTAAACAATATAGGCGACTTACATCTCCAGCAGTGAGGATACTGGTGGACTATCTTTTCCGTAGCGAACATAGCGCCCGTATCCACAAGATACTGCGCGATCACCTTGTTAGCCTCATCTGTGGAAAGACCTGCAAATCTTCCCGATTCCTCGGTAAGCACGCCCTTGCCGTCAACGCCGACAACTATGCCGATGTCGTCATAATTCTTGCACACCTCAAAGTCGTCAACGCCGTATCCCGGAGCAGTGTGAACGCAGCCGGTACCGCTCTCGAGAGTAACGTGAGAACCTATGATAATTGGCGAAGTGCGCTCCATAAACGGGTGCCATGTAACGCAGCCTTCCAACTCGGCTCCTGTGAATTTACCGACGGTCTCATATTCGGTTATACCCGCTTTGCTCATAGTTTCAGGCACAAGATATTCAGCCATTACATAATTTTCGCCGTTTGCTTTGACAATGGTATAATCATAATCGGGACCAAGGCAGATAGCCAGATTGCCCGGAAGAGTCCAAGTCGTGGTCGTCCAGATAACGAAATAGGTCTTTTCAAGGTCTATACCGAGAGCCGTGAACAGACCTTTATCGTCCGTCACCTTGAATTTTACATAGATAGAATAGCAGGGATCGTCCGAATACTCTATCTCGGCTTCCGCAAGCGCGGTCTGACATTCGGGACACCAATAAACAGGTTTAAGACCCTTGTAGATATAACCCTTCTTCGCCATTTCGCCGAATACCTTTACCTGTCTTGCCTCAAATTCCGGCTTGAGGGTAAGATAAGGATCGTCAAAATCGCCAAGAACGCCAAGACGCTTGAACTGCTCCTTCTGATTCTCGACATAGGTAAGAGCAAATTCGCGGCAGTGCTTTCTCAGCTCTATCGGAGTTATTGCGCCTTTATCAACGCCGATCGACTTCAAAGCCCTTAGTTCGATCGGCAGACCGTGAGTATCCCAGCCGGGAACATAGGGCGAATAACAGCCGCTCATATTCTTATACTTGACGATAATATCTTTCAGTACTTTATTAAGCGCAGTGCCGAGATGTATATCGCCGTTTGCATACGGAGGTCCGTCATGGAGAATGTATGACGGCTTGCCGGCGTTCTTTTCGATCATCTTGTAATAAAGGCGGCTATCGTCCCATTTTTTCAGCATATCGGGTTCTTTCTTAGGCAGATTGCCCCTCATGGGGAAATCTGTTTCAGGCAGATTCAGTGTCTTGTTATAATCTTGTGCCATTGGTATTCTCCTAACAATTAATTATTTTTGCCAAATTTAAGGTCGTTGAGATTTTCTTTCGGAATAACGGGTTCAAAAGAGCCTGTGTTAAGCACTTTCTGGATATGTTCCTCCCTCGTTTCGGCAGCGGTCTGTTCTTCGGCAGTATCTTCCGCGGCAGATTCTTCAGACTGATCTTCCAAAACAGGAGCAGCCTCCTCTTCTTCTTCGATCTCAAATTCGGGAATATCCATTATAAGATGCAGCTGCTTGTTGTAAAGCTCCACAAGCTTTGCCTTGAACACGGTGACTTCCTTTTTAAGTTCCTCATATTTTGCGGATTCCTCGTCATAGGAATTTCTTATCGCGCTGATCTTCTGCTCGGTGACTTCCGTATTTTCCTTGATCAGCTGAGCGCATTTCTCTTTATGTTCGCGGATAATTCTCTCACATTCGGCAGCGCTCTGTTCCGAAAGCCGTACCTGCTCGGATTTTGCGGATTCGATCATATCTCTTGCCTGAGCCTTTGCCTCATTGACGGTCTTTGCCGCCTCTTTCTGAGCCATTATCATAGCGTTCTTGATCGCGTCCTCGTCGTCGCGGTACTCGTTTATTTTCTCGACCAGCTTGACGATCTTTTCTTCGCTTTCTTCATTAGCGGCAGTAAGCTCCTCAACAGCCTTAGCCACATCGTCAAGAAAAGCTCTTACCTCATCTGGATCGTAGCCGTTTCTCGCTGTGCCGAAAGTCTTACCCTTTATATTTGCCGATGTTATCATAGCAATGCCTCCTAAATATATTTTTTGACAGTTATATGTATCCGCTCTTTCCTGCTCGTGCCGCCTGTTTCGGCGAGCAGAAATTTACCGTATCCGCGGGCGGAAAAAACGTCCCCCACAGAAAGCGTGCGGTCTGCGGAATATAGCGTGATATGATTTACCTCCACGCCCTTGCTTTTAATAAGCGCGGAAGTCTTTTCACGGGAGAGTCCCAGCGCCATAGACATAACGCAGTCGATACGCAGCGATGCGACCGTGCCTTTGATTTCCCTGAATTTTGTTCGGGAATTTGCAATGACCTCATCGTCCGCGCCCGAAAACGCCTTGACGCCGACTCTGCCGATCTTTTCAACAGAGCTTATCTCCGTAATTATTGTATTGTAAGCAAATACCAACGCCTTTCCCGAGGATACAAGAATATCCCCTACTGTTTCTCTTGCGACACGCCGCGACATAATGCAGCCGAGAATATCCCTGTGACTGAGAGTATCCGCTTTGCGAAAAGTAAAAGTCACCGCGCCTGTCGGATAGCTGCGGTCATCGCTAAAGGGCGGAAATATCCCCAGAACGGTGCGCTCCGCTCCATCATATCCGCCGAAAAAACCATAGTCCTCACAGCCGTATGCCGCCAAGACCTTTTCGCATATCGTCCGCTGACGTTCATCGAGAAAAAACGAAAACTTAGCACAGTACTGCGAGCGGACCGAATCAATGCGGTCGATCGTCCGTTTAACGAGCAATCTGTCGTCATCGCTCAGTTCTCCGAGAAAGGAAAGGTCGCTCCTGCTCATCAGAAGCTGTAGCCGTTATTTTCAAGCTCGCTCATAAGATCGACGCCTGAGAAACCTACATTCTTTGGCATAATGGCAAAAGTTTTCTGAGCCATCATCTTAATGTCAGCCTGATTTGCATACGCAACGCCCGAAAGAAAATCAAGTATCCTCTTTGCGTCGTCGCTCTTGACCGTTTCAAGGTTGAGCAGAACGGTCTTTTGTTCATTTATGTCATTACCGATCGACTTGACCTCGGAAAAATCACTTGGTCTTGCAAGTACGATCTGCAAAGTCGTAGTCGCTTCGATCTTTACTTCGCGGTTGGGTGCAGCCGATACAGCTGCGGACTGCTTTGGCGTCGGTGCGGCAGTTTCTCTCTTATCGTCATACCCTGCGCCGTATTCCTCGTCCTGTTCGATCTCATCCTCGCCGAGAAAAATACTTTTGATACCCTGTAAAACGCTCATTAGATTCAAACCTCCAAATATTTTCTTGCTCCGAAGAGCTTTGTTCCTATTCTGACAAGACCGGAACCATGCTTTACAGCCAGTTCATAATCTCCCGACATACCCATGGAAAGCAGTTCCATCTGTATGCCGCCGATATTTTTTTCTTTTACTTCAAGAAAGATCTCGTGCATACGCGCAAAAACGTCCTCGCCCGAACCGATCGGCGGTATCGCCATAAGTCCCCTGACTGAAACGTTTTCAAGCATAGAAATATCTTCAAGCAGCGGCAGGAGTTCCTGCGGACTTACACCGCTTTTTGATTCCTCCGCGCCGATATTTACCTCAACGAGAATATCCATACGCTTATTATGAGCAACGGCAAGCCTGTTGATCTCGCCTGCAAGCTTTGCGCTGTCCACCGACTGTATCATATCAACGCTGTCTATGATATACTTCACCTTGTTGGTCTGGAGATGTCCTATCATATGGACGGCGGCGGAAGGGTCATACTGCTCCTTCTTTGAAAGATACTCCTGCACGCGGTTTTCACCAAGAAGATCTATTCCCTGCGCTATGGCAAAGTTGACCTTCTCGGGAGGTACGGTCTTTGTGACCGCCATGATCTGTACTTTGTCCTCAGCCGAACGGTATTTTGCACGGGCGTTCTCTACGTTATAGAGAATTTCCTTATAATTTTCGGCTATATATTGAAATTCAGGACGATCCGTTACTGTCTGACACATCTTTATTTAAAACCACCTCCAGCAGTATCTGGTCGTAGAGCAGAAGATAATCTTCGTCCGACGTGTTTTTTGAGATCACAAAATCGTCGCCCTCATAGATAACATCTATCTTCTTGAATGTTATCTCATTTCCGAGAATGACGTAAACGCCTTTCTGCTCGCCCTGAAAGCGTATCGCCTTACGGGGGACCTTTATGCCTTTATACTCTTCAAATATCAGCTCCGCAGACTGTACCCGTGAGCTTACCATAACGTCGTCAAGACGGTCGCATTTAAATACGACTATGCATTTACCCGATTCTGACGCAGGTCTTACCGACTCGACAAGAACGTCGTACACCTGATTGGAGGAGCTGAACATCAGACTGAGGGAATTGCCCTCCGCTATCCGTTTGTCCTCGTCAAGTACTCCCACGATACTGCACGAATAATCGTCAAACATTTTTCCGATAGCGCCGCTCGGTATGCTGCGCTGCGATTCTCCCGAAACTATGCTCTCGATCTCGCTCTGAGTAATATCCGCCAGCGAATCGGTGCTGAGAACGTCCTCATAGCCGTCGCAGTAGGAAACAAAATACCCCGTATCGGTCGAACTGATCGTGTCGATATGTTCAGCCCTTGTACTGAGAGCGTCCACCTCGCTTTGCAGCTGCGCTATCCTGTCGCTGTAGCCGTCCGACATATTGGTAATGATATTATAGATATTCATCACCAGCGACATATCGTCCTTGACTTCCTCAAGAGCGCCGTAATCGCCGCTAAGCGACGCGGTGAGCAGACTGTGATATTCGCTGTCGATCTTTTTCTGGAGTATATCCGGCTGCACATAATCCGTAGTGCCGGGATTCTGCGCCCTTTCAAGATCGGCTATCTCGTCTGAAAGCTTTTGCGCCTTTTTCTTTGCCGCGATAGCGTCCACCGAGGAATAGACTTCCGCGATCGGACTGTCTACGGAGATCTTGCTGCCGTCAGGATAAAGATAATCGAGCGCGCCGTTTCCCGAATAGGTGATAACGCGTTCATCGCGGACGATAACGCCTTTAAACGGGATATTTTCATTTATATCGCAAAGCACTGCCTCTTCGGTATCATGCTTGTCGTGAAGTCTGTAATATACCTGACTACCTATAGTCGTAAGGATAAGGATCGATACAACACCTACTAAGATCTTTGTAGTAAGCGAATTCATTCAGATCACCTTACTCGTTCTGGGAAGCCGCGTCCATTATATTAATAGGTCTGACGGGTGCTATGGTGGAAATGGCGTGCTTGTACACCACGTTCTGTTTGCCCTCGCAGTCAAGGATAACGATATAGCTGTCAAAGCCTTTCACGATACCCTTGAACTGATAGCCGTTCATAAGAAAGATAGTTACCGCGACTTTCTCCTTTCTCGCCTGATTAAGGAAAACGTCCTGCAAATTAATGATCTTATTCATAACCAACACTCCTTTATATTTTTACACAAGAGATCACATAACGAAAATGTTCCGGATATCCGTTCGGAATACGAATGTATTATCCGTCAACTTATATTATAACATAAAATTTCAGATTTGGCTATAATATTTTTTACTTTTTCAAGAAAATTTTCATATTCGCCAATTTCATCGGCATAAACCCAGTTAATTCCGTCAACTCGCCTAAACCAAGTCAGCTGCCGCTTGGCGTATCGCCTTGTTTCCTGCTTAATTTTTTCAATGCAGGCGTCAAGATCGTGAGTATCTCCCCTGATATACGGCACAAGCTCCTTATATCCGATCGCCTGATTAGCCGTTGCAGGGGTATGTTGAAAGTAAAAATCCCTCACCTCGTCAAGCAGACCGTTTTCCACCATCTGATCTACCCTGCGGTTTATGCGGTCGTATAGCACCTGACGATCTTTGAATCCTATTGCGATGATACAGCTTTTATAATTGCTTTCCTGCCCTGCGGCGTTTTGCTTATACCGTGAAAAGGGTATGCCCGTCTGCTCCCAGACCTCCAGCGCCCTTATCACTCGCGTAACATTATTTTCGTGTATCGCCGCCGCAGAATCGGGATCGATTTCTTTAAGTCTTAGCCAGAGAGCGTTTTTGCCCTCGCTCTCGGCGAAACGCGATAGCCTTTCCCTTATCTCGCCGCCGGGGGAGCTTTCGTCAAACCTCACATTATTGATAAGCGAACTGATATACAGTCCCGTTCCTCCGCAAAGTATCGGCATTTTTGATCGGCTGTAAATATCTTCGATACACTTCCCTGCCAGTTTTACATATTCAGCCACGGAAAAGGGCTTTTCAGGCGGCGCGAAATCTATGAGATGATGCCTGACGCCCTGCATTTCCTCTTCGGTCGGTTTAGCCGTGGCGATATTCAGTCCCTGATAGATCTGCATTGAATCCGCCGATACCACTTCCCCTTTGCAATGCTTTGCAATACTGACGGCAAGCTTGGTTTTGCCTGACGCGGTAGGTCCTGCGATCACGATCAAAGGTATTTTTGTATCCATACTCTCTCCGATCTCAGACTATCCGCCTGAACTGCTTTTCAATATCCTTTTTTGAAAGGCGCACCATAACGGGTCTGCCGTGCGGACAATATCTCACGTCGTCGCGGTCCCAGATCATATTCACCAACGCCTGCAGCTCGACAAGACTTGAATCGTCGTTTGCTTTTATCGCCGCCTTGCACGCGACGGAATGATAAAGCTCGTCAAATATTTCAAGCTGCGGATTATGTTTACATTCCAGAAAATTCCTTGCAAGCTGTGAAACTATATCGCTCGGGTTTTCATCTCCAAGTATTATGGGAACGCCCTTGACCGCGACCGTCGGAGCAAGATCGGGTTCAATATCAAAACCAAGTACCGCCGCCTTGTCAACGTTCTGCGCGAGCGCGTCATACTCGTCATATGAAAGCAACACGGGCACAGGCTCGAGAAACATCTGCGATTCAAGTTCGTCGGCGTTGTTCTTTATCTTTTCAAAAATATATCTTTCGTGGGAGGCGTGTTTGTCAAAAAGCAGCATATCCTCCCCCTGCTGGGCTACGATATACGTCTTGAAAAGCTCGCCGATGACAACGGGTTCCTGCGGCTGCTCGGTTTCCTTGTCCTCCTCGACTACCTGTGTACGCCGTTCAAAGCTCTGCTGCGAAATAAACTGAAAATCGGCGATTTCCTCCATTATCTGCTGAGTAACTGCCGAATCGTCGACCTTCTCCCTGTCATTGCCCTTGTCCGAACATTCACTTCCGTCAGTATCGTAAACGGCGGTCTGAGCAGTATCCTCAGCCTTTTGGGAAGTATCGGCATCGGGAGAAGCAGCATTAACATTCACATTTTCTTTCGCCTTGGCGACTGCGGCAGTATCCGTATCATCATCGGCAGTATTTTCTTTTACATTGTCAGGCTCTTTGCGCAAAGGCGCAGCCGCTTTCTTTTGGGGAGGTGAAAGCTTTTCGGGTCTAATTTCATCAGTCTGCGCCGTGACCGAAAACTTCATCTGCTTGTCCCTGACGGGAGGAGCAGCCCGATAATCCTGACCGGAAAGAGCCGTCCTGCTCATATCGAGTTCAACGGGTGTATCCAGTTTCATAAGCGCGTTCCTGACGGCGAAATAAATCGCCTCATATATTACTTTATCGTCGGAAAATCTGACTTCTATCTTAGTCGGATGGACGTTTACGTCAACGATACCCGGCAAAGTTTCCACGCCGATAACGCAAGCCGGAAATCTGCCCGTCATTATACAGTTGCGGTAAGCCTCTTCGACCGCGCCGCAGCAGGTCATCGACCGTATGTATCTGCCGTTTACGAAAAAGTTCTGAAACTTGCGGTTATTTTTTGCCGAAAGCGGCTTGACGGTATATCCGAAAACGTGTACGCCGTTCCATGTGTGTTCTACCGGTATAAGAGAAGATGCAAAATCCCTGCCGAATACCGAATAGACAGCGGAATAAAGTCTGCCGTCCCCTGCGGTAAGCAGCTCGACTTTGTTATCTCTTATGAATTTAAAGGAGATCTCAGGGTGGGAAAGCGCGATCTTCGTCACCAGTCCCGAAACGCTGTTCCCCTCTGAGGTATCTTTTTTAAGAAATTTCAGTCTTGCCGGAACGTTGTAGAACAAGTCGCGTACCACAAAAGTAGTACCGTCGGGACAGCCCGAGCTTTCGTTCAGCTTTTCCTCTCCGCCCTCTATGACATAGTGCGTGCCGTAGGCGTCCTCCCTGATCTTAGTGAGCAGTTCGACTTTCGCCACCGCACAGACGGACGCGAGAGCCTCTCCGCGAAATCCTAGAGTTAGTATACCGCCGAGATCAGATGCGGAAGATATTTTGCTTGTAGCGTGGCGCAAAAACGCCTTGGGAACGTCTTGCCTTGAAATGCCGTAGCCGTTATCCGATACGCGCATATACGTCCGACCGCCGTTTTTTATCTCAACGGTAATGACGTTCGCGCCTGCGTCTATGGAATTTTCCAGCAGTTCCTTTATCACCGACGCCGGACGGTCGATAACCTCTCCGGCTGCGATAAGTTCGGATATTTCTTTGCTCAGTACATTGATATGTGCCATTGACCTTACCGTCCAAAAAATGATTTTACGTCAGACATATCTGACAAGTTCTTTTACAAAATCGCGCAGTTCCTCGTCGTTGAGCTCATCGACATTCGTCTTTCTCAGTTTTTCGCTGATTATGCCGTCGCTTATCTTTTCAAACGAAATCTGATCGGCGTCCGCCGACTCCAATGCGATACGCGCCTTGCGATCCTCGCTTTCAAGCTCTTCAAGCAGCGTCCTCGCCCGGGAAATTATTTTCGGAGGAAGTCCGGCAAGCTTTGCGACTTCGATCCCGTAGCTTTGGTCTATACCGCCGGGAACGATCTTCCTTAAAAATTTTATGCTGTCGCCGCTGCGCTTTACCGCTACTGAAAAATTCTTAACTCCGTCAAGTTCGTTTTCAAGACTTATAAGCTCGTGATAATGTGTCGCGAACAATGTCTTACAGCCGAGCGACCTCGACGTTGAGATATATTCCGTCACCGCTCTCGCTATGCTTATACCGTCAAATGTCGAAGTTCCGCGCCCAACCTCGTCAAGAATGATAAGGCTCTGCTTTGTCGCGTGTCTGACAATATCTGCGACCTCGCTCATCTCCACCATAAAAGTCGACTGCCCTGCCGTCAGATCGTCCGACGCGCCGATACGGGTAAATATCTGATCGACTACCGAGATCTTTGCATAATCCGCAGGCACAAAGCTGCCAATCTGCGCCATAAGCGTTATAAGCGCCACCTGACGCATATATGTGGATTTTCCCGACATATTCGGACCTGTTATGATCGCCATTCTGTTCTCGGTAAGATCGAGATATGTATCGTTTGGCACGAACACTTCGTCCTGCTGCATAAGCTCGACTACCGGGTGTCTGCCGCTGCGTATATCTATAATGCCGTCAATGGCGATCTGAGGTTTGGAATAATTATTCTTAACAGCGACTGAGGCAAGCGAACACAGCACGTCCGTTTCGGCTGCCGCTGCGGCGGTTTTCTGGACAAGTCTAAGCTGAGTGGCGACAAAGTCCCTTATCTCGGTAAATATCTCCTGCTCGAGAGTAAGTACCTTTTCGCTTGCTCCGAGTATGGTATTTTCGGCGGTTTTCAACTCGTCGGTAATAAATCTTTCGGAATTTGCAAGCGTCTGCTTTCTGACATAATTATCGGGAACAAGCTGATAGTAGGACTTAGTGACTTCGATACAATAACCGAAAAGTCTGGTGTTTATGATACGCAGATTTTTTATTCCCGTCTTTTCGCGTTCCCTTGCGGCAATGTCCTCTATAATATCCTTACCGCCCGAGATGATATTTCTCAGCCCGTCAAGCTGTTCGTTGAAACCGTCGCGGATAACGCCGCCGTCCTTGACATTTACGGGAGGCTCGTCCACGATCGCGTTTTCTATAAGATTGGAAATAGCCTCGAGAGTAGAAATATTGCCGTTGAGAGAAACGAGCAGCTTTGAATTAAATCCCGAGAGCAGTTCTTTGAGCATCGGCAGTTTGAGCGCGGTAAGAGAAAGAGATTTCAGATCTCTCGGACTTGCCGTTTTGTACATCACTCTCGTCATAAGTCTTTCAAGGTCGTAAACTCCCGAAAGAGTTTCTTCGAGTTCTCCCAGCTCCACGGGAGCGTTGACAAGCTGTTCCACCGCGTTCAGACGGTCGATTATTTTCGAGGGATTTGTCAGCGGCTGTTCAAGCCATGCTTTCAACATTCTTCTGCCCATCGAAGTCTTTGTGCGGTCAAGCACCCACAGCAAAGAACCCTTCTTTTCCTTATTGCGCAGCGTTTCGATAAGCTCCAGATTCCTGCGCGCGGTAAATCCGATAGTCATTATCGGGTCGGCGTCATGGCGCGTTATAGAGGAAAATCTTCCGACAAGAGCCTTCTGCGTTGTATGAATGTACGCAAAAAGTCCGCATACCGCAAAAGCCGACGGCTGCTGCGCGTCTATATTCAGATCGTCAAAGCTGTCCGCACCGAACTGCTTGAGTACTTCGTCGGTATGTATCTCGGGCGAAAAATCATCGGCGTCCAACAGCTGCACCGCCGCGGATAATCTCTGTCTGACAAATCCCGCAACTTCTCTTAACGAAAGAAATTCGTCGTTAATAAGTATCTCCACAGGAGAAAATCTCGATAATTCGTTGATCGCGCTGTCGGTCATATCCTTTCCCGAAAATTCAAACAGATGAGCCTCACCCGTTGAAATATCCGCAATGCACATAGCCGCCTGTCTGCCCTTTACATAAAAAGAACAAATGTAGTTATTTGAGGACTCGTCCAGCATACTGCTCTCGATAAGCGTACCCGGAGTCACAACGCGTATTACATCTCTCGGAACAAGTCCCTTGCAGGTCGCAGGATCGACGGTCTGTTCACAGATCGCCACCATATGTCCGAGCTCGACGAGCTTTTTAAGATACTGGTCGCAGGCATGGTAAGGCACTCCGCACATCGGAGCGCTCTTGCCGTTGCCGCAGTCCTTTTCGGTAAGAGTGAGTTTCAGCTCTTTTGAAACGGTTATCGCGTCGTCAAAGAACATTTCATAAAAGTCTCCCACACGATAAAAAAGTATATGCTTATTATATTTTGACTTGGTGTCGACGTACTGCTGCATCATCGGTGAAAGCTCTTTGACGTCAATATCCTTCAACAGCAACTGTTGTCACTCCTTTTTTGCTTATTTTCCGTTATTTTAAGTATCAGTGACAGCCTGCACAGGTAGCACAGCTTCCGCTGCAATTATGCGGCGGCTCTTCCGCACAGGCCATAGGGTCTTCGCCGTTTGCGGCAACGGAAATGATATAATTTACCGATGCAAGCAGTTTGTCAAGTTCGTCTTTTGCGTCGTTATATGCTATCATTGTGGGCATTGCCATTATCTCGTCATAAAGCTCCTTGATACTGTCGTCAAGAGCGGTCATTTTTTTTGCGTCCTTTTCGGGCTTCTGCATTTCCTGATTGAGCTGCATTCTGAGCAGATTAAATTCGCCGATCTTGTTCTGAAGTGCGGTATCGGTATCGCTCGACTTTGAAGTTTCATAGAATTTCTTGTATCTTTCATCTTCCTGAATAGCCGCGCCAAGCGCTCTTGCCTGTTCGATAACGTTCATAATATATTAACTCCTTAAAAATATAAAATATATAGCTCCCGCCGTTCTGACGGCAGGGAATTTACTTTACTATTTCGCCCTCCAGCGCCCAGTTTCTCGCGCAGGTGATCTTTACATCAACAAATCTGCCGACGTCCTGCTCGCCGCCGCTGAAATTAACGATTATATTCTCATAGCTTTTGCCTGTAAGCGTTCCGTCCGTCTTGCCTGCACCGTCCGCAAGAACTCGCAGCGTTTTCCCGACATATCTTGAAAGCCATTCCTGCGAGGTCTCACGCTGTTCAAGCAGCAGCTCACGCAGCCACTGTCCCTTTTCGCTGTCGGGTATATTATCCTCAAATTCCGCCGCTTTGGTACCGGTGCGCTTTGAGTAGACAAACGAATAGATATTATCATACCTGACTTTCCTGATAAGCTCCTTTGTCATACAAAATTCCTCATAGCTCTCTCCCGGGAAACCGACAATAATATCAGTGGTGAATGAAAATTCCTTATCTCTGCCGCGTGCGTAGTCGACTATTTTCATATAATCGTTTACGGTGTAGCGGCGGTTCATAGCTTTCAGTATCCTGTCCGAGCCTGCCTGCACAGGAAGATGAAGATGAGTACAGATCTTATCGCAGTCAATGATAGTATCTATTAGTTCCCTGCCTGCGTCCTTGGGGTGCGAGCTCATAAACCTTACCCAGAAATCCCCGTCTATTTCATTGATCTTCCTTAGCAGTCCGGCAAAGCCGTAGCTGTAGGAATTGACGTTCTGACCGAGAAGTGTGATCTCCTTATACCCCGAGGCGACAAGCCCTTTGACCTCTTCTATAACGGCTTCGGGAGTGCGGCTGCGTTCCCTGCCGCGCACATAAGGCACTATACAATATGTACAGAAATTATTGCAGCCGTACATTATCGGAACGAACGCCTTTACCTTATCCCTGCGCATTTGCACAAGATCCTCGTGTATGGTCGTATCGCTGTCCGAGAGGTCAAAAACTCTTTCTTTCCTGTTGTCAAGTCTGCCAGAGATCACCTTCCAGAGCATATCATATATCCGATCAGTTACAAATGTACCGAATACGAGATCGACATAACGAAAAGAGTTTTTTATCCTGTCCGCCGCGCACTGCTGCTGCGCCATACAGCCGCATACGCCGATCACCAACTGCGGATCGTTTTCTTTGAGTTTCTTATATCTGCCAAGAATACCGTATACGCGGTCCTCGGCATTTTCCCTTACGGCGCAGGTGTTTAGGATAATAAGACGGGCTTTTTCAGGCTCATCGGTAAATCCGAACCCTGCCTTTGCAAGCTTTCCCATAAGCTTTTCACCGTCGGAAACATTCTGCTGACAGCCGAAGGAATGAACATAAGCAAGCATGGGACTGCCCGTGGACATCTCATATGCCGCAGTGTATTCGAGCAGACGGCGCAAGGACTCGCCGTTATTACTATCTTTTGCCATATTATCATCAAATGCCATAAGCCGCCCCATTCCCCTGCATTTCAGATTATAATACATAAATATACATTTTATATTATATACCATTTCGTCAGTTTTGTCAATAGCGGCGAAAAACGGAACACAAAAATCAAAATTCTTAACTTTTGAAAGTGTTCCCCTTCTTGTGGAAATTATAGACTGTTTTTGATGTATCTTCTCCGCCGCTTGGGGAGAAGATACACATTAAATTATTTTTCCTCCGCCGCAGGCGGAGGAAAAATAACCCAAAAGTCAACCTTAACAAGTAAATATATAAAAATGCTTACACAAAATTTAAAATTGATTTACTTGAAAATGCAAAAATTAGCAAAACGGCAGACCGCCGATAAGCGATCTGCCTTAAATGCCGATTTCTCAGCCCCAGTATGACGTCCAGATGTTAAAATAACCCCAAGGTATCTTAAAGCTGTACTTTATCCTCTTGTCGCTGCTCTTGTAGCTGCGATTACACCAATAGTACACGCCGTAGTCGTTTGCTATGCCGTTAAGCGTAGTTTTGCCGTAAACCGCGCCGTATACCGCCGTTTTTACCCTGTCGGTAACTCTTGCATAGGTCGCGCCGTCGCGTCTCAGTCCGGCGTCTGACATAAATCCGCCGCTTTTATAGATAACGTCTTGTATAGTGTTGTATTTTCTGTAGAAAGAAGCCCAGGTGGAATTTTTCGAGTATTTTGCCTGCGCATATCTGTTGACTACACAGTCCGAAACATACACTATCGGCTTATCCCACGTACTGCCCGACATCTGCCCCACTTCGTGGTAAACTATACGGCACATAGCCTCCCAGCCCGCTTTGTCAAAATTTATCCTGGCAGTCTTTAAAGTCTGTACGCCCGAAAAGCTGCCGTATGTACTTCCGTTCACACCTCTTACCTTGAAAGAATACTCCGTGTTTCTTGAAAGACCTGAAACCGTGCAACTCAGCTCGGTCGTGGTCTTGTACGCCGTCCATGTCTTATATTTTCCGCCTTTTATGTAGAGCTGATATTTCTTTGCGTTTTTGGCTGCGTTCCACCTTACGATAAGTGTAGATGTCTGCTTGTTATAAGGATGAGTCGTGCCGTTTGTATATTTTACCGCCGACTTCATTTTCGGTGTAGCAGGTTTTGCCGCCGTTGTAGTTTTCTTTGCTGTAGTAGTTGTCTTTGCCGTGGTAACGGCAGATTTTGCGGCAACTGCCTTTGTCGTAGTCTTATTTGCCGCAGTTGTCTGAGCTGCAGTCGTCTTTTTGGTTGTAGTCTTTTTGGCGGTGGTAGTCTGTTTTGCAGTCGTGGTTTTTTTAGCCGTGGTAGTTTTCTTGGAAGTCGTTGTCTTTTTGGAAGTCGTTACCTTTGCCGAACCGCCGTAAGAAGTAAACTCGCCGTTTACCACATATACCTGCGAAGACTGCTGCGCCGCGCCGTCTGTAGGGAAAGCCTCGTTATCCGAAAGCTTTGCGCCCGTAAATGCCGCCGCAGAAATACATATCGCCGCAGCGGACAGGAGCGACGCCGCCTTTATCCTATTTTGTGAAAATAATTCTCTGAGTTTGCTGTTCATTAATATCCGACGTGATAGTCCGCGCTGTGCGGACCGCCGTTTCACACCCTTTCATTTTCTGTGATGTCATCTGCAAAACCGAACAGCTTTGCAGTCTTGAAATGCCAATATCATTTCTATTTATAACATCATCAAATTATTACTTTTGCTGTAACCTTTGCGCTTAAAAGTTACAAATTAATTACAAAGTGTATTGTTATTGTAACACACCTAAGAAGATTTGTCAAGTCTTTTTCTGAATTTTTTTCGCGAATATGCTGATTTTAAGGCGATTTTACGAATGAATGTAATAATATTAAACTGTCGGACATAGAATTTATTGACGAGCAAACGGTAACAAATCGTAATTTTTAGTGCCTTATGCACTAAAACTCCCCATATGACAAATAATATTTATATAACACTACAAAATTGAGTTTTTTACATAAAATCACTGCCGTTTTTACGCAAAACAGCTTTGAAAATGCGGTTTTTTTACCCGAAAAATTACAGATATTAATGACAAATAATGATATAAACAATGCGAAAGGAGGATATGTCCCGATCGGGGCATGATCATAAAATGAACAGATACCTTCCCGAGGGCAAGCTGATAGGTACGCTCTCAAACAAAAATTATCTCAGGAGCAATCAGGGTATGGCGGAGGCTTACGCCGCAGGGACAATACTCGAGGCGCAGGCTGTGCTGTGCAACGGCAGCCACGATCTTATCGTCGATCTCCCTGCCGGACGGGGAATAATCCCGAGAGAAGAGGGCGCTATAGGCATTGCCGAGGGCACGACAAGGGATATAGCTCTTTTATCCAAAGTAAACAAGCCCGTCTGCTTTAAAATAATAGATATGCGCAGCTCGGAGGAAGGTACGCAGTATATTCTTTCAAGGCGGCGCGCTCAGGAAGAATGCCGCGACAACTACATAAGCCGTCTGACAAGCGGAGACGTTATCACCGCACGCGTGACGCACCTTGAACCGTTCGGCTGTTTTGTAGATATAGGCTGCGGCATACCCTCGCTTATTCCGATAGACGCAATATCCGTATCCAGAATAGCACATCCGAACGACCGTTTTTACAACGGACAGGATATTTTTGCGGTAATAAAAAGCATAGAGGACGGCAGGATATGTCTGTCGCACAAAGAGCTGCTCGGCAGTTGGGAAGAGAACGCCATGAAATTTTCTGCCGGTGAAACGGTCGGCGGAATAGTCCGTTCGGTAGAAAGTTACGGTATCTTCATCGAGCTTGCGCCGAATCTTGCCGGACTTGCCGAACCGAAGGAAAACGTCATTCCCGGGCAGGCGGCAAGCGTTTACATAAAAGCGCTCATACCCGAAAAAATGAAAGTAAAACTCATAATCGTAGACGTATTTGAAAACGCAAGATTCCCCTCGAAGTTCAGTTATTTTATTGATTCGGGGCATATTGACAGGTGGGTATATTCCACTCCTCAGTCGGGGAAAAACATATTTACCGAGTTCTGACATAAAAACGGCTCCGTAAGCGTTCGGAGCCGTTATTTTCGTTGTTTTTTATTTGACTTTATTATTTCCCCTTGATCTTCTGCCAGTATGCTTTTGCAAGCTGTTCCGTTTTATTTTCGCCGTACTCGTAATAAACACGGTCTTTCAGAGTATCGGGAAGATACTGCTGACTTACCCAATGATTCGGGAAATTATGGGGATAGAGATAATGCTGCCCCTTAATCTCCGCGCCATCGCCGTCAAGATGTTTATTCTGCAAATGTCTCGGGAAATCCATTGCACCGCCGCCGCGTACGTCATCGAGAGCGGAATCCACCGCCATTATAACGCTGTTGGATTTCGGCGCGGTAGCAAGCAGCAGAACGGCTTCGGCAAGGGGCAGTCTTGCCTCGGGCAGACCAAGCTGCATTGCGCTGTCAACGCAGGCTTTGGTAATGGCGGCAGCCTGCGGATATGCAAGCCCCACGTCCTCGGAGGCTATCACAAGCAGCCGTCTTGACAAAGAGATTATATCCCCTGCCTCGATAAGCCGCGCCGCGTAATGTATCGCCGCGTCGGGGTCTGAACCCCTTATCGACTTTTGCAGGGCGGAGAGAATATCATAATGCTGATCTCCGTCGCGGTCATAGTGCATATTGCTGCGCTGTGTCAGCAGTCTGACATTATCCATAGTGACCGTAAGTACTTCGCCGTCGTTGTCCGCAGACAGGGTACAAAGCTCCACCGTGTTTATGGATTTTCTTACGTCACCGCCGCAGCCCTTGGCTATATGCTCGCAAACGCCGCTTTCGAGTCTGAGCCGCAGTCCGAGCTCGTCGGCGCAGAGTTGAAAAGCGCGCTTTATGGCAGGAATGATCTCGGCAGGTGTGAGCGGCTTGAATTCAAATACGGTCGAGCGGCTGATAATGGCGTTATATACATAAAAATACGGATTCTCGGTAGTAGAGGAAATAAGCGTTATCTTGCCGTTTTCTATATATTCGAGCAGCGACTGCTGTTGTTTTTTATTCAGATACTGTATCTCGTCAAGATAAAGAAGTATGCCGTTTATTCCGCTGAGAGTATCTGTTTCCGCAACGATCTGCTTTATATCGGCGATAGATGCGGAAGTGCCGTTGAGCTTATGCATGGTCATATTGGCATTTTCCGCAATTATACGGGCAACGGTGGTTTTTCCTATACCGGCAGAGCCGTAAAATATCATATTCGGTATACGTCCGCTTTCAATAATGCGGCGCAGAGGTTTGCCATCTCCGAGCAGATGAGACTGCCCTGCAACATCGTCAAGAGTCCTCGGACGTATTCTTTCAGCGAGCGGCACTGACATCGCAGTTCTTCCTTTCACTCAAAAATGTTCTGTATATCCGGCAGTCTGCGCTCATACGCCTTGCTGTTTATTTTTTTCAGAAAATAAGTCCTTGCCACAAGCACGGCGTCACGGCACTTGGTGTTTTCCATTCCCACGCAGATAGGATATATGATAAACTGACAGGGAGAAATTTTCATAACGATATGATTTGAACATTCAAAAGTCCCCCTGACGATAGAATCAGAGGTTATAAACCTCCACAGATCGCCGTAGACCGCGCTTGTTATCTCCTCATCAAGAAATTTAAGCAAAACGTCGTTCATATTTATCCTCCCCGTCTTATGATATTATGATCGTATGATAACAGCAGGCATAATTAATCCGAAAACCCTGCCTTATACTTTATATATAGTATAACACATAATCCGACGTTTTTCAATGGATTTTGTCAAAAAACAGAAATTATTCCCTACAGCAGCGTATCGGCAGCCTGTACCTCCTTACAGCTTTTCGCAGGGGCAGTGAAATATACCTCCGTGCCGTCAGCCCCTTTGCCGGCAAAATAAACATCTTCAAGATCGGAGGATATAAACAGAGTTCTGTTCAGGTCATAGCCGTATTCATCGGAAGATCCGTTATAAGTATATATCGTGATCTCATACCTGTAACGATCGTCGTAAGCAAGCGGTTCAACAAACGCGCACCCCTTTGCGCTGTCATTTTCACCATACAGATATTCTCTTGCACACTTCACATCAAGCTGCGGCGTATTCTCAAATGTTATTTCTCCCTCAAAAAAATCGTCGTTAAACATCGGTCTGTATATTTTTCCTTTAACCGTTACGGTATCTTCATACTGAACGGAACCGTCCTTGCTGCACAGATAACCGTCTGCGGAGATCTCGACTTTCTTTGGTATCCACGAAACTGCAAACAGTATCACAAATATCAGAGCAACCGTCAGGACGGCAAACGCCGCAGTCTTTAATACCCTGCTCATTATATCGGAAACAAAATTATGTATTATCAACTGCTTATGAAAATCTTCAAGCGCTTTTTCCTTTTCCCGACGGGTAAGCTCTTCCATTTTGCTGAAATCGGGAGCGACATCGCGCGGCGGAAGATCATTTACTTCCTCCGAGCGCATAACGGCTTTTTCAAACTCGTAAATATCGGCATAATCCTTTCCGCATAGCTGCGAAAGCAGTCTGTATATTTTTTCTTTCCGACCTATCTCCCGACCGAGCTGTTCTTTATATTTTGCCGCGACGCTGCCGATACTTTCGGGGTTTGCGAGCATCGAGCGTATATCTTCAAGCGAAAAACCAAGTCTGCGCATTGCGACGATAGCTCTAAGCCTGCGCACATCGCTGTTTGAGTATTCTCTGTAGTCTTTACCGTTAATGCGCGTTATCTCAGGAGCGATAAGTTCTTTTTCTTCATAGAATCTCACCGCTCTCTTTGTAAGACCGGTTTCCTCGCATATCTGTGAGATCTTCATACAGTTCCTCCCGTTTATTGTCATAGTAAACACTGTCGTTACCATAAGTATAATCAGTTACCTAACGTAACTGTCAAGGATAGCGGCGCATATTTAACAGAATATTAACAACTTTCCCGACAAAAAAGACCTGCCCGAAGACAGGTCTTATCATATCGTCACTTTCCGACCGTATTATTCATAGAGCGGGTACTTGCTGCATATCCTCTCGACTTCAGCTCTTACCTCGTCAGCCTTGTTGTCAAAGTCGGAAGCGGTAAGATAAATGCACTGGGCGATCTTTTCCATATCCTCCTCCACAAGACCTCTTGTAGTGACAGCCGGAGTTCCTATTCTTACGCCGCTTGTGATGAACGGGCTCTGGGGATCGTTCGGTATAGCGTTCTTGTTGACGGTTATGTATACCTCGTCAAGCTTTTTCTCCAGTTCCTTACCCGTGATATTGAACGGACGCAGATCAACAAGCATAAGATGATTATCCGTTCCGCCCGAAACAAGGTCGAATCCTCTGTCGGTAAGTCCCTTTGCAAGCGCCTGCGCGTTCTTTACGACCTGCTGAGCGTAGGTCTTGAATTCCGGCTTGAGAGCCTCACCGAAGCAAACCGCCTTGGACGCGATAACGTGCATAAGAGGACCTCCCTGAGTTCCCGGGAAGATCGCCTTATTGAATTTCTTTGCAAGCTCCTCGTCGTTTGTGAGTATCATACCGCCCCTCGGACCTCTGAGAGTTTTATGCGTAGTAGTCGTTACAACGTCGGCATAGGGAATCGGAGAGGGGTGAAGTCCTGCCGCAACAAGACCTGCGATATGTGCCATATCCACCATAAAATATGCTCCGACTTCTTTTGCTGCAGCGGCTATCCTTTCAAAGTCGATTATTCTCGGATAAGCGGACGCGCCTGCAACGATAAGCTTAGGCTTATTCTCTTTCGCAAGCTTTTCAAGAGCGTCATAGTCGATAAAACCGTCGTCGTTAAGACCGTATGAAACAAAGTGATAATTCTTGCCCGACATATTAACGGGAGAACCGTGGGTAAGATGTCCGCCGTCCGCAAGGCTCATACCGAGTATGGTATCACCCGTTTCGCACAGTGCAAAATAGACCGCAAGGTTAGCCTGCGCTCCCGAATGAGGCTGAACGTTTGCATACTTTGCGCCGAACAGCTTACACGCTCTTTCGATAGCGATATTTTCAACAACGTCAACACATTCGCAGCCGCCGTAGTATCTCTTTGAGGGATAGCCCTCGGCGTACTTATTAGTCAGCACCGAACCCATAGCAGCCATAACTGCCGGAGAAACGATATTCTCGCTGGCAATAAGCTCGAGATTTCTCCTCTGACGGGCAAGCTCGCTGTTCATAGCCGCTCCGACTTCTTTATCAGATGTTTCAACAAAACCGATCGTGTCCATTATTTTCATAGTCTTATCTCCCTGTATACAGAATTTTCAGCCGTCAGACTGATGTCACACTAATATTATACCTCATTTTTCCCGAAAAGGCAATAGTTTTACAAAAATTTATCACGGCAATCAATTTTATGAGAGTATATTTAGCCTTATAGTTATATTTTGTTTATTTTATCAAAATTTTTGTTATATTCTCCGCCAACGGCGGAGAATATAACATTAAATTATTTTTCCTCCGCCGTTGGCGGAGGAAAAATAACCCAAAAGGCAGCCTGAACCTATAAAAATATTAAAATGCATACATAAAATTTAAAAATTGATTTCCGTGAAAAATTTATATAAGGCAAAACCGCACAAAAAAGATCCGTTCGCCTGACAGTCAAACGGATCATAGATCGCAGCGGTATCAGTTTATTCCCATTGCAAACGACACGGGTAATCCGAAAAGTACTCCGGCATTGGGAGTATTAAGATCGCCGGTAACACTCAGGATTGCTTTCTTGGCGACCTCGACCTGCTCGTCCTTGACAACAACAAGGATAGTCTTTCCTTTCATGGCAGGATCTTCGCCTTTGAGCATTTCCCTGAGCAGACCGATAGTCGGAAGATTATCCATTGTTGAAATGGACTTTGCCATTCCCACGCTGTCGATAGCCGTTCCGCCCATAACGCCGACTTCTGCAAGGGCTTTCATAATTTCGTCTACAAGCTCTGTTCTTTTGATAATAAGTATAAGCAGCTGCATTGTACGCTCCTTTCTCTGACTTTACGTCTCTGTCATACCGCGGTGAAAACTGCCGCCGTCCAGTCCTCCGATTCGCTGACTCTTTCAAGGCGGAAACCGTTTGCCGCGATAACGTCTGTTACTTCGTCTTTTCTGGTGTTGATGATCCCTGAAATGATAAGCTTTCCTCCGCGCCTTACAAAGTTTTTGAACAGACCGCTCATTGCTTTGAGTACATCGGCAACGATATTGGCGCATACAAGGTCGTATCCGTTCCCGATATTCTCCGCAAGCTGTGGGTCAGATGTAATATCACCGCAGAAAGTTGTGAATCTGTCGTCCGCGATATTGTTCTTGGCGGCGTTTTCCCTTGCGATCTTTACGGAATTTTCGTCAATATCCACGGCGACTGCGGACTGCGCTCCCAATAACACCGCGCCAATGGAAAGTATTCCGCTGCCGCAGCCGAGATCGAGCACCTTATCCCCTGCGCTTAGCTCCTGTTCCAAAAGTTCAAGGCAAAGACGCGTAGTATTATGCTGACCCGTGCCAAAGCTGGAGGCAGGATCGATCTCAAGTATCGTCCGCGTTTCGTCCTCGTCGGCTTTTTCCCACGAAGGCTTGATAAGCAGCTTTTCACCTATCTTCAGCGGCTTGAAATATTTTTTCCAGCCGTTCGCCCAGTCCTCTTCGCGCACATTTTTCAGACTGTATTCCAGTCTGCCGAAAGCGTTAGCGGTATCCCTCGACTTAAGCGCTTTAAGCTCCTGTCTTACTGCGTCGAGATTCTCTTTTCCCTGCAGGTTTTCGGGAAGATAGATCGTGACTGTGGTTTCGCAGTCTTTAAGTCCCATAAGATCATCGTCTATATAATCCCAGTTAATAGACTTGTCCGTAAGAAATTCATTAAAATCCGCCGCATCTTTGATCACAAAACCGCCGATGCCCAACCCGAGCAGGGAGCCGGTAAGCGGTTCGATCCCGTCAGATGTGGTATAAATTTCGACCTCGACCCAGTTCATATCAACACCCTTTCATAGTACTATAACATATTTTTTCGTTTCTGTCAACCATAAATTTTAAATAAAATAATTAATTTTAAAAATCAACACTTTTCGACCACTGAAATCAATTTTAAATTTTATGTAAGCATTTTAATATTTACTTGTAAATGCAGGCATTTTGGTTATTTTTCCTCCGCCGTTGGCGGAGGTCCTCCCGGACGGGGCATTTCCGCCCGTCCACGGTGCATATCTCTCCGGCTTTATAATTGGGGCGGAGAAGGTTTTTTGGCATTTGTTATATTCTCCGCCGCCGGCGGATAATATAACAAAAATCTTGTCCGTGCTTTCGACAGAGGCGGATATATCCGCAAAGCGCCGTTTCTGCGCGGTTTTTGAATATTGCCAAGATAAATTCCGCCGATGTAAATTAAGAAATTAAATTATTGTGCGGAAAGCTGACGGCGAAGATGTCTTATATCCTTTCCCATAAACATAAGCGGAACAAAACAGCCGGTTATACGGGAAATTATACGCTCGTTATATCTCGCGTCCAGTTCCTTTGAGGAAAGATTTGTAGAAATGATAGTCGGCTTGCAAAGGTTGAGCCTACCGTTAATAATATCGTAGATAGCCGATTCGGAGAATGAAGTCTGAAACTCCGAGCCGAGGTCGTCAAGGATAAGCAGTTCGCAGTCGATCATCGTATCGAGAGTATTCCCCTGCGCTCTTCCGAAATGTTCGTTTTCCACCGTTCTCAGAAAATCGGGCAGCGAACCGAATACGACTCCCCTGCCCTTTTCGATAAGGCTTTTTGCGATACACGCCGAAAGAAATGTCTTGCCGAGTCCCGTCATTCCCACAAAGAAAAGCGAATCGGAATCCTCGCTGAAATTATCGGCATATCTGCGGCAGTATTCCCTGATCTTCAGCATATGCGAACGCACTTTCTCATCGGCATAATATTCTTCCCGAAACTCCGAAAAATCCCTAAGTCTGATACGGCAGGAGGCGTTAAGCTCCTCATATGAAAACTTATCGAGAAGATCAACAAAGCAGCGACAGCGGCTGCCCGAAACATAACCCGTATCGTTGCAAAGCTGACAATGGTAGGGCGCGTCCAGATAATCGGGATCGCCTTTAAGCTCGGTAAGAATATCGGCTATCGCTTTCTGTGTATCGAGATTTTTCACCTTGATCTCTTCGATAAGGCGCGGAAGATCATCGCCGCCCTTTGCGGCAGCCATAAGAAGTTTATTTCCCGTAGCCGCAAGCGACTGTTCGAGAACGGCTACTTCCGGAGCGAGCGCGTAAACCTCCCTGCGCCTGCGCTGCAGTTCCTGCTCGACGCTTTGTCTGCGTTCTGCAAGCGCAGATTCGGCTTTTTCAAACGTGCTGATACTGTACTTTTTCACTTTTCACCGCTCCCCTCCGGATCAAAATTCATAGCAAAGCGTTCCCATTCGCCAAGATCGTATGAGGTTTCCTTATTTTTAACGGGTTCATTCCTGCGTTTGGCTTTTCCGTCCGCAAATTTTCTGTCCTCTTCACTAACCTGCTCGGGAGTGGAAATATTCATTCCTGCCCACTTCCTTAAAATACCGTCGACATAACTGAATTTAAGTTCGTTCTTTGCGTCCATACACTTATCATAGGCTATCTCGAGCATTTCTGTCGTGAATCCCATAGAACGCCACTGCTCTATATATTCCTGCTGCCTTTTGGAAAGTTTTCCGCTCATGCCGAAAGCGGCGGCGGCTTTGTTAATAAACGAGCCGATCTCCGTCTGCTTAATTATTTCCGCCTCAACGTCCGCATAGGTAACTATTCCGCGCTCGAACCAATCTTTGGCAACTCTTTCGATGTATGCCATTCTGTCCTTGCCGAGCTTGTGACAATATTCGCATATCATCAGGGCGGAGGCGGCGGAAAATCCGTAGTATTCATAGAGATTTATCAGGCTTGCCGTTTCAGATGCGTTGATCGTCCTGCCGAGAATCTTCTGGACATCGTGAGTCAGTTGGTGCAGATCGTCGCTGCTATTTATTTTATCGGAAAGATCTTTGGGGGAATACCTGACGACCGCTTTCGGCGGCATTTGTTTCTTTTCCTGCGGCGGCAGGGAATTTTCCTGACTTACAACAGCAGATGCAGGCAGTGCGACCGCCGTGCCGTTTTCCTCGGAAAGTGAAATTATCCCCTCTGCCGCCCAGTAAAGCAGAGCGTCCTTTACAACAGCCGAGTCAATTTTGAGAGCATTTGCTATCACATCGGTATCAAATATTTCCGAATCGCTGCAAAGAAGATACAGCAGCGTTTTTATGTACATTTCTTTGGCATCAGGAAGATATTTTTCCGCGATCACACACGGTATGCTGAAAAATCTTTTCTGTCTGCCGGGTATCACCCTATAGGTCATTTTATCAGCCCTCACTGATCAATATACTGATCTACAATTCTTACGTCGTGAAATTTTATGTTAGATAAAACAAGAAGTCCCGAGCGGTCATAAAGACATCATTTCTTTTTTTACATCACTGTCAAACTTTTCCAATGCATAGCGAAAAGCCGTTCTCGGCATTCGGGTATGATTCGCGATCAGATAATCCTTAACCGTATTCATATCGACCTGCGAAAGGCATTTGAGCATCCAGCCATACCCCTTTTGAACCAGATCGTGCTTGTCCGACATCAAAAGATCTGATATGCTGAGCGGATCGATCCCGTTGTAGTCATTGTGCAGGATAGCCGGTATCAGTATTACTGCGGACGCGCGGCGAACCCAGAAATCATCGTCCGACGTCCAATTCTTCACCTTTGAAAAAAGACACTTATTCTGTCTGAGCAGTTCGCCAAAAGCATGGGTGCAAAAATCGTCGCAGTCGCCCCAGCCGCGAACATACCTTTTCAGCCACATATAAAATACATCGTATGTAGTTTCGGAATACTGCCGCCTTAACCTGTACGCCCAATCAAATGCGATCACGCCAAGCTCCCAATTATGACATTCCAGAAGTTCCTCACACAGTGAAAGCACGTTTGTGATCGACTTGTCATCTATCACTTTGTACAGCCGCGCGGATAGTTTTCTTATATCGCCGGTAACGATGTGTTTTCCTTGAGGGACTTTATCCTCCAGAGCTTTTATTTCTTCGACTGCCCGTTCAACTATAATATCCATTGCGTCACTTCTTCATATACTTAAACTGGATATAAACGGCATAAGCCACCGTATATATCACTACAAGCATAATTATCGCATATATCGCGTATTTAAATTCCTTTGAACCGGGAAATGCCGCGGCTATCTGCAATTTAGCGGCAGTCTGTGAACGTTCCACCTTTGAAGTCGCAACAAGATCAACCGACGCGATAGTCTCCCCTGCATATACAAGCTGCAATTCTCCGAGTACGTCGCCCTTTTCGACGGGAGCGACAATATTATCCTTGACGATCACTTTCTTTTCGACCTGATCGGTAGAAAGCGTGTCCGGCCATAGCCGTGAAAATCCGCCTGCCGGTTTAAGATTCACATAATCCGCGCCGTCGCCAAATTCCACCTTTGCCTCCGTTATCTCACTGTTCGGATTGATAAAATCGGTGAGCGACAGCGAATTAAACGCCCATTCATAAAGACGTATATGGTCAAGACAGTTATAGTATACAACATCATTGGCATAAAGTGAATCGGGGTCAGCCTCACCGAGAGCCTTATCTGCGTCGGTCTTTTCCATAGGCGCACCCATTGTCACAAGCAGATAATTATACCCGTCATATGACGCGTAAGACGCAAGACAGCGACCCGCCTCGTCAAGAGTACCCGTTTTAATTCCCTTGGCGTATGAATAGTAATAATCCGTACCCGAATTAAGCAGATAATTTGTATTGTATATCGAAGTTCCGTCAGGGTGATAGTCGGTAGCCTCCATATCATAGCTCGGCATTGCGACAACTTCTCTGAACACGTCATACTTTTCAAGCAGATAACTGCACAGAATGGAAATATCCTTACAGCTCGAATAATTCTGATCGGCAAAGAGTCCGTGCGCATTTGAAAAATGAGAGTTGACCATTCCGAGAGACTGCGCTTTTTCATTCATAAGCTCACAGAATCCCGAAATTGAGCCGCACATATTCACCGCGATGATATTTGCCGCCTCGCAGGAAGATGGCAGCATAAGCGCGGCAAGCAGTTCATAGTAATTGACCGATTCATACGGACGTATATCTGCGGTCGACGCGCCTGTGCCGTAAAGCTCGTCAAAAGCCTCATTTCCTGCGGAAACATACGTCTGTTTCATCTCACGTTTATTTCCCTCAAATTCGTCGAGCATAACGCAGGCGGTCATAAGCTTGGTAAGCGACGCAGGGGTACGCTCCTGCTCACCGTTTATATCGACAAGCACCTCTTTGGTGTCAAGATCTATCATATATACCGATTCAGAATAGAGCGAAAGCGGTATAGGTTTGCCGTTATCATCATAACCCGACACAGGCGTAAAGGTCAGCGCAGACGCCGCGAACGGTAAAATAATACTCAGCGTCAGCGCGATAACAACGCAAAAGCTGAATTTTCTCAGAGATCTCATATCAAATATCCTTTCGGGATCAATATCAACATCGCAAAAAGCAATTAAACTTATATATCACAACGCTCCTCAGAGCCGCGAAGATCAATTTCCAAAAATATAAATTTTTTTGAAATCTGTTATTCCCCTTGGGGGGAATAACAGCCTGTTTCAGTGTTATTTTTTCCGCCGCAGGCGGAGAAAATAACAAAAATGCCGTCATAATTATGAGATAAAAAACACTTTCATAAAAATGAACTCTGTATCTGATAGCCGTCAGACATTTTTTCGGTAGAGGTAACACCTGCCCTTTTTCCCCGAATGTACGACCGCTCCCAGCTTTTCAAGCAGATTGAGCGTTACCTGCGCAATATTGCGCCTGATACCTGCGGCAGCCGCGAAGTCAGCCGAAGTAAAATCCTGCGGAAGTTTATCGGGTATCAGCGAAAAATAATCCGCAGGCGCATTAAAATATATCTCGCCGTTAAGTGAAATGGGTATTTTATCATACTTGCAGGCGCTCTTTTTGGGATATTTCAGCTTTTCGTCAACAAGCCGTATCTCCTCGGTATCCATAAGACAGACGCAGACGCGAAGATTAGGATCGTCAAGGTACTCCCTGATCCTGTAAAGCTGCGGCATAACGTCGTAAACCGTACCCCTGCGCGGAGATTTGCGGCGGCTGATGTCTTTACCCGTCTGTAACGATACCCACATTATATATCTGTTCTGTTCTACCGGGAACACTATCGTAACGTTACAGTATTCCAGAAAACGCCCGAGTTTTTTGTTAAGTCTTGCAAAGTTTCCGGTCTGCACCTCGATTATTCCGTTTTCGCCCGCAATATCCGCGATAAATCCGCCGATCGGTACTTCCTGATTTTCCTTGTTCGGTTCAAAATAATTTTTTAGGACTGCATGAACGGATTTTTCTTTCAGCGTGCCTATGCCTTCCCTGCTGCGGGAAGCCTCCGGTGTGATCTTCAGCGCGTTTTGAAATGCAGGATCGTTCATTTTCAGTCCTCCGCAGACAGTTCTTATAAAAATTATAACAGAACCGTTAAAATTAGTCAACCGCATTTTGCACATTATACCGAGGACGAGCGGCGGTTTGTTTGTGTGAAATTGCCAGTCGCGAAAAAAATGAGCCGCTTTTTCGGATCTACCCGTCAAAAGCGGCAAATGTTCGCTAAAAGACAGCCTGTCAGGTGATACTGTCTATAGTAAGTTTATCGAAATAATCGCTGTACTGAACGTCCATTTCGTCGATAATACCCGTATAAAGCTCAGTGATCTTGGGATAATCGTACTCCGAGATCATACTGTCTATATTTTCCTCGACATAATCCATATCCACCGGCAGACGCTTGATAATGAACCAGCCGTAGCTTTCGGATTCGACAAGATCGCTGACTTCGTTTTCATCGAGTTCAAAGGCGGCTTTCTTAAATTCCTCCACAAATGAAGTATCCTGATTTACATAGTATCCCTCGGGCGACTGCTCCATACCGGGATCCCAGCCGTATTCCTTTATCAGTTCGGAGAAATCTTCGCCCGAATCGGCTTTTTCCTTGACCTCTTCGGCAAGTTTTTTAGCCTCGTCGCGGCATTTTTCCTGATCTTCCTCGGAAAGCGCGTTAAAAGCGGTCTTCTTTGCGGTCAGCTTGTCCGAGAGGGACATACTGTCGTAGCTGTCAAGAGTATCCTCGTCGGTTATCTCAGCCTGACATTCATACGGTATAAGAATATGAACGACTCTCGAGTACTGCTCCTTATCCTGAACGATCTTTTTGAAATCGTCCTTCTTGGTAGCATATTTTCCCTCGTTAGTCAGCAATGTAGATTCGATCTTATTGTACAACGTGCTGAGCTCCAGCATTTTTCTGTAAAGATCCTCCGTGAGGTACGAGCTTTTCAGTTGTGTGAGATACTGCTCCTCGGTCGAAACGGAATCTTTTGATTGCTGGATAAGGTCGTCAACGTTTTTCTCGTCCTCGTCGGTAAGCTCTATACCGTTTTCCTCTGCAAGATGATATGTTACAAATTCCTGTTTTATCTGGAATACCGTATCGGTAAGGAGCATATCAAAGCCGCCGTCGGTCGATCTTACGTCGTCGATAGTAGCGCCGTAGTTCTGATAATACAGATTAAGAACGTAATAATAGTAATATCTGAAAGTATCAAAATCAACGTCGATACCGTCGATAGTACACATCACAAGACCGTCGGTATCCACCTTTTCGCCGTCAATGGTAAGAGAAGGCTCGGCAGGTACAGCCGAATCGCCGCTGTCATCTGCTGCCGAAACGTCCGCCGCGGACTGATCCGACGCACCGCTCTGAGAGGACGCGCCCGACGACGAGCTGTCATTATTGCCTGCGCAGGAAGTAAAAGAGGCGGCAGTCAGCGTAAGAGCCAATAAAATAGCCGATATTTTTTTAAACATAATTTAATTCCTTCCGTAATATTAATTGCGTGCGCCGTCATAATTCCAAAGCATAATAATACGCACAGTAAACATTATAGTACGCTAATGTGTTTATCCTGTGACAAATATTTTAATTTTTTAGATTTGAGGTGTTTAACAGAATGAATTTGCCGCATAATTCACATTTTTGTATTGAAAAAAGAATATAAATGAGTTATCATATTGATACAATACAAAAAAGTACGAAAATCAATTTTCAACTTTGTGAAAGCTGTTTTCTCATCATTGGCAATAATAGTCAGTTTCGGGTGTATATTCTCCGCCAACGGCAGAGAATATACCATTAAATTATTTTTCCTCGCCTGCGGCGAGGAAAAATAACAAAAATATGCATTATCCGGCGAAATTAACTATCCTGAACCAAAATTGCTTACACAAAATTGATCTCTTTGAATGAAAGGTGAATGTCAATGAACAAAGTGGATAAGGTCGGTTTCGGCAAATACATCGCTCACAGGGGACTTCACGGCAGGAACGTTCCCGAAAATTCGCTCGGAGCGTTCCGTGCGGCGGTAAAAGCAGGAATTGCCGCAGAGCTTGACGTTCAGCTTACAAAAGACGGCAGGTTGATGGTGTTCCATGATAAAGACCTGATGAGAATGTGCGGAGTTGACGCTCTGCTGAGGGATTTCACATATGCACAGCTGAAAGCTTTTCGTCTGAAAGACAGCGATTGGGAGATACCCTTGCTGTTGCAGGTGCTTAAAGAGGTCGACGGCAAAATTCCGCTGCTTATCGAGCTGAAAAATTATTCCCCCGTCTGGACGATAGAAAAACGCGTTTTTACACTGCTTGAGGATTACGACGGCAGTTATGCGGTGGAAAGCTTTAACCCCGTATCAATGCTCTGGTTCAGACTGTATGCGCCCAATGTTTGCAGAGGGCAGCTTATCTCCACATGGGGAAAGAAAGACGATCCCCTGCTCAGGCGGATATGCGCATTCCCCATAGTGTGGAGGACTATCTGCAAGCCTGATTTCATAGCCTGCGATCTGCGCTCGGTAACTCTGAAAGCTGCATTTGAGGCTGCGAACGCAAACGCCGATCTGTTTACCTGGACGGCAAACAACAAGGAACTGTTAGAGAGTGCGGCGCAGTTTTCGCGCTGTGTGATAGGAGAAAACTTCCCTGCTGATACCGATCTCAAAGAAAAAGCATAACAAGTACAATACCGCACGGCTTTTAAAACTCGTGCGGTACTTTTGATCTACTTTACAGACTGAAGCGCCATTGCCAGCTGAGCCGGACAGGAAGTTCCCCTGCCGTTGCAGTCAATGTCTTTAAGGCGTTCGATAACGTCATCGACTTTCATACCGACTACGAGCCTTGCGACTCCCTGCGTGTTGCCGTTGCAGCCGCCTATGAACTGAACGCTCTTTACTATTCCGTCCTCGACCTCCAGATCTATCTGTCTGGAGCATACTCCGTGAGTTTTGTAGCTTATTTTCTGCATAATTATTCCTCCTGTTTTTTTAATCGTTTATATTTATGTTCCGCTCCGTCCGCTTTATTCGCTTTTCGGAACAGCCCTCATCTTTGACTTCTGTTCGTTTATCTGTATAAGCTTTAAAAGCTTGTCAAGATTTTCGCCGTCGGTAGTCATACTTCCGATATGGACGGCTTTTTCATTGTACAGTCCGTGAAAATCCGAACCGCCCGTCTGTATAAGTCCGTTGCTTTGCGCAAAATCCGCAAGCGATCTTCTCATATCCTCGTCTGCGGAATAATGATAGACCTCAACGCCGTCAAGCTTTCCTTTTTCGGTAAGCTCATGCAGCAGATCTATATTATCGAACATATAAGGATGAGCCATAACTGCGATACCCTTTGAGGAATGGATAAGATCGAGCACAAAATTCACATCGGGATATTCTCTTGTCACCAGACATTCGCCGTCAGGATATTTGAACAACTCATCGTTCACTCTGCCGTAAAGCTCGGTAGCGTAGCCGTAATTGACGAGCGCACGCATTATATGCTGCTTGTAAATGCTTTTTGAGCCTTTCGTATACATTCTTACCGCGTCCTGCGGTATAGGGTATCTTTCCATGACCTTTGAGATCATATCCTTTGCACATTCCGTCCTGATCGTGCAGGATTTAAGACAAAGACCCTCCAGCCTGTCCGGTTTCTGCGGAGCGTAGCACAGTATATGAACTTTCTGATTTCGTGCGCGATCCCACGCGGAAAGCTCGACAGCAGGAATGACCCTTACACCGTACCTCTCTCCCAGAATATGAGCGCGGTTGGCTGACGAAAGAGTGTCGTGATCGGTAATGGCAAGATAATCCATACCCATTCTTTTAGCCTGAGCTATCACCTCTTCAATTCCCAGTGAACCGTCCGATAATGTTGTGTGGCAATGCAGATCGCCTACCATAGCATATATCCTCCCAAAATCCCAACTTTTCCAAATCGTAAATATCCAGTAAATATTATAACATAATCTGACAAAAAAATCAAGTGATTTTGTAAATATTGACCAAGAGCGAAAGTCATACCGTAAATATTCACAAATCAAAATAAATATATCCGTCACTTTGCACAATTCTTAGATTCAAAAAGCTTTGTGAACCACACGCCGTCAAGGGTGAATATCCTGCCGTTAAGATATTCAAGGCAGCCTGAGTCGGTGGTAAAATCAAATTGCAGACTGTAAGAGCAAAGCGCCTGTGTCTTTATATTATATTCCCTGTTAATACGGTTTATTCCGTATTTGCCGTCGCCAAGCAGCGGATAGCCGACAAACGCAAGATGCGCCCTGATCTGATGTGTTCTGCCGGTAATGAGTTCAACTTCAAGCAGCGCGATGTTACGGCTCTTGTCGGTTTTCAGGACTTTATATTTAGTTATCATCGTCCTGCTGCCCGGGACTTTTTTTGAAAACACTCTGACGGTCGATGAGTTTTCGTCCTTGATATGGTAAGCGGTAAGCGTATCGGCGTTTTTGGGAGGTATGCCGACAGTCACGCACAGATATTTTTTGTGCAGCTCGCGGTCTTTTATTTTCTGATTGAGTATCCGCAGGCTCTCGGCATTCTTCGCGCAGATAACTATGCCGCTCGTGTTGCGGTCTATGCGGTTGCAGAGCGCGGGAGCAAAGGAGTTTTCCGCCGCAGGATCGTATTCACCTTTTTCATAAAGATAATGTTTCACGCGGTTTATCAGCGTATCTACCGCACCGCTGTCGTCCTCGTGAACGACAAGACCGCATTTTTTATCGAGAAGTATAATATTTTCGTCCTCGTAAACTATACCGAGCGAAGTTGGAGCATAAAGAAAATCGGACGCAATATCCCCTCCGCCGAAAAATTCGTCGTTGATATAAAGCTGCATAACGTCCCCCTCGGCAAGCCGTGTGGATATTTCGCAGCGTTTGCCGTTAAGCTTTATCCTTTTAAGCCTGATATACTTATACAAAAGATTCTTCGGCAGCAGCGGCGCAGCTTTGCCGATAAACTTATCCACTCTCTGACCGCTGTCATTGCGGTTGATAACAAATTCTTTCATACTCTTTCCCGTTTCTCAAAAATAATTTTATCCATAAGGTATATATGGATTATAGCACATATCCTCGCAATTTTCAAGTGAGGAATAACACCCTGTTTGGGTCGGTATATTCTCCGCCATTGGCGGAAAATATACCCTAAAAGCTGTTTTCCTCGCCGCAGGCGAGGAAAACAGCAAAAAATACTTGATCCGGTGAAAATTGAAATAAACTGCACGGCATAAAAATGCTTACAAAAATTTCAAAATTGATTTCGTGAAGTTTATTCTCCGCCCCTTTACATATACGGGATATTGTGATATAATAAAAACAATAGTTCGATTTAAGGAGAATTGCTATGGACAGATTCAAACTTGTTTCTCAGTATAAGCTCTCGGGAGATCAGCCCGAGGCAGTGGACAAGCTTGTCGCCGGTATCAACGCAGGTATGAGAGAACAGACTCTGCTCGGAGTTACCGGATCGGGCAAGACATTTACTATGGCAAACGTTATCGAAAGGGTCAACCGCCCCACGCTGGTGCTTGCTCACAACAAGATACTCGCCGCGCAGCTGTGCTCGGAATTCAAGGAATTTTTCCCCGAAAACGCCGTGGAATATTTTGTATCATATTACGACTATTATCAGCCTGAGGCATATGTGCCGAGCAAGGATATTTACATTGAAAAGGATTCCTCCGTCAATGATGAGATAGACAAGCTGCGCCACTCGGCGACTACCGCGATAACCGAACGCAGGGACGTTATTATTGTCGCATCCGTTTCGTGTATATATTCTCTCGGCGATCCCGAGGAATACAAGTCCATGGTAGTATCCGTCCGCAAGGGAATGGAAAAATCAAGGCAGCAGCTGATAGCCGAGCTTGTGGGGATACAGTACGAACGAAACGATGTCAATTTTGTAAGAAACAAGTTTCGCGTGCGCGGCGATGTAGTAGAGATATACCCTGCCGATTCGACCGAGATCGCTCTGAGAGTGGAATTTTTCGGAGATGAGATAGACCGCATATGCGAGATAAACGTCCTTACGGGAGAGATACTGCGCACGCTCAGTCATGCGGCGATATTCCCTGCAAGCCACTATATTGTCGGCAAAGATAAAATGCACGACGCTATCGAGGAGATACGCGAAGAACTTGATGAGCGTATCAAGTATTTCAAAGACAACGATATGCTTATCGAGGCGCAGAGGATAGCCCAGAGGACGAATTATGATATAGAAATGCTGGAGGAAGTCGGTTTCTGTTCGGGAATAGAAAACTATTCGCGCGTGCTGGCAAGACGTCCGAAAGGAGCGGTGCCGTTTACTCTGCTGGATTTTATGCCCGAGGATTTTCTTCTTCTGGTGGACGAGTCCCACGTTTCGCTGCCGCAGGTGAGAGGAATGTTCGCAGGCGACAGAGCAAGAAAACAGACTCTTGTCGATTACGGTTTCAGACTTCCCTCCGCTCTCGATAACAGACCGCTGCAATTTGACGAATTTTACAGTCATATCAATCAGGCGATCTTCGTGTCGGCGACTCCCGGTCCGTTGGAGAAAGAAAGATCGCAGCAGATAGTTGAGCAGCTGATACGCCCGACGGGACTTCTCGATCCGGAAGTGCAGGTACGTCCGACCGAAGGTCAGATAGAAGATCTTGTGTCGGAGATAAATATTCGTATCGAACGCGGCGAACGTGTCCTGGTAACAACGCTTACAAAGAAAATGGCTGAAGATCTCACGTCATATATGAAAAATTTCGGTATCGCAGTCAGGTATCTGCACCACGATATTGATACGATAGAGCGAATGGAGATAATCAGAGATCTGCGCCTTGGTGAATTTGACGTTCTGGTGGGAATAAATCTTCTCAGAGAAGGTCTTGATCTGCCCGAGGTATCTCTTGTCGCTATACTGGACGCCGACAAGGAAGGTTTTCTGCGTTCCGAAAGCTCGCTTATACAGACTATAGGCAGAGCCGCAAGAAACTCTCAGGGTACGGTCATTATGTATGCCGATACGGTAACGCGTTCAATGGAGCTTGCTATCTCGGAGACCGTCCGCAGGCGCGATATACAGATGAAATTCAACGAGGAGCACGGCATAGTACCGAAAACTATCGTCAAGGATATACGCGACGTTATCGAGATCTCGACCAAGGAGGAAGTCGAGTACTCCGCAAGACAGAGATCAAAGCTTTCCAAACGGGAAACGGAAGAGCTTATCGACAAGCTTACAAAGCAGATGAAAGAGGCTGCAAAAATGCTTGAATTTGAACACGCCGCTTTCCTGCGCGACAAGATCGCCGAGCTGAGAGGGGAAAAATGATCGTACTGCCGAGAAGAAATAATATTCAGCTATTGACAATCAAACAAACGTTTGATATAATAAGAACAGAAGTTCGTATCAGTATTTATGACAAAACGCCGTGTCGGACATATGCCGACTCAAATATTCACCAAATAGTATAATTCCTGATATTGAATCGTTAAAAAATCGGGGCTATACTTGACATTATAAAGTATCTGCAATGCGGCAAACAGTTTAATTTCATAAAGAAAAGGAAGTATTCGGTCTATGCGCAAAGGAAATACCGTTCCCAATTCCGAAATAGTGATAAAGGGAGCAAGAGAACATAATCTGAAAAACGTCGATCTGACGATCCCAAGAAACAAGCTTATAGTTATGACGGGACTTTCCGGCTCGGGAAAATCTTCGCTGGCTTTTGATACTATTTTTGCCGACGGTCAGAGAAGATATATGGAGTCGCTGTCATCTTACGCAAGACAGTTCCTCGGTCAGATGGAAAAGCCCGACGTCGATTCGATAACGGGACTTTCTCCGGCTATCTCAATAGATCAGAAAACCACCTCGAAAAATCCGCGCTCGACTGTCGGAACTGTCACCGAGATATACGACTATCTGCGACTGCTTTATGCGAGGATAGGCGTTCCTCACTGCCCTGTCTGCGGAAGAGAGATCAGGCGGCAGACGGTCGATCAGATAGTTGACCGCATAATGGAGCTTGACGAGGGTACAAAGATACAGCTGCTTGCGCCGATAGTCAGAGGGCGCAAGGGCGAATACCGCAAGGAGCTAGAGCAGGCGAGAAAATCGGGATATGTGAGAGTGCGGATCGACGGGATAGTCTACGATCTTTCTGAGGAAATAAAGATCGAAAAGAACAAGAAGCACAATATTGAAATAGTTGTGGACAGACTTGTCATAAAGCCTGACATCAAGCCGCGCCTGAGCGACAGCATAGAAACGGTATCGGGTCTTACGGGCGGTCTGGTGGGACTTGACATAATAGGCGGAGAGCAAATGCTTTTTTCGCAGAGTTATGCCTGTCCCGAGCATGGAATATCGGTCGAGGAGCTTGTGCCGAGAATGTTTTCGTTCAACAATCCGTTCGGCGCGTGCGAAAAATGTACCGGTCTGGGCGTCTACCGCAGGATAGACCCCGATCTTGTTATACCCAATCCCGATCTTTCAATAAGACAGGGAGCGATAAAGGCGAGCGGCTGGAACAGTCTGGACGACTCTTCTATCGCAATGATGTACTACAACGCGATCTCAGAGCAGTACGGCATTTCTCTTGACGTTCCCGTAAAAGATCTCGACAAGGACGCCGTTGATATTTTTCTGTACGGAACGCAGGGGCAAAAGCTTAAACTCAGACGAAATACGGGTTACTACAAATCGGATTATTCCGCCGAATTTGAGGGCATTATACCAAATCTTGAACGCAGATACAGCGAATCTGCAAGCGACGCGGCAAAAGCGGAGATCGATGCGGTAATGACGGACGAAAAATGCCCTGCCTGCCACGGAGAAAGGCTAAACAAGATCAGTCTTGCCGTAACCGTCGGGGATAAAAACATCAGTCAGCTTACCGAGCTTTCGGTGACAGAAGCTCTGGATTTCTTTGAAAACCTCAGACTTTCGGAACGCGACAAGCTCATCGGCGAAAGAATAATCAAAGAAATAAAAGAACGTCTCGGATTTCTGCAAAGCGTTGGTCTTGAATATCTCACCCTTTCGCGGTCGAGCGGTACTCTTTCGGGCGGAGAAAGTCAGCGTATACGTCTTGCCACGCAGATAGGTTCTTATCTTATGGGCGTGCTTTACATTCTTGATGAACCGTCGATAGGACTTCATCAGCGCGATAACGACAAGCTGATCGCCACGCTAAAACGTCTGCGCGATCTCGGAAATACACTTATAGTCGTGGAGCATGACGAAGATACCATGTATAATGCGGACTACATTGTCGACGTCGGTCCGGGAGCAGGCATACACGGCGGCGAGATAGTATGCGCAGGAACGATAGACGATATAAAAGCCTGCGAAAAGTCGGTAACAGGAGCATATCTGAGCGGCAGACGGAGTATACCCGTTCCCGAAAAGCGCAGAAAAGGCAGCGGAAAATTCCTGACGGTAAAGGGCGCAAAGCAGAATAATCTTAAAAACATCACGGTAAAGATACCTCTCGGAACATTCACCTGCATAACGGGAGTTTCGGGCAGCGGAAAATCATCGCTTGTAAACGAAATAATCTACAAGGAGCTTGCAGGAAAGCTTAACCGTGCGAAGATACGTCCCGGCAGTTTCAAGCAAATGCTCGGACTTGAAAACCTCGACAAGGTCATCGCCATAGATCAGTCGCCGATAGGCAGGACTCCCCGTTCCAATCCGGCTACCTACACGGGGGTATTCAACGACATCAGGGAGCTTTTTGCGCAGACTCCCGACGCAAAGATGAAAGGTTACAACGCGGGAAGATTTTCATTCAACGTCAAGGGCGGACGCTGCGAGGCTTGCGAGGGCGACGGTATCCTGAAGATCGAAATGCATTTTCTGCCTGACGTATATGTTCCCTGCGAGGTATGCAAGGGCAGAAGATACAACCGAGAAACTCTTGACGTTCTGTACAAGGGTAAGTCGATCTATGACGTACTTGAAATGACGGTCGAAGAGGGGGTAAGCTTTTTTGAAAATCACCCGAAGATCAAGCGCAAGCTGGAAACGCTTTTTGAGGTAGGTCTCGGCTATGTCAAGATCGGTCAGCCTGCCACTACCCTTTCGGGCGGCGAGGCTCAGCGCGTAAAGCTTGCCACCGAGCTTTCAAAGCGTTCGACGGGCAAGACGATATACATTCTCGACGAGCCGACGACGGGACTTCACACCGCCGACGTACACAAGCTGATAGACGTTCTCCAGCGTCTTTGCGAGGGCGGAAATACGGTGCTTGTCATCGAGCATAATCTCGACGTTATCAAGACTGCGGATCATATAATAGATCTTGGTCCCGAGGGCGGAAACAAGGGCGGCGAAGTTGTCGCGGTCGGCACTCCCGAAGAAGTCGCACAGTGCGAACGCTCTTACACAGGGCAGTATCTGAAAAAGTATTTTGAGAAAAGAAAATAATATGACCGCCGACATAATGCCGACGGTTCACGAAAAAAGGCTGCCGATAACGCGCAGCCTTTTGTTATATCATTCTTTATTATCGCTGTTCTCACTGTCATCAAAGGAGGGAGGGTCTTCGCTTTCCTCTTCGTCGCTGTCGGCAGCCGTTTCGACCGCCTCGTTGACTTCATCAGCCGAGGGTATGACGATCTTTTCCAGTTCTTCCGCAGAGAGCGGAGTCTTTTTGACGGGTTTCGTTCCGTACAGTTTATGGGAATTTTCAATATAATACTGAGTGGAAACGGGCATTTTTTTCTTTTTAAGGCGAACCTCGACCGAATCTCTCGTAAGGCTGTAAATAAGCGCGAAAGCGGGCACAGAGAGCAGCATTCCCACAAATCCGAACAATCCGCCGCCGATGAGGAGCGAAACCATTACCCAGATAGCAGGCAGACCTGTGGAATTTCCGAGTATCTTGGGACCGAGAATATTTCCGTCAAACTGTTGGAGTATTAGTATGAAAAGCAATAGCCATATTACCTTTTTGGGTTCTACAAGCAGTATCAGTATACCCGAGGGAATAGCGCCGATGAACGGTCCGAAGAAGGGAATAATATTCGTTACTCCCACAATGACGCTGATAAGAACGTTATATGGCATACCGATCACGGTAAGACCGATAAAGCAGAGCAAGCCGATTATAAGGGAATCTATGATCTTTCCCGTAAGGAATCCCGAGAAAACGCTGTTTGTCTGTGCGCCGAGCCTTAACATACCCTCAGCCGTGGGCTTGCGGAATGTTGCGAAAATTATCTTGCGCACCTGCGCGATAAGCGTTTCTTTGGAAAACAAAAGGTAGATAGATACTATATAACCGAGGAGGAAGTTTTTCACAAGAGTGACGAATCCCCACGCGCCTGAAAGTATATTTTCAAGCATCGGCTGTATTTTGGTAAGATCCGTACCGAATTCAACTATCTTGTCAGATATGAACTTCTGTACCTTCGGGTAATTGCGGAACACTCTGTCCAGCCATTTCTGCGAACTTTCCACGAAATTTGAAAAATTGTCAACAATATCGTTAAAGCTGCGTATGAACTCAGGCACGATTATTGCGATAACGCCTGCCACTATCCCCATAAACACAATTGACGCGACGGTTATGGAAAGTGTGCGCATAAGCCGTTTGCCGCTGACGTTTCTGACGATCTTTTTATAAAGCTTTTCAAAATTCACCATTATCGGATTCATAAGAAAAGCTATGACAAGTCCCCAGATTATCGGCATAAGCACGGTCACTATAGTTGACAGGAGATTCATTATCGCGCCGAATTTCAGTATGGCGACGACGATCAGCACGTTTACCGCAATGACAAGTATTGCGTAAAGCGCTATCGTATTATAACGTTTGTTCGTATAAAGTTTCATTTACGTCTTATATCCTCCAGTACGCCGCACTGCGCGGCAGCGGCTTTTCATCTGATTTTAATTATACATCATTATTTCACAAATTGCAACTGTTTTTTTACTTTCCCTCAGATCATAACGGGCTTGTTCTTTAAAATTCATAAAAAGTTTATATTTTACTGTTGACATCAAGAAATTGTAGTAATATAATAAATTACAGTAAAATTTTATATTCTAAATCCTGTGAGCAAAAGTAAGTAGTATGTGCAAAGTGGCGCAGAGAGCCGGCGGTCGGTGTAAGCCGGTACATAATGTGCGTATGAATGGATTTGTGAGGAGCGGTGTGAAAGTCGTTTCGGTATTATACGAAATGGCGAGTACCATTCGCCGCGTGTTCCTGCGTTAGTGTGACTGGATATTGATTTTCTTATCAAAGAAATGCGTATCTGTGAGCCGGTATCTTTACCGGGAAATTGGGTGGCACCACGGTTCTACCGTCCCAAAGCTGAGGCTTTGAGTCGGCAGGACTTTTTTATTTGTATGAAACGGACGATTTTCCCGATTATTTGTCCGAATATATTATGGAGGTTTTTATTATGCTTTATCCGTCTGTCGAACAGGTAAAGGAGTTGCTGAAAACTTACAAGACGGTACCGACTTTTTACGAACTGCTTATTGATTCCTTTACCCCGATACGCCTTTTCAACTGCCTGCACGAAACCTACGAGGACTGCTTTATCCTTGAATCGGTAGACAATAAAGATCAATGGGGAAGATATTCCTACATCGGTATCAATCCCAAGGCGGAGTATACTCTGAAAAACGGCGTGGCTACCGTTACGGAAAGGGGAAAAGAGCCGACCACCTGCGAGGTGAAAGACCCGATCGCATTCTTTTCCGGGATACTTGAAAAGCACAAAGCGCCGAAATTCAACGGACGTCCCAAGCTGACGGGCGGTCTTATCGGATATTTTGCTTATGATATGATAAGATACTTTGAGAAAACTCTTACCTCTCCTCCTCCTGACGATCTCGATATGCCCGACGCAAATCTTCATCTGTTTGATGAACTGGTCGCTTACGATCATTTAAGCAACAAGGCGGTCATCATCATAAACATCAATGCGGACGACGACATAGAAAAAAAGTATGCCGAATGTGAGAAACGCTGTGAGGAAATAGTTTCGATACTGCGTTCCTACCAGCCGCCCGAGCAGAAGATAAATTCCGCAGGCAGCAAAGAAGTAAGCGTAAAGTCGAATATCACAAAGGAACAGTACCTGAAAAACGTTGAGATCGCCAAGGAATATATCCGCAACGGCGACATCTTCCAGATCGTGCCTTCCCAGCGTTTTGAGATAGACAATCCGCCCGACAGCTTTGACGTTTACAGAATGCTGCGTTCGACGAATCCGTCACCGTATCTTTATTATTTCAATCACAAGGATTACGCCATTGCAGGAGCTTCGCCCGAAATGCTTGTTTCGGTAAATGACAGAACGGTCATCACCCGTCCGATAGCAGGCACGATAAAGCGCGGCGCTACAAACGATGAGGACGCCGCCAATGAAAAGCAGCTGCTCAACGACCCGAAAGAACGCGCGGAACATACTATGCTTGTCGATCTCGGAAGAAACGATATAGGCAAAGTGTCCGATTTCGGAACGGTACACGTTACGGATTATATGATCGTTGAGAGATACTCAAAGGTAATGCACCTCGTTTCAAACGTAAAAGGTACTCTCAGCGAAAACTGCAAACCGCTTGACGCGCTTATGGCGGTACTGCCGGCAGGAACGCTTTCGGGTGCGCCGAAGGTAAGGGCGATGGAGATAATCGACGAGCTGGAGACCACAAGGCGCGGTCTGTACGGCGGAACGGTCGGTTACCTTGCGTTTGATGGCAGCATTGACACCTGCATTGCGATAAGGACCGTGCTTTTCAAGAACAACAAAGCATATGTGCAGGCAGGCGGCGGAGTTGTCGCGGACAGCGTTCCCGAGAACGAATATATGGAATCGGTAAACAAATCAATGGCAGTAATCAACGCGGTAAAGCAAGCCGCGGCTATCAGATAAGGAGAGTTCACATGGAAAAGGAAATCATTCTTACAGGAGACCGACCTACAGGTCCGCTGCACCTCGGACATCTGGTAGGTTCGCTCAGAACGAGAGTAGCTATGCAGAATACCGGCAAATACAAGCCGTATATTATGATAGCCGATCTTCAAGCGCTGACCGACAACGCCGACAATCCAGAAAAGATACGCCAGAATATCCTCGAAGTCACTCTCGACTATCTGGCGGTGGGACTCGATCCGTCCGTGACTACGATACTTGTCCAGTCGCATATCCCTGCGCTGTATCAGCTGCCGATGTATTACTCAAACCTTGTGACGGTTTCACGTCTTGAGAGAAATCCCACCATTAAAAATGAGATAAAGCAGCGCGGATTTGAGCGCAATCTTCCCGTCGGATTTATGACATATCCTATTAGTCAGGCGGCTGATATAACCGCTTTCAAGGCAAAATATGTTCCCGTAGGCGACGATCAGCTGCCGATGATCGAACAGACAAGAGAGATAGTTTCCGCGTTCAACAGAATATATAAATGCGACATTCTTGTAGAGCCCGAAGCAGTTCTGCCAGACAGCAACAGCTGCAACCGTCTGGTGGGAACGGACGGCGGTACGAAGATGAGCAAGTCGCTCGGCAACTGTATCTATTTAAAGGACGATGAAAAGACAGTAAAGCAAAAGGTAATGTCAATGTTCACCGATCCGGAGCATATCAACGTCAGCGATCCCGGACATACGGAAAACAATCCCGTTTTCATATATCTTGACGCTTTCAGCAGCAATGAGGATTTTGAAGAGTTCCTGCCCGAATATCACGATCTTGCCGAAATGAAAGAGCATTATGAAAAAGGCGGACTTGGGGATATGAAATGCAAAAAATTCCTCAACAACGTTATGCAGAAGTATCTTGCGCCTATACGCAAACGCCGCGAGGAATATGAAAAGGACAAGGGGTATCTGCTGGAAATACTTAAAAAAGGCACAGAGCAAGCCGTTGAGGTCACCGGTGAAACATTGTCGCAGGTGCGCTCGGCTATCGGTATAGATTATTTCACCGACAAGGATTTCATTGACAGGTTTGTAAAATAATATTTTTGGAGGAATATATTATGATACTGCTTATTGACAACTATGACAGCTTTACTTACAATCTTTATCAGGCAGTGGGAGTACTCTGCCCTCAGATCAAGGTGGTAAGAAACGACGAGATCACTATCGAGGAGATAGAAAAGCTTGCTCCCGACGCGATCATCGTATCGCCCGGTCCCTGCTATCCCGAACAGGCGGGAATATCGGTAGAGGCGATCAGACATTTCAGCGGAAAAGTGCCGATTCTCGGCGTTTGTCTCGGACATCAGGCGATCGCGGAGGCTTTCGGCGGCAAAATAATCCACGCCAAAGAACAGCTGCACGGCAAAAAGACACCTATCAAGTTAAGCACTTCAAATCCCCTCTTTGCAGGACTTCCCGAGGAGATAACCGCCGCGAGGTATCATTCTCTCATCGTGGACAGCGTGACATTCCCCTCCTGCCTGTCGGTCATCGCCACGGACGACAAAGCGCAGATAATGGCTCTGCGCCATAAAGAACACCCTACCTACGGCGTACAGTTCCACCCCGAATCGGTGCTTACCGATGCCGGTCAGAAGATAATCTCCAACTTCCTTAACAACGTTGCAGGTATCAGGACGGGTTCGGCAAACGCTCCGTCTATCCCCGACGCGCAGAGAACGGAATTAAAGCCTTTCCTCAAAAAAGTCGCCGAAGGGGAAGATCTCACGGAAAGCGAAGCCTCGCAGGCTATGGATATTATGATGAGCGACCGCGCCACGAACGCGCAGATCGCCTGTCTGCTCACCGCCCTGAGAATGAAAGGCGAAACGATAGACGAAATAACGGGTCTTGCAAAGGGTATGCGTCAGAAGATGACCGCAGTGGAACATTCAATGCCTGTCATAGATATAGTCGGAACGGGCGGAGATCTTTCCAACAGCTTTAACATTTCCACGACTTCTGCATTCGTTATCGCAGGCGCAGGACAGCCCGTCGCAAAGCACGGAAACCGCAGTGTTTCATCAAAGAGCGGCGCTGCCGATGTTCTGGAGGCTCTTGGCGTCAAGATCGCATCTGTTCCCGAACAGGCGCAGAAGTGCATAAACGAAGTGGGAGTTTCATTCCTCTTTGCGCAGAGCTATCACTCGGCTATGAAGTTCGTAGGTCCTACCAGAGGTCAGATAGGCATACGCACGGTGTTCAATATTCTCGGACCTCTTGCGAATCCTGCAAAAGCTGAATATATGATACTTGGCGTTTACGATCCCGATATTCTCGAGACTATGGCAAAGGTGCTTATGAATCTCGGCATAAAGCGTGCAATGCTTGTTTACGGCAACGACGGACTCGACGAATTTTCAATATCCGCCCCCTCGACGGTGTGCGAGATAAACGAAGGAAAGATAATCAAGTATGAGGTCGATCCCAAAGAATACGGTCTTGAAATGGGCAAGAAGGCGGATATTGTCGGCGGCACTGCTAAAGACAACGCGGCTATCACGCTCGGTATCTTAAAGGGAGAAATAACCGACGCTAAGAGAAATATCGTGCTGCTCAATTCCGGTGCGGCTCTGTATGTAACGGGCAACGCGGATTCGCTCAAGGACGGTATCGCTCTTGCAGCTAAGTCGATAGACAGCGGAGCGGCTCTTGCAAAGCTTGAACAGCTGATAGAATTTACCAACAGATGATCGGTGACCGAATATGATCTTAGACGATATAATCGAAAAGAGAAAAATACAGCTCGAACGCGAGAGGTCGAATATCTCGCCCGAGGAAATGAAACGTCTTGCGCTGGTAAGCGATATGCCTGTGATCTCGTTTTATGACGCGCTCAAAAAAGACCGCCTGTCAGTCATATGCGAAGTGAAAAAGGCAAGTCCGTCAAAGGGACTTATAAGAGAAAATTTCGATCCTGCGCAGATAGCGGAAGAATATGCCAAGGCAGGCGCGGAGGCTATTTCCTGCCTGACAGAGGAGCATTATTTTCAGGGCAGTTCGCAGTATCTTAAAGACGTAAAAAAGAGTGCGAACGCAGTCGCGGATATTCCGATACTCCGCAAAGACTTTATATTTGACGAATATCAGATATATGAGGCGAAAGTGATCGGCGCGAATGCCGTTTTGCTGATAGCTGCTGTACTTTCGCAGGAAAAAATGGACTATTTTTACAAGCTTGCGGATTCTCTCGGAATGGACTGTCTTGTCGAGGTACACAATAAAGAAGAGCTTGACGCGGCAATGACGCTTTCACCAAAGATACTCGGTATCAATAACCGCAATCTCAAAACGTTTGAAGTCGATCTTAACACGACATCAAAGCTAAGGAAGTATATTCCCGAAGAATCTGTCCTCGTTTCGGAAAGCGGTATCAGAAATAATGACGATATGCGTCTGGTGCGTTCTCTCGGTGCGGACGCTGTGCTTATCGGCGAAACGCTTATGCGGAGCGCTGACATTGCCGCGGAGCTTGCGGCTCTGAGAGAGGGCGTTTAGTATGAAAATAAAGATCTGCGGAATGAGACGCGCCGAGGACATAGGGTATATCAACAAATACCGCCCCGACTATGCAGGATTTATACTTTCGGACGGATTCAGGAGAAGTATCTCATATGACACTTTCCGCGTACTTGTCGGCGGTCTTGACGGCGGTATAAAAAAAGTCGGCGTATTTGTCGATGAGCCGCTTGACCGACTGCTTGAAAAGTATACCGATAAACTCGACGTGATACAGCTGCACGGTAACGAAGATAAGGCATACGCCGCAAAGCTGAGGGAGAATTTTTCGGGGGAGATCTGGAAAGCGGTGAGAGCCTCCTGCAAGGAGGATATTGAAAAAGCCTGTACCCTCGGCTGCGACAAGCTGGTGATCGACAGCTGCGTTGCCGGAAAGGTCGGAGGAACGGGACTCACAGCCGACTGGGATATGATAGCCGCCGCAAGACCTGACATTGACTTCTTTCTTGCCGGAGGACTTGACAGCAAAAACATCAGCCGCGCGGTCAAAAGGGTTAGACCGTTCGGAGTCGATCTTTCAAGCTCGGTCGAGACAGACGGGGTAAAGGACGAAGCAAAGATACGAGAGATCATTGAAATAATCAGAAATATCAGGAGGATTTGATATGGGAAAAATCGGACGATACGGCGAGTACGGCGGTCAGTATGTGCCGGAAACCGTTATGAACGCTGTCCACGAACTGGAGGAGGCGTATGAAAAGTACAAAAACGATCCTCAGTTTGTGGCAGAACTGAAAGCTTTGTACAGGGACTACGCCAACCGCCCCTCTATGCTCTATTATGCCGAAAAGATGACGCAGGATCTCGGCGGCGCGAAGATATACATCAAGCGCGAGGATCTCAACCACACGGGAGCGCACAAGATAAATAACGTTCTGGGACAGGTACTTCTTGCCAAAAAAATGGGCAAAAAACGCATTATCGCAGAAACGGGAGCAGGTCAGCACGGCGTTGCGACGGCGACCGTATGTGCGCTTTTCGGGCTGGAATGTGAAGTGTATATGGGCGCGGAGGATACCAGACGTCAGTCGCTCAACGTTTACAGAATGAATCTGCTCGGAGCAAAGGTGAACGCGGTAGACAGCGGCACGGCAACCCTTAAAGACGCAATAAACGAGGCTATGCGCGACTGGTGTTCAAATATAGATACTACATTTTACTGTATAGGTTCCGTAATGGGACCGCACCCCTATCCCGAAATGGTGAGAGATTTCCAGAAGATAATTTCCGAGGAGATAAGAGAACAGCTTATGCAAAAGGAAGGCAGACTTCCCGACTGCGTCATTGCCTGCGTAGGCGGCGGTTCTAACGCTATGGGCGCGTTTTACGATTTTATAAAAGACGGCTCGGTAAGGCTTGTAGGCGCGGAGGCTGCCGGCAAGGGCGTTGATACGGACAAACACGCCGCGACAATGGCTCGCGGCTCGCTCGGTATCTTCCACGGAATGAAATCTCTTTTCCTGCAAAACGAATACGGACAGATAGACGGCGTTTATTCAATATCAGCCGGTCTTGACTATCCGGGTATCGGTCCCGAACACGCTTATCTGCGTTCGATCGGCAGGGCTGATTATGTAAGTATTACCGACGAGCAGGCGGTATGCGCATTTGAGTATCTTTCAAAGACCGAGGGAATAATTCCGGCGATCGAATCGGCGCACGCAGTGGCAGCCGCTATGGAGATCGCTCCCAAAATGGGAAAAGATCAGATACTGGTCATTAATCTTTCGGGAAGAGGAGATAAGGACGTGTACTCTGTCGCACGGTACAGGGAGGTTGACATAAATGAAGAATAGGATAGACGTCTGCTTTGAGGAACTCAAAAAGCAGAATAAAAAGGCGCTTATTACCTTTGTTACGGCAGGCGATCCAGATATGGAAACGACCGAGAAGTGCGTTCTTGGTATGTTTGAAAACGGCGCGGACATTGTTGAGTTGGGAGTCCCATTTTCTGATCCGATAGCCGAAGGTCCTACTATACAGAAAGCGTCACTGCGTTCTCTGAAAGCGGGAACTACTCTTGACAAGATATTCGAGCTTGTATGCTCGCTGCGTAAAAAGACAGACAAGCCGCTGCTGCTGATGATGTATATCAATACTATTTTTAAATACGGCACGGAAAAATTTTTCTCACTTTGTCAGGCAAACAGCATTGACGGCGTTATCGTTCCCGATCTGCCGTTTGAGGAGCGCGACGAGATAAAGGATACGGCGGACAAGTACGGGATATACTGCATAAATCTGGTAGCGCCCACTTCCCACGAAAGAGTAAGAACGATCGCTAAGGAATCGAAAGGTTTCCTGTATGTGGTATCTTCCCTCGGCGTGACCGGCACGAGGAGCAATATCACCACCGATTTCAACACCCTGCTTGCGCCGCTTAAAGACGAGGATATTACCTGCCCTGCCTGTATCGGATTCGGTATCTCAAATCCCGAACAGGCTGCGAAAATGTCCTCCTACTGCGACGGAGCGATAGTCGGCAGCGCGATAGTAAACATAATCGCCGAGTACGGTCAGAACAGCGCAGAAAAGGTCGGAGAGTTTGTAAGATCGCTCAAAGACGCAATGTAATAAAAAATATCCATAATAAAATCACCGCACAAGGCTTTAAAGGCTTTGCGCGGTGTTTGATTTGTCCTGTAAAACGGATCATAATCCCATATCCGAGAGATCTACGCCAAGATCTTCAAAGACCTTCTGCAGCTCTTCATCGCTCATTTCAGCAAGCTGAGCGTAAGTATATCCCGCCTCGGTAAGCTGTTCTTCCGTAATACCGAGCATATTCAGCGCCATTTTCATCTGAGTTTCCTCGTCCAGCTCGGTATCGTCCGTCATTTCGGTATATCCCGTAAGATCGGGCAGCGTTACGTCGGGAACGTTCTCAAAGTCGATCTTTGTAAATTCAGTAGTAATTTCACCGATAATGCCGCTGTCTTCAACTACCTTTGCAAGATTTCCGTCGCCGTCAAAATAATATGAAACGGTAGACTGAGCCACGCTCGGATCTTCAAGCTCTACGCCTTCTCCAAGCTCAATATCCGCATTTTTTGCAGTGTACACCTCAACGGTATAATCGCCGTCTGTCTTGGTCTCAACAAAGCTGTAATTATCATCGGCAATATAGATATTTACGTCCTGATCATCAAGAGAAAGCCCATCTTCGATCGAATAAGCCATCATATCGGGCAAAACAACATAAGCCTTGCCGTCTACAAAATAGCTCTCTGCGGTTATTCCCATTGTAGACGCCTTTACGCAGTAATTGCCGTCCTTTGCCGTTAATGAGAATGGCATTTCTCCGGTGAGATCGGTATTGATAGTACCCTCTATCACGAAAGTGTAAGCAGACGCTTTTTCGCTGTACGCCTTGACAAGTTCTCCTGCCTCTCCGCTTGGCTCAGGGGAATCGTCAGCCTCGGAAGCCTCTGCGGAATCCGTATCATCGGCGGTCGAATCGGCGTCATCTGAGCCGTCATCGTCGGCAGCCGCGGAAGAATCCCCGTCAGAGCTTGCCGCCTGTGAGCTTTCCGCCTTGCTTTCCTTAGTATCGGTGCTGTCCGAATCCTTATCGCCGCAAGATACAAACATAGCGCAGCTCATCATAAGAGCGGCAATGATCGCTGTAATTTTCTTCATAATTATCAGATCCTTTTCTCCTTAAATTTTCCTGCGTACATATTCTCCCGTAAAATATGAACGCAAAATTACAAAAATATCTCTATGTTTGCATTATAACACACTTTATTCATTATGTCAATAGTATTTACCGTAAAAATATACACAAATAATATAACGGTAAAAGTCTGCAATTTGTTGAATATGCAGCGTTACAGCCAGCCGCCGTCAATTCTTAAAGTCTGACCATTAATATATTCCGCGCCGTCTGAGACGAGAAATGTTACCGCCTTTGCTATCTCCTGCGGACTGCCCGCCCGACCGGCAGGAATATCCTCAATTATCCGAGCCGTTTCCTCTTTGGTAAGAGAACCGTTCATCTGGGTGTCGATAAAACCTGCGCTTATGCAGTTGACGTTTATTCCGCCGGGAGCGGTCTCCTTGGCAAGAGCCTTGGTAAATCCTATCAGTCCGGCTTTGGCGGCTGAATACACCGTTTCGCAGGACGCGCCTGATTCGCCCCAGACGGAGGAAATGTTTACCACCTTTCCGTAATGGCGCTTTATCATTTCGGGAAGAAATTCCCTTGTCAGCAGCATTGCGCCGATCAGATCGGTATGCGTTATACGGATAATATCCTCTGTCGAAAGATCGCCGAAAAGTCCTATACTTGCTACACCTGCGCAGTTGACAAGCACCTGCACGCCGCCGAGCTGTTCAGATGTGATCATTGCCGCCGATGAAATGCTCTCAGCATCGCACATATCGACCTTTATCGGCAGTGCGACACCGTCGTTTTCTCTTATACTCAGGCAGAGATCAGCAGCAGCCTTTTCATTTTTATAATAACCTACGGCGACAGCGTAACCGTTCCGTGCGAGTTCAAGGCATATCGCAGAGCCTATACCGCCAGAACCGCCGCTCACAAATGCTGTTTTCATAATTATTCTCCGTTCCGATAAGAAAATAGTAACTTCTGAATAAAAGTATAGCACAGATGATCTGCAATTGCAAGGAAATCGGCAAAAAGTCTTGAAAAGAAAAGAAAGATATGGTACAATATATAAAAATATACTGCGAGGAGTCATTTCTGATGGACAATACAAGTGATAATAAAATAAACAAGAAAAAACTGCTTTTGTGGGGATTTATTAAATTCCTCGAATGTGAATTGATGGGGACTTTCGTGCTGCTTTTCTACTGGGCGGTGTCGGTGTCTTTCGGAACATTTGCAAATATTCTGTTCGGCTTTGTGGGAATAACGACAGTCGTCTGCGTAATGGCTGACTACGGTCTTAAACAGGGGGATAAAGCGCGAAACAAGGTGACTCTTCACGGCGCAGAGCCCTGCCGCAATTTCGGACTTGCTATCGGCGTTGTTGCTATGCTGCCGCTCTACATCGCGCTGTTCTTTCTTGTGCTGTCAAGGCTTGGTATCATCGGAAATTTTCTTCCTGCATTCAAGCTGATAAACACCTTTTTCTTTCCCATTATCGACCTTGCGGCGCACGACCCCAATATTGAAAATATGAATCCTGCCGCTTTCATACTCTTTGCCGCAGAACCTCTCATATTCCCTATCACTACATGGATCTCATTTAAATGGGGATACGATCAGATCGACCCTGCGGACAAGATAATCTACAAATCACAGAAATCTGATAAAAAATAACGGAGGTGCTCTATGAAAATATTCTCGTCACGAATGATCTCTATTCTTTGCGCAATAACGGTCATTTCGGGTCCACTGTCTTCCTGCGCTTTAAGATCGGGAGAAACGGTTTCAGATACTCAGTCGTCAGCCGCCGATAAAACCTCTTCTTCCGCGACCGATAATTCCAAACCGGATAATGACGATACATCACCTGCCGAAAAAGAGGAAGAGGGCGGAAATACCCTTTCGCAAAGACCGCAAATTACCCGTACCGACGAAACCGTAGCTATTTCCCAAGAGAGCGGTATATATCAGGGAGATGTGGAAATAGAACTGACTGCGGACAACGGTTCAGCCGAAGTGTACTATACCACAGACGGCAGCGACCCTGCTTACAGTGAAACGGCTTTGAAATATGACGGTAAATTCACTCTTTCCGACCCGTCGGACGCTCCCAACGTCCTTTCAGCAGTCGATCCCGTATTGTTCTGCGGAAATTTGAATTATCCGAACGGCGATAAAACCGATTTTGAATGTTCCGTTTCCGCTCCCGCCGACAGCGACGTGGACAAGTGCGCGGTACTGCGCGTTGCCGCAAAAAATCCCGACGGCAGCTTTTCGCAGGAAAACGGCGCGGTTTACTTTTTCGGAGAGAATATGGATTCTCACATCGAGGGACTTGAGGAAAGCTGCAAGGCGGCAGGCGAAAGTCTTGCGGTAATAAATATTTCCATGAATTACGACGATCTGTTCGACCCCGAGTACGGAATATATGTAAAAGGAGATCATTTCAAGAACGCTCTTGAGGATTTTATAAAATCGGGAGATTTTATGGAAAATGAAACGGCGAGAAGCCTTGACGCAAACTACAAGCAAAAGGGCAGAGATTGGGAACGCGAGGCATATATGACGTTTATGGAATGTACTCCCGAGGGGGTCACTGTTCCTCTGTCGCAAAAATGCGGCGTGCGCATACAGGGAAATTATTCGCGCTCCGATCTTCAGAAAGGTCTTAGGCTTTACGCGCGAAAAGATTACGGCGACAATAATTTCAATTATGCCGTCTTTGGAGAGGACTATCTCAACGACAGCGGCGAGGTCATGGATAAATTCAAAACGCTTACTCTCCGTGCAGGCGGAAACTGTGCGCTTACTTCAAAATTCAACGACACATACTGGCAGTCGCTCGTCACGGAGCTTGACTGCGAAACGCTCACCTCACGTCCCTGCGTGGTATACATAAACGGCGAATACTGGGGACTTTACGTCTTGCAGGAGGATTATTCAAACGACTACTTTGAAGATCTTCACGGAGTAGCAAAACAGGACGTTGTTGTTTACAAGGGCGACGCCGAGGCGCTTGCGCTCGGCTACAAGCTTGACGAGGGGGATATTCCGCAGGGAGAGTCGGAAAGCTATTATTTTAACGATCTGCTTGAATTTTTTGATTCGCACAGAGATCTCAGCTCAAAAGAGGATTACGACGAATTTATCAAGCTGGTCGATCCGCAGTCGGTAATGGATTACTTCGCCGTTCAGTGCTGGATAAACAACAAGTGGGACTGGCCGGGCAAGAACTGGTCTATGTGGAAAACGATAAATACCGACCCTGCGAACGAATACGCCGACGGCAGATGGAGATTTATGTTCTATGATATTGAATTCGGCGGTGTGAGCGGAGCGGGAGACGCATTTACAAATACGATACAGAGCGATAATTATAAACCGAACGGGCTGCTCGATATGAATACAAACAATCCGGCAGTGCTTTGCTTTGCGTATCTTATGACAAATGAAGATTTCAGTAATGATTTCTGCAATGAACTGACTTCCCTTTCGGACGGCGTTTTTGAACGTCAGGCGGCTCTTGACAGACTTCAGGAATTTACCGATATATATTCTCCGCTCTTTGACCAGTTTTTCAAGCGTTATCCCGGTTCGGGCGATACAGAAAACGCAGTGAACGGCGGATATGCAAGCGCTGCCTGCATACGCGATTTTGTCAATAAACGCGCGGAAAATATAGATCAGATGATAGATTATGTTCACGATATACTCGATTAGGCGGAAGTGAAATGAAAATATTTTTAAATTATGCTTTTATGTTTTTCATAGGCTGCGTTATCGGCTGGTTCATCGAGCTGTTCTACCGCAGATTCAGCAAAGCAAACGTCAAACGTAAATGGATAAATCCCGGATTTCTTACCGGACCGTATCTTCCCATATACGGATTCGGGTTATGTGCGCTGTTTTCATTGGCACGGCTGGAGCAGGCATTGCATATTGAAAATCAGGTTCTCAGCAAAGCCGTGCTGTTCATACTTATGTCCGCCGCAATGACACTGATAGAGCTTATCGCCGGACAGATATTCATACTGAAAATGCACATCAAGCTTTGGGATTATTCCGACCGCAAGTATAATTACAAGGGAATAATATGTCCCCTTTTCTCGTTTTTCTGGGCTCTGCTCAGCGCGGTATACTGTTTTCTCATAGATCCGTTCGTTCTCGGCGCGCTCGACTGGCTTTCGGGGCATCTGGTATTTTCTTTTGTCATCGGATTTTTCTACGGAGTATTTGTTATCGACGTATGCACCACCTTCGATCTTGCGGCGCGTATCAGAGCGTTTGCAGCTGAAAACGATCTTGTTGTACGTTATGAAGAGCTTAAAGTCATGCTGCTTGAATCTGCCGAGAAACAAAACAGAAGATTTCGCTTTCTGCTTGTAATGCACAGCGGTTCTTCAGCACTTAAAGAACACCTGCTGAACTATCTCGAACAGCAAAGAGAAAACATAAAAACGGATATTCAGCGTATCAGGAACAAATAACGCAGATCATTGCAGGAAGTCAGTGCAATATCCCCCCAAAAAAACAAATTCAAACAGCATTAAATAAGGGAGTTATATATGGATAAGCGGCTTGAAAAGCAGTTAAGCTTTTCACTGGAAATAGACAAGCAGAAAAATATTCTCCGTCAGACACATCTTTCAGATCACGGGAGAAATGAAACCGATGCGGAACACGCCTGGCATATGGCGGTCATGGCATATCTGCTGAGGGAGTATGCAAACGAAAAAGTGGATATTTTAAAAGTGATACTGATGTGTCTGATACACGATATTGTGGAGATCGACGCAGGAGATACTTTTGCCTATGATACGGAGGGTATCAGGACGCAAAAAGAACGGGAAAGCAAGGCAAAAGCGCGTATTTTCTCGCTCCTGCCCGAAGATCAGAGAGCGGAAATGACAGCGTTGTTTGACGAATTTGAGGAATGTCAAACGGCAGAATCAAAATTTGCTCATGCGATGGACAACATTCAGCCGCTTATTTTAAACAGCAGCAACGGCGGCAGCGACTGGAAAGAGCATAATGTAACGGCGGAAATGGTCTACAAACGTCAGGAAAAGACGCGCATGGGGTCTCAAAAGCTATTTGAGACAGCCGATCTGATGATAAAGGAAAATATCCGCAAAGGGAATCTTAAAGAAAAATAAGATAAGATCAAAGTAATTAAATTAAAAAGAAATTGAGGATATTAAAAACACTGGCATTTTAATATCCTCAATTGATCGGTGGCGTGATCGTGGAAAGTATTGAATTTATATGGACAGACGGTAAAAATGAAGAATTTCAGCATTTTTATCTTATTACCGAGGAATATTACAGCAGTCTTGTCGGCGGCGAGGAAAACCGCAGAGGGTTCATTCCCTACAACATTTCGGAAATGATACAAGATGTTCTGCTTGCATATATCGGAGAAAATTGTGTCGGCTGTGCCGGTCTGAAAAAATACTCGCAAAAAGATGTAGAAATAAAAAGAGTATGGGTACAGCCGGCATACAGAAACAATGGAATTGCCGCACAAATGATGGCAAAAATCGAGGAAAGGGCAATAAAATACGGATTTGAGCGAACGATACTGCAAACCCGTGAAATAATGCGCGATGCGGTCAGTCTGTATCGGAAGTTGGGGTATGTGCAGATCCCGAATTATCCGCCGTATGACAAATTAGACGGCGCAGTATGTTTTGCAAAGGATTTAACTTGATTTTGCCGCTCGGAGCTGAAAATTCATACCCAACGGGTTGACACAAAATTGCGGATATGATATAATAAGAAACGGTGAGATTTTTGCGGGTATGGCGGAATTGGCAGACGCGATAGATTTAGGTTGCGTCACTACATTGAAAAATAAACCCACAAACAACTGTAGCTGTTGCAGTATAAAATTACCAGCAA
>CANRDT010000002.1 GCA_947629455.1 uncultured Ruminococcus sp.
ATATTATATTTTATTACAAATCAAGAAATCAATGGTATTGTCCGATAGTTTATGATTCATCAAGGCTATGTATTATCACAGCTAGTCTGCATGAGTGTCAGCAATCCCGATTTTGCTGCGGTAATGGAGATTTTATGTTTTTTCGGAAAAATATTTTCAAAAGTACTTGACAAGCCTTTGCCGTTGTGATATAATATTAATGTTGTAAACGCTACGGAGAAGTCGCCTAGCCCGGTTTATGGCGCACGACTGGAACTCGTGTATGGGTTAATAGCTCATCGAGGGTTCGAATCCCTCCTTCTCCGCCAAAAAAGTCCGAAAACACGTGGTTTTCGGACTTTTTCTATTCCTGCGAAAAAGTCGCATAAAATATCCGCAAATCGCTCATAAGGCGCCGAAAAGGCGACGTAATGATGTAAAGTAAAATACAATATTGTAAAACTAAATAAAGCAATGTAAAGTCTCTCGTGTAAAATCCGCCTATAAAGGGTAGGATTTCGGAGAAATCCACACGAGTGCATTTGCTGTAATAAATATCACACCGGCAAAGCCGGTGGTTTTATAACAGCCCTAAAAGGGCACTTTACCAGATGCCCCTTAAGGGGCATGTAATAAGCTAAAGCTACCTACCGCATTACCGGTTACTTCTACTTATTTTACGTCTTTAAATGGATCCATGTATTCCTTAAAGGATATTTGGTTGCACATCATATCCTCTTTCTCTTGCTCTCGGATATATTTTGCTATTCCATTCTTATTGCCGCCAACGGTACTAACATAATACCCTCTGCACCAAAAGTGTCTGTTTCCATACTTGTATTTCAAGTTGGAGTACCTTTCAAATATTATCATAGTACTCTTCCCTTTTAAGTATCCCATAAAATCACTCACTCTTTGGTTCGGAGGTATTTCAACCAACATGTGTATGTGGTCAGGTATTGCCTTTGCCTCTATTATGTTCACATGTTTTCTATCACACAGTTCTCTCAATATTGCCCCTATATCTCTTTTCAATTTTCCGTATATTGCTTTTCGCCTGTATTTTGGTGCAAACACTATGTGATATTGACATTTCCAACTTGTATGTGCTAAACTATATGTATCATTAGATTTATTATTCATCTGATGATCCCTCCTTGATTATTTGTAATACGGTTGGTAGCCTATTACTATTCTATATCAAGGAGGCTTTTTTGTCTATTCTACGTAATCAATTTTCCTCTTACTAAAGTTTATACATTCCACCTGCATAGCAGGTGGTTTATTTATCAGGATAATTAAGAGGGTCAACTCATGGCGAGTTGACCCTCTTTTTGTTTATTAAATACAAAGGAGTAATGTATAATGGTAAAAATAGTCAAAACAGCCGATATAAGAGGTGTGGACGAGAAACTTGCCGATTATATCAAGATAAGTTAAGAAATCTAACAGAAGAATATCAGGTGGAGAGCATAGAAGAATTTGGTGCAATTTTCCTATTTGAGAGTGAGAAAGATCTGGAGGACTACAGGCCGATGGGATTCTATAAGCCCGTTTCTGAAAGTCTTGCGGAATACATCACGGAATTTAGTCCATCACCAAACAAGGACGGTAGTGCATACATTGAAGCTTGTTACGTTTTCTCAGATGGGTATGGTGTGATAGTCATAGGTAAAGAAGGTTTTTTCAAGCACATTTTGAGCAGTGACACAAGAAGTTACCCAACACGGTATAGAGTATTATAGCGAAGGGAGGTAAAACCGGATCGTGGAATTTTCAAATGATTTTTTCAGTGAATTTTTCGTTTGCTTTTTCCAAATCGATTCAGTATAATGAATAATGTCGAATAATAGCGAATGGTGGTGCAAAGAGCCTATGGGTGATGATATGGATATGTACAACAGCATATACAGAGAATTTATCGAACTTATCGGCTTTGAAAGCACACTTAAAATCTACAGTCAGTATAACGGTCAGCAGTTGTCGCTTCCTAAGAGACTATATAAAAGTACATACATAGAAAAGAAAGTCAAGGAAGAATATAACGGCAGTAACGCAAAGGAACTTGCGAGAAAGTACGGGTATACTGAACGGTGGATAATCAACAAAGTCAAATATAAGAAATAAACGGAGGTATTGCAATGGATTTTAATGGAAAAGACTTATTCGAGCAGCTGAAAGAAAACGGTGTTGAAGTAAGTGAGGAACAAAAAAGGACCATAGAGAACAGGTTGAATTCGATCCTCTCATATGAGCCGAGAATAGGCGTATTCGGAAAAACAGGTGTGGGTAAATCCAGCCTTTGCAATGCTCTTTTCGGCAAGGATGTATGCCCTATCAGTGATGTGGAAGCCTGTACACGAGACAAGAAAGAAGTCCTCGTCAGCATTTCATCGGGCAGTAAAGGTATCAAGCTTGTTGATGTACCCGGCGTAGGAGAAAGCAGTGACAGGGATAAGGAGTATGCTGATATGTACGCACATCTTCTTCCACAGCTTGATGTTGTTCTTTGGGTAATAAAGGGTGATGACAGAGCGTTTTCTTCCGATGAGAAATTCTATCACAATATAGTAAAGCCTCACATAGAGCAGGGTAAACCGTTCTTCTTTGTTCTCAATCAGGTGGACAAAATAGAACCATTCAGGCAATGGAATAATGAAAAACATGAGCCGGGTGCAGAACAATTCGTGAATATAAGCAACAAACAGAAGTATGTTACAGATGTTTTCAAAGTGCCTTCATCAAAGGTCATACCTGTATCTGCTTTAGAAAAGTACAATCTCACAAAGCTGGTAGATGAGATCGTGTATGCACTTCCTAAAGAGAAAAAAGTCACGGTGTACAGCAAGGTCAACAAAGAATTCCAGTCGGAGGCAACAGGCGAACACGTTAAAAAGTCATTCGGTGAGGTCGTTAGTGATGTTGTTGGATCTGTGGTGACAGTAGCCAAATTTATATGGAAGTTAATCAAACCCATACCTTTCCCTCATTTTCCGTGGTGAGAAAATATATGAATAAGGAGAAGTATGTAAATGGTAAATATTAACAATTCAAAGAAAGTTGAAAAAAATCTGTTTGAACAGCTCGAAAAAAACGGCGTAAATGTAAACGATCAGCAAAGAAAACTTATCACTGATAGAATAGAAAGCATTCTTTCTTATGAGCCGAGAATAGGCGTATTCGGAAAAACAGGTGTGGGTAAATCCAGCCTTTGCAATGCTCTTTTCGGCAAGGATGTATGCCCTATCAGTGATGTAGAAGCCTGCACTCGTGACCCTAAAGAAACTATGCTAAATCTTTCGGGAGATAAGGGTATAAAGCTTGTTGATGTTCCGGGTGTCGGGGAAAGCAGTGACATGGACGAAAAATATGCAAAGCTGTATGCGGAGCTTCTTCCCGAACTTGATGTTGTTTTGTGGCTTCTCAAAGGTGATGACAGGGCATATGCTTCCGATGAGAATTTCTACAAGAACATAGTAAAGCCCCATTTAGATCAGGGTAAACCATTCTTCTTTGTTCTAAATCAGGTAGACAAGATAGAGCCGTTCAGAGAGTGGAATGAGGACAAGCATGAGCCGGGTGCAAATCAGTTCCAGAACATAGACAGAAAAGTCCAAATGGTAGCAAGCTTTTTTGACGTTCCGTCATCAAAGATAATTCCTGTGTCGGCTAATGAGAAGTATAATCTTGTAAAGCTTGTTGATGAGATAGTATATGCACTGCCGAAGGAGAAGAAGATAACTGTATATAATCAGGTAAGTGAAGAATTCCAGTCGGAGGCAACAGGCGAACACGTTAGAAAGTCGTTTTTAGGAGCAGTAGCGGAAGTTGTGGAAACAGTAGTGGAGGTTGTAGAGACGATATTGGATATATTTAATCCTTTCAATTGGTTTTGAAATAAATGTCATCAAAATCATTAACAACATTATACAGAGTCCACTAAGCAAGTATTGGAGTTGATAAAATGTCGGTAACAGTAACCAGAGTACACGAAGCAAATATTAGTCAGCTGTTATCACGATATGATTCTTTAAAATTTTTGGAGACGGCAAAAGTACCAAAACTGCAGAAGTACGAATGGACTTGGCAAGAAGATAAAAACGGCAGGAAAGTCAGTTGGGAGTATTATCAGACATCTGTCATCTTCATAGGTAAATCGGGGTACGGCAAGTCGACCACGCTCAATAAAATAATCGGCAAAGATGTTTTTGAGACCGATGATGTAGAAGCCTGCACCAAAGACCTGTATTGCGCGGTATATCATCTTAATCACAGTAATGATTGTTTTGCACTATGCGATCTTCCGGGTGTGGGAGAATCAATGCAGGCTGATGAAAAGTATATGGAATGGTATAGAAAAATGCTCTCGTATTCAAGCTGTGTGGTGTATGTTCTCAGAGCAGACCAAAGAGATTTTTCGATCGATGAAAAAATCTTTAAAAAGCTGTTCCAAAACAAATATGCAAGAAGTAAAGTAATATTGGCACTCAATTGCGCTGATAAAATAGAACCTGTCAGTCGTTGTGAAATCATTTCCGAAAAACAGAAGGTCAACCTCAAAAGAAAAGTTGCAGAGGTACGGCGTATCTTCGGTATCGACAATGTGGTATATTATAGCGCATACTATGATGTGGGTCTGAAAAGGTTGGTGCAGGAAATCGCCGAAAAGGTCAATGGAAAGGTGGAAAACTGACTGCCAATATCAGAAAGTAAATACGATGATATTTTTGGTATGTTCAAGGAGTGATAACAATTAAACTGAGTATAGTCATGTTCAAATTTTGTCCATTCTGCGGCAAGAAAATAAAACCCAATACTAAGGTATGCCCTCACTGCGGCAAAAACCTGTCGATATTAAAATCATAGAATAAACGTATGGTAATAATGAAAAGCCACGCCCCCGACTGTTAATCGTTTACTTCATATAGCTGAAACTGACGAAGAAGTGAAGTTTGGGAGGAAAATTTCAAATAATATTAGTATAGCGGTTTTTTCAAATTCACAGATATATAATCATAATGTACATATGTACTAAAAAAATAGAGCCAAGCGAACAATGTATAATCATGTTCAAATTTTGCCCATTCTGCGGCAAAATACTGTCAATATTAAAATCATAGGAGGAATAAACTTATGGCAACAATTACAAAAAAAGAAGAACCTAAGACCCCGGATGCTTATTTCAAGACTACTCTTAAAAATCTTAAAGATGTTTATGAGAGTATCGGTATCGATTTAGATAAGTTTGATTCGGTAGATGAAGTAGAGGAAGCTATTGATGAAGCCCAAGAGGAACTTGAAGAAAAGATCGCCAAGAAGAAAGAAAAACGTCAGATAGCAGAAAAGGTGAAGGAACTTGAGAAGATTCGCAAGCTTAGTTGGATACTGGATTTCAAAACCTACGATGAAGCGATCAAAATGGCTGAAACCGACGAAGAAGTGAAGTTTGTGGAGGAAAATTTCAAATAATATTTGTATAACGGTTTTTTCAATTCACAGATATATATGATCATAATGTGCATATGTACGAATAAAAAATAGAGTCAAGCAAATAATTGTTCGCTTGGCTCTTTTTTATTTATGGGGTAATTATCGATCACAAAAATCCAATCGGAAGGAGGCAAACTATGTCGTATATGATTCTCGGCTTCACAGCAACTCTTGTCATTCTCATAATAGCAAACATATGAAAGGAGGGCATAAATGCTCGGTATGATTTCATTTGCAGTCACAACGGCTCTGCCGCGCTAACAACCCGTTTTGGTATATTGAGCAAATCTTACTTCTTATTTCTTACATCTTACCTCTAAAAGTGCAGCGTTCTGACTTCTTACGGAAATCAAAAATTGATTTACGTGCGATCTATCCCAAGCTATTGACATCAAAAGTCAGCCGTGGTATAATTTACAATAACAATATTTCTTAATAATTGGGGGCAAAGCATATGGGTACAAATAATTCGCCGCAGGAGCTTGAACATCTCTACGAGCTTGCAAGAAATGCCAGAGCGGAGGGAAATGACGATCAGGCTTGGGAGTATTATCAGAAAATAGCCGAAGTCGATAAAGGCAATTGGGAGGCTGTATTCTATTCAAATTACTCGGCATATCACCCTCCTTTTCTTTTTACTATCAATAGAAAAAATTTTAAAGATGCGGATGATCAAACGCATTGGATGGGCTCGCTGCTGCTCACTACAGTAGATGTCATTGCCGCTCAGCAGGATATTGACAAAAATGCCGCCCTTACTGAAATTTATTTTTACTATTACGATCACTGCAAAGATTGGGAAGAAAAACTTAGATCTCTGGCAGACGATCTGCAAGCTGGTAATACTTTCGCCGCGGATAATAATGTGTCGATCCCCGTTGCGTTTAATTATTTGAGCTGTCTTGCCATGCTCTATGCCAAAATGTCATATGAATTTGGCGATGCGATCGTTTCAAACGGTCTGAATTTTACTCTCCCCTCAGGACTGAACATTGCCGCCGACTGCTGGAAAAAGGGAGATTATTTTATGGGATTTTCTTATGCCACCGCTACTTATCCCGATTATAAATTTTCTCAAAAATATTTATCCGAATACGGTCCGAAAATTCGTCAGTTTGAACCTGATTATCAGCAGCCTGTTCTGCCAAAGCCAAAGAAAAAATCAGGCTGTTACATAGCGACCTGCGTATACGGCTCTTACGACTGTCCTCAGGTGTGGACTCTGCGCCGCTATCGTGATGAAGCTCTCTCCAAGAAAGTATGGGGACGCGCTTTTATACGCGCCTATTATGCCGTAAGTCCCACGCTTGTGCGTTGGTTCGGCTCTTGCAAATGGTTTTCGGGATTATTCAGACCAATGCTCGATAGTATGGTAGATTCTCTTATGTCTAAGGGATATGAAAATACTCCCTATCAGGATCGCTGATCTAAAGACTGTTTTGATTATTTTCCATCTGCCCCATTTATAAAGCAAAGCGATATGCACCGTGGACGAACGGAAATGCCACGTCCGTGAGGACTTTGCCAACGGCGGAGAGAATATACTCTAAAAGCTATTTCCCCGCCGTTGGCGAGGAAATAGCACTGAAACAAGTAATTATCAAAGCTCTCCGACGAATTGCCATCAGGTTACTTCTCCACACAGATCATTGCCGCAGGCGCAGGTCTGTCATAGCCTTTCAGAAACAGCCCTCTCTCCCTTGCTTCAAGTATAACAGCCGAGGGGAAATAGCTGCAGCAGTCCATATAACGCAGCCAATTAGGAACGGATTTCAAATGCTTCGGCAACTTGACAGGACTTTTCATCAGCTCCATAAACCGGTCGTGAAATTTCTCAGAAATGATGTTATCATACTTTTCGCTGAGTTTGTAAATATCCCATCTGTCCTGTATGGAGATAACCGGGATATTGACTTGCAATTTACCCGCATCATCACGGAGAAGAATATTATATTCTATCATCGTATCTATATTTTCAAGCAGCTTTTTGTCCAACATTTCAAGCAGATCGGTCTGTCCGAGATATATTGAATATATCAGCTTTGAGAACGAGTCGATATAAAAAAAGTCTTTATTGGTTGTGCCGAGAACAGAAGCGTCTGTGTCATACAGGCACAGGGACAGAGCTTTTGCACCGACCATTTTTCTCGTATCATTGACAATTTCACCGCTGAACTGATAGCGGCTGTATGGGCAGTGATCGTAATCATACCCGGAAGGATAAAGCGCTCCCATAGCATACCACTTTCCGCCGTTAGGTCTGTCAGGATAGCTCTCAAAGGGTTCTCTGCCGCCGCTGACTTCATCACGCACTCCATTGACAGCGTGAAGAAGTGTCCTGAACACGAAAAAGCTCTCCAATTTGATAGCCTGTTCTTTGGTTTGAGCCTTGTAATATTCTCGCCGGCGCAGCTCGTCAAGCCCTTCGTCAACTATCTCCCATATCCCGGAGCATAGCTCTTTTGCAAGACTTAATTGCAGATCAAGCGAAGCAAGTCTTTCATCCTCGGTGTGAATGATGAAATCAGTATAAACCTTATTTGATACCTTTTTCATCAGTTCACCGTCCACAAGCCTCTCAACTATAGGTTCGATATATGTAGTCGAAATGCCTATCGCCTTTGAAAGCTCGGTCAGTGTGACGGGCTGCTCGTAGGCGAGTATCAGCAGATTCATAGCGATACGATCCTGACCAACCAGTTTCCACGGCTCATCATCAATACCTTTCTGACCCGTACAGGCTATCCAAAGATCATCAGGTTCATAGCTCTGTTTAGTATAATTCTCCATTGTAAATTCCTTTCTGATATGCTTTCTGCCCGTAAACAAGCGGTTTTTGACCGTGTTTTCAGGTATGCCGAGCTTTTTCGATATTTGCGCGACACTTTTACCGTTCATATAATACTCCACCATGACCTGACGATACATTTTTGTAAGATTTGCAAGACATCGGCGGATATTTTCCGCATCGTCATCGTCCGAGAAGTCGTCAATTGCGCTCTCGTCGGCAATTTCGCCGACAACATCGATGCATACGGTCGGCTTTCGGTATTTCTGCCGCAGCATATCGTAATATTTGCGGTTCAGGATCGTCAGCAGCCAGCTTTTCGGGTCGTTTATTTCCTTGCCGTTTTCTATAGCCGTCAGCGCGATAAGCATGGTCTCCTGCACCAGTTCCCGAGCGCAGTCAAGCTCTCCGCATTTGTACACAGCCGCCTGAATGAGCAGATCAGCATATTCTGTCAATTCATTCTTATTCATCTTATTTATCTTATTCATGGGCGCACCTCTTTTTGAAGCTTCACTAATAAGTCGCAAAAATATGTAAAAAGTTTGATGTATCAGGCAGATTTTTTGCTATTACCACACCGCCGGTTATTCTCCCAAGGGGAAAAACAGCTTTCAGAAAACCTATCTATATTTTAAATATTAATTCCGTAAATTTATCAGCCGTCCGTATTGACAAGAACTTTTGCTTATGGTAGAATAATCTTGGTACTATTTGAAATTATTCTAAAATTTGAAGATGTGTATTCTGAAAGGATTGGTCATAATGAATATTGTCGTTGCTCAGTCGGGAGGTCCTACCTGCGCAATTAACGCGTCGCTGGTAGGAGTATTCAAGCAGGCGCTGCAAACGCCGTCGATCGACGCGGTGTTCGGCTCGATAAACGGTATCGAGGGGATAATCAACGACGATCTTGTCGATCTCAAACGCGTGATACGGACAAACGGCGATATGGAACTGCTCAGGCAGACACCCTCCACCGTGCTTGGTTCCTGCCGCTACAAGCTGCCTGATATAAACGAAAACGGCGCGACAGAATTGTATGAAAAGATAATGGACTGCCTGAATAAACACCGTATTGAGGCATTTTTCTATATCGGCGGAAACGATTCTATGGATACGGTCGAAAAACTTTCCCGATACGGAAACGAGATCGGTTCGTCGATAAGATTTGTAGGTATCCCCAAAACCATAGACAACGATCTTCCCGTGACGGATCATACTCCGGGATTCGGCTCGGCTGCAAAATACGTCTGCACTACCGTTCAGGAAATTATTCGCGACAGCTCGGTATATTCAATAGATTCGGTCACTATCATTGAGATCATGGGCAGGCACGCAGGCTGGCTCGCCGCGTCAAGCTGCGCTCTGAGGGCTAACGGCGAGATCGCTCCCCACCTGATATATCTTCCCGAATCGGACTTTTCGGTAGAGCGTTTTCTCGAGGACGTGCGCTGTGAACGCGCCAAACACAAGGCGGTGATAATAGCAGTCTCAGAGGGGATAGACCCGGGGGATATTAATTTCCGCAGCGGCGCGGAAGATACCTTCGGACACAAGTATCTTTCCGGTATAGGCAAAACGCTCGAGGGAATAGTGCGCGAGAATATCGGCTGCAAGGTGCGTTCGATAGAACTGAACGTAATGCAGAGATGCTCCAGCCATATATGTTCAAAGACGGATATAGACGAGGCGGAGCGTATCGGTTCGGAGGCGGTAAAAGCCGCGCTTGACGGCAGATCGGGCGTCACGTTGGTATTCAGGCGCATAAGCGACAAGCCATATGTTGTGACGATAGAATGCTGCGATACTTCCCTGCTTGCAAACAAGGAAAAGTTTTTCCCGAGATCGTGGATATGCGATTCGGGAAATCAGGTGACCGATAAGGCAATAGATTACTTCCTGCCGCTGATACAGGGAGAAGTAAACATCGCCATGAAAAACGGTATGCCCCTGCACTTTATGATGGGAGCGCAGGTGAAGTAAAAACTTGCTGACCACAGGAAATTATAAGGCAAGAAAATCAATTTTGAATTTATGTAAGTTATTCTTTATTTTATAATATTTTGATTATAAAGGCTATTATCCCCCCACTTTGGAGGAATAATAGCCTTGTCAGTTTTCAGACCGTTCAGTCGGCAACAGTCTGCAAAGGTCTGCCGCAGAATTCGCTCATTGCCCTTACCTTTTCCATCATCTCGCCGAATTTTGCGGGAGTAAGCGACTGCGCTCCGTCGCTCCACGCGTTTTTGGGATCGTTGTGTACCTCGATCTCCAGAGCGTCGCAGCCGGCGGCAACGGCGCATAAAGACATAGGCTCTACAAGCGAGGCGATCCCCGTGGCGTGGCTCGGATCAACGGTTATCGGCAGATGTGTCTTTTGCCTGAGCAGGGGAACTGCCGAAATATCGAGCGTATTTCTTGTCGCAGGCTCAAACGTGCGTATTCCCCTCTCACAGAGGATAACCTTCTGATTGCCCTCGGACATAATGTATTCCGCCGACATAAGCAGCTCCTGCAGAGTGCTTGACAGTCCGCGTTTCAGAAGAACAGGCTTGTCGCAGCGGCCGAGAGCTTTGAGCAGCGTGAAGTTCTGCATATTCCGCGCTCCGACCTGAACGACGTCCACATCTGCAAAAAGATCGAGATCGGAAAGATCCATTATCTCCGTGACGATCGGCAGACCAGTCACCTTGCGTGCCTGTATCAGCAGATCAATGCCCTCTTTTCCCAATCCCTGAAAAGCGTAAGGTGAAGTCCTCGGCTTGAACGCGCCGCCCCTGAGCATAGTCGCGCCTGCCTGCTTTACCGCGACAGCCGTCGTGATAAGCTGCTCCTCACATTCCACGGAACAGGGCCCGGCAATGACGTTAAGATTTCCGCCGCCTATCTTTCTTCCGCGCACCTCTATCACGGTATCGTCGGGGTGAAAACGCCTGTTGGCATTTTTGTAAGGCTCCTGAACGCGTTTAACCGTTTCAACTATTTCCTTTGCCTGCACCGATTCCATATCAATGCGTGTCGTATCGCCGATAAGTCCGATGATGTTTGAATGTACGCCCTTTACGAGGTTTGTCCTGACGTCGAATCCGCTCAGCCAGTCCATCAGCTGTTCGATCTGTTCCTCAGACGCGTTGTTTTTAAGTACGATTACCATTGTTATACCTCCCACTCAGATCAATAAAAATTAAAACCGCAGCCTGACGCGGATCAAGCTGCGGTAATTAAGCATAATACAAGATAGGTTTATATCTGTAACGCTCCGCTTTTTGCAGCAAGATCTCCACGCCAAAAACGACCAAAGCCAAAATAATAGCCAAAGCCGTAAAAGTATGTAAAGACTGCAAAAAACAAAACCGCATTTATTACAGACATAAGACTTATCCTTTCGCAAGATCGGCGGCTGACCGCCGTTTATTACTTTATTACATTATATCCTCTGTACGGCGGCTTGTCAAGCGCCGCAAAATTTTTTTACACTTTATTAATCAGACTTTCTTCAAGTTGTCCGATCGTTTCATTAAGCTGCCCGATATACGCGTCAACGTCCCGACAGTCAAAGCCGCCCATAAAGGATTTTTTCAGCGGCGGCAGAACAGTCTTAGGCGAAAGACGGTACTGTCTGCCGTTATTCTTATCGTCAAACGCTTTTTCCAGCTCATATATTCTGGCATTGAGCGCATCTATGGCGTCAAGACAGCTTTGTTTATCATATCCGCCGAATGACTTCGACCTGAACAGCATAACCGCTCACCTCGTCTGCTTTTTCTTGGCTCCGCCTGCGGTAAAGCTCCAGATGATACCCATACTTATCCAGAAATACGGCGAACCCGAGATAGAACTGATATTGAAAAACGCCTGTACCATATACGCCAGAGCCGCGCAAAGGATAGCCGCAGCAGTCCAGCTGCCCTCTCCTCTGAAATATCTGCCTACTGCGCTTATGCCCTTTTTAAGCGTGATGAGCAGGAAAATGACGTAAAGCGCGAGCGTTATGAATCCGCGCTGCATGGCGACGTCGATATACTCATTGTAAGAACGGTCGATGACCATTCCGAGATGATACATCGTTCCCCAGTTGTCGGGACCCGTACCGAGGAGAATATTGTTCTGCGCAGTATAGAGTCCGTCGTCCCAGAGATAGGGATATATCCACTGAGAAGTATCGTCGCGGTTGCCTGCGGAAAGTGAAAGACGATCGTAGCAGTCGGTGAATATCACCTGTTCGTCCTTAAAATGCAGCTGACCTGCGGCCGCCATTATACCGACTGCCGCCCCGACAACAGCTATACCGCACACTGCCGCAATAACGGCTGATCTTCCGCCTGCGTATTCAACAGCGTTTTCATCATTATCGGTATCTTTCCTTTTCTTTGAGCGAACGGCGTATACCACGGCGCAGACAAGTACTGATACAGCCGCGCAGCCTATTCCGAGAACGGACGGAACAACGTCGGTAAATACGGCGCAGACTGCCATAATTATTCCGCCGAGCGAATAAAGAATTTTCCTGAGTTTATTAACATCAAATACCGCTCCTGCAAAAGCGACTGCAAAAGCTATTGTGAGCAGCGCGCCCAAAGCGAAAGGCGTACAGGCAAAGCCGCTTGCGGTGTAGTCTACCGTGTGGATAACACCGTTTATCATTTTTTCGCCGTCGCCTGCCTGAGAGCCGAATCCTTTAAGCAGATATGCAAACCAGTTGGGGAACTTTTCGCCCAAAGCAGGAATGCTCTGAATAATACCGACAATGCCGTTGAACGTACCGATAGCCACCAGCGCATCGCAGACTCTCTTTCTCCAGTCGTCCGAAGTCACCGCCATACCTGCGGCAAAGAATCCGATATATCCCACAATTGACAAAATACCCTCCGCGCGGTCAAAATAACCGGTAAAAGCGTATTCGCGATTTTCTGAGAGAAGCGCAGAAATAACGCTGACGATCAATATTCCCACAAGCCAGAGCAGAGCCTTATTATTCTTTAAAGAGATCTCCTCTTTCATCTGTCCTATAAGAAAAATACAGCAGCCTATTATTCCGAGACCGATCATAAGAGTAGACACCCAGTAGATCGTCTTTTCGCTTACATAGTGCACCGAGTCCATACCCTGCACATTTTCGACATAATCCACGGTATCCTTAGTGAAATAGTAGGGTATAGCCGCAAGCGTGATAAGCGCCATAGCGATTATACAGTACAGACCGCACAGCTTATATGTGCCCCGCTTGGTCATATTAAGGATAAAATCCGATTTTTCCGTTGTTCCGAAGAGATGCTTTTTTTCAGCCAAGCAAATCAACTCCTAAAATATAATACGGCGGACAGGCAGCCTTGTCCGCCGAAGCGACCGAACGATCTTACTTTGCGTACTCCACCGCTCTGCTTTCGCGGATAAGGTTGACCTTGATCTGTCCGGGATAATCCATTTCGTCCTCGATCCTCTTTGCGATCTCTCTGGCGACAAGCACCATTTTCTCGTCGTTTATCTTTTCGGGCTGTACCATTATGCGCACTTCCCTGCCTGCCTGTATAGCAAACGACTTTTCAACTCCCTCGTAAGAGGTGCATATTTCTTCAAGCTTTTGCAGACGCTTGATATAGTTCTCGTAATTCTCGCTCCTTGCACCGGGACGAGCCGCAGAGATAGCGTCTGCCGCCTGCACCAGCGCGGCGACAACGGTGCGCGTTTCAACATCTCCGTGGTGAGCCTCTATCGCGTGAATGACCTCGGCGTTCTCCTTATACTTCTTGCAGACGTCTACGCCGATCTGCACATGAGAACCCTCGATCTCATAGCTGAGCGCCTTTCCTATATCGTGCAGCAGACCTGCTCTTCTTGCAAGATTAGCGTCAACTCCCAGTTCCGACGCCATCATTCCGGCAAGGTGGGCGACTTCTATCGAGTGATTGAGTACATTCTGTCTGTAGCTTGTCCTGAACCTCAGACGTCCGAGCAGTTTTACAAGCTCGTGATTTATTCCGTGGACGTTACATTCAAGCACGGCTCTCTCGCCCTCCTGCTTGATCTTGTACTCGACCTCGCGCCTTGCCTTGTCTACCATTTCCTCAATGCGCGTAGGATGTATCCTTCCGTCCTGTATAAGCTTTTCAAGGGCGATCCTTGCGACCTCCCTGCGCACCTGATCGAAGCAGGAGATAGTGATCGCCTCCGGTGTATCGTCAATGATAAGATCAACGCCCGTCAGCGTTTCGATCGTGCGTATGTTTCTTCCCTCTCGTCCTATGATCCTGCCCTTCATTTCGTCGTTAGGCAGAGCAACGACCGATACCGCAGTTTCCGATACCTGATCTGCGGCGCAGCGCGAAATTGCAAGGGAAATATACTGTCTTGCCTTTGATTCACATTCTTCCTTGACAAGCGTTTCAAAGTTCGCGACCTTGACAGCCTTTTCGTGTACCAGTTCTCCCTCGAGATTGTTGAGCAGATATTCCTTTGCCTGTTCCTTTGTAAACTCCGAAATTTTCTCCAGCACTTCGAGCTGTGAATTTTTGATACGGTCAGCCTCCGCGAGCTTGTCGTTTGCCGATTTCAGCTTGTTCTGGAGAGCCTCCTCCTTTTTCTCCAGATTATCGAGCTTTTTGTCGATAGTTTCTTCCTTCTGATTGATCCTGCGCTCCTGACGCGATACTTCGCTGCGGCGTTCCTTAAGTTCCCTCTCGGTTTCCTGTCTGGACTTATGTATTTCGTCCTTCGCCTCTACCAGAGCCTCTTTTTTCAGTGATTCCGCCTCTTTTTTAGCATCGTCAACGATACGTTCAGCCTCTTTTTCAGCCGAACCCATAGCAGCCTCCGCGGTTTTCTGCCTGTACTTTATTCCCTGCTTAAAACAGATAAAGCCGCTGACAGCCGCTCCTGCTGCAAGAGCTACTACGATCAGAAGAATTGCGGTACCTATCTCCATGATATAGTCCTCCTCCTTCATAATTGATACACGCGGCAAACGGGCGGATACTCCGTTTCGCGTGATATATTCTTTGCGTAGGACGTGGCAAAAGCCGATATCCCACACAAAGCTTATCCGCACGCGGTAAATGAGCCTGACAAAGATCGAGGCTTAAACAAACTGTCGGCAGGGCATAAAAATACCCGATACAGGCAATTCACATAAATACCGCGTTTCGGACAGAAGGCACGCCGCGCCGTATAGACATAACAAGACGCGCCGCCCCGAAAAAAACGATTTGCAAAATATTATTTATGCGGAAAACCTGCCGTCGGGCAAGTACAGCAAATATATCAAATATATTATTTTTCAATATATCCAAGCCGTGCGGCTGCAAAACGTAAACCGTCATTAGCCGCAGCGTAAGCGTAAACCGATACAAAGCCTTAAAGACCGATCTTCCTGAGCGCCGGACGCACCGTATGTTTTAAAAAACAGAAAACAGCACGGGCGGCAATCTATATAAAAACATAATGCATATTATTATTGTATAATAATTCTGCGCAATTGTCAAGGGAATTTTCAGCAATTGCGCCAAAAATCCATAAAAAATTTTATCCCTGCAAATCGATACGGAGATAAATTAATTAAAAATTTACAATTGTCGGTTGACAATCAATAATATCGGTGTTATCATAATAATAATCGCAGGCGGTCATATTTTCACAGAAAGCCGCGATAAACTCATCTATATTCAAAGCTATGACGAGAAGTCCCGACGCCGCCCTTTTGGGTGGTTCGCAGCAGAGAGCGCCGCCTTTGGCTGAAAGCGGCGTGCGTTATCGGTTTTGCCGACGGCGTAGGAGGATACCGACTCGGAGCGTGTCCAATAAACAACGGCTTATCCCCGTTATCGGATCGGCGCTTTTACGGCGCACAAGGCGCAATTATGCGTGAATCAGGGTGGAACCACGGTAAAACTATCGTCCCGAAGAGATCTTTTTTCTCTTCGGTTTTTTATTTTTCTGGAGGTCTGCAATGCGAAAGATATTGGGTTTCGTTTGCTATGGTATAATGATGCTCGCTTATGCCGCTTCGGGCGTGATAACATACAAGACGTGGCAGCAGGAGATCTCCTACTATCAGGGATTTCTCACGTTTATCCCCGTATTTATCGTTTCTTACTGGTTCGCGACGTTTTCTATGCAGCTGTTTGACGGCAAGCGCAGCGACGGCGAACCTATCCTCGGCAAAAAGCTATGCGCAGTACTCAATAATCTTTCCACGGTCATAAGTCTTATACTTATCGGATTATGGGTGTACCTTTATATATCGCGCTCACTCTACGCGGCAGGCTGAGAAATGAGGGACAAAATAATGTCTGACATACTGTTTACGCTGATACAATCGGTCGTGACTTTTTTCATAGTAAATATCTTCGCGCTTGCAAAGCTTGGTATCATTAACGGCGGAATACCGCTGTTTGCAGCGGCTGCAGTCATCTGGTTCTTAGCGGTGAATATTGCGCCGACCTTATCCGCGCAGCCTGACAAACGTCTGAAAAGGCTGCACAACGGAACGCGCCTGCTGACGGTGTTTATGCTGTCTGTCACAGCGTCGGCGGCAATGCTTATCTATATGATCGCCGCAGACACTTCGCTGAAAACCATACTTATAAATTCGCTGATAGTTTATCTGAGCGAGCTTGTCATTTTCTTAAACGGCACTGTAAGAGTCTACCTCACTTCCGTACAAATGGGTATAAAATGGCGGCTTATCGGCGCGGTCTGCGGAATGATACCTATTGTCAATATCGGCGTGCTTATCAGGACTATACATATCAGCGGCAGGGAGTTTCGCACCGAACGCGAAAAGCTGCTGCTCGACCGTTCAAGAGCGGACGAACGCCTGTGCGCGACAAAATATCCTTTGCTTATGGTACACGGCGTATTCTTCCGCGATCTTAAACTTTTCAACTACTGGGGACGAGTACCCGAAACGCTTGAACGAAACGGCGCGCGCATATTCTACGGCAATCAGCAGTCTGCCGCGTCGGTGGAAGAGAGCGCAAAGGAACTCACGGCACGCATAAAGCAGATAGTCGAAGAGAGCGGCTGTGAAAAGGTGAACATCATCGCCCATTCAAAAGGCGGACTTGATTCAAGGTATGCGATAAGCTGTCTGGGCGCGGACAAATACGTCGCAACTCTTACCACCGTCAACACTCCCCACCGCGGCTGTCAGTTTGCGGAGTATCTGCTCAACAAAGTATCCCCGTCAGTCTGTCAGTCGGTCGCGGATAAATACAACTTTGCACTTAAACAGCTTGGCGACGACAAGCCCGATTTTATATCGGCAGTTACCGATCTTACCGCCTCAAGGTGCGCCGCGCTCAACGAGATATGTTCCGACTCGCCGCACGTTTTCTATCAGAGCGTGGGTTCAAAGTCGCTTAACGCGGCAGGCGGACAGTTTCCGCTGAATATGTCCTACCACCTTGTAAAACATTTTGACGGTGACAACGACGGACTGGTTTCAGTCGATTCTATGAAATGGGGCGAGAAATTCACATTGCTCACTCCTAACGGAAAGCGCGGAATAACTCACGGCGACGTTATAGATCTCAACCGCGAGAATATTGACGGATTTGACGTAAGGGAATTTTATGTCGGACTTGTCAGGGAGCTTAAAGAGAAAGGGTTTTAGTTACCCTCCCTTTCCGATCGGTTTATTGACAGTCGGATAATAAAGATCTGATGAATATCAACAAAACGAGGTATAAAGCATATGAGAGAACACTGCGAAATAATAAAAAAGAACGTCTGTCCGAATTTTATCAATCTTCAGACAACGATAAAAACTTACGATAGAAACGCGCTTGTATGCGGTTCGCCTGCATGGAGATATGTATATCACACCATTCATTCGGCGGATAAATGGTTTTTTAATCCATTTGTATATGACGAGCCTGATTTTCACAAAAAAGGTATGGACGATCCCGATGTGCCTTGCACGATCGAATTGACAGATGAGCAGCTTTTAGATTATCTTGATAAAGTCAGGCAAAAAACTCTTGACTACATCGACTCGCTTACAGATGAAATGCTTTATGAAAAACCGGAGAACTGCAAATATACCCGCTTGGAATTAGTATTACGACAGTTTACACATCTCTCGTTTCATACGGGAATGATAAACGGTCTGACTATAGAAAAAACCGGAAAATTTCCGGTATATGCGGCTGCAGATACTATGGACAGACTTGAAAAAGGTTTATTTGATGAATAAAAACTTATTCCGACAAATAACGCTTATTGCCAAAACAAAGAATTTTATTATGGAGGTCATATTATGATAAAACTTACATTAAAGGACGGCTCAGTCCGCGAGATCGAGAACCCGATGCCTGCCGCGGAGATAGTCAAGCAAATAGGTATGGGACTTTACAAGGCGGCTTGCTGCGTCAGGATCGACGGCAAGGTGTGCGATATCCGCACGGTCGTAGACGGCGACTGCGAATTTGAAGTGCTTACCTTTGACTCGAAGTCGGGCAAGGAAACTTTCTGGCATACTGCGTCACACCTTATGGCTCAGGCGGTAAAGAATCTCTATCCCGAGGCAAAGCTTGCAAGAGGTCCTGCAACGGAAACGGGATTTTACTATGATTTTGAGGTCGCAAAGCCGTTTTCTCCTGCCGATCTTGAAAAAATACAGGCGGAGATGAAAAAGCTTGCCAAGGAAGGCTACGAACTCGAACGCTTTGAACTGTCCGCCGACGACGCCGTTAAGCTTATGCAGGAGCGCGGAGAGGATTACAAGCTGGAGCTTATTAACAAGCACAATGACAGAGGAGAAAAGCTTTCTTTCTACAAACAGGGCGACTTCGTCGATCTGTGCGCAGGTCCTCACCTTATGTCTGTCGCTCCCGTCAAGGCGGTCAAGCTGCTTTCCTGCACGGGTGCTTACTGGGGCAAGGCGGAGGACGGCAGACAGCTTTCCCGTATTTACGGAACGGCGTTCCCCAAAGCGTCTATGCTTGAAGAATTTCTAAAACAGCAGGAAGAGGCAAAGCTGCGCGATCATAACAAGATAGGCAGAGAGCTTGAATATTTTACCACGGTGGATTACATCGGTCAGGGTCTGCCGATACTTCTGCCCAAGGGTGCGCGCGTCATTCAGCTTTTGCAGAGGTGGGTAGAAGATACCGAGCAGGCGCATGGCTGTCAGCTTACCAAAACGCCTTACTTCGCAAAACGCGATCTTTATAAGATCTCGGGTCACTGGGATCATTATCTGGACGGTATGTTCGTTCTCGGCGATCCTGACGATGAGGAAAAAGAGTGCTTTGCGCTGCGCCCTATGACCTGTCCGTTCCAGTATCAGGTATTCCTCAACAGGCAGCGTTCCTACCGCGATCTGCCTATGCGCCTGACGGAAACTTCAACGCTTTTCCGCAATGAGGACAGCGGCGAAATGCACGGTCTTATCAGAGTGCGTCAGTTTACCATTTCGGAAGGTCACTATATCCTCCGCCCCGACCAGCTTGAAGATGAATTTAAGGGCTGTCTTGAGTTGGCAAGGTATATGCTCGACACGGTTGGACTGCTTGACGACTGCACGTTCAGATTCTCGCAGTGGGATCCTGCCAATCCGAATAACAAGTACGAGGGTACTGCCGAACAGTGGGATCACGCTCAGGCGGCTATGAAGAAGATACTTGACGATATTGGTCTGGATTATGATATAGGCATTGACGAGGCCGCTTTCTACGGTCCTAAGCTCGATATACAGTACCGCAACGTTTACGGCAAGGAGGACACTCTTGTAACTATACAGATAGATATGCTGCTTGCTGAAAAATTCGGTATGTACTATGTGGATAAGGACGGACAGAAAAAGCTGCCCTACATCATTCACCGCACCTCGCTCGGCTGCTATGAGAGAACTCTTGCGTATATGCTGGAGCATTTTGCAGGCGTGCTTCCTCTGTGGCTCGCTCCCGAACAGGTGAGAATACTCCCCATCAAGCCGGAACACAACGAGTATGCCAACTCCGTTGCCGACAAGCTCACCGCTATGGGTATGCGCGTTACCGTTGACAGCCGTGATGAAAACATCGGACCGAAGATAAAAAATGCCCGTCTGGAAAGAATACCGTATATGTTTATCATCGGCGATAACGAGGTAAACGGCGGCACCGTTACCGTGCGTTCGAGAAAAGAGGGCGAAACGCCTGCCGTTGCCGTTGACGAGATCGCGCAAAAGCTCGCCCGGGAGATCTCGACCAAAGCCAAGTAACGGAGGAACGCTATGCCATCTTCCTGCGTACATTTATATGCGGCGCAGCTGCTTGCGGACAGGTTTGATATTGACGATCTGCCGGGATTTTATCTTGGTTCGGTCGCGCCCGATGCGGTGAATCTGAACGGGTTTGCCGCGCAGCCAGTCCGCTATGCCGCACATATCCGCAGCACGGATTACAACGAGTGGAAACAGAACATTCGCCGTTTCTATGAGGAGAATAATAGCCAATATCCGCGATCTTATCTTCTGGGATTTCTGGCGCACCTTTATACCGATATTGCTTGGGACGAGCTTGTTCAGCCGGGACTGTTTGAATTTTTAAGCGCGAGGGGACTATCCTACGGCGAATGTCAGACCGAAAAGTGGCGCGAGCTCGACCGTCTGGACGGTCTGATCATCGGCAAGGAGTGGTATCAGGAGATGCTCGATACTCTGAAAAAGGGTACTGCGGCAGATTTCCCCGGCTGTGATAAGGCAACGATCACCGCTTTTCGGGATAAGCTTGCCTGTCGGAGGGTCACCGAGCAGCTTTCTCCGCCGCTTTATCTGAATGAAGATATGATAATCCTTACCGCTGATGAGGTTTACCGCCGCATTGAAAATCTTACCGAATAACAGAAAAAAGGCTGCGCCGATCGACGCAGCCTTGATTTTTTGAATTAACCCTTTACCGAACCCAGTGCAACACCACGAATGATGAACTTGGAAAGGAACAGATATACCAGAACGACAGGCAGGATCGCAACAACGATGTATGCGTTGAATACGCCCAGATCCTTTTCCAGAGGTCCTGCATTACGCATCTGCGCGAGGATCAGAGGAACGGTCAGCATATCCTTCTTGTCCAGAATAAGTCTCGGCATAAAGAAGTTGTTCCAGTTGGTAACAAAGGTGAATATCGCCTGAACCGCAAACGCAGGTTTCAGAATAGGCAGAACTATCGAGTTGAAAGTTCTGAACTCACCGCAGCCGTCTATTCGGGCAGCCTCGACTATTTCAAGAGGCAGGGACGAATCCATATACTGTTTCATGAAATAGAATACCGAAGGCGCGGCAATAGCCGGAACGATAAGCGGAATGTAGTTGTTCGTCAGGTTCATATCCTTCATCATATTGTAGAAACCGATAGCAGATGCCTGAGTCGGAACCATCATGATGACGAGAATGAAGTTGAATGCGAACTTCCTGAGTTTGAAATGATAAACGTGGATAGCGTAAGCCGTAAGCGCCGAGAAATAGATCGACAACAAAGCGGTAGACGCCGAAATGATAAGGCTGTTAAGCAGCGCTCTGAGAACGTTGCCGTACGCTACGGTGATAGTACCGCTGAACAGTTTGCTCAGGTTGCCCCACAGCAGCTTGTCAGGTACCCAACGGATACCGTACTGCAGCTTACCACGAGTCGCGTTTATTATCAGCAGATAGAAAGGCAGAAGTGAAACGACTACCAATACTATCAGGACAAGATATGCTATGATCCTTCTTATGGCCAGTACGGTCTTGTCGTCCTTCTGACCTGCTACATCAACAGACATTGGCATGATTCACTTACCCCCTTTTCGCTGCCGGTTTTTTCTTTTTCTTCTTACCATCTCTGTCGCTGCCAAGGAAGTTGATAGTAAATCCGAGTATGGCAGAAACGATAAAGATAACTATACATATAGCCGACGCAAGTCCGACGTCGGAATCCTTACGGGTCTGGATCTCCATAACGAGCGTTTTAGCGGACGCAATACCGCCAACGATAGGAGAACCCATATCCTTAGTAAGCAGCGCAGGTACATCGTACATCTGCAAACCGCCGATAAGGGAAGTAACCAGAACGTAAGTCATAAGCGGCTTGATAAGCGGAATAGTGATCTTCCAGAAAGTCTGTGTAGGATTTGCTCCGTCTATCTGTGCGGATTCATAGAGCGAAGTATCAACGCCCATGATCGCAGCCATTAAAAGAATGGTGGTATTACCATACCAGAGAAGAATATTAATGAATCCTATGATTCCTCTCGTACCCCACTTGGTATTAAGCAGCGAATCATCTCTTCCCAATACTTTAGTAAACGTTTCATAAAGAGCGCCGTCCTTGCTGAACAGTGTGAAGAAAAGTAAGGCGATAGCCGACGCCATAATAACGTTGGGGAGATAGATCACGGTCTTGAAGAATCCCTGCGCCTTTAGTTTAAGACGGAGATCTGTGAACCAGGTGGCGAGCAGCAGGGAGATAGCTATCTGCGGGATAAAGCCTATCAGCCAGATGATGATAGTATTCCAGAAGCTATGTACCAGCGTGCCGTTTGATGCAAATACCGCGGCAAAGTTTTTCAGACCGCAGAATTTGATCTCGGGTTCGACCACCTCAGTCGTCCAGCCGCCGCCGACAGACGACCGGTCAATAACGTAATCCATAAAGCTGTTGTAGAAAGTGGAAAGCAGAGGATACAATGAGAATATGAAATAAACTACGAAAAAGGGGATCAGAAAGATATAACCCCATTTTGCATAGCTTATGCTTTTTCTTTTCATTAGCTTGCACCTTAAACGACCGCACAGCGACCGTTTTCCTTTCTGACCATTTTCTTTCGGAACACCCGATCATAACGGGTATTTAATTAATGGGGGAGCGGTTGGCAAAGCCGCCTCTCCCCCACAATTAAACATCTAAACCTTTTCAGTTCGTTTCGTTAATTACTTAACGCCCGAAACATCCAGATCAGCGTAGAGAGCGGTCAGATCGTTCTTGAACGCCTCGATAGCCTCTTCGTAGGTAGAAGTTCCGTCGAAGTAAGCCTTCATAGCGCCCTGGAATTTCTCGTTGCAGCCCTGATCATACGGTGAGAGGTTCTTACTAAGGTCGATCTTCTCAGCCTGAGCGGAGAGCAGCGACAGATGATCCTGTCCGCCGAGAACCTCAGAGTTGTAACCGCCGTCGATAAGTTCCTTGATACCCGCCTTGTTGTTGGTGTAATCCTGTTCAACAGTGGTGATATCCTTCAGGCAGTCCTTGTTGCAGGTCATAACTCTCATAATATCGGTAACTTCTTCGAGGTTATCGGTATCGATAGCAGCGCAGATCCATGTGCCGCCCCAGAAGTAAGCCTGAGGACCTTCGCAAGCAGCCCACTTACCGGTACCTTCGTCGCCGGTGTTAGGAGCGAGGGTGAAAGGAATGCCCCAAGTAGAGAGGAAGTAGCCGAATACCTTACCGTCTACCTTCATTCCATTTTTCCAAGCGTCGTCCCACAGAGAAGTCTTGTTGTTGTAGCCTTCATCGGTGTATTCCTTGGTCATTTTTACCCAGTCAGCGATCTGAGGATCGATAGTAACCTTCTTGTCGGTTACCCAAGGAGCAGCAGCGTTAGCCGAGAATGTACGATAAGCATCGTCATAACCGGAAACCATGAAGATTCCAGCCTCTTTCATCTTAGCGGCAGTCTCCTTGAAGGTAGCCCAGTCCTTAACATACTCCTGAACCTCAGCGGGATCATCGGTACCCAGAACCTGCTTAGCATACTCTCTGTTGTAGATGAATGCACCGGGAGCAGCCTGCCATGTCAGACCCTTGAGCTCGCCTGTGTTGGAGTCGGTAGCAACGTCCTTGGTGTACTGATACATCTCGGACATTTCGTCCTCGGTGATACCCAGATCCTGAACGGAGATAGCAACGTCGCCGTTGATATACTTCAGAGCGTAGTCAGCCTCGATAAGGAAGAGGTCAACCTTGTTGTCTGAATCCTTCTGATCCTTCAGAGCATCGTCAAGCTTGGTCTGATAAACGTTGCCTTCATTAGTGTTCTGGATCCACTCGACCTTCTTGCCGTTAAGAGTAACGATCTCCTGTCTGTCGGGAAGTTTTTCACCCTTATCATTTACAGGGGTGTAAGTACCCATTTCCTTGTTAAACTTGGTGTACTTGCTGTAGAAGTCGTCGAATCTGTTCTTGAACTCGGTGTTCCAGCAGTAGATCCTGATGGTGTCCTTAGACTCCTGAGAGGACTCTGCTCCGTGCAGCTGAGCAGTGTTTACTCTGTCGCCGCCGTTACCGCCGTTACCGCCGTTGTTGGAAGTACCGCTGTTGTTGGTGCTTCCGCTGCCGGAAGAACTGTCATCCTTGCTGCCGCAGGACGTAAGAACAGTGCCTACCATGCAGAGGCTGAGAGCGCCTGCAAGGATTCTCTTTAATTTTGCCATAATAGTTTTCCTCCTTAAAAAATCGCATTATATTGTGATTGATCTGCGAAGAAATTAAATTTCACGCAGCAAACTAATGCCTTGGTTCGTTCATCAGATCACCGACACGGACCCGCCCTCGAGCAGTTTCCCGTCAACGATCTGCACCTCCGTAAAGGTGGTCTGTGGATTCTCAATATGAGAAATTAGCTGTTTCGCCGCCGTCGCGCCGATCCTGACCGTATCTTGCAGATAGGTGGTAAGCTTTGGTGAAAGCAGCTGTGAATAGGCTATTCCGTCATAGCCGACTACCGAGATGTCCTGAGGTACCGAAAGTCCCCTGTCCTTTATCGCATTGAGTCCGCCTATCGCCGAATAATCGTCCGGCATAAAGATGCAGGTAGGTCTTTCGCTTCCCCTCAAAAGCCTCGAGGTAAGCTTATAGGTCATATCGGGATCATGGTAATCCCCCGTAAGCACCCACTCGGGATTTACCTCGATCTTTCTGTTGATGCATGCTTTATAGAACCCGGCCATCCTTTTTTCCGCGACTGCGGACTTGTTCCCCTGGATATAAGCTATCCTGCGGTGTCCCCTGCGGAACACATAGTCTACAAGTTCTTCCATACCGCTCTCATTGTTTGAGATGACCGCGGTACGGCAGTCGAAGATGTGGTCGATCGTTACCACCGGGATATCGCCGTTTATCACCTCGTAGACATCAGGATCGGTAAAATCCGTGCACGCGATCACGATCCCGTCTACGTTGCGATATTTGCAGTGCTCATAAGTCGACATCTTGCGTCCGCCAAGATCCTTGTTGATAAACGTGATGTCATAACCTGCAAGCTCCGCCTCTGTCTTAAAGCTGTTAAGCACCTTTGCAAAGAACTCATGGGTAAGTCCGCTGCCCGCCTCGTCAAGGAACATCACCCCCAGATTGTACGTCCTGTTGGTCTTTAAAGCTCTTGCCTGGAGATTGGGAAAATACCCCATTTCTCCGGCTGCTTTGATGATACGTTCCCTCGTAGCGGAGCTGACGTCCTTATGACCGTTCAGCGCCTTGCTTACTGTTGCAACCGAAACGCCACAGCGGACGGAAATGTCTTTCAGTGAGACCACTTGATTTCCGCCTTTCTTCCGGTTTAAACGTTTAAGTATCCTCAAACGTACCGGAACATATTTATTAAACGTTTCCGCTAATAAAAATATACAATAAATCCGCTGAAATTTCAAGTATTTTTGCAACTTTTTATGCTGTATGTAATAAAATATGGAGATTTTCACGAATTTTTCACAGATGATTTGTGCATTTTGTCCACTAAAAACAGCTTGCTGTAACCGTTTTGTAACTATATATTTCGCTTAAAAAATTATCATACACTTTACACACTATTTTCACAAACAAAAGTTCTCATCCTTTTCAATGTGCATAATGTATATATTCACAATAATTTGTATGGAATTATTTAGTACAATATGACGGATAAGATAGCCATTGCCTGCCGTCCATAAAATCATTAAACGTTTTCGCATATTTTCCGTCATATCCGCCGTATATCAACAAAAAAGCTGCCGTGGTGCGGCAGCCGATTTTGTATAGTCAACCCGTCAATCTTTATTTCCGAGCTGATCGCGCAGCTTTTTCTGCTCCTCTTCCATAAGTTTCATAAGTTCCTCAAGAGACGCCGAGGCATTCTTTGCATGGGCTGCCGGTCTGGTCTTTGCGGCAGGCTTTTTCACGACAGGCTGTTCAGCAGCGCCGTCATTCTCAGGCTCAGCGGCAGCAGGTGCGGAAGAAGAGCTCTCCTCCTGCTTGTCCTTTTGAACTTCGGCATTATCATTATCGGCAGGCTGTGCAGCGTCCTCTTCGGTCTGCGTATCCGACGTTTCACCGCCGTCAGGCTCACGATCTTCTTCCTCTTTATCCTCGGTATCTTCCGCCGTTTCCTCATTTGTATGCTGATGTCTGTGCAGTGCCCTGTCGTTCTCTCCGCCGAACAGAAAATCGTCAAGCGACACTGAAGATGTTACTTCTTCCTCCTCAGGCTCAGGTTCTTTCTCTCTGCGCGGACGGGTAACTATAGCGATGATGACCTCCAGTAAGACAAACAGGAACAGCGGAACGACAAGACAAACCGCCATACCGAAACGCGATGAAATAAAGGTGAGTATCTTACCGGCAGTCATATAATATGTAGACGCCGCGCCGACTATATCAGCCGACCTGACCTTATAGATATGCGGAACTGCATTTTCGGTATCTTTCTGCTGATAAACGGTGTAGACCACGCCTTCTATACCGGTATCGGACGATGAAACTCCGGCAAGCCAGAATACCGACGTTCCGATACCCGGAACATTTTCGACCACGAAAGCGTTTCCGATACCGTCAACGCTCGGCGCGCCGTTCGCCGCCACCACCAGCGCTCCTTTAGGCACGCTGCCGCCCATTTCGTCCGAATTCATTATATAAAGACTATATCCTGCAAAGCTCGGGGTAACGTCCTTATTCTTAAAGACCTTAGCCACGCCCAACAGAATAAGCAGCTCCAGCACGATAAACACCACAAAGAATACTGCGACGTTTTTAGCTGCGGTGGATCTTTGTTTAGTCTGACCCATAATTCACATTCCTTTCCACTCAGGAAGACCCATATTTATACAAGCATAAGGCTCTGCCCGTATACTTGTCCGTACAGCCTGCCGTCTTTACGCATTACTTGCCTGCACCGCTGACATTATATGCCAAAGCGTCACTGTAAGATAACACATTCGACAGGTTAATTCTTATTATAGCACATAATTTATCAGATTTCAACCGATTTGCAAAAAAAATTTCTCCTTTCCCCTATATCCGCCCCGAACGTCTGTATATAGCGAAACGGCGTCCCCGTAAAATGGGGACGCCGCGCGGACTTTTCCTTAAAGGATCGTCAGTTGCCGCAGCCGCAGCCGTTGTTGCAGCCGCAGTTGTCGTTGCAGCCGCAGCCGCAGTTTCCGAGACCGTTGCCTGCAAAGAGAACGATGATGAGGATAAGGATGATGATCCACCAGTAACCGCCGTAACAGTTCATAATAAAACTCCTTTTATATAGTTTTGTGTCAGAGCGCGTTTTCCGCCAAGACCGCAAGCAGCGTCTTAAAGTGCAAAAACGGCTCTTGCGGGGTTTCCCCCTATAAAGCTCCGGGAGGCGTTCCCCCGTTTGCTTTATATTACAGTTTATGACGGGCGGAAAAATGTGTTACAAAAAATTCCGCTTGTCTTGTGAAATGCGGTTTTGTCCCGTGCATACAATAATGATGTGCCAAAGTTACGCCGCAGAAGTGCGGCTCACGGAAATCAATTTTTACAAATTAATCTCCTGAAACAAGATTTTTAGAGACAAGAAGCAAGAAAAAAGTCTGCAAAGCGAAATAATATTTTAAAATATGCGCCGCAGGCGCTCCTTGTCTAACCTCTTACCTCTTAAAAGCGTAGCGTTCTAACTTCTGGAAATCAAAAATTGATTTCCGTGGGTGCGGCTTTAATATCAAATATAAAAAATCGGTATAATCCGCCCTGCGGCGGTCAATTATTAATATCGAAAGGGTGAGCTATAGATGTCTTCAATAAATTCCGGCGGAAGGACCTTCGATACCGAACGGTTTACCGCCAAGGCAAGAGATATTATCAGAGGAGCGGTCGCCTGCGCAGGCAAATGGGGACATACCTATATAGGTTCGGAACATCTGCTGTTGTCCTTGCTGGAGGACGGTTCCTCGACCGCTTATGCGATACTGGCAAAATATTCCGTAACGGCGGCAGCCGTAGAGGATAAGATGATGAATATGATAGGCAGAGGTACGCCGTGCAGACTGAGCAGGAGCGATTTTACTCCCACTGCGGCGGCAATACTCAGGGGAGCTTGTGATCTGGCGCAGAAATGCGGCTCAAAACTTACCGGCACGGAGTATATACTCGCCATGATACTGCGGCAATCGTCAGCCTGCGCCGCAGGGATACTGAGGGAGCTTGGCTGCAATCTCACGCGTATGTATGCCGACTGCACACAGGCAGGCAGCGACAGGACGATATTTATGGAGCAGCACCATACGCGTCTGAAAAATCTTGAAAAATACGGACGTGAGCTTACAGCCAAAGCAGGCTGCGACAGCTTTGATCCCGTAATAGCACGCGAGGAGGAAACGCGCAGGGTTATGGAGATACTCTGCCGCCGCACCAAGAACAACCCCTGTCTTATCGGCGAAGCCGGAGTGGGCAAGACCGCCATAGTAGAAGGGCTTGCGGTGCGTATTATGAAAGGCGAGGCGCCCTCCCTGCTCTCGGGGAAAAGAATATTCGCGCTCGATCTGACGCTGCTGCTGGCAGGCGCGAAATACAGAGGAGATTTTGAAGAGCGTCTGAAGATATGTCTTGACGAGGCGGCAGCCGCAGGAAACGTTATACTGTTCATAGACGAGATACACAATATCATGGGCGCAGGCGCGGCGGAGGGAGCGATAGACGCGGCGAATATTCTTAAACCGCAGCTTGCAAGACCGGGAATACAGCTTATAGGCGCGACAACATATGACGAATACCGAAAAAGCATAGAAAAAGACAGCGCGATGGAACGGCGTTTCCAGACGGTCAGGGTGGAAGAACCCGACGAGGAAAGCACGGTAAAGATAATAATGGGTATAAAAGATCGCTTTGAGGAGCATCACCGTATAACCGTGGACGAGAACACCGTTCGTCTGATAGTCGGTCTTTCCGCAAGGTATATCACCGACCGCCGTTTTCCCGATAAGGCGGTCGATATTCTTGACGAGGCGTGCGCCTGCCGCCGTCTGAACGGGGAAACGGACGGCAGGAAAGAAAATATGTCGCTCGTGTTCAACGATTATGTCAGCGGAAAGATCAGCCGCGAGGAGTATCTCGGCATTATCACGGCGGCAGGGGAAGAAAAAACTCTTAAACTTACCGACGACTGTGTAAGAGAAGTTATTTCAAGGCGGACGGGTATTCCCTGCTCACGTCTGTCCGAGGAAGAGTCGCAGCGTCTTATGGGACTGGAAAAGGAACTGCGTGGGGAGATCGTCGGTCAGGACGAGGCGGTGGCAAAGCTTTGTCAGGCGGTGCGCCGCTGCCGTTCGGGACTCAAGGACAGCCGCAGACCGATGGGCAGCTTTATTTTTCTGGGAGCAAGCGGCGTCGGAAAGAGCAGACTTGCAAAAGCGCTTTCCTACTCGCTTTTCGGCAGGAACGACGCGCTTATAAGAATAGATATGTCCGAGTTTATGGAGCGTCACAGCGTATCGGGGCTTATCGGCGCGCCGCCCGGGTATGTAGGCTATGACGAGGGCGGCAGACTTACCGGACAGGTGCGCAAAAGACCTTACAGCGTGGTACTGCTCGACGAGATAGAAAAAGCCGATCCTGAGGTGTTCAATCTTCTATTACAGATAACCGAAGAGGGGGAACTGACCGATTCCGCAGGGAGAAAGGTATCATTTTCCGATACGGTGATAATTATGACCTCGAATGCAGGCGTAAAAAAAATGGCGCGGCGGAAAGAAATGGGATTTTCGGAAAGGACTGCCGACCATAAAAGCAGAGAACGGGAGCTTACCGAGGAGCTGAAAAATTTTCTTTCGCCTGAACTTCTGGGAAGAATAGACGAGATAATAGTCTTTAAAGATCTCACATTGCAGGATCTGGAGAGTATAGCCGCAAAGGAACTGGAGGGTCTGAAAGAACGGCTTGAAAAGCTTGGCTGGGAGGTAGAATATTCCGCAGCGGTATCACAGACGGCGGCAAGGCTGAGTGCAGACAGCGAATCGGGTGCAAGAAAGGTGCGGCATATCATTGAAAGCGAAGTCGAGAGCCGTATAAGCGATCTTATCATATCGAGCAGGAAAAGCGGCGGATATATAAGGATAGACGCTGCGGAAAACGAATTTTCGGCAACTCTTGAAAAAGAAAATCTTCCTGCGATGATCTGAGCTGTAAAAAGCGGAGGATATACACCTGAAACAGGCTATTTTTCCCCCAATGGGGGAAAACAGCTTTCAGAAAGTTAAAAATTGATTTCTGTTTGCAAAAAATCCCCTGCCTTGACATTTTCCGCATATTGGTGTATAATATCCCAAAGAGGATTCCCACACGCGGCAAAACTAAGGGCAGGCGTTTTTGTCTGCCGCTCCGCCGACGTATAGGGAAACAAGGGTGGAGGGATCGCTATGAACGATAACAGACCGGATAAAAAGACCTCCGGGCAGGACGGAATAATGAGCGCGGCAGCAATAATCGTAATGGGTATATTTGCGGTGTGCGTTATCTTTGTGTTGGCAAAAGGACTTTTTGCAAGCAACAGTCCGACCGTTCCCGAGGGACTGGATACCGCTACCATAGCGCCGAAAACGGAACCCTCCGACGATACTTCCTCCCTCGCGGAAGTACTGCCTGACGAAAATGTCCTGCCTACCGATGAAAGCATAGCAGGCGATGAGTCGGGTGCTGACACGGAGCAGTCATTTGATACAGACAGTAGTGATCAGACAACGGAAAGTGCGGCGGAGGAAACTCCTGCGCAGACCGCGACGGTTACTCAGTATGTGCAGCTGCGATCCGCTCCGGGAAAGGACGCTCCGCAGATCGTCTGCCTTTCGCCTAACCTGGTGGTAACTATCATCTCGGAAGATGCGGAAGGCTACTGTCTGGTAAGCTTTTACAATTTCGGTACGGATTATACCGAGGGGTATGTCCACAAGGACTACCTCACTATGAATCAGAACTGACGGCAGGGTGTATTATGGCGGTACAAGGCGAAGGAAAAATTTTACTTGATAACGGTATCACGATACCGTACATACTTGACAGGGGAAACAGAAAGAATATGTACATAGTTATCCGCGGCGGCAGGGTGATACTGAAATTACCCTACGGCGCGGATATTGCAAAAGCAGAGGATTTTATGCGCGGCAAAGCCGACTGGATATTGTCAAAGCTTTCACAGCCCAAAGACGACCCCGTTCCCGATTCATATAACGACGGGGACGTCATTTCGCTTGCAGGACGGCGATACCGAATAGAGACGGTTGAGAGCAGGACTTATTTTCAACCGCGTTTTACGGACGGCAAGCTTGAAATAGCGGTTATGAGCGGTGCGCAGCCAGACGGCGAACGCTTTTCTCAGCTTGCGCAGAAGGCGGTAATACAAAAGGCGGTCGAGATCATATTTGAAAGAATGAGAGAGCTTTCCTCCCTGACGGGACTTATCCCGAAGAAAGTGACCGTCAAGCGGCTTACAGGCAGCTGGGGAAACTGCTCTTCGCTCGGAAATATTTCCATAAACGTAAACGTGGTGTTCTATCCTGCCGAATGTCTGGATTATGTTATCATTCACGAGCTTTGTCATCTGCGGCATATGGATCACAGCAAGGATTTCTGGCGGCTGGTGGAAAGCTTTTGTCCCGATTGGAAAAGGATACGCGCGATCCTCAGATAAAACGCCGTTTATGAGGGAGGGCGGTATATGCTCGGCTATATACATTCCACAGAGAGTTTCGGCACTGTCGACGGTCCGGGAATAAGATTTGTGATATTTATGCAGGGTTGTCCCATGCGGTGTCTTTACTGTCACAATCCCGATACATGGGAATACGGAAAAGGTCAGCGGCGCACTGCGGACAGTCTGCTTGAAGAGTATGATTCCTGTCGGGAATTTGTAAAGGGCGGTATCACCTGTACGGGCGGCGAACCGCTTATGCAGATGGATTTTGTTACCGAGCTTTTTGAAAAGGCAAAACGCAGGGGCATACACACCTGCCTTGATACTTCAGGCTGTACTTTCGATCCCGACAATGCCGCTCTGCTTGAAAAATTCCGCCGTCTGACCGAATGTACCGATCTTGTTATGCTCGACATAAAGCATATAGACAGCGAACGTCACCGCAAACTGACGGGGCGCGGCAATGAGAACATTCTTCGTTTCGCAGAATTTCTGCGCGATCGTCATACCGAACTGTGGGTGCGCCATGTGGTCGTTCCGGGATATACTGACGACAAAAGATCGCTGCATGATCTGGGGTATTTTCTCGGAGGACTTACCAACCTGAAAGCTCTGGACGTTCTGCCCTATCACACTCTCGGCGCGCCTAAATATAAAAGTCTTGGACTTGACTATCCGCTCGAGGGCGTTCCTCCTCTTGAAAAAGAACAGGCAGTCCGCGCGAAAGATATTATTATGGACGGGATAAGGGACAGATTAAGGAAAAAGAACTGAGAACAAAAAAATCAATTTTCACCTTAGATCGATTTCAAACTCCGCACTTACATTGAAAATGAAGTCGGCATATTAAAAAGGTTTTCGATCAAGCCTTTTCCTTAAAAAGGCTGCCCTCGCGCGGGCGCGCTTGTCGCCCTCTGCCGCGTGCGGAGCGGTTAGACTTTGGAAATCGGGCGGTTAAAATTTATTGCGGCAATTACTCTAATAATATGTGGGAAAGAAAAATTGCCGACCGCATAATGTCGGCAAAGGAAATTTTACTTTTATCCCAAACACTTGTGTTTGGGATAGCTCAAATATGCGTAGCGTTTGAGGTTGTCCCCTAAGTATGGGCGGCAGGTACGCACTTATTACCGAAAATATCATGTCGAATATAAACAGATCAGTCCGCCGTCTTGCTCCGACAGCGGACTGATCGCGTTTTGTTTTACTCCATATTTATTATATATTATATATTTATTCTACACCATTGCTTTTTTATTTGTCAGCCGCAGAGAGAGATAAGCCGTCAGCACCATGGAAACAGGCAGCAGTATGCAGCCTGCAGCGACTATTTCGGAACTGTAATTTTCAAGTGAAAACTTTCCTTGCGTCATATTCGCAAAATGAATGACAAAATTCATACACGCACTGACGACTACCAGCATACCTGCTCCGACAAGCCATTTCCTTAAATTCCTTACGCAGGTAAGTGGTATCATCAGATAGAACATTATAAGCGACTCCAGAAAGACCATAACATCGTCCTGCTGCATATCAAGCTTATTCAGCAAAAACAATATCACCAGATACACCGCAAGATGAATGAGCAGAACTATCGTCACCCAGACGTTTGAATACATCACCCGCTTTTTATTTGAGAGCGGCAGAACACCGCTGACCGACTGTTCGGAAGTGTTCGCGTTATACAGAAAATACAGTATCAGCGGAGGCGGAAATATGTACACCAGCATAGCGTAAACACATTCGATGTCACTGTTTATTATAAGGTACAGCGCACAGAGTCCGATACCGAGCAGGAACCATCTGAAAATGCCCTGTCCGCTGTTTTTGCTCAAGGCGATCGATCTTGAAAAACCCTTGAATGTTATCTCCATATCTATCTTCCCTCCCTTTCCTGAGTAAACGAAAGCATTACCTGCTCGATCGTCGGTATGACGGCGGTCACGCCCGGGGTATTCCACAGCATACGGCTGTCGGTAAGCGCCTCCACACCGAATGCGTCTATCTTCGCGCCGATAAGCCGCTGATCTGTCGGGTCGAGCGTTCCGTGTCCCGACCTCACCATTCGGTACTTTTCCTGTAAAAAGTCCTTGCTCTCGGAAAAAATGATCTTTCCTCCGTCTATCATAGTAACATAGTCCGCGATCCTGTCAAGATCGGAGGTGACGTGCGTGGAAAACAGCACCGTGCGGTCGCCGTCTTTCATAAAGTCCTGTACCATATCCACTATCTGCGATCTGTCCGCAGGATCAACTCCGGAGGTAGGCTCGTCCAGCACAAGCACAGTCGGCATAAGGCTCATGACCGCCGTTATCTGGAATTTCTTCTTCATTCCGAAAGATAGTTTTGAAAGTCTTGCACGCCGATTCACCCGAAAAATATCAAGATACTTATTGAAAAAATATTCGTCAAACTTCGGGAATACTTTTATGTAGATATCGGCAAAATCGTTGACCTTGATCTCGTCGTTGTACATAAGCTCGTCAAAGCATACCCCGAGTTTTGAGTAGTATTTCACTCTGTTCTTCTTTTCGGTGTACCCGTCTACCATAATATTTCCTCTGTACACGTTTCTTCCTGCAATGCTTTTTATGATAGTCGTCTTGCCTGCTCCGTTTCGTCCCACAAGCCCCATAACCGTTCCCTGCGGCACCGTCAGATCGACGTCCTCAAGCAGAAAGCTGCCGTGATCTACCCTGAGTCCCCTGATGACAAGTCCCTCTTTCGGCTCGTCGTCGGTCCTGTCTCCGCCATAGAGATTTTCGGTAAAGCTTTCCGACATCACCTCGATACCGGTATTTATATTACCGCCCCTGGCGACAGTATATTCGCTATTCATTTTCTTCATCTCCTTCATATATTTTGTCCAGCAGTCTGTAGACGTCGCTCCTTGAAACCGAATAACTCTTTGCCAGATCGACTATATCCGCGAGCTGTTCCATTATCAGTCCGAGATGCGCCGACTTTATCTGCCCCGTATCAAGCTGCGATACAAACACTCCTTTTCCCGGATGACTGGTCAGTATCCCCTCTTCGCACAGATCGTCATAAGCGCGTTTGCTGGTGATGACGCCTATCTTTAGTTCCTTTGCCATCGCCCTGATCGAGGGCAGCTGCATTCCCGGCAAAAGCTCGCCGCTGTATACCTGTTCTCTTATCTGCTGCTTGATCTGCTCATATATCGGTTCCTGCGACAAAACGGAAACCGTCAGTTTCAATCCGCTCACTCCTTTCTCTGTCACACTTTTTTATATTTTTTGATCCGGATCGGACAAGCTTTGCTTGTCATTACTGTTATTATATCATAGATACAGTTATGTGTCAATAGGTTTTATAAAAAAATTGCAAAAATTTTTTATGTGTACCCAATGAAGCAGGATATTTCGGCACTTTATATACGAAAGGCGGTGAGGATATGAAGTCTGAGGTAATTGAAAAGTATGTGGAGAGGATATACAAATTTGCGATGAGCAAAACCTTTTCACCTGACGAGGCTGACGATCTTTCGCAGGAAATACTGTTTCAGGCTGTTGCAGGTCTGCCGAAATTAAAAGATGATTCAAAATTCGAGCCATGGCTGTGGCGGCTTGCGGCAAACTGCGCCTTGTCTTTCAGGCGAAATAAAGGTAAAGAACGTGCGATCTATATTTACGATGCACCCGAAAACGAGTTTGCTCAACCTCAGATCAACAGCGATGACGATGAGGAACTTTATGAGCTGCTGCGTAAAAAGATCGCGTTTCTTTCAAGGATTTACCGCGAAGTCATTATCCTATATTATTACGACTGCCTTTCGATCAAGGAGATCTCGCGCCGTCTTGACGTTGCGGAGGGAACGGTCACTTGGCGGCTTTCGGAGGCGAGAAAGAAACTTAAAAAGGAGTGTCAGATCATGAATGAAACAGCATTAAGACCGCAGAAAATGAAACTCGATATATACGGTTCGGGAGAATACGACGGTAAAACCAAGCCGTTTCCCAGCCAGTTTATCGACGACGCGCTGTCGCAGAATATTCTGTATTACTGCTATGACAAACCGCAGGATATTGAAAGTCTTGCCGGATTATGCGGCGTTCCTGCATATTATATCGAGGACAGAATGGATAATCTTGCAAAGCGCAATGCCGTAATAGAAAAAAGCAAGGGCAGATACCGTACCGACTTTATTATCTGGACTGACAAGTACGGCGAATTTTGCGAGAAAAATGCGGAAAAATATATTGCTCCCGTTTCCGACAAGCTCGCAGACGCACTTAATAAGCTGTTTGAACGCGCAGATAAGATACAGATATACCGTGCGGACAAGTCGGCTGACGAGCTGAATTATCTTTACGGGGTAATGGCTTTCGATCACATAAGCAAGAAATTTTCAAATATCGAATACCCGAAAATACCGCATAATTATGACGGATACGGCTGGCGTTATATTGCAAATATGGAGAGCGGCAGGTTCAGGCGTATCAATATCGGACATCAGATATGTGCTCCGACCCGTGATACGAGCTATTCTCATCACTCGTACTGGCTCAAGGGTTTTAAAGGCAGAAATATGATGTGCAGCGAGTATGTCTTAGCCTGTGAAAGCCTGCTTGACCCCGATGTAAGCTGTCCCGAAGCGTACATTGCAAACGCCGTGCAGGATGGATATATTATCAGAAAGGACGGCAGATCGTTCGTCACCGCGCCTGCATTTACAAAAGAACAAAAGGCTGAATTTGACAGTATCGTTGACAATATTTTTAAACCGATCGCAGGAGATTACATTTTCTGTATCGAGAAATTCATTTCGGAATACAAAAAGCTTTTTCCGAAACATCTTGCTGACGATGCGCAGAGAATGTGTCAGAATATGGTGCTTGGAGCTTTTGAAGTTATTGCCGATATATGCGTGGAAAAAGGCATACTCGCAAAGCCTGATAAAAGTTGGATATGCGACGTGCTTATCGGTTAGAAAATTTATATCTCTTTGCCGTATCTATCTGAAAACTATCACATAAAGACAGAAACCGCCGATGTTTTTTGCATCAGCGGTTTTTTTATAAAGCTTTATATCATATTCCCAGAGCATTGATCGCCAATCCCGAAAGCACGGCGGATACATACAAAACGCCCATTATCGCAAGATTCTGCTTTAAATGCCTGTTTGTGCGGAACAGCACCAGAAGTCCCACGCCTGCGCCTGTGGAAAGTCCTGCGACAGCCGAGCCGAAGGAAACTATCCCCTGAATGTAGAACTGCGTGATAACGACCGACGCGGCGCAATTGGGGATAAATCCGAAGAGCGCGGCAGCAAACGGCTGGAATACCGAATCGGTCATCAGTATCCTTTCAAGCAGTTCCTCACCTGCAAATTCTATCGCGCAGCCGAGAATTAAATTCACGATAAAAATAAACAGTATTATTTCACCTGTGTGCCTTAACGCCGAATACAACAGGCTGTGATGTTCGCAGTCGCAGTGTGCGCAAAGCTCTCTGAAAGGCTCTTCCTGCTTGTTTCTGCCCGTAAATCGCAGCACAAGATCGGTGATTATCCCCACAAAGGCGGCGATCACCGCTTTTACCAGTATGAATTTCCACAGCTGTCCTGCGCTGTCGGGATCGGAAAGCAGCATTGGCACTGCCTCGTCGCTTGTCGAGATAAATACCGCGATAAGCGTACCCACCGAAATGAGCCGTCCTGCATAGAGATTGGCAGCGACTACCGAGAATCCGCACTGCGGCACCGCTCCGAGTATTCCGCCGCCTACCGCTCCGAAAGCCCCCATATGCTGGAGTTTTTCGCTCAGCTTATGAGACGCGTGATGTTCGATGTATTCCATAAGCAGAAATACTCCGAACAGAAAAGGAAGTATCTTTGCGCTGTCGATAAGCGCGTCAAGAAATATGTCAATAAGTTTGTCGATCATCTATACCAAAAATCCTCCGATCGCCGTCAGACGTCCCGTTTCCCTGCAAGAGCGCGAATCTGAGCGCTGTCGAAATGATATACCTTGTCGCAGAAATGGCATTTCACCTCTGTGACTTCGTCCTGTGCAAGTTCTTCAAGCTGTTCTTTTCCGAGAGAGATGAGCGCCCTTTCCACTCTTTCGCGGCAGCAGTCGCAGACGTAACCCACTTCAAAATCATCAAGTATTTCCGGCTCAAGACCATCCAGCGCAGCCAGAGCAAGCTCCTTTGCGCCCCAGCCCTTGCTTAAAAGTCCCGTCACCGAATGCATTGTGCCGATATTGCGCTCGATGATGTCCGCAGCGCTTTCGGGTGCGAACGGCAGCAGCTGGATAAGAAAACCGCCTGCCTCCTTACAGGTCAGGTCGGGAGCTACAAGCACTCCCAGAGCGCAGGCGCTCGGCACCTGTTCGCTTACGGCAAGATACTGCGTAATATCCTCCGCTATCTCACCTGAAACTATCGGCACTTGTCCCGAATACGGCTCTTTCAGTCCGAGATCCTTGATAACGCTAAGAGTTCCCTGCGTACCCACTGCGCCTTTTACGTCAAGCTTGCCGTTTTCGTTAAGGGGGATCTCCACCACGGGATTTTGTATATACGACTTCACGTTGCCATAGCTGTCCGAAACGGCTATTAGCAGACCGGCAGGTCCTCCGCCAGACATTCTGAGCGTGACGGAATCCTTTTCGCCTTTAAGTCCGAAACCGAGCAGCGACGCGCCCAGCGTCAGCCTGCCGAGAGCGGCGGTACACACCGCCGACGTCTTGTGTATCTGCTCGATCCTGCCGACAATATCCCTGCCCTCGATAGCGCTGCACACTACCGACGCGTCTTTGCTGATCGTCCTGACTATTCTGCCCATCTTAAATTACCCTCTTACTTTTTTTAATACATACGTCACGCGCTGGCTGTCCTCTTTGGGAGGAGAGAGCGAATACCCGTCAAACTCTCCCAGAAGTTCAAATCCAGCCTGCTCTGCCAAGGGGATAAGCGCTTCCCTGCCGTAGTATCTTTCAATGAAATTTTCCTGATAACGCGAATATCTTCCGTCCTCTTCCTTTTCAAAAAAATCAAGAAATATCTCTACCGAATCGTCTTTCTCGTCGTAATAATTCTGCCACACGCAGAAAAACTCCTCCAGGTCGTAAGTAAACGCGTTGTTATTCAGTATATGCCTGTGCTTGTACCTCGTATTCACATCAAAAATAAACAATCCGTCGGGATATGAAAACAGCGACACTCGTTCAAACGTTTTTTTCACCGCGTCAATATCAGGCAGATGATTGATACTGTCCAGAACGCACACCGTAACGTCGATCGTCCCGAACATATCGAGCTTTGTCATATCCTGTTTCAGATACTGTATAGGCAGACCGCTTTCAAACTTTTTGTCAAGAGCGCGGTCAAGCATCATCTCCGAGCCGTCCACGCCTATCACGTCATAGCCGTATACCGCCAGCTTTTCGCAGAGCGTTCCCGTACCGCAGGCAAGATCGAGAAGGATACCCTTTCTGCCGCCGAATCGTTTAACATATCCGTCTATTGCCGCAGCAATGCCGTCGTGATCCACGTTTTCGGTCAGACGGTCATAGTACCACGCAAATTTCCCGTAGCCGCTCATTTATTCTTAGCCTTGAGCCGCTCGAAAACAATCCCGTAACCGCCGCTGCCGTCATATGAAAGAGAACGGTTCACCCTGCTGATAGTCGCCGTAGACGCGCCCGTTTCGGAAACTATGTCGCTGTAAACGTGATTGTCGGTCAGCAGCTTTGCCACCTGAAACCGCTGCGAAAGCGCTTTCAGCTCGGGAACGGTGCAGAGATCCTTAAAAAACAGCATACATTCCTCCGTCGTTTCAAGACAAAGCACCGCCTCGAAAAGATCCTTTAAATTATCTTTTTCAAGCTTATCTTTCATAACAAAAACTCCTTTACATTTCATAAAGTAAAGCGTTAAACCATGATAATATTTTACCACATTAACAGCCGGAAGTAAAGGAGTTATATTAATCAGATATTAACTTTTTTTAAATTTATTTCTTGCCGCATTTTCATTTTCGGTTTGGAGTAAGCGACACGCCGAAAAAACCGTCCTCTCCGTCGGGAAAATTTCCGTCATCGGAGTCTGCCGATCTTAGGGGAATATCCGCAAGATCACCCTCCTGCCGCTCATAAAAGAGCCTGTCCTCCTCGGCGGCCTCCTCGATTATTTCCCGAAGTTGGGCGACACCTTCACCTGTTACCGCCGAAAAAGGCACGCAGGTAATATCCTCAAAGCAAGGTATCTCTGCGGCAAAGCTGTCCATTCTCGCCTTTCGCTCCATAGGGCGCAGCTTGTCGGCTTTAGTGAACACTATCACAAACGGTATCTCACATTCGATAAGGTAATTTATCATCTGTATATCGTCCCTGCTCGGAGGGTGACGCATATCTATCAGCTGAAAAACAAGTCCCAGCCGCCTTTCCTCATCGTCAAAATATCCGCCGATAAGTCCGCTCCAGCTGCGTTTAAGCTCCTTTGCCGCCTTTGCATAGCCGTAGCCGGGCAGATCAACGATGTATATCCCGTCCAGACTGTAGAAATTTATGGTCACGGTCTTTCCGGGAACGGAGCTTACCCTCGCCAACGATTTGCGATTGAGCAGTTTATTTATCAGCGAGGATTTGCCCACGTTCGATCTGCCTGAAAAAGCTATTTCTGTCCTGTCTGACTGCGGCATCTGCGAAAGACTGCCGAATGAAGTATAAAACCGAGCGTTGTTAAAATTCATATCTCACCTGTTCCGACCGCCGCATCTGCCGTCTTTTTAGTCCTTTTTGCGGCAGGTCTTGACAGATCCTTTGCGGCGGACTTTTTCTGCGGCTTTTTCAGAGCCGATTCGAGTACGTCCTCAATATTTTTTGCAAAGACAAATTCCAGACCGAGTTTTACATTTTCGTCCACCTCGTCCAGATCGCCCATATTCTCCGCCGGAATTATGACGGTCTTTTTACCTGCACGATACGCCGCCATAGTCTTTTCGCGCAGACCGCCTATAGGCAGAACGCGTCCTCTCAGGGTAATCTCGCCCGTCATTGCCACATCGGCGCGGACGGGTATTCCGCTGAGAGCCGAAACGAGAGCGGTAGTCATCGTAACGCCTGCCGAAGGACCGTCCTTTGGTACTGCGCCCTCGGGAGCGTGGATATGTATATCCTTTTTCTCATAGAAATCCGCGCTGATACCGTATTTATCTGCAATACTGCGCACAAGGCTGACGGCTATCCTCGCCGACTCCTTCATAACGTCGCCAAGCGAACCGGTAAGTTCGATCTTGCCCTTGCCGTCAAGCACAAGCACTTCGAGCGGCATAATTACTCCTCCGACCGAAGTCCACGCCAGACCGTTCACGCAGCCTACCCTGTCTTCCTTTTCGGTGAGATCGTCAAGATATTTGCGATGTCCGAGGTAATCCTCAAGATTGGAATTTCTGAAACTTATCTTAGCTGCTCCGTCGCGGAGTATTTCCTTTGCAGCCTTGCGGCAGAGAGAACCTATGGCTCTTTCAAGCTTACGCACTCCCGCCTCTCTGGTATAGCTGTCTATCAGTCCGTAGAGAGCGTCGTTTGAAAACTTGACCTGCGACGCTTTAAGACCGTTCTTTTCAAGCTGTTTCGGGACAAGATGTTTTTTGGCGATATTGAATTTTTCTTCTCTCGTATAGCTGCTCAGTTCAATAACGTCCATTCTGTCAAGCAGCGGAGGAGCGATAGTATCGAGAGTATTCGCAGTCGTTATGAAAAGCACTTCGCTCAGATCGAACGGCAGCTCGACGAAATGATCTCTGAACGCCACATTCTGTTCGGAATCGAGCACCTCCAGCATTGCGGAGGACGGATCGCCCCTGAAATCGTTGCCCATCTTGTCGATCTCGTCAAGAAGTATGAGCGGATTTTTCGTGCCTGCCTGACGCAGCGCGTTTATGATACGTCCGGGCATTGCTCCGACGTAGGTCTTTCTGTGACCTCTTATATCGCTTTCATCGCGGACACCGCCAAGGGAAACTCTCACATACTCGCGGCCGAGGGCGCGCGCTACCGATCTTCCGATAGAAGTCTTGCCCACTCCCGGAGGTCCCGCAAGACAGATGATCTGCCCTTTTGCTCCTCCCGAAAGCTCCATTACCGCAAGGTTTTCAAGTATCCTGTCCTTGACCTTTTTCATTCCGTAGTGATCTTTGTCAAGTATCTTCTGCGCCTTTGCAATATCCGTCCTGCTTTCCGAACGGCTGTTCCACGGCAGATCAAGGCATATATCAAGGTAATTCCTGATAACGGCAGCCTCCTGCGAGCCGGGCGCCATACGGCTCAGACGCTTTACCTCATCGAGCAGTTTGGACGCGCTTTCCTCGTCGATACCGCATACCGCGATCCTATCCACATAATTTCTTATTTCGCCCTCGCTGTCCTCGCCGAACAGATCTCCCTCGCCAAGCTCGTTCTGGAGAGCCTTTATCTGCTCTCTTATGTAAAACTCCCTCTGGTTCTGTTCCATAGCGGCGTGTACTTGCTCGTGTATCTTAGCTTCCAGGCGCATAACGTCTATTTCTCTTGAAAGCACGCTCAGCAGCAGGGCGATCTTTTCACTTACCGTCGGCAGCTCAAGCAGCTGCTGCTTATCCTCGAACGGCAGCACGATATTGAACGCCACCGCCTCGAAAAGCTCCCTCGGAGCAGGCGCGCCCATTATCTGGGTATAAAGCTCCTGCGGCATTCTCGGCAGTTCGCTTGCGTAATCCGCAAAAACGTCCTTTAACTCGCGAAACAGTGCGGTCTGTTCGTTTTCGCTGACCTTATCCCTTGAATAATTGGGCAGCATACGAACTTCCGCCTCATAACAGTCATCGTTTACGTTAAGCTCGAGAAGTTTACACTTCTGGATACCCTCGACAAGACATCTGTATATCCCGTTTGGCGCTTTGATTATCTGTTTTACTTTGGCGATAGTGCCTACCCTGTAAACGTCCTTTATCCCGGGGTGCTCCTCCGTCACGTCCCTCTGCGAAACAAGAAAGACCATACCTGCGCCGTGAAGAACGTCCTTCATGACCTTGATAGAGCCTGCCCTGCCCACGTCAAAATGCATTATCATATTTGGGAACACCACTATATCCCTTACCGGGACGCAGGGAAATATTTTGTTGGATTCCTTTATTACGATCTTTTCTTTCATAGCCGCTCCTTATAAATTATTCACCATTTTTCGCCCTATACGCAGTCCTGACGGTTCGCGGAAGGCGACGTTCACAAAACCAAGACCTTTCGGTCTGTTATTATAATAACATACAAAGCGGATTTTTGCAACACACAATATATGCTAAATTACCATACATCTGCGTGTCAAAATTTTAAGAAAAAAAGGTATCCCGATCTCTCAGGATACCCCTTGCTTTTTCTGCTTAGTCTGCAACATAAGGCAGCAGAGCAAGATGACGCGCTCTCTTGATAGCGGTAGTCAGTTCTCTCTGATGATAAGCGCAGGTGCCGGTAACACGTCTGGGAAGGATCTTTGCTCTCTCAGTCATGCACTTTCTCAGCTTGGCAATATCCTTGTAATCAATTTTCTCTGCTCTGTCAACGCAGAACATACAAACCTTCTTACGACCTCTCTTTGCAGGTCTTCCGGATCTTTCCATCGTTAATCCTCCTTACTGAAACATAATCGTCGTTTTTTCTTGTCAGAACGGTACTCCGTCGTCGCTCAGAACTTCAAAATCGTCAAGTTCGCCGATATTTAGCGAATCGTTGCCGGCAGGAGCGGAATTATTATTCTGCTGCTGGGGCTGCTGTCTTGCGGGCTGAGTGTTCTGATAGTAATTATTGCTCTGATAGCCTCCGCCCTGATTGGAGTCGGCGCGTTCGCCCGTAAAGGAAACGTTATCGACCCACACATCGGTAGTATAACGCTTAACGCCGTTCTTGTCATCATACGAACCGGTTCGGATACTTCCTTCAACGGCGATCATTCTGCCCTTTGAAAAGTATCTGTTGATAAACTCGGCTCTCTGACCGAACGCGGTACAGGAAATAAAATCAGTCTGTCTTTCGGCGCCCTGTCTTGACGGTCTGTCCACCGCGATGTTAAAACGCAGCACGGAATTGCCGGAATTAGTCTGGCGCACTTCAAGATCCTGAGTGATCCTACCCATTAATATAACTCTGTTAAGCATAATTCTTACCTCTTTTCACATCAGCTTACTTGATCGTTACCAAAAAACGAAGAACGCCGTCAGTGATCTTCAGAACACGCTCAAGCTCCGCCGGGAAAGAAGTATCGCTGGTGAAGCTCCACAGCACATAATTTCCCTCGGTCTCGTAGTTAATGGCATAAGCCAGCTTGCGCTTGCCCCAGTCGTTCATCTCGACGTCAGTCGCGTTCTTTTCGATAAGCTCGTTGAATTTTGCGGTCAGTTCCTTGACGGCATCTTCGCCCGCCTTGGAGCTGAATACGACAACTGCCTCGTAAGTTTCGTTGATCTTTGCCATAATAAGCACCTCCTTCTGGATTTCGCCTGTACCTGATCGGGATACAAGCAAGGATAACTTAATGATTATAACACAAGCCGCCAAAATTGTCAATCGACCGCAGCCCGTGTTTTTGTAAACTTTTTGTAAATTCTGCTCAGGCGAGATTCTGTATCATAAACAGCACGAACGTCCCGAGCGCGGAATACAATATCATCGACATAAGCAGCGCCGCGAACGACACGCCGCCTTTGGAGATTATCATAGTCTTTACGGATTCTTCATCGCCGCTCTCGCCGTACACCGATCGGATACTCAGGATATTGCGCCGCGCGGTCTTATAATACCAGTAATTTGCAAACATTCCGCAGATACATCTCATAACGATCACAAGCGTCGACGTGACTTGCAGCAGCATCTGAAAATCGCTGCTCTGAACGTTTATATGCGTATTGAGCAGCACTACTCCCATCATATCCGACTGCCCCATAACGATAAGCTCGGGGATAGAAAGCGCTACCGAGAGTATCATAAGCAGCACACCGCAGAGGTTCATCTTACGGTAGAAAAAGTAAAACTGCGGAAAAAAGAACGCGCCGATATTAAGACTCGTCCTGCCGCCGAACTTGCCGAACCTGATAAAGCTCGTAAGCAGCGACAGCGGATTTTTTCCGACATAGCGCGCATAATCGCCAAGCTTTACTCCGTCGATGTCGGAATTCTGGTCAAATGTCATCTGCTGTCCGAATCCCATAGGCATACCCCCCGGAGGCGGCTGTCTGTAGCCCTGACCGCCGGCAGTATTCTGCATAGGAGGAACATTGAACGGACGCTCTTCTCCTCGGCCGCGCGCAAGGGGCATTCCGCACTTTTTGCAGAAAATACCGTCGGGAGGGTTATCCTCTCCGCATCTCGCGCACCTTATCGGTTCGGAATCGGTATTAGCCGACATAGTTTCCTCGTCATAGTGAGGCTGCCAGCTCTCGTCCTTTTCATGCAGCTCGGTATTTATACACTTGCCTTCCCTGAGATAACATTCCCGATGATAAGGAGTTCCGCATTCGGGGCATACCACAACGTCATCGCCCGTCCTGAAGATCTCGCCGCAGCTGATACATTTTGTTCCGTCGTATTTTGCCATATTCTTCCCTTTCTCAATAAAGTGATACGGATAAGCCGTCCGACAAACCGAAAGCCGCCGTTCGGGCAGTCAAAAGCAGTCATATACGGACGCTATCGTATATTATAACACACTTTTTTCTAAAAAGCTATAGTCTTTTAAAAATTTTCCTTTACTTTTCACAAAAAGTATTGTATAATATTAGTCAGACGCCCGTAGACGGCTTTTTACGGACGTCGGATATGACAGTTAGGAGTAGAAATATGTTATTTTTGGAAAATCTTCAATCGGAGCTTGAAACATACAGACCCAAAATAAAAGAGCTGGGCGAAGTCTTTGACATTGAAAACAGCAAGGAGCGTATCTTGGAATTGCAGGAAAAGGCAGCCGAGCCGGGTTTCTGGGACGATCAGGAAACATCTCAGAAAGTCCTTCAAGAAACGCGTGCGCTGGAGGGCAGGATAGAAAAGTACAACAAGCTTAAAACGTCCTTTGAGGACATTGAAGTTATGATAGAAATGGCTGCCGAGGAGAACGACGACGGTATGATCGCCGAGATCGAGGAGGAGCTTAAAAGTCTGGCGCAGGCTGTGGACGATCTCACGCTTGCGTCGCTGCTCACGGGTGAGTACGACAAGAGCAACGCGATAATCAATTTCCACGCGGGAGCAGGCGGCACAGAGGCTCAGGACTGGTGCGAAATGCTTTTCAGAATGTACAGCCGCTGGGGAGAGGCTCACGGTTTCAACGTCAAAACTCTCGATTATCTGGAGGGCGGCGACGCCGGTATGAAGAGCGCGTCGGTCATCGTCGAGGGCGAAAACGCCTACGGATACCTAAAGAGCGAATCGGGAATACACCGTCTTGTAAGAATATCCCCCTTTGACAGCTCCGGCAGCAGGCACACTTCCTTTGCGGCTATCGACGTTATGCCCGAGATCGACGACTCGATAGAAGTTGAGATACGTCCCGAGGACATAGAAATGCAGGTCTACCGTTCCAGCGGAGCAGGCGGTCAGCATATCAACAAGACGTCTTCGGCGGTGCGGCTCATTCACAAGCCGACGGGTATCGTCTGCGCCTGTCAGACGCAGCGTTCGCAGTTCCAGAACCGCGATTACGCCATGAAGATGTTAAAGGCCAAGCTCATCGAGATCAAGGAGCGCGAAAATCTGGAGCGTATCGAGGACATAAAGGGCGTACAGAAGGAGATCGCGTGGGGCGCGCAGATAAGATCATATGTCTTTATGCCGTACACGTTGGTAAAGGATCACCGCACGGGCTACGAGACTGCAAACGTCGGCGCGGTAATGGACGGCGATCTGGACGGTTTCATCAACGCGTATCTGAAATCCCTCTCGCTCGGCAATCTGAACGATGAAGATAAAAGGGTGTAATTTTCACATAAACAAAGTATCCGTTCTCTTGTGTATTCAGAGAACGGATATTTTTGTTATATTAATATGTATAGGCTGTTTTCCCCAATGGGGAAATAGCCTGTTTTCAGTTCTGTATTCTCCGCCGCAAGCGGCGGAGTGAAAATTCACGTCAACCAAACTTAGGGGACGCCCTTCTTGCAGGTCGTTCCCTCTTTCAAAACAGTCCACCGGACTGTTTTGAAATTCACCCCTTGCGTGACGCCACCCCAAACACTGCGTGTTTGGGCTAAAAGAAAATTTCCTTTGCCGCCATTACGGGGGCGGCAATTTCTCTTTTGCGTTGCAAAAGAAAAAGCGGAAATTTCTTTCTCACAGATTATTAAAGTAATTTCCTCAATAAATTTTAACCGCCCGATTTCCAAGACTTTACCGCTCCGCACATCGCAGAGGGCGCATTGCCCCGCCCGGGAGGGCAGCCTGTTTAAACATTTGCTTTATAATTTGATCTATATTTAAAATTAATTAGCGTGGCTTTTTACCTCGTCACCCGAAAACTTTTTAAGCACCTGCAAGAACTCGTCGCCCGGCACAGGCATAGAGAAGTAGTTTCCCTGAATAAAATCACATCCCATATCCAACACTCTTTCAAGCTGATCGTCAGTTTCGATACCCTCGGCGATTATCTGCATATTCAGTTTCTTTGCCATAACTATCGTGCTTTCTATCGCGATACGCGCCTTATCCCGTTCGAGAGCCGCACGCATCATTCCTTTGTCAAGTTTTAGGAATTTAAACGGCATATTCAGCAGATAACTCATATTTGAATAGCCCGTTCCGTAGTCGTCAAGCGCCATTTTTATACCCATATCCGAAAGCAGTCTGATGTTCTGCTCCATAATATGCGGCGTATACGCAGCCGCAGTTTCGGTTATTTCAAGACATATATTCGACGGATCGACCTTATACTGATCCATTATGCTCATAAACTGCTCCGCCAGATCGGACTGCATACACTGAACGACCGAGAGATTGACCTCGACATATTGAATACCGAGATCCATCGCCTCGCCCTTTTTGATAAAGCGGCAAGCCTCCTCGAAAACGATACGTCCTATCTTTATTATCATACCGTTCTGTTCCGCAAGGGTAATAAATTCATCGGGCGGTATATTGCCGAGCTGATCGTCCACAAGACGTATCAGCGCCTCACAGGAAACAATGCGTTTCTTATCGGCAGAGTATATCGGCTGATAGTAAACCGAAAAGCTGCGGTTCTCTATTCCGCGCTCGATAGCCTTTTCGACTTCCTCTCTCCTGCGCTGATCGTAAATATTTATCTCCGAGGCGTGCAGCATATGGTCGGGAACGGATTTCATTCTTTTGAAATGCTCCACATAATCCATAATGATCTCGGTATCCTCAGCGTCCTTGGGTACGTCTATCCTAAGAAAATACGCCGAAATGAGCGTGTCCACCGAACCTATCTTCCAGCTTTCGCCCAGTCTTGTGAATATTTCCCTGTAGACCTCGCCTACTCTGCCGCCGTCACGGAAATAGGTGAGCGCAAAACATTCGTCCTCGAGATAATAACCCTCGCCCAATTCTATAAATGAATAGAGATAATCGGCAAAATTCCTCAGCAGAGTATTTGAAAACCTCGTGCCGAAAGTCCTCATAAGCAAAGTAAAGTCAGGTATCCTTATAAGCAGGATCGAAAACTGCGTGCCCGAGGTACAGTTGGCCAGACAGTTATTGACAAAACTGCTGCGGTTGAGCATCTTTGTACCCGAATCTATCATATCGTCCTGATTTTGCAGAATGAACATCACCAGCATTATGCACAATGCGCTGCCGAAACATTCCACCATCAGCGCAGGATTTATCATCTGTATAAACATGGCGATAAGCGTCATTGCGATAAACGAAAGCACCGACAGCACCGCCTGTCTCGGCATCATACGTCTTGTTTCCAGTGCGTAGACGATACCGAGCGCCAAGTAGTATATCGAGATAGCGTAGCATATCGGCTGGAGCGGTCCTCTGTCGTAGTTTCCGCTTGAATCTATGCGGATTATCCAGCCCGTGAGCGGAGACGTCACGATAAGCAGGATATTGACTATTTCGGGAAGATAAAGTCTTATCCTGAAAGAGTTGGTCACCGAGGAGGACGTATCGGTCAGGAACATTATGTAAATGACGAACCAGAAGGGTATGAAGTTATGCGTGACGTAATAAGCGGTATGCAGGAATATCTTAAAATTCCTGCCAAGCATATCCGACGTTATCAGCACCGACAGAATATCGAACACGGCGGAGGCGGACGCTATACCCAGCAGCATTGCAAACACCTTGTTGCGCTTGCATGGTATGCGTTTGCGGAACGCGAAAATTATTGAGGTTATCAGAAAGATAACAAGCGACGCTATATCGTAGTGTATGATATAATGCATACTTACCTCCCCCTTCTGCCGCAGCTTTTGAGTCTTGCCGACTAATGACAGTATCGCCGTAAAACGCTCTTTTTATTATTTTAACATTACCAGTGCAAATAGTCAAGCATTTAAATTAAAATATTTGTTTTTTTGTTAGTTGCGGCAACAAATATCTCCCTCTGCCATTTCCGCGTCATCTCGTAATGCCGCAAAGGTCATAAGACATAAAGCTGCTTATCCTCCGAGGCGAGCATGGCGCATTTTCCGTCGGGTTCTTCAATATAGCTGCACCGTCCGTTTTCCGAATACTGCCAGTACTTCCAGTCGTCGGTGAACTCAGGCTCTCTGAGATCGCTTACCGCCCATATCGGAAGATCGGGAAAATATTCATTCGCAAGAATGAGAGCTTTGCCCCTGCCGCATATCAGTACAGGTTCGCAGCCGTATTTTTCCGAAAGAGCCGTAACAAACTCCTCAAGCCGCACGGCGATTATCTCCAAGGGATCGGCAGTCATTCTTTCCCATATATCCATAGTAATATCTATCGCAGGAACAAGCCTGCCCGACAAGGAATCTCCCACCGCAGAAATAAAATTCAAAGCCTGCTGTTTTCCGTCAGCCGAGAAATCAAAATCGTGTACCGCTCCCGTTTTCACCGCCGAATATGCGGCATTTTCCCAATTCTCGGCAAATGCGCTGTCCGCAAGGCTTATTCCCGAAGTTGCTCTGAGATATGCAAAATCTATCCTGCCGCTTTCGAGAAGTCCCCAGCTTATTTTTCCACCGCTGCCGTCAAACGCCGCCCCTCTCAGCGGAAACTCCTGCCTGTCGGGGGCGTTTGGTATCCAGACGCCGAGCTTTATCAGACAGACCGCGTTTATAAGCATAACAAAAGCACAAACGGCGCAAAGCTTTGCCGCAATGCGCCTGATCTTTCTGCCGCCCGAACGCCTGCGTGCAGGCTCAGGACTTTTCTTGTGACGAACCGACCGGAAGAACACTGTTTTCATCGACCCCCGACCGCGCTTTAACATCTCCGAAATCATAGCTTTCCAGCTTTTCTCTTACAAGATCGGAGATCTCGCCGAACGCCTGCTTGAAAAGGCAGGACCCCTGCGGACCCTTGCTGCAGCTGCCGTCCGGCGAAAGACAGCGCGAAAAATAATATGTACCCTCCGTAGCCTCTACTACCATTCGCAAGGTTATTTCTTCCGGCTTTGCGTTTATCTCATATCCGCCCTGTGCGCCTTTGTAGGATTTGACTATTCCGGCAGTCACCAGTTTTCTCAGTATTTTCAGAGAAAATCTCAGCGATACTCCCGTCTCCGACGAGATCTCTCCTGCGTCCATTCTTCTTCCTGCACAGCACAGCGCGGAAACTATCCTCACGGCATAATCGGTTTCAAGAGTTATATGCATGACCTACCACCTTTCCTCCGACAACGCCGATCAATCCAGATAATCCCTCACCTTATTGCTCCTGTTGGGGTGACGCAGCTTGCGCAGCGCCTTAGCCTCTATCTGACGTATCCTCTCACGCGTTACGTTAAATTGCTGACCTACCTCTTCAAGAGTCCTCGAACGTCCGTCCTCAAGTCCGAACCTGAGCCGCAGCACCTTTTCTTCGCGTTCGGTAAGCGTCGAAAGCACCTGATTTATCTGCTCTTTGAGCAGTACCTGCGACGCGGCTTCGGCAGGCGCGGGCGCGTCCTCATCGGGAATGAAATCTCCCAGGTGCGAATCCTCCTCCTCGCCTATCGGAGTTTCGAGCGAAACGGGATCCTGCGCTATCCGCATTATCTCGCGGACTCTCTCCACTGGCATTTCCAGACGCTCGGCTATCTCTTCAGGCGACGGATCGTGACCGTTTTCGTGCAGCAACTGACTTGAAACTTTCTTTACCTTGGTAATGGTCTCGACCATATGCACCGGTATTCTTATAGTCCTTGCCTGATCGGCGATCGCCCGTGTTATCGCCTGTCTTATCCACCAGGTGGCGTATGTCGAGAATTTGAATCCCTTGGTGTAGTCAAACTTTTCCACCGCTTTTATAAGTCCCATATTTCCTTCCTGGATAAGGTCGAGGAAAGACATTCCCCTGCCGACATATCTCTTTGCAATGGATACTACCAGACGCAAATTTGCCTCGGCAAGACGTTTTCTCGCCGCCGACGCCTCTTTTTCATTATTGCCCGACATCTTTTCCGCCAGCTGTATCTCTTCTTCGGAGGTAAGCAGCGGCACTCTGCCTATCTCTTTGAGATATATCTTTACCGGATCGTCGATAGCGATACCGTCGGTGGAAAGACCGATATCCACCTCGTCGGGGGTAATATCGTCTTCGGGATTTACCAGCACCAGCGAATCGTCGGGAATGATGTCGTCAATGATCTCGATGTGCAGAGCCGAACAGTTATCGTAAAAGCTGTCCATCTGCTCCACGTCGTAATCGAGCTTTTCCAGTGCGTCGGTGATCTCCTTGGTGGTGAGCTTGCCCGTCGCCTTGCCCTGCTCCATAAGATTGTCCATAATACTCTTTTTGCTTTCTGTCATAATAAACTCTCCATTCACTGTTTTTATTGTATCGGACCTGTTATTCTCAGGACTTGTTTTTCTTCCTTTTCAGACTCTTTGCAAGCAGGATAAAATCATCGTCTGACATTTCCTCCGCTTTCGGTTTATCGGGAACATATTCCGAGATGACTCTCACGCAGTCCTCCGCCACCTGCCTGTCTATACCCTTGTCCTCGTATTCCGAAAGGATCGAGGTTATTTTACCCATCTCATCGACGGAAAATTCATCGTTGAAAGACGAAACGGAATGATCCGCGCCCTCGGTTATCTTTGCGGTAAGGCTCTCATAAACGCGCCTGTTGAACGAAGTCACAAATTTTTCGGGCGGCAGCCGTCCGAGTATATCCGCGCAGAGATCCGGATTGGAATACAGAAAATATATAAGCTGTTCTTCCGCTCTGCTCTCCCCGGGATGTGCGGCAGCCTCGGGATTTATTTTGTCGCGCCTGTCCGAAAAGCTCTGTATCGCACGCCATTCATTGTCCTGACGTTTGTATCTGTCATTTTTCAGTCTGAAATTTACATCTTCCGCCATGACCTGTTTGGGTATGCCGTATTCCTGCGATACTTCGGAAATATAAAGCTCTCTCTCCACGTTGGAATTAAGCCCTGCAATGATCGCGCACGCACGTTTCATAAAATCGTTCTTTCCCGTCACGGTCGTTATGTCAAGACCTTCCTTTGCCCTTTCAAGTTCAAAATTGACCGCTCCTTCTCCGCGGTTGAGCAGATTTGAAAATCTCACCGCTCCGAATCTGTTTATGTACTCATCGGGATCTTTTGCGCCCTCCATTTTTATAACGGTCGTTTTCAGTCCCGCATCGGAAAGTATCTTTATCGCCCTGACGGTAGCTTTCTGCCCTGCCTCGTCCGAATCGTAGCATATCACCGTTTCTTCCGCGTAATTGGAAATAAGCCTTGCCTGTTCGGGAGTAAGCGCCGTTCCACAGGAGGCGACGGCGTTTTCAAAGCCTGCCTGATTGAGTGAGATAACGTCCAGATTGCCCTCGCACAGAAGTATCTTTTTGCTCTTCACCGAAACGTTCTTGGCAAAGTTCATCGAAAAGAGGAATTTATTCTTGTTATAAACGGGAGTGTCCTTTGAGTTGAGATATTTCCTCTTGTCCTCGCTGCTGAGGGCGCGTCCGCCGAATCCGACGATATTCCCCGTCAGGTCAAAAAACGGAAACATCGCGCGGTTCACAAAGAAATCGAAAGTATTCCTCGTATTCTTCGCCGAACGGGATATAAGACTCGCGCTTTCAAGCTCCTCCTCGGAATATCCCTCGGACATCATATAGCTTTTCAGCTGCGACCAGCTGTTCGGAGCAAAACCCATTCCGTACTTCATTATCGTAGCCGCTTTCAGACCCCGTTTTGCAAGATATTCCCTGCACTGCCGCCCCTCGTCCGAGCGCAGCCTGTCATAGAAAAATCTCGCGGCTTTTTTGTTCATCTCGAATATGCGTTTGCGCCGTTTAAGACCGTCTGTACCGGCAAAGCCGTCCTCCGGCATAGGGATACCGCTCTTTTCGGCAAGCAGCCGCACGGCGTCGATATAATCGAGATTATTGTACTTCATTGTAAAAGTTATGACGTCGCCGCCTGCACCGCATCCGAAGCAGTGGAAAAACTCCTTGTCGGGGTGGACGTAGCAGGAGGGCGTTTTTTCGTTATGGAAGGGACAAAGACAAACGTAATCCCTGCCCGATCTTTTCAGGCTGACATAACCGCCCATTACTTCCGCGATCGGGTTCGCGGCTTTCAGTCTGTCTATAAATTCCGCAGGCAGCGGCATATGCTATCCGTCTCCTTTCCGTATGATCGCCTTGCGGCGCGGCTCATCTTACCTTCCAATCGGCAGGAATAAACAGCTCGGTAAAAATATCCACCGCATATCTGTCGGACATTCCCGAAATGTAGTCGCATACCGCCCGTTCTTTCCCATAGCTTTCCGCAAGCGTGCGGTAAAGCTGCGGCATTTTCGATGTATTGTCGCAGAAATATTCATAAAGCTTGGCAAGCATATCCTGCGCCTTAGTTTCCTCCGATTTGCACTTGGGATTCTGATAAACGCTCTCGAACATAAACTTGTGCAGTCTGTCGTATGCGCTCTTTATATCCGGCGGCATACCTATCATCGGTCTGCCGTTTTCCTCAAATATCCCCCTGTCTATCACCGCCCCCACAAGGGTGGTTATCCTTGCGGATTTTGAATGTCCGAGCAGTTCGGTAATATCGGAGGGTATATCCTCCTCGCGGATTATTCCGCCTCTTATCGAATCGTCTATATCATGATTTATATACGCGATAACGTCAGCAAGGCGCACCACATAGCCCTCAAGGGTATCGGCGATCTGATTCGTGTGCTTTAATATCCCGTCCAGCACTTCATATGTAAGATCGAGTCCCCTGCCGTTATTTTCGATGACCTCGGCGACGCGCAGCCCCTGTTCGTAATGACGGAAACCGTCGGGACAAAGTCTGTCAAGGGCGCGTTCTCCGGCATGACCGAACGGCGTATGACCGAGATCGTGTCCCATAGCGACCGCCTCGGTAAGATCCTCGTTGAGCCGCAGCGCACGGGCAACGGTCCTCGCTATCTGACCGACTTCAAGTGTATGGGTAAGCCGCGTGCGGTAATGATCTCCCGTCGGGGAGAGAAACACCTGCGTTTTATGTTTGAGTCTGCGAAAGGAGTTGCAGTGGATAATTTTGTCGCGGTCGCGCTGAAATTCCGTTCTGTAGTCGCAGGGAACGAGCGGCTTTTTTCTCCCCTTTGTGTCGGCGGAAAAACACGCCTGTTCACAAAGCAGCTGCCGTTCAAACTGTTCATAACGCTCTCTCGGAGTCATTTTTATGTCACCACCGAATGTATTATCATTACGTTGCTCTTTCGCCAAAAAATATCCGCTTCTGATAATATATACAAAATCCGCAATAAAAAAACCTTTATTGCGGACAAATTTTTGGATATATGCACAAAAATCAGCTAAAATCTTCCCATAGATCTGTAACTTCGCACAATTCTATTTTGCCGTTTGAGAGATCAGCCAACTTCTTTTTGAACGCGCCGACCAATTCCGACCTTACCAACAGCGAAATAGTTACCTCATCGGAAAAGTTTTCGCTTTCCGTCCTGACTTCAAATGACGGAAAAATGTAAGTTAGTCTGCCGTACAGCGAGTAATCACATGAAAAAGTTATGCGCGAGCAACGGCACATCAGCATCTTTCTTGCGGAATCGACAGCCAGCTTACAGGCGTGGGAATACGCTCTTACCAGTCCTCCGCCGCCAAGGAGTATACCGCCGAAATACCTCGTCACCACGACACAGACGTCGGTCAGACCCGATTTTCTCAGCACTTCCAGCACCGGCACGCCGCCCGTTCCCTGCGGTTCTCCGTCGTCCGAATACCTGCTGACATTCCCCTCGCGCAGTATATACGCATAGACGTTATGTCTGGCGCGGCGGTTCTGCGCTTTTATTTTATTTATAAACCAGGCAGCCTCCTCCTCGTTTGACACGGGGGAGATATGCCCGATAAATTCCGATCTCTTTTCGATAAAGCTGTCGCTCGAATAGCCGTAAACGGTAGTGTAATCCAATCCGCCGCCTCCTCACATATAAAGTCCGCAAAGAGAAAAAGAGCGGTTTTGCCGCTCTTTAACTATGCTGTCAGTCCAGCTTGAATCTCTTTTTGAATCTGTCAACACGTCCGCCCGTATCAACAAGCTTTTGCTTGCCGGTGAAAAAAGGATGGCACTTAGAACAGATCTCGACTTTAATATCCTTCTTTGTGGAGCGGGTGTGGATCACATTTCCGCAAGCGCAGGTGATAGTAGTTTCCTCATACTTGGGGTGGATTCCCTCTCTCATTACGACGACCTCCTTCCAAACTAAAAATTATGAACTCATAGAAGCCCATCATCCTCAGTTCAGACAGTAGTTCTATGCAGTGATCACATTTACTTGACTATTATATCACAACGCTTATCACTTGTCAATAGCAAAAGTGAAATTTTTTCGGAATTTAATATTTTTAAAATATTTCTATGATTTTTGCATATACTGTTTTTAAACCCATTTGTAAAGAAAATTAAAACGCATTTAAGAAAGGAGCGTTAGCTATGCTTGTCATCGGAGCTGCCGCAGTCGCCGCCATACTGATGCTCAACGCCGCTATGATGTACGCTATGTGCGTTATCAACAGCCGCATAAACTATCCCGAGCTGTTCTGAGCGGGCGTCGGCGCATTTGTTTAAATTCACAACGGACAGCCTTGAATTTTGGGTCGTGATTTGTTCAAGTCAACAAAAATGTGATGACAGCCGAAAATTTTCCTCCAAAGCTATTGACTTTTGGGTTAGCAGATGCTAATCTATAATACGGGAGAGTTAGTAATCGCTAACTTGTATCCTGAACGGTAAGGTCGGTTTTATTATTTATCGGGAGGAATTTATTATGCCTTTGACTATGGCTGACATCGGAGAAGAGAATATTATAAAAAAGGTCGGCGGCAATCCCGCAGTCAGGAAATTTCTTGAAAATCTCGGATTCGTCGCCGGAGGGACGGTCACCGTTATCAATCGTATCGGCGGCAATCTCATCGTGAACGTAAAGGAATCCCGTGTAGCCGTCAGCAGTGAAATGGCTTGCAAAATAATGATCTGACTGCGCCGCAGGCGGCAAAGTCCTGAAAAACGCGTATCTGCGCGGAATATGGGGTGCTGCGCCGCCATTTTACAGCTTTTTGGCAATGGAGGGATAAGTATGTCAACTTTGAAAGACGCAAAGATCGGTCAGACCGTAAAAGTCCTCAGACTCAACGGCGAGGGCGCGGTCAAAAGGCGTATCATGGATATGGGTATCACAAAGGGCGTGGATATTTATATTAGAAAAGTCGCGCCGCTCGGCGATCCCATTGAAGTAACGGTAAGGGGCTACGAGCTTTCGCTGAGAAAGACCGACGCCGCTATGATCGAGGTCCAATGACCGCTTTATGCAATTTTTTTATAATGGGTAGTTAGCAGTCGCTAATACTCGGAAAGGAAAAATACATATGTCAATAAGAATCGCGCTTGCCGGAAATCCGAACGCCGGCAAAACAACATTGTTTAATGCTCTCACGGGCGCAAATCAGTATGTCGGCAACTGGCCGGGCGTTACCGTCGAGAAAAAAGAGGGCAGATCAAAGAGCGACAAAGAGGTCACCATAACCGACTTGCCGGGAATCTATTCCCTTTCGCCCTACACGCTCGAGGAAGTCGTCGCAAGAAATTATCTCATCTCCGAACGCCCTGACGCCATACTAAATATCGTGGACGGTACTAATCTCGAAAGAAATCTGTATCTCACCACTCAGCTTATCGAGCTGGGCATACCCGTGGTCGTCGCGATAAATATGACTGATATTGTCAGGAAAAACGGCGACAAGATAAATATCACACAGCTTTCAAAGGAGCTTGGCTGTCCGGTAGTTGAAATATCGGCGTTAAAGGGTACTGGCGTGGAGGAGGCTATTTCAAAGGCAGTCGCCGCTGCAAAAGCCGCCGAGCCTGTCATAGCGAACCACACCTTCTGCGGCTGCGTGGAGCACGCCATTGCGCACATCGAAGAGGCGTTTCTGCACAACATACCCGAAGAAAAACAAAGGTGGTATGCTATCAAGATATTTGAGCGTGACGAAAAAGTCCTCGAACAGCTCAATATGTCGGAAGATGTGAGAGCGCATATCGAAAAGGACATCGCGGCAGCCGAGAAAGAAATGGACGACGACGCGGAAAGCATAATCACCAACGAGCGGTACATATATATCGCGTCGATCATCAAAAGCTGCTACACTAAAAAGAACAAAGGTTCGCTCACAATTTCCGACAAGATAGACAAGATCGTCACCAACAGGATACTTGCGCTGCCCATCTTCGCGGCGGTTATGTTTATCGTTTACTTTGTATCGGTAACGACTATCGGTACTATCGTCACCGACTGGACAAACGACGTATTTGCCGCAGAGTGGCTTCAGGGCGGCGCGGCAAAGCTGCTTGAAAAGATCGGCTGTGCCGAATGGCTGCAGGGACTTATCGTTGACGGTATCATCGGCGGCGTAGGCGCAGTCCTGGGATTTGTTCCGCAGATATTCGTACTCTTTATCTTTCTGGCATTTCTCGAAGGCTGCGGCTATATGGCAAGGATCGCGTTCGTTATGGACAGGATATTCAGAAAATTCGGTCTTTCGGGCAAGTCGTTCATTCCTATGCTCATAGGCACTGGCTGCGGAATACCCGGTATCATGGCGTCAAGAACTATCGAGAACGAACGCGACCGCCGTATGACGATAATGACAACCACCTTTATCCCCTGCGGCGCAAAACTGCCGATCATCGCGCTTATCGCAGGCGCATTCTTCGGCGGCGCATGGTGGGTAGCGCCAAGCGCGTACTTTGTCGGTATCGCGGCGATCATCATTTCGGGTATCATACTTAAAAAGACCAAGATATTTGCCGGCGATCCCGCACCATTCGTTATGGAGCTGCCTGCCTATCATCTCCCCACCGTCGGCAGCATACTCCGTTCAATGTGGGAAAGAGGCTGGTCGTTCATAAAGAAAGCCGGAACGATAATCCTGCTCTCGACCGTAGTACTCTGGTTTTTGCAGGGCTACGGTTTCAGCGGCGGAAAATTCGGCGCAGTCGATCTTGACGATTCGCTGCTTGCGTCGTTCGGAAAGTCCTTTGCGTGGATATTTGCTCCTCTCGGCTGGGGCGACTGGAAATTCGCAGTCGGTTCGGTCACCGGTCTTATCGCTAAGGAAAACGTGGTCTCGACATTCGGCATTATCGTCAGCGGATTACAGGAGGCAGCCGAGGACGATCCCGTTCTTCTGCGCGATCTCGGCGCTCTCATCGGTCCTCTTGCCGCCTATTCGTTTATGGTATTCAATCTGCTCTGTGCTCCCTGCTTTGCGGCAATGGGTGCGATCAGGCGCGAAATGAACAGTGCAAAGTGGACGGCATTCGCTATCTCCTATCAGTGCATATTTGCCTATGCCGTATCGCTGTGCATTTATCAGATCGGCAGCGCATTTACCGGAAATTTAAATGTATTGGGACTTATCGTCGCGCTGTGTATCGTCGTCTTTATGATCTATATGCTTTTCAGACCATACAAAGAAAGTACAAAGCTCGATATGAACGTCAAGGTAACGGCGTAGGTCAGATAATTATATTCCACTGCGGAGAGTTCGGGTCTTGTAAATCGGACGTTTAAAGCGCTTTTATATATACTGTTTCCTCGCCGCAGGCGAGGAAACAGCCTTAAATGTATATTCTCCCGCCGTTGGCGGAGAATATACTCCCGAAACAGGATATTATTTCCCCAAGTGGAATAATATATCTCAAAAATATTAATATACATTTTGAAAATCGGAGGTAAATTTATGGCGTGGATAGCGCAAAACTTAGCAACGATACTGGTACTGGCGGTCGTTATAGCCGTCTGCGCCGCAATAATAATTAAGCTCATCAGGGACAAAAAACAGGGAAAGTCCAACTGCTCCTGCGGCTGCGGCTGTTCCGGCTGCCCGAGCGCTGGGATATGTCACGGCAGCAAAAACACAACAAAAGAAGATCTCAAATAAATATCCGTAAAGCAAAAAGCGGACAGTTGCAAAGCTGTCCGTTTTTTTGTACTATTTTATTTTGCGGTATACTACCACGGTCTTACCGTACCGACTATCTCGGAGATATTCTTTACACCATTTTCATCACACCAGCGATCCATACCGTCAATGATCTTCACAGGCGCATAGGGATCGGAAAATATCGCCGCGCCTACCTGCACTGCCGACGCGCCTGCCATCATCATCTCGATAGCGTCCTCGCAGCAGGAAATACCGCCCATACCCATTATCGGTATGCTGACGGCATTGTACACCTGCCACACCATTCTGACCGCAACGGGAAATACCGCAGGACCCGACAGACCGCCGACGTTATTTTTAAGTATAGGTCTGCGCGTTGAAATATCTATCCGCATACCGAGGATCGTATTTATCAGCGACAATGCGTCCGCACCTGCCGCCTCGACCGCTTTCGCGATCTCGGCAATACTCGTGACATTCGGAGAAAGCTTGACCATCAGCGGCTTTTCCGATACTTTTTTTACCGCAGAAGTTACCTCTGCCGCAACGCAGCAGTCAGTGCCGAAAGCCGCGCCGCCCTGCTTTACATTCGGGCAGGAGATGTTCAGCTCGATCATATCAACTCCGCTGCCGTTAAGTATCTCAGCCAGCTGGGCACATTCCTCTATCGTTGAACCTGCAATATTGGCAACTATCCTCGTGTCCTTTTGCAGAAGATTCGGCAGTTCATAGTCGAGGAATTTCCTCACACCGCCGTTTTGCAATCCGACCGAATTTAACATTCCCGAGGGCGTTTCCGCTATCCTCGGACCGGGATTGCCCTGCCTCGGCAGCAGCGTAGTACCCTTGGTGGACAGTCCCCCAAGTCTTGAAAGCGGATAAAACTGCTCGTATTCCCTGCCGTAGCCAAACGTTCCGCTTGCAGGTATGACGGGGTTTTTAAATTCCACTCCTGCTACCGTAACTCTCAGATCAGCCATCAAAGATCACCTCCCTGCTGTCAAATACAGGTCCGTCCTTGCAGACATGGGAAAATATCTCGCTGCCGTCCTTTACCGTCCGACAAACGCAGCCAAGGCAAGCTCCGACTCCGCAAGCCATTCTCTGCTCGAGCGATACCTCACAGGGAATGTCATACTCCTGCGCTGCCGCAGCTACGCCTTTAAGCATTGGCAGCGGTCCGCAAGCGTATATAATGTCCGCTTTTTTGGACTGCAACTCCGTTCTGAGCGCATCAGTGACAAAACCGCGGATACCTGCCGTGCCGTCGTCCGTGCAAAGGATAGTCTGACAGCCTGCTTTTTTAAGATCGTCCTGTAGTATCGCGGCAGCCGCCGTCCTGAAACCGCTGATGACGCGTGCCTTACTGCTGTAAATCTGCGATATTCCCAGCATTGGCGGTACGCCGATACCGCCGCCGACACATACCGCAGCGCCGCCCTCGATAACTCTGAAACCTTTGCCAAGTGGGGCTATAATGTCCATAACTTCACCGCTGTTGAGATGTGACAGCTTTTCCGTGCCCTTGCCCCTTACCTCGAAAACAAATCTCAGAGTTCCTCGGTCTTTGTCGATCTCACAGATCGAAACGGGTCTGCGCAGGAAAAATCCTTCCACCGCGATCTGCGCAAACTGCCCCGGAACAGACGCGGCGGCGATCTCGGGACAAAATACTTTGTAGTCAAAAATACCACGCGCTATCGCCCTCTTCTCAAGCACGGGACAACTGCTCTGCATATACATATTACCAAACCTTTCTTATCGTCTCACTCGCTAAACTTCCCCCTCTGTAAAGTTTCTCCCGCGGGTGAAACTTTTTCCGGGGGAAACCCTTTTGAAAAAGGGTTCTCCCCCGAACCCCTTTCCTAAAACTTTCAGTTATTTTTGCGAGGGGCATACAATGCCTTACACCATTTCACACCGTGGCTCTGCAACTCTTTAAACTTCCTATGCCCCTCGCAAAAATCATTAAAAGTCTTTGAGGGGGGTCTGGGGGGAACCTTTCTTCAGAAAGTTCCCTCCCAGAGAGAGCTTTATCCGTGGGAAAGACTTCACGGTGGGAAGTTTATCAGGGGAGGGTGATTTTAGGGAGGTAGGAGATAATATCCTCTTTCATACGGATAACTTCGCGGCGTGCCGCCTTAGCGTAGTCGTGTTCGTCGCAGTTTTCCTCTTTTTTATATGCGCACATCACTGCGCGTGAGGAGTTCACTATTGCGCCGAGTCCGTTTTCATCGAATCCCTTTGCGACTCCCTCTGCACCGCCGCCCTGTGCGCCGTAACCCGGAACAAGGAAGAGAGTATGCGGCAGTGCGGCTCTCATTTCGGCAAGCTGTTCGGGGTAAGTCGCTCCCACGACCGCGCCCACAGCCGAATAGCCGTACTTGCCCATAACGGACGAGCCCCATTTTTCGCACATATCGCCCATTACCGCATAGACCGCTTTACCGTCGATCTTTCTGTCCTGCAATTCACCGCTCGACTTGTTTGAAGTCTTGGCAAGTACAAAGATACCTTTATCAAAAGCCTCGCACTGTTTAAGCAGTGGGTCGATACCGTCCGTTCCGAGATATCCGTTTACCGTCAGAGCGTCCGCGCCGAAAGCCTCGGCTTTTTCGCCGTCAATATCGGTAACGCCGAGATGAGCCGCTGCATACGCCTCCATAGTCGCGCCTATATCGTTGCGTTTACCGTCGGTAATTACGAACATTCCTTTTTCTTTAGCGTATTGGATCGTCTTGTAAAGAGTTTTTACTCCCTCAAAACCGTACATTTCGTAATATGCCGCCTGCGGCTTTATTGCCGGGCAGATGTCGTGTATTTCGTCGATGATACCCTTGTTAAATTCCAGGATCGCCTTGGCAGCGGCTTTAAAGGTCTTGCCGTATTTCTTGTATTTCTTTTCCCTGATATACATTGGCACATATTCAAGCTTGGGGTCAAGTCCCACTACCGAGGGATTCTGCGTTTTTACGATGTTTTCGATCAGTCGGTCAAATGACATAAATTTTCCTCCGTTATTCCTCCGTTGTTGGTATAGATAAAACCTCTATTGTGCGCGGCTTGCGTCCTCATAGACGATCTGTCCGCCGCAGACGGTATAAACGTTTCTGCCCGTAAAGGTCTCACCCTTGAAAACGGTATTTTTTGATTTAGAATGAAGCTCCTCGGGAACGACCGTCCATTTCTTTTCCGCGTCAAAAATACAAAGCTCGCAGGGCGAACCCTCCTGTATCTTTACAGGCTCGAGCGACAGTATCTTTCTGGGATTTACGGACATAAGCAATGCGATCTTTTCAAGACTGCACTTTCCTGTATGATAAAGCTTTGTAAGAGTTGCGGCAAGCGAAGTTTCAAGTCCCACAACTCCGTTCGGCGCGGTGAGAAAATCCGCTTTTTCCTCCGCAGTGTGAGGAGCGTGGTCGGTAATGATACAGTCTATCGTTCCGTCAAGCAGGGCTGATTCCACCGCGGCTCTGTCCTCTTCCGTCCTGAGCGGCGGAGACATTCTGTAACAGGCATCGCGCGAATAAAGCTTATCCTCGGTATATGTGAAATAATGCGGAGCGGTCTCGCAGGTGACTTTAACGCCGTCGCGCTTTGCCGCTCTGATGATATTCACCGAACCTTTTGTGGAAACGTGGCAGATGTGTACCCCTGCACCGCAGGAGGCAGCCAGAGCGATCTCTCTCGCGGTGATATAATCCTCGCTCGCCCTGTCCATACCGCGTACTCCAAGCTCACGGGATACCTTGCCCTTGTTGATTATTCCGCCGTTTATTATTCCAAGATCTTCACAGTGAGAAAGTATCTTCATACCGTTTTGCACGGAAAGCTCCAACGCGCGGCGCATAAGCTCGGCTTTTTCGACAGGTCTGCCGTCGTCCGTCAGAGCGAATACTCCCGCCTTTTTCAAAGCGTCGTGATCGCTCAGCTCTTCGCTTTTCATTCCCTTGGTGATACAGGCGGCAGTGTAGATATTTATCCCCGTCTTTGCGCCTTTATCGAGAATGTATCTCACCGTTTCGGGATCGTCGCAGGCAGGTCTTGTGTTGGGCATAAGCAGAACGCCGGTGAATCCGCCTGCTTTCGCCGCGGCAGCGCCGGTAAAAATATCCTCCTTATGCATAAGTCCCGGATCACGGAAGTGGACGTGCATATCAAAAAGCCCGGGAAAAGCCGTAAACCCCCGACAGTCTACAACTCTGTCAGCACTGCCGCCGAAACTTCCTATCTTTTCAATGATACCGCCGCGGACAAAAATGTCTGTAATTTCATTAAGTCCGCACTGCGGATCGACAGCGCGGACATTTTTGAAAAGTAAAGTCATATGTTACTTGAAGTCCTCAAAGCTCTTGCCGTTTGAATACGGATCGGGCAGCTTTTCGGGCATTTCACAATCGTAGATATAGTCGGTGTTGGCGATAAGGAAAGTCGCCGTTTCGGGATCGGTGCTGTCCTTGTCTTCATCGGCGGGATCGTAAAGATCGGTATACGAGATCTTTGCAAAGAACTTCATCTTTACAGCCTTCTCAAAGTCGGAATTGTAATGTCCCGGCAGGAGGAAGAGCTTGATCTCCTTGGAATCTTCGTCTACCTTGAAATAACCGTCTGCGATAACGGACTTATCCTTGGTATTTGCAAGCTGGAACTGTCCATCCGATCTGAACTGAAGCTTGATATTCTCATCATCGTCATACCATACACCGTTGATAAGCTTACGCGAATCGCCGTCACGGGCAGGCTGGCTGAGCATATAGCTGCCCACAACTATTCCGCAGACTACCAGTGCTATAAAGATCAGCACCAGAATAAACTGAATGATCTTCTTTACCATAATTAAATACACCCTTTCATAATTTTACACGGCAAAAGCCGATGTTTTTCATAACTGCCGCGCGAACGCCGCTGCCGACGATTACCGCGCTTACTTCTTGATCTGAAGAACGGCTCCCCTGTTGCCTGATGTCACCAGAGCCGCATATCTTGCAAGATAACCCGTTGTTATCTTCGGCTCTCTCGGCTGCCATTTCGCCTTTCTTTCAGCCATAACTTCGTCCGATACTTTCAGAGTGATCGTGTTCGCCGGAATGTCGATGGAGATGATGTCCCCCTCCTCGACCAGAGCGATAGGACCGCCCACGGCAGCCTCGGGCGAAACGTGACCGATAGCCGCGCCCCTTGTCGCGCCGCTGAAACGTCCGTCGGTAATGAGCGCTACCGACGAGCCGAGTCCCATTCCCGAGATCGCCGAGGTGGGATTGAGCATTTCTCTCATTCCCGGACCGCCCTTGGGGCCTTCATAGCGGATGACCACAACGTCGCCGTGATCTATCTTTCCGCCCCTTATAGCCGTGATAGCGTCCTCTTCGCAGTCGAATACTCTTGCAGGGCCTTCATGCACAAGCATTTCGGGAGCGACTGCGGAACGTTTCACCACGCAGGTATCGGGAGCAAGATTACCCCTCAGCACCGCGATGCCGCCCGTCTGTGAGTAAGGATCGTCGATAGGACGGATAAGCTCGGGATTTCTGTTTACGCAGCCCTCGATATTTTCCGCGACCGTCTTTCCCGTACAGGTGATAAGATCGGTATTGAGCAGACCTTTCTTGTTAAGCTCGTTCATAACGGCATAAACGCCGCCCGCCTCGTTGAGATCCTCCATATATGTATTTCCGGCAGGAGCAAGATGACAAAGATTAGGCGTGCGCGAGGAGATCTCGTTTGCGATGTCAAGATCGAGATCGATACCGCATTCGTGAGCGATAGCCGGCAGGTGCAGCATGGAATTTGTCGAACAGCCGAGCGCCATATCCACCGTAAGCGCGTTCATAAACGCCTTTTCGGTCATAATATCCCTTGGTCTTATATTCTTTCTGTAAAGCTCCATGACCTGCATACCTGCGTGCTTTGCAAGCTTTATTCTCTCGGAATACACCGCAGGGATCGTTCCGTTTCCTTTAAGCCCCATACCGAGGGCTTCGGTCAGGCAGTTCATGGAATTTGCAGTATACATTCCCGAGCATGATCCGCAGGTGGGGCAAGCCTTGTTCTCAAATTCCTCAACGTCCTCCAGAGAACAGTTTCCTGCGGAATAAGTTCCCACCGCCTCGAACATACTTGAAAGAGATGTCTTTCTCCCCTTGACATGACCTGCCAGCATAGGGCCGCCCGAAACGAAAATGGTCGGAACATTCACCCTTGCCGCCGCCATAAGCAGACCCGGCACGTTCTTGTCGCAGTTGGGAACCATAACCAGCGCGTCAAAGTGATGAGCTATAGCCATACATTCGGTGGAATCGGCTATAAGATCGCGCGTGACAAGAGAATATTTCATTCCCACATGACCCATAGCTATTCCGTCGCAGACTGCGATAGCCGGAAACACTACGGGATTTCCTCCTGCCATAGCGACTCCCATTTTTACAGCCTCGACGATCTTGTCGATGTTCATATGACCCGGCACGATCTCGTTATAGGACGAAACGATACCTACCAAAGGCTTATTCATTTCCTCCTTTGTCATACCCAGAGCGTTGAAAAGCGATCTCTGGGGAGCCATATCGACTCCGTCGCAGAAATAATTACATTCTGACATTTTCAATTACCTCTTTCGCATATATTTTAAATTCAGTGGGAAAGTCCCAGAAAAGCCGCGCCTATTATTCCGGCGTCATTGCCGAGCTGAGCTATCACGATCTCGGTGTTCTTTGCGGAATCGCGCGTATATACTTCTTTTGCCACCAGTTCTTTAAGCGGCAGCAGCAGCGGATCGCCCTCGTTGCATACTCCTCCGCCGATACAAAGAATATCAGGCTGGAAAATATTGATAACGTTTGTGATACCGCACGCGAGATACCGAATGTACTTATCGACTACGGCTTTAGCGGAGGCGTCGCCCTTTCTCATGGCATTGAACGCCGTTCTTGCCGAGACCTTTCCGTGTTCCTGAGATTCCGCCCACATAAGAGAATCCTTGTCTGCCTCCATAGCCTCGTTCGTCATACGCACAAGACCCGTTGCCGAGGAGAACGTTTCAAAGCAGCCTTTTCTTCCGCAGGTACACTGAGGACCGTTGGGATCGATCACGGTATGACCGATCTCCGCGCCGGCAAAATTTGAGCCCGAATAGATCTTGCCGTCGATTATTATTCCGCCGCCTACGCCTGTTCCGAGCGTTATGCAGACCGCATTTTCCGCGCCTTTGGCAGCTCCTGCCACATATTCGCCGTATGCCGCCGCGTTTGCGTCGTTCTCAACGTAGCAAGGCTTGTCGATGTATGTTTTCATAAGCTTTACGACTTCAAAATCTTTGAATTTCAGATTGTTTGAATATTCGATAACGCCCTTGTCGAAATTCGCGATACCCGGAGTGCCTATGCCCACACTTTCGATCTGATCGAGCGTCAGAGCCGCTTTATCCACCGCTTCAAGAGCGACTTTTGCCATATCCCTGCATATCTCCTCCGCAGGGCGCGGAAGATCGGTCTTGCAGGTGGCTTTTGAAATAATAGAGAAATTCTCGTCCACAACGCCTGCCTTGATATTGGTACCGCCAAGGTCGATTCCTATGTAATACTTCATAATTCTAATCTCCGATCGTTAATGATTTTTATACTTCTTCTATTCTCGTAAGCACAAGGCTGCATTTGCCGTCCACAGTAAATTCTCCCGTACCTGCGTCGATAAAAATGCTGTCGCCCTTTTTGAAATCGACGGTATCATCGCCGCGCACCGCGCCCTCGCCGTCCAGAATGAGCAAGCTCACAAAGCTTGACTTATCCGCCGCAAGAACAGCCTTGCCGTCCACCTCGAGCGCGTATGTCGTAAAATATTCGCAGGAGGAGAGCAGTTTTTCGGTATAGCCGTCCTTTGATACCGCAGGCGATTCGGGATATGGCTGCGCAGGCTTTAAAGATGTGACTTCCTTTGCCTTTTCAACGTGAAGTTCTCTCGGCTTGCCGTCCTTGCCGACTCTGCCGTAGTCGTAGATCCTGTATGTGGTATTGGAATTCTGCTGTATCTCGGCAATAAGTATCCCCTTGCCTATCGCGTGCAGAGTTCCCGATCTGATAAAGAACACATCGCCTTTTTTAACGGGTACCGAATTTGTCACCTCGAGCAGTGTATTATCGGCTATGCGGGCGGCAAATTCCTCCTTGGATATTTCTTTTGTAAATCCGTAGAGCAGCTGCGCTCCCTCGTCGCAGTCAACGACATACCACATTTCCGTCTTGCCGTATTCGCCCTCTACCCTGAGAGCGTATTCGTTGTCGGGGTGTACCTGCACCGAAAGGTTATCCTTTGCGTCTATAAGCTTGATAAGTATCGGAAAATTCTCAAATTTCCTACAGTTTTCGCCGAGTATATCCCTGCCCTTTTTCTCGATATACTCCGCAAGGGTAAGTCCTGCATATTCTCCCGTGGAAACCACGCTGCTGCCGTCCTTATGGCAGGAGAGTTCCCAGCTCTCGGCGATCTTTTCGAGGTCGCACTGTTTACCGAAATCGTCCCTCAGTCTTGTGCCGCCCCATATGTAATCCTTGAACGCCGGAGTAAGTCTGACTATTGACATAATTATGCCTCCCGATCTGTCGTTTCGTCCTATACGGAAACGGCTGATACGCCCGTCCGTATAAGCAGATATTCTTAGAAATATTATAGCATAACAAGAGTATTTTGTCAACTGCCGAGAAATGCGGTTTTCAAGTACGTTTTTCTGTACAGTCAGCTTTCAGGGACGAGCCTTGAATAGCCGCTTTTTTCGATTATCTCCTGTCCCTGATCCGAAAGTATCCAGTCGATAAGCCGTTTTATATTGGGATCGTCGTCACCCTTGCGGTAAACGGCGTAAAACTGACAGGTGAGCGGATAACTGCCGTCCGATATGCTTTGCGTATCGGGATAAACGCCGTTCACCGACAGCATTTTCACTCCGCCCTCGCCGATAACGTCCTGAACATAATACCTGAACGTATACGCGATACAACTGCCCATAAAAACATCATAATCGGGCAATATCGGCTCTTCGACCATAAATTTCTCCATAACCGACTGACTGCCGCTGCCGTTTATCCTGCGCACCGCGCCGATCGGCTTGTTCTTTCCGCCAAGCTGTTTCCAGCTGCGGTATTTTCCTGAATATATCCCCCTAAGCTGTTCGTCCGTGAGATCATCTATCGGATTGTCCGCATTTACGATAAAAACAAAACCCTCTCTGCCTATCGGAACAAGCTCAAATTCCACGCCTTTATTGGCGGCATATTTCACCTGTTCTTCGGACGGCGCAGCGCAGATCACTATATCGGCATCGCCGTCCGCAAGAGCCTTGTACGCTCTGAGGGTATTTCTGTACTGCATCGCGCTGTCGGGAGAAAATTCTCCGTTTTCAAAGCCGACCGAGTCCGACGGATAGCAGGCGTTCACAAATGCCGAATACACGGGAAAAAGCGCAGCCGCGCCATCAATGACGGGAACATCTCCGTCAAGAGTGAGATCAGCCCTGACTTTTATTATTTCTGAATTTTCGTCAAACGGAAGATACTTCTCCACTTCGATCGAATCGGACTTTATCTGAGAATTGTAGGGATTTATACACCGTCTTGTGAAGATAAAATATATCCCCAGATCGACTGCCGCAAAAAACGCGGCGAGCAGTATTATAATAATTATCTGTCTGCGCAGTTTCATATCAACCTCCGTTTGCGACAAACGCTATCACGGATACGTCTTTGTAAAGCAGTATCGTGTAAACGGTCAGCGCAATGACCGACAGCGAACCGATAACGGTAACTGCGATAAGTATTCTGTGAAATGTCTTTTCTTTCATAAAAAAGCTCCTTTGCACAAGTCGGGGGAATAATAAAAATGCCGACGGCTGTCCTCCCGGACGGGGCATTTCCGCCCGTCCACGGTGCATATCGCTCCGGCTTTATAAATAGGGCGGAGAAAGTTTTTTGTATATTATGTTATTTCCTTTGCTTTGCGACAGAGAATATAACAAAAAATTTGCAAAACTGAGCGGAAAATAATTCTCTCATAAAATTGATTTCCTTGCCGACGGCTTGGAAAAGTTACATATGCGTGATCGAAATGCTGAAGAGTATCACAAGCGTGACAAATGCGGACAGCAGCACGCCCATTATGATCGAGGATATGATGAGCCGCGTCCGCCTTGATTGTTTTTCGGGAGCGTCCTTATCGGTTCTTTTATATTTTACAAGACTTACCGTAAAAAAGCTGACGGACAGCGCAGGAAGTCCGAAAACCGCGCCGATAATAAGGACAGTGGTAAGTATTTCCAATACATCTTCCATATGCTTTACCTCTTTAATACATTTCAGACGCGCTGCACAAATCTTATGGAAAAGATAAAGAGCAGCATAGCAATTACTCCCCACACCGCGATCGGGATATTCGAGAACATAACCCTGAGCTTGCGCGTAAGTCTGCGGTCGGAATTTCCTCCGTCGATATTAAAGGACATACCGCCGTAGAAGATCTGTCTTGTGAAAGTCATCATAGCGATCACGAATATCAGCAGACAGCAGGAATAATCAAGTATCCTGCCCTGCGTATCGCCGAGCCTTGCCGTGGTGTATGTGATAAAGTATAGTCCGAACCGCGCCGATATTCTCATAACGAGCGCAGTGATTATCGAGCCGCTGCGAATGGTAAACAATCCCACAAACATCGACGCGCAGAAAAGGTAGAGCACCTGCGACGGACTGTAAATGCACACGCTACTCATCAGGCTTGTGACAAGTATTGCGAACAGGTCGCCGAACTGACGGAACGTCTGCAAAAGATAACCGTGGAAAAGCAGCTCCATAAGCAAAGGCGAAATAACTATCTGCACAAGAAAGAACACCAGCGTCGAGAGCCAGTCCTCCCCCTCGATATAATCATAGTAGGTTGAGTCGATACCGATACGGCTGAAAAGAAATGCTATAACGTAGTTGCCCATTCTGCCGAGCGCAAGAATGACGAGCATTACGGTAATTCCGCCCGAATAAAAGCCGCGAGGAGTATCTTTATTAACGGGCATAGCTACCTTTGCGGGTATGCCGGAGATCAGTCTGAAAAACAGGATAGGCAGCAGATATTTCAATACGCTGAACGCCGCCGCGGTATAGACGATATGTGCCGGAAAGGAAACCACGCCCGTTTCGGCAAGATCGGTATAAAACAGCCTTGTACCGTCCTGCAAGCCGAAAATATGTCTGTTGACAAGCATTTTTGAAAAATCCACCAGAGCCATTATTATCATGGTAAAGCCGAGCAGCGAACAGCACCTTGTCAGCGACTGCCGCTCGGCAGGCACGGGACTGTTATCGACAAAGCCCTCTCCGTCAACGTAAGTATGCTCTCTGGTATCGTGAACGTAGGTATAGCCGTATCTGTTGTCGGGATCTTCACGCCATTTATGCAGCGCACGGTTATATTCCTCGCTCTGATTCTGATATTTATGCTCTTTTGCGACGTCTATCATATATTCCGAGCCGGTGTTTTCCTTATCGGTATGTCTGATACTGCTGTCGTTTATGTTCACATCGGTGTATTTTTTTATGTTTTTATATTTTTTACGTCTGCCGCTGTCGGTATGCGCCGATCGGTCAAATCTGTGCAAAACTTCGCCCCCTTGGTATAATATCATATTTTGCCGTTACAATATATTCATTATAATTATATCACAGCAAGCGAGCTATTTCTACAAATCGCGCATCAGTTTTCTTTTTGTTTACATTTGGGAAATATTTTTTAGAGAATAGAAAAACAGGACAGCTTGTTTAACTGCCCTGCCATACTTATCATCTGAGTATATCGTCGGTAACGTCCTCCGCCGCGTCAAGACCTCCGTCTATTCCGTCGGCAATATCGTCGCCCACGTCGTCTGCTTTATCCTTGACATCGCTTTCGGCTCTGTCGGCGTCGTCCTTCATTCTGTCGCTGCTGTCGTCTCTGTCACTGTTTTCGGCACGCGAATAACTTTCGGGTACTTTTCCGTTGGAATCCGCGCCGCTGCCGCTGTCATCTCTGTCGGAGCAGGACGCCAGCATTAACGTGCAGGCGGTAAGACTTAACACAGCCGCAAGTATTTTTTTCATAATACAAGCTCCTTTCTTGATTCGCCGTGCTTAAAACGTTACAGATCGTTCCTGCGCGGCGGTATGAAGGTATTATTCCACGAGCCGCCGCGATTATTCCGATAAATTATTCTCTGCACGCAGGCTTGAAAAATTTTCAAAATAAAAACGACGGTCAATTGCGCCGCATAGTCTTTCATAAAAACAAACAGACCGCGGAATTCAATTTTATAGGAGTGTTTTTATTCTTATAATTATATTTTGCTCAATCAGGCGAGATTTTTGTTATATTCTCCGCCGCAGGCGGAGAATATAACATTAAATTATTTTTCCTCCGCCATTGGCGGAGGAAAAATAACCCAAAAGTCTGCATTGGCAAGTAAAATATATTAAAATGCTTACTTAAAATTTAATAATTGATTTCCGTAGCAAACAGACCGCCAAAAAACGACGGTCTGAATATATATTGCCAATATCAATAGAATTTATTCTTATGTCTGATAACAACTACTACAACTACCACGATAACGACCGCAACAGCTGCGATCACCACGATCAGCACGAGACTAAGACCGCCCTTATCGCTTGTCTCAATTTTCTCCTGCTTGAGGGTGTTCTGCTTCTGCTCCTGCTTGATAACGTCGCCGCTGTTGGTGACTTTGGCGTTGGAATTGTATGTATCCATCGTCTTGATCTGATATGACGCGCCGCTGTCGTCTTTAAGCGAGGAAATGAATGTAACGTTGTCGAGGTAGATAACGTCTCCCTCATACGCCTGAGAGATCGGGACTTTTATTACCACGGACTTTGTATTAGTGCCGCTCGCTATCGGTATGAACTGCTTTTCATAGCTGTTTACATTTGCAAGCTGATCGAGCACTATCGCCTTGACAGAAGTCGTGGTCATCTCGCCGTTTTCGTCAATTCCGAACGCGCTAAGCTTATTGTCGAAAATATAACCGTCAACGTTGGTATTGAAACGCACAAGCACGCTCAGGGTGTATCCGTCAAAATTTTCAAGTCCGAATTTTTCCGCATCGAACACAACGCCCAATGTGGTGGTTTCGTCCGTTGCGTAATCGGGTACTTCGGTCACTTTTGCCGTAAGCTTTACCGATGCTCCCTGATACACCACGTTGGTTTCCTTTTTAAGAGAAAGACTTCCCGAATCGGTATTGTCGTAAACGCCGATATAGTCGCTCCAGTCGTCCGAATCGAAAGCGATAGTAGGCGCGGTATCGTCCGTGGTAAGGTTTTCATTATCCGCAGCCGCACTGTCACCGCCGCCCGAGGCAGCCTCTCCGAGTCCGCTCACTTTGAATACGACGGAGATCTTTTTCTGTCCCTCCAGTTCGTCAATGGCTGTATTATTATCCCAGTCCTCAATTACTTTAAGCTGCTGACCGCCCGCAACGTAGCTGTTCGCCCAGCTGTCGGCGACCGCTACTTCAGAATCCCCTGCCAGTACCTTGACTGCTTTTACGTCGATCTTCTGATCTAACACGTTATCGAACTGCACTCCGAGGAACGTCACGACCGAGGGCAGCTCCTGAGAAGAGGTAAATTCTACCGTGTACTCGCCGTCGCCCGTGATCTCCGTAAGAGGTGCGGCGTCGCTTGCCTCCCACGACTGTATCTCGGTGTTCTCACCCGAATAGCACAGATAAGCGGTGACTTCGCTGCTGTCGGCAGCTGCCGGAAAAGCAAGCACGCTCAGCGCGGCAGCCGCAGCCGTGACTGCCGTAAATAATTTCTTAAATACAAACAATTAAGATCACTCTCTTTTTATGTAAATTTATGGGTATTTTAAAGAGAACCCACATAGAAACTCTCGGGTCTTTGATGAGGGAGGGAGCTTTGCCGTCCGTGTAATCGTTTTACATTTATATTTTAATATAAATATTATGATTTGTCAATAGCGAAATTTTAATAATCAGAAAAATATGCAAGTAGTTTCAGTCAAGGATAGATAAAAACTCCGCACCGATCGCACGGCGCGGAGCATTACTGTTTGTCAGTGTAAAATACCGCTCATCAATAGAATTTGTTCTTGTGTCTGATGACAACGAAAGCAACTACGCCTGCAACGAGCAGGAAGATCACAACGATGACTACTATCAGCACAACGCTCGTGCCGCCTTCTTTTGCCTTGTCGCCCTCGGCAATGCTTACGGTATTGCCCTCTTTCTTGATCTCAAGACCCTCGATAGTTTCCTGCGGCTTGGCGTTAGCATTGTAGCCGTCAATGTTCTTTATGACCAGCTGCTTGCCGTCCTCGCCCTTGGGAAGACGTATCGTGATGTTGTCAAGATAGAACGCATCCGAAGAAAGATTTGACAGCACGGGAACCTCAAACACGAATCTTGTCGCGTTTGACTCGGCAGCTGCCGGACAAGCGATACTGCGGTACTGTGAAACGTTGTCGTTGTCGATAACGTTATATGTCAGCGTTACGGGAGTTGACGCAAGGTGCGCATATTCCTCGTCAACAGGATAAACGTACACCGCATCTCCCATAAGTTTGCCCTTTACGTCCGTACCGATCCTGTAGTAGAACGAGATCGTGCAGCCGCTGAAGCAGGAAAGTCCGAAATCCTCGGCTCTCAGCTCGATACCCGGGTTTACATAAGGAGTATTTTCATCATAATCGGGGTGAACGAGGTTATTGTCGGCATCGCGCAGGCTCTCGCCATAAGAGAACGGCTTGTCGGGAGCCGAACCGGACGCTGTAATTTTCAGAGATGCGCCCTGATAGTAGGTTTTTGTATCCTGTTTCATCTGCACGCCCACCAGATCGGCGTCTGGAGTAAGGTGCAGATAATTCTCCCAGTCCGACGTATCAAAAGAGATGGTCGGCTGCGACGTGTCTTCCGATACCATAGACTCGTCATAGGTAAACTTGATGATCTCTTTTTCTTCTTCATTTTCATCTGCGCTCACGGAACATACAAAACAGCTTACCGCCAGTACAGCGGCGGCTGCGGAGCAGATCAATCTTCTAAAAAGCATACTTTAAGCCTCCTACAAAAATAAAAGACAATTTATACCAAACCTTACAGAGATCTTTGCGGAGCATACACCGTCCGACCCTGTCGGAAGAGTCTGCGCTCTGTGAAGTCGTATACTACTATATTACACCAATATGAGAATATTGTCAAGGACGAAACCGCCCATTCAGACAACTTGTAACCTATTTGTAATATTAGATGTCCGCCGTTATATTTTCATTAAAAATATGTCCACAAAAAAATAAAACGGCTGCGCCGAGCCGTCCTGTTCAAGGAGAACAATTTTAATAATTTTTGATAGCATATTTCACTGAACGCGGCAGACTTTTTGATTATTTTTCCCATGCCTGCGGCGTAGGAAAGATATATTCTCCGCGTTGGCGGAGAATATACGCCCCAAAACAGCTTTCAGAAAGTCAAAAATTGATCTTCGCTGCGATAAAAGACTTCGCTGTCAGGAAATTCCCAGAAATACCAGATAATTCTTTTCGGGCATATTCTGTTCGGTAACGGAGGATTCTCCCAACGCACTTTCTTCCGTAACTCTGTACTGCACGGCATATTCCCTCGTGCCGTCGGCTCTCGTGCGGATAGTCCAGCCGACGCTTGCCGGCAGTATGCCTCTTATACCGTTGCTTGCGATAGTTTTTCGTATTCCCTGCTGTTTAAGAGTGAAGAATTTCAGTTCTCTGTCCTGACCGTAAGGCTCGACGTATATCTTTATGGCTCCGTCGGCGCTGTCCTTGACGTCAACAAGATAGAATCTGTATTTGCCGTCGGGGGATATGGTGTTTTCGTCTGACGAAAGCTGCGCCAGTTTTTCCATCTGATCTTCATAGATAGCGTACACACTGCCGCTGCGGTCAAGGTTCATATCAAGAGTAGTTTCCACCGAAGAACCGCCCATAAGCATATTCAGTACAAAGTAAGCCACAAGTCCCAGAACGTAAAGCAGCAGATAGATCGTTCCCATTATTACTTTAGTGTTTTCACTCGTTCCTGCGGCGAAAAAGACCACCAGTGCCACGATAAAGGGCGGTACTATGAGTATCCATTGCCCCATATTGAACAATATCAGGCAAAAGACCACCGGCAGCAGGAGCAGACTTATAAACCTTGTCAGGATAAGCTCTCTCGTATAGATCATAAGTATGAGAAAGAACAGGCTTGCCGCGGCAAATATCACCAGAAAAGTACCCTGCATACCGTCGACAAATTCAAGACGGTACAGAAAAGTCGCGTAAGTCAGCAGCGTGATAACGGCAAGGTAGGTGATATTGAAAACCGCCACACATCTTTTGACCCATATATTTGTAATAAGATCCTTCATCAGAACTTTCCTCCAAAAAAATCTGTTCTACATTATTTTAAGCCTACATCAGTTGAGGATTATCTCTTCCCCACCGCTCAGACCGCTTAATATTTCTACATTATCGCCGTCGCTTATGCCAAGCTCGACGTCCTGCTCGACTTTAACGCCGTCCACCAGAAGATTTACGAAATCACGTTTTCCCACCATTTTGACAGCTTCTGACGGCACTACCACCGTATCCAGCCGCGAGTAGACGTCAAAGCAGACCTCCACCTCTTCAAAATCAAAGAAATCGGCATCTTCATCGGGAGAGATAACATAGATATTGCTTGAATAGTCGCCGCTCTCGTTATAGATTATATCCGTGACTATCCCCTTACTTTCGTGAGCGCCCTGCGTGAGCAGCACCTCCGTGCCGAAATTGACATCTTCAAGGGAAACGTCGTAAGCGTTGCAGCAAAGATACTGTTTCGAGTTATCCACCGCCATACCGATGACTTCGCCCGCATTGACGTAATTATAGACGTTCAGATCGCGCGTCATTGAAAATCTTCCGCTGCAGGGAGCGTAGACATTATAATCATCGAGCGAATCCACCAGATGATCGTATTCAAGCTGCTGTATATCAAGATCTATCTTCGCCATTTCTATTTCAGCGGCATTGCCGTTTTTTGATTGCAGCGTACTAAGCGTTTTCTTCGCCTGCTCGAGATATATCTCCTTTTCCTCGATCTGCTCCTGAACGGCGTCGGTATTGAGCGTAAAGAGCAGCTGTCCCTTTTCGACCTCGTCCTCCGACTCGACGTTTATGGATTCTATCTGTCCGCTCTGTTTGAACGACACCATTTCATAATAGGGATAGCCGTATGATCCTTCAAGATAATATTTCCGGGAAATATCCGAGATCTCAGCTTTCACCGTATTGAAAGTCTGCTCCTTGGTTTCAAGGATCGGCACTTCTATTTCATTTCCGACGCTTGTTTTTCCGCAGGCTGACAGGCTCAGCGCGGCGGCTACAATGATCGTCAACAACAGTTTTTTCATAATGCGCTCCAGTCCGCAAAGTCGCCCGTAAAAGCTCCTCTGCTATAGTCGCTGTTCACCCAAAGAACGCCGCTGCGTCAGAGCTGAAACGGCTGACACCGCTCACGGTCATTCCCTAAATATTTTATCATTTTTTCTTTGTAAATGCAATAATCTTTTTGCCACATTGTATATCTGCACAAATATCCGCAATGGTTTTAGGCATTTTTACCAATACAACAATCGCACCGTGATCTCCTCGGAAAGCAAAAATCCCTGCGGAGTAAGTCTGATGACATTCCCGTCCGTGCGGCAAAGTCCGTGCTTTTGCATTTCAGCCGCAAGCAGGCGCATATGATCTGCGGCAGGCTGCGAAAGTCCCAGGCTCTGCGCTTTGCTTATGCTTATACCCTCCGTCAGGCGCAGACCGAGCATAACATACTCTTCCGCGCGGTCGACATTCTCCTCCTGAACCGTGCGCCGCTGAATATCCGAATGAATAAAATCCTCGGTATCGGCAGGACAGAAATATCTTGCCCCGTCAAAATACGAATGGGCCGCAGGTCCGATACCGATATATTCCTCACCCTGCCAGTATTTCAGATTATGCCTGCTTTGCCTGCCGTGACGTGCGAAGTTTGAGATCTCATACTGTTCAAATCCGTATTCCGTCAACGTTTCCACCGCCGTGAGATAAAGGCTGCACATCAGCTCTGCGTCGGCGGCAGCGGTGCGTATCTCCTCGCAGTCAAACGCCGTGCCTTGCTCGATCTTGAGCATATATGCCGAAATATGTTCAACGGGCAGCGCGGCGATCTGCACTATCTCATTTACGAGCCGTTTCTCGTTCTGCCCTGCCGCGCCTATTATCATATCGCAGGAAATATTTTTAAATCCCACCTCTGCGGCGTCGTAAATTCTTGAAAAAGCGGTCTTTTTGTCGTGAAGTCTGCCGAGCCACACGAGAGTATCATCATCTGCGGACTGAACGCCTACAGAGAGTCTGTTTACTCCTGCGGAGAGGTAACTGCGCAACTTATCGCGGTCTATCGAGGAGGGGTTACATTCGAGCGTTATCTCCGGCTCGACAAGTTTAAAGGAATCATCGCAGCAGTCTATCACCGAGGCTATCTGAGCGGGGGTAAGCAGCGAGGGCGTGCCTCCGCCGAAGTAGACGGTATCGACCGGGATATTTCTGCCTTTATATGCCTTGATATTGCGCTGCACCGCTTCGGTATATTCCTCCGCCGTCCTTAAAGAAAATATACCCGAATAAAAATCGCAGTAGGGGCATTTTCTCAGGCAGAACGGCACATGGATATATATGCCTGTCATTGGGTCTTGCTCTCCTCATCGTCACTGAACGCGCCGTCTATATAATCCGCGGAACGCTCGATATTTCCGCGTATATGCTTTATCGCACGCCCTATCCCCTTTATCCCGAAGCACACCGCGTACATCATAGCCATAATAAACGCGGCTGAGAGAATGAAGTAGGTCTGTTTCTTAAATCCGTCATATCCGTCGGGGTAGAAATAAGTCGAATGTTTTTCGAGAAATTTCACGGCTGCCGGGTGTATCACGACAAAGCCGATCATTCCCATTATACCGCTGTAGGCAAGGCAGGCGGAGATCCCCGTAGCCGCGCCTTTTGAACTGAGCGGCGAAAATTTAACTCCGCAGAACACCGACCAGCAGGCGATAAGAAACAGCGCAATTCCCTGAGAGAGGTTGATATAACATTCATAAAGCACCGGCAGGACTGCCGCTCCCGACAAGCCGAGCAGCAGCGATAGTTTCATGGAACGGTCAAAATCTTTCATACGGCTGCTCCTTTTGGAGCGCCCCTCCTTTCCGATAAATGCCGCGCTTTCGTCAGAAGATTATCCCCGACGAAAGCAATCCCCCTCCGACGGCGATAAACGAAAGCGTACCGAGGATAAGTCCGAGATAAACGGTTATCCGCGCGTTGAGGTCGAACGCGCATTTCTTTTTTTCGCAGACTCTCAGCTTTACGCTGCTGTCGGGAATGTAAAAGCGGTTTCTGAATATCATTTCCGCAGGGAGGTAGTTGGGATATTCCTCACCGTCGGATATGTAGTAAGCCACGTCAAAGCCGCCGTTGGGAGCTTTATCTATATGAGAGAACCGAGCGTCTGTCCTTTTCGACCCTGCAAGCAAAAAAGCGCAGCGTATAAAGAACAGCAGGATAAGCAGCAGTATGACCTCCAGAAGAATAAGTCCGCCCGCAATAATGTATGCTCCGTTCACGCCAAGGCAGACGCACAGAAGTACTATCACCGCCGCGGCTACGATAAATTCCATATCAGACCTCTTTTCAGTATGTATGTTTCCTGAGCCAGTCGGAGTTGTTTTTCCCGAGCCTGAACGCGCAGAAAAGTCCGCCGATAAAGACTATCCCAAGTGAGTTGAGTGCTATTTTTACAAACATCTCTCGGCTGTAGCTGTAGGTGTTGTAGATCTGCGAGTATAACTGCCAGAACAGCGACTGCGTATCGGGTCGAAAATAATTCTGCGCCCAGAAGTATATCGCGCCGCAGCCTGCTACATACGCCGTCAGGAATATCGTAAACTGCTTTGCCAGCTCGGCGGTACTGTTGGGGCAAAAGCTGACGGTCAGGATAACCACGCAGACAAGCCACAGCGGATAGCGCAGATACAGTTCATATCGGTAGATAAGGTCAAGATCCTGCGAACCGAAATAGACGTACCAACACACAAGCGAATGTGCGGCGGCAGTCAGCGCAGCCCAGAGCGGAGCAAGCTTCTGAAAAATATTCTTTTTTCTGAACAATGTCGCCATTTCGCTCACCCCGTATAAAATTCCTCATAAGGCAGTTCCGTGACATCGCCGTCGTAATTATCGGTCACGGCAACTCTGTCGCTTTTCCATTCGATACTCGGTCTTGACGGGAAATCGCCTGCAAATTCCGTATATGTCACCGCTCCCGTCCTGACGTAAAGGTAATAGTCTCCGCCTAATATCCATGTGGGGCGGTACTGCTCGGCGATCGCATATTTTCCGTCGTCGGAGCGTATCACCTTTACAGGATAATTGTCCGTAAACATAAGCCCTAAGATAAACGACAGTACAGCCGCGGCGGCTGCGATAACGGTCGATATTATCCCGATGACGATACGCCGCTTTTTTCTTTCGGATACGGGCAGCGACTTTATCACAAGCAGCGGCAGAGATACCAATGCCGCGGCAAAAAGCACCACTGACGCCGTCATTATCTCACAGGAGGATATACCGAAGATAACGATTATCCTTTCTCCGGTGAAATTATACAGCAGTATCATATAGAGGATAAAGCACACGGGCATTATCACAGTCGGTATTATCCAGAGTCTGCGGCGTTTCATGGTTTTCCTCCCAAGGTCATTCGTCAAGCTTGAGCACCGACATAAAAGCCTCCTGCGGAACTTCCACCGAGCCGAGCTGCCGCATACGCTTTTTGCCTTCTTTCTGTTTTTCAAGCAACTTTTTCTTACGGGTGATGTCGCCGCCGTAGCACTTTGCAAGCACGTCCTTACGCATAGCCTTGACGGTCTCGCGCGCGATGATCTTGCCGCCTATCGCCGCCTGTATCGGCACTTCAAACAGCTGACGAGGTATATTCTCCTTCAGCTTTTCGGCGATCCTTCTGCCGCGAGCGTAAGCCTTATCAGCGTGAACGATAAAGGACAGCGCGTCCACCGCCTCGCCGTTGAGCAGAATATCGAGCTTTACCAGCTTTCCGGGAACATACCCTTTCATTTCATAATCAAACGACGCATATCCCCTTGTACGGGATTTCAGCGCGTCAAAGAAGTCATAGACTATCTCGTTGAGCGGCAGTTCGTAGTGCAGTTCAACGCGGCTTTCGTCAAGATAAGTCATATCCTTGAAAACGCCCCTGCGCTCCTGACAAAGCTCCATAATATTTCCCACAAATTCGGAGGGGGTAAGTATATCGGCTTTCACAAAAGGCTCTTCCGCCGAGGCTATCACCGCAGGGTCGGGGTAGTTGGTAGGATTGTCGATATACACGGTAGAACCGTCCGTAAGATTGACTTTATAAATAACCGACGGCGCGGTAGTGATAAGATCGAGATTGTACTCTCTTTCAAGGCGTTCCTGTATGATCTCCATATGCAAAAGTCCGAGAAAACCGCAGCGGAAACCGAACCCGAGCGCAATGGAGGTCTCAGGCTCGAATGACAGCGACGCGTCGTTGAGCAGGAGTTTTTCAAGAGCGTCGCGCAGGTCGGGATATTTTGCGCCGTCCGCAGGATAAATGCCCGAAAAGACCATGGGGTTCACCTTTTTATATCCGGCAAGAGGTTCGCTGCATGGGTTATCCGCATCGGTGACGGTATCGCCCACACGGGTATCGCCTATATCCTTTATTGACGCGGCGATATATCCCACTTCACCGGCATTGAGTTCTCCCACCGGTACAAGATCGGTCGCGCCCATATAACCTATTTCGGTAGTGACAAATTCCGCTGCGGCAGCCATAAGGCGTATTTTTCCGCCCGTCTTTATTTTTCCCTCTTTAACTCTCACGAAGATAATAACGCCTTTGTAGGAATCGTAATAGCTGTCGAAGATAAGCGCTTTGAACGGCGCGTCGGGGTCGCCCTTGGGAGAGGGTATATCGGTAACTATCCTTTCAAGCACCTCGCGGATATTCTCTCCCGTCTTGGCTGAAACTCTCGGAGCATCAAGCGCAGGGATACCGATGACATTTTCTATCTCATTGCAGGCGCGGTCGGGGTCGGCTGAGGGCAGATCAATTTTATTTATGATCGGCAGGACTTCAAGATCGTGTTCGATAGCGAGATAAGTATTTGCAAGAGTCTGCGCCTCGATACCCTGCGAAGCGTCCACCACCAGCACCGCGCCTTCACAGGCGGCAAGGGAACGGGAAACTTCATAATTGAAGTCCACATGACCGGGGGTGTCGATAAGGTTGAAGATATAGTCCCGACCGTTCTGTGCGTGGTAGCAAAGTCTGACGGCGCGCGCCTTGATAGTTATGCCGCGTTCGCGTTCGATGTCCATATTATCGAGCAGCTGATTTTCCATATCACGCAGAGCGACGGTATCGGTAAGCTCCAGTATCCTGTCGGCGAGGGTCGATTTGCCGTGATCTATATGAGCGATAATGCAAAAATTCCTGATATTTTCCTGATCCATTAATAAGATCCTCCCGAAAAAGTATAATACAACATAATAAGTATTATAGCACTTTCCAAGCGTAATGTCAAATGAAAAAACCGCCTTATTCGGACGGTTTTTGAGATATTTTCATTATTTCTTCTCTTGTCAGCGCGCTGTCATATTCTTTATCTTTTGGAAATACTATCCTGAACGGTTCAAGAATATAACGAGGAAAATTTTCGTCAAGTACAAATTCCGTATCTTCGGGATAATCTTCAAAAGTCTTACCTTCGGGAATTTCAGATATTTTGATTTTCATTGCAAAGCCGCTCCCCACCGAAATCATTTTATTCAACTTTTTCAATATCTTTTTCCGTGCAGTAAAATAAAGGGAATCTATCGTCGTCGTCAGCACATTCAGGATATTCTTCATCACTTTCAACGATATATTTTGTTGTGCCGTTTGCTTCATAAATATCAACTATAGTTCCTATCAAATTATTTGAGATAATTCTTACTCTTTCAAACAATTCAAACATTAACATCGACCTTTCTATGAATGGGGATAAATCATTATAAATTATTTCACGCGCCTTTTAAATTATTTTATCACCTTTGCCCTTACCTGTCAATCCTTTATACTATAAATTCTTCTACTGCCACTGCGCGGGCGTGAGCATTCCCGATTCCGTTTATAAGAAAACCGCCGTGTTATGGGCGTGTGCCTTGGTGACTGCATAAAAAAGACGGCTGAGAGCCGTCTTTCAATGTTTATTTCCTGCGCTTTACACCTGCCGTTACTGCGGCGGCTGTTATTGTAAGAACTGCGGCTGCAGCGGTCTTTGCGCCGGTATCGGGAACGCTGTCGTTATTGTTATTATTGGCGTTGCCGTTATCGTTGCCATTATCATTTGCGGAAGAACCACCGTTTGCGGAATTATCTTCGTCCTGATCACCGTTTGAGGGGGTATCGCCATTACCATTTTCCTCTTTCTCGGGAACATCGGTAAGCGGTTCGGTGAGATATTCATAATCAATTCCGAACGTCTTTGCGTATTCCTCTCCTGCGCTGCCCTCAAATACGCCGAGCTTGAACCCGTCAGTGTAGTAATAATCATAATCAAATGCCGATCTTGCAAATTGGATATTGAATCCCAATGCTCTTTCGCCTATCGTTTTTACCGACTGAGGAACGGCAACGTATTTGAGTTTCTTAAAGTCAACAAAAGCATACTGATCAATTTCCTCAACGCCCTCGCCGATATAGAGGTTTTCAAGGCTTAACTGTAATGCGCTGTAGCAGAGTGAGCAGTCTCTGTCTATCTTTTTGTAGCCGCCGTATAAATAAAGGTTCTTTACACCACAGGATGCATCGTCAAATGCGCCGTCCATTTCTGTAACTGTGCTTGGAATAGTCAGGGTGCCAATATTGCCGAATGCGCACTTTCCTATCTTAGTAACACCGTAAGAAACGTCAAGCCTTTCTATATTTGATTTAGAAAATGCATAATCGCCTATTTCTTTCAGATTTTTTGAAAGCTTTACATTTTTAAGAGTTTCGCCATTTTCACTATATAAACCATAACAACTAAAAGCGCTTGGTCCTATCGTTTCAACACTGTCTCCCATTTCAAGAGTGTCATATCCATAAGTATAATGAAATGCGCTGTTGCCTATAGTTTTAACATTTGAGGGAATAACAAGCTTATCGGGTATAAGACATTCCTGAAAAGCAAAATCTCCTATGGTTACAAGGCTCTCCGGCAGGACGAGTTTTTTGAAATCTATCATTCTGAATGCACCAGATTCGATCGTTGTCACGCCCTCGGGTATTACCAGAGAAACTTCTCCGCGAACATCAAAATTGGTCGAATAAGGTGAGAAAGATTCCTCGCCGATCACGGTGACTTTTTTGCCGTCGATTTCAGAGGGTATCTCAATATCGCCGCTTTCGCCCTTATATTCAGTGATCTTGACTGTTCCGTCGCTAAGCACTTCATATTCATAATCATTATAAGTTGCCGCGCTTGCGCTTATCGAAAAGCTATCGGACACTATTCCCGACCCTGCCGCCGCGCCTGCACCGACTACCAATACCATTGCCGCCATTGCCGCTAATATTTTCTTATACATCTTCTTTTCCTCCGTTTTTATTTTTTCGGCATACCGTATCCGTTCTGAGAAACGTAACTGTTCCTTACAGATGGACGGTATTATCCCAATAAAAATATACCGCAAAATGCAGTAAAAGTCAATACGACAATTAAAAAATCTTTGTCGGAATACTGATTTTTGTGAATAGTAAACAATTTTTCCATAAATATTTACTGCAAATTGCAGTAACATAAATACAACAAAATGCAGTATGTTATAGTTTATTTATGAACGCAATTAAAACGTTCAGATGTTTCCAAAACTCTTAAAGATCCACCGTCAAGGAGGAATATTAAATGTATAATCGTATCCGCGACCTGCGCGAGGACGCAGATCTCAAACAAAAGGATATGGCAAAAATTCTCTGCTGCTCACAGCAGGTCTACAGCAATTACGAACTCGGTCAGCGCGATGTCCCTACCGATATTCTTATCGCCCTCGCCGAATTTCACAAAACCAACGTTGACTATATCCTCGGTCTTACCAACAAAAAGACCTACTACAAAAAACTGTGACAGAATATTATTATCCCCATTTGTATAACATCTCCAAATCAAGCGCCCTCAATTTGTACAAATAGCAGAAATTCAACCGAAAACGCCGTGTTTTGGCTTTCCGGTTCGTTTTATATATAGAGGGGCAAAAAAGGAGGTATGCACTATGAAATTTACAAAAAATATTCAAAAAACACTTGCCGCACTTACGGCTGTGATATTCTTTACGGCGGCGATGTCGGGCTGTGAAAAAGACGAGGACAAAAAGCTGCTCGATATTCCCGAACGGCTCGGCGATTACGGCGAGAGCAGAACGGACAGCGACGGCGGCGACAACTACAATATGAACAACAACTACATCAACTACAAGGGCGACAAAGGCAGCAACTCCCAGAATACCGACTATGTGCAGACGGAAATCGAAAATATGCAGGGCAAAGAGGAGGTATATGCGCAGAATCTGAAAAGGCTGAATTTTGAAAATATCTCGTTTGACGACGATCTTCTTATCGACCTGCCGCAGCAGATAGGATACTGTTCCTACAAGATCACTGAAAGCGGCAGCTATGTTGAGAATTTCCGCGATATTTTTAAATATCTGGACGAGGATCTTGATGAAGAAAAAATCAAACCGTATGACAAGAAATACGACTGTATAGATTATGTAAATGATGATACAGATATTTGTGCGTATCTCTATTCGACAGGATCGATATTGTACAGCAAAGGGAATTTTTTTGAGCGCTACAGAAACAGTGATATATACGTTGCTACATACAATTTAAATCAGGCGGCAGCGTGCGGTGAAAAATACCCAACAGCCGACGGAACGGAGGTTTCTCCCAAGGAGGCTCTGGATATGGTCCAGGAATTAGCCGACGATATAAACGATCTGCAAAACGCCCCATACAGGCACAAGGCGGTGGCGGCTGATCTTTATCTGACGGCGGAGGGGTATTATTACTACAATGTCCGCTTTACTTCCGTTCTGACGGGCGGCGGTCGGATCATAGAATACGGCAGTATGGGTACTGATACAGCGGCAGAACGGATCGTTTCTTCCGAATTTGATAACGCGGTCGTCAACGGCGGCAGTGTGTGCTATTACTCACAGTCGGGATTTTTGCAGCCGATCGGCGAGATCAAGCCTATCGAAAAGACTATTGGTATCACAGACGCCGCTCTCTGTCTGAGCAGGTCGCTGACTCCGCCCATAAAATACCGCATAAGCCGTGTCGCGCTGGAATACCGAATGACCGACGTTGAGAAAAACAGGTACGTGGACAGCAGAATTGCGGAGGGCAGGATCTACAAAAGCCGCCCCTGCTGGGTTTTCTATGTGAGTGAAAAAAATATGCAGGAACTGTACCTGATCGTCGACTGCATTGATAATAAAGTGACTATTGTCGATAATAATTATGTAAACTGAAGTGAACGCCGCAGGGTCTGACCTTGCGGCGGTTTTTGCGGTAAATGTTTATCCTCGCAGCGCGTTTTATTTCCCCAAAAATTTCACCCCGATCACCCTCTTGAAAAATTTTGCGGGATATGTTATAATCATAATGAAATATTGTGTTTTGCGAGGTATATGCTTATGAACGATACACTGTGTCTTGGCGTAGACGTCGGTTCTACTACCGTAAAAACCGTTATCCTTGACGGCAATGACATAATTTACAATAAATATGAAAGGCATTTTTCAAAGGTGCGAGAGACCGTGGGCGCACAGCTGCGGCTCATACGCGAACTTTTTCCCGGTACGCAATTTAAGATCGCGGTCACGGGCTCGGCAGGTCTCGGCATAGCTGAGGCGTGCGGACTGCCTTTCGTGCAGGAGGTCTTTGCGGCATTTACCGCCGTGAACGTTTCCTATCCCGATGCGGACGTGGTGGTGGAGCTTGGCGGCGAGGACGCTAAAATAATCTTCCTGACGGGCGGAGTCGAGCAGAGAATGAACGGCTCCTGCGCAGGCGGTACTGGCGCGTTTATAGATCAAATGGCAGGTCTGCTCGGCGTTGCTCCCGATCAGCTGGACGAACTGTCACTCAAAGCGGAAAAGATATACCCCATTGCGTCGCGCTGCGGAGTTTTTGCAAAGTCGGATATTCAGCCCCTGCTCAATCAGGGCGCGCGCAAGGAAGATATTGCCGCGTCTATCTTTCAGGCGGTCGTTGATCAGACGGTTTCCGGCCTGGCACAGGGCAGAAAGATAGCAGGGAAAGTACTCTTTCTGGGCGGTCCGCTCTCCTTCCTTAAAGGGCTGAGGAAAGCGTTTGTCGATACGCTCGGTCTTGATGAGGAACACGCCGTATTTCCGCAGCTTGCGCCCTGTTTTATGGCATATGGTGCTGCTCTCCATGCAGCAAACGAAAAGGAGTCTATGACCGCAGACGAGGCACTTGGCAGAATACTCAACGCGAAAGCGCAGGATTCGGTAGTCACGGGAAAGCCGCTTTTTGAAAGTCAGGAGGACTACCGCAGATTTGTCGAAAGGCACAGACAGTCGGATCTCAAATACGAGGATATAAAGACTTACGAGGGGGACGCTTTTCTCGGAATAGACGCAGGCTCGACCACCACAAAGCTTGTGCTTATAACGCCTGACGGCAGACTGCTCTATCAGTACTACGGCTCGAATAAGGGGCAGCCGCTTGACGTTATCGCGTCAAAGCTTGAGGAAATATACGCTATTTCCTCCCCCGAACTGAAAATACGCTCAAGCGCGGTCACGGGATACGGAGAAGACCTTATAAAGGCAGGTCTCGGGGTAGATCACGGCATTGTGGAAACGGTCGCGCATTACAAAGCGGCGGCGTACTTCTGCCCCGACGTGGATTTCATTATCGACATCGGCGGACAGGATATAAAGTGTTTCAGGATAAAGAACAACGCCATTGACAGCATTATGTTAAACGAGGCGTGTTCCTCCGGCTGCGGCTCGTTCATACAGACGTTTGCGCAGGCTATGGGATATGAGATAGCCGATTTTGCAAGGGTGGGACTTTTTGCAAAAGCTCCCGTCGAGCTCGGCTCGAGATGTACCGTGTTTATGAATTCCTCGGTAAAGCAGGCGCAGAAAGACGGCGCGTCGGTAGAGGACATTTCAGCCGGACTTTCCTCCTCGATAATCAAAAATGCGATATATAAGGTAATAAGAGCAAAATCTCCCGAAGAACTGGGTAAGAATATCGTCGTGCAGGGAGGAACTTTCTTGAATGACGCCGTGCTGCGTTCTTTTGAAATTGAACTCGGCAGAAACGTGATACGTCCTGCAATTGCCGGACTTATGGGCGCGCTCGGCTGCGCTCTGTTCGCTATGGAAAAGTATAAAAGCAGCGGCAGACAGACCACCCTGCTTGACAAGGCTCAGCTTGAAGAGTTTGCGTATAACTCAACGGCGACTCAGTGCCGCGGCTGCACCGCACACTGCAATCTCACGATAATAAGATTCAACGACGGTCACAGGTTCATTTCGGGCAACCGCTGCGAAAAGGGCGCGGGGATAAAGACTGAGAACCGTATGGAAAATATGGTGGAATACAAGTACGACTATATTCTCGGACTTGAAAAGAACAAGCCGCAGTCGCCGCTTGCAAGGGTGGGAATACCGCTCGCGCTGGGATTCTATGACCTTATGCCGTTTTTCCACACGCTTTTCAGTACACTCGGATTTGAAGTCGTGTTTTCGGAGCAGTCCACAAGGGACACCTACTACAAGGGTCAGCAGACGATACCTTCCGACACGGTGTGCTATCCTGCGAAGATCTGTCACGGGCATATACTAAGCCTGCTTGAAAAGAATGTGGACTTTATTTTCTACCCATGTATGAGCTACAACGTTGACGAGGGCGGTTCGGACAATCACTACAACTGTCCCGTAGTGGCATACTATCCCGAACTGCTGAAAGCCAATATACCCGAGCTTGACGATGACAATTTCGTTTCGCCGTATCTTGATCTTAACAACAAGAGCCATGTGGCAAAAACGCTTTTCGGAGTACTGAAAAAATACGGAATTACCCTTAAACAGATCTCACAGACGCTCAACAAGGCGTATTCCGAACAGATAAGGTACAGAAAACGCAGCGAGCGCAAGGCGCAGGAGATCATAGCGCAGGCGAGGGAAAACGGCCGCAAGATAATCGTGCTGGCAGGACGTCCCTATCACATAGACCCCGAGATAAATCACGGCATACACAAGCTCATCTGTTCGCTGGGATTTGCGGTAGTGACAGAGGACAGCGTGGCCGGACTGGTCGATGTGCCGCCGCTTGACGTACTCAATCAGTGGACGTATCATTCGCGGCTTTATCGGGCGGCGGAGTATGTATGCGAAAATGACGATATGCAGCTTGTGCAGCTTGTATCGTTCGGCTGCGGTATCGACGCGGTGACTACCGACGAGGTGAGGGCGATACTCGAGCAGCACGGCAAACTGTACACGCAGCTCAAAATAGACGAGATAACAAATCTCGGAGCCGCAAAGATAAGGCTGAGATCGCTGGCGGCGGCTCTTGAGGAAAAGGAGGAAAGCGCGGTATGAGCGAAATTAACCTTACAGAAAACGAAGATGAAGTGCAGTCGGGGATCTCTCCGTCCGGCAGAGTGAACAGGACTATCTTCACGGAGGATATGAAAAAGGACTACACCATACTCGTTCCAGATATGCTGCCGATACACTTTAAGCTGATAATAAGGATATATGAGAAATACGGTTATCATATGGAGCTTTTGCAGAACGATTCGCGCAGCGTGATAGACGAGGGGCTGAAAAATACCCACAACGACGCGTGCTATCCCGCGCTGTTGGTAATAGGTCAGTTTATGGACGCGCTCAAAAGCGGAAAGTACGACGTAAACAAGACCGCTCTGCTCATTTCACAGACAGGCGGCGGCTGCCGCGCGTCAAACTACATTCATCTTATCAGAAAAGCGGTATCGGCGCAGTTTCCGCAGGTGCCGGTGCTTTCTCTGAATTTCAGCGGACTTGAAAAGAATCCGGCTTTCCCGATGACCCCGGCGATCGCTCTGCGGCTCGTCTATGCCGTTATGTACGGCGATATGCTTATGCTGCTCTACAATCAGTGCAAGCCTTACGAGTTAGAACGCGGCACGACCGACCGTCTGCTTGCAAGGTGGCAGCACAGACTCGGAAAGCTTATGGATACAAACGATTATCTTTCGCCCGTGCCGATATACAAGGCAATGCTGAAAGAATTTGCGGATATACCACGTTCAAAAGAACCTAAGCCCAAGGTGGGTATCGTGGGGGAGATATACGTCAAGTATTCTCCGCTGGCAAATAATCATCTGAATGAATTTCTGCTCTCCGAGGGCTGCGAACCAAACGTTCCCGGACTGCTCGACTTTGTGCTGTACTGCGCGTCCGCCATTCTTACAGACGCCGATCTTTACAATAAAAAGGACAAGCGCACCGCAATGTACGCAGTCGGCTATAAGGTGCTTTACAAATTCCAGAAGCAGCAGATAAAGGTCATTAAGGAACACGGGGTATTCCGGCCGCCGCACGATTTTGAACATCTCCGCCGCTGCGCCGATAAATATATCAATCAAGGTGTAAAAATGGGCGAGGGCTGGCTCATAACCGCGGAAATGGCTGCGCTTGCCGAAACGGGTACAAAGAATATCATCTGTACTCAGCCGTTCGGCTGTCTGCCCAATCACATTGTTGCAAAGGGTATGTCGCGCGTTATCAAGCAGGCTTACCCCGACGCAAATATCGTCGCGATAGATTACGACCCCGGCGCGACAAAAGTCAATCAGGAGAACCGTATCAAGCTTATGCTGGCAAATGCGAGGTAGAAAAGCTCACGACAAGCAATGCTTATCCGACGGTTTTTCCCACAACAGTTTGATTTCACGCTCTGTAGTTGCGGCGAAAACAAAGTCGGCATATCAAAAACTTTTCGCTCAAGCCTTTTCCTCAAAAGCTTTGGCAGACGCAATTTTTTCATTGAAAGGACGTTTTATTATGAGAGCCGTAGTCACAGTTATCGGCAAGGACGCCGTAGGTATTCTTGCCAAAGTCAGCACGGAATGTGCCGAACACAACGCAAATGTCATTGAAGTTACACAGTCGGTATTGCAGGATATGTTCGCTATGATAATGCTGGTGGATATTTCAAAACTTTCGGGCAGCTTTGCCGAATTGGCAGACAGCCTGTCAGAGATCGGCGACAAGCTCGGTCTGAAAATACATACCATGCATGAGGACATTTTCAACTGTATGCACCATATCTGACTTTGTGAGGTTTTGTAAATGATAAATACTTATGACGTACTTGAAACTATCCGTATGATACAGGACGAATGTCTTGACATAAGGACCATAACCATGGGTATCTCGCTGCTCGACTGCATAGACAGCGATATAGATACCGCCTGCGAAAAGGTCTATAAAAAGATCACGCAAAAAGCCGCGCGGCTGGTGGAGGTCGGCGAACAGATCGAAAAGGAACTGGGTATACCGATAATAAACAAACGTATCTCAGTTACTCCGATTGCGATCGTGTCGGCTGCCTGCGGCTGCTCTCCCGTACCGTTTGCAAAGGCTATGGACAAGGCTGCCGCCGACGTGGGCGTGAACCTTATCGGAGGATATTCCGCGCTTGTTCAGAAAGGATTCTCCGCAGGCGACGAACAGCTCATACGCTCTATACCCGAGGCTCTCGCCTGTACCGAAAGAGTATGCTCCTCGGTAAACGTCGGCTCAACAAAGACGGGAATAAATCTCGACGCTTGCAGGATAATGGGCTCGGTTATCCGCGAATGTGCCGAAAAAACGGTGGATTCCGCCTGTTTCGGAGCGGCAAAGCTGGTGGTGTTCTGCAATGCGGTAGAGGATAATCCGTTTATGGCAGGCGCATTTCACGGCGTGGGAGAACCCGATTGTATGATAAACGTGGGCGTTTCAGGTCCCGGCGTGGTCAGAGCGGCTTTGCAGAAATATCCTGACGCGGACATCACACAAATATCCGATGTCATCAAGAAGATCTCCTATAAGATCACAAGAGTAGGTCAGCTTGTAGGCGTGACGGCATCGCAGCGCCTCGGAGTGCCTTTCGGTATAGTCGATCTTTCGCTTGCTCCCACTCCTGCCGTCGGCGATTCGGTAGCGCATATCCTTGAAGAGATCGGACTTGAAAAATGCGGCACGCACGGAACTACCGCCGCTCTTGCGCTGCTCAACGACGCGGTAAAGAAAGGCGGGGTTATGGCTTGCTCGCGTATCGGCGGACTTTCGGGAGCATTTATCCCCGTTACGGAGGACGCCGGTATGATAGAGGCTGCAAAGTGCGGCGCTCTTTCCATTGAAAAGCTGGAGGCTATGACTGCGGTCTGCTCGGTCGGACTCGATATGATCGTCGTTCCCGGCGATACGAGCGCGGACACTCTTGCGGCTATAATCGCGGACGAGGCGGCTATCGGTATGGTGAACAGCAAGACTACCGCAGTGCGCATTATCCCTGCGATCGGCAAGGATATAGGCGAGGAGCTTGACTGGGGCGGACTTTTCGGCTGCGGCCCCGTTATGCCGCTCAAAAAGGAATCCCCCTCTAAATTTATCAACCGCGGCGGACAGATACCCGCTCCCCTGCATTCACTGAAGAACTGATCTGCAAATCAGTACAAAAAAACGTACACAAAGGAGCTTTTGATGAATATTAACGGGCTTGCGGATATGCATACTCATTCCGATTTTTCTCCGGACGCGAAGTCCTCTCCCGAGCAGATGTGTGAAAGCGCGGTGCGGCTCGGTCTTGCGGCATATGCGATCACCGATCACTGCGACTGCAATATGCGTTTTCCGCCCGAGCATTACACGGACGATGTTTCCGCCCTCAAAGACGCGGATATGTACGGTTCGCAGAAATACGCCCTTGACAGTATCGCATATCAGACAAAACTCAAAGAACGTTATCAAGGCAGGCTGGAGCTTATTTGCGGTATCGAACTTGGGCAGCCTTTGCAGGATATGGAATTTGCGCAGATGATCTCCTGTGACGAGCGTCTTGACTTCATTATCGGCTCGCATCATCAGAACAGGGGCGAGGACGACTTCTATTCGTTTGAGTACAATAAAATGGACTCCGGTCAGATCGGCACACTTCTTGAAAACTGTTTTTTGCAGACTCTTGATATGTGCAGGTGGGGAGGTTTCGACGTACTCGGTCATCTCACCTATCCGCTCAGATATATCGAGGGGGACTACGGTATCAGCGTGGATATGAGCAGATACGAAGATATTATCAGGGAGATTTTTTGTACACTTATTCAGAGCGGCAAGGGCATAGAGATAAATACCTCGGGACTTTGGAAAGGGTACGGAAAAACTCTTCCCGTCGAGCGGCTGATAAAAATGTACCGTCAGCTGGGCGGCGAGATACTGACCGTAGGCTCTGACGCGCACAATGCGGACGATGTGGGAAAAGGCATAGCGGAGGGCGCGGAACTTGCGAAGAACGTCGGTTTCGGGTATCTGACAGTTTTTAAGAAACGCACGGCGAATTTTATAAAAATATGAAACAAAATATCCCTCACTGTTTTTACAGCAAGGGATATTTTTATGTGCATATTTTACTATTCGGTCCACAAGCGTTTGATCTCGCAGGCGGCGGCTCGTATATCGGGCTTTGAAACTATTGCGGAGATAACGGCTATGCCGTCAATTCCCATACCCTTGAAATTTGAAAGCGTAGACTGATTTATACCGCCGATAATGACTATCGGTATATCGACTGCCGCGCGAATATCCGCAAGGACTTCCTTCGTGACAAATTCCGTGTCCGTTTTGGTGGAGGTGGGATACATCGCGCCTACGCCGAGATAGTCAGCGCCGTCCTGCTGCGCCCTGACAGCCTCCTCAACGGTAGATACCGAAACGCCAATCAGCCTGTCGCCTAAAATTTTCCGAGCCACTTTGCAGGGCAGATCGCTTTGTCCGAGATGAACTCCCGAGCAATCCGCGGCAAGCGCAATATCCGCGCGGTCGTTGATTATCAGCGGAACACGGTATTTATCGGTGATCTCTTTGACCCTGACCGCCAGGTCATAAAACTCCAGACTGCTGACATCTTTTTCACGCAGCTGGACGACCGTCGCGCCGCCCTCCACAGCCTCTCTGACCGACTGCTCTACCGTATCGCAGGACATAAGCTCCCTGTCGGTACAAAGATACAGAGTATAGTCCACTCTATCTTTCATAGATCTTTATCCTTTCAGATATTATTGCCGGATCAAGCCTGCTGAGGGCGTCAATGACCGCGACTCTGTAGCTGCCCGTGCCCGACTGCCCTGCTCTTTCGTATGCGATCTCTCCGGCTATTCCCATTGCTGATATACCGGCGCACGCCGCCGTGAGCATATCCTCCGCCGCGCCTGCAAAACCGCCGATAATTCCCGTAGTCATACAGCCCGTACCCGTCACCAGGCGCAGCATAGCGCTGCCGTTTTCAATGCGGACTATGCGTTTTCCGTCGGATATGCAGTCGACCGCTCCCGTTATCGCAGCAACGCAGCCGAATTTTTCCGCCGCCGACACCGCTACCTTTTCGGGATCGTTATTTTTGTCCTTGTCAGAGGAATCCACGCCTTTTGTGGAAACCTCAAGTCCTGCCATAAAGGACATCTCGGACAGATTTCCCCTGAGTACGGAAACCTTTACGTTCTCCATTATCCTTGCCGCCGTGGAATTTCTCAGACCGCTTGCGCCCGCTCCGACAGGGTCAAATACAACGGGTATATCCGCAGCGTTCGCAGCCTTTCCTGCGGCTATCATCGACTCGACTGTCCGCGAATTAAGAGTACCCATATTAAGTACCAGAGCCGACGCAATAGAAGCAATATCCGCAGCCTCGTTTATATCGTCCGCCATAATGGGGGACGCGCCGACCGCAAGAATGACATTCGCAACGTCGTTGACGGTCACATAATTTGTAATGCAGTGTACAAGAGGGCATTTTTCCCTGACAACCTCACAAAGGCGGCAGATATTTTCCGCAATATCGGTTTTAGTATTCATTTTTCAGACCTCCGCGGCAGCTTTGGACGTGCCGAGGAATTTATCGAACACGCCTGTTTTCTTGAGGGCGGTAACAATAAAGATCGCCAGCACCGTACCGCCTGCGCAGCTTACGAAAAACGGCAGTACGAATCCGAACACGGCAGCCTCAGCATTGCCCATTATGAATTTTGCGACGGGGTAAGCAAGCAGTCCGCCAAGGACTGACGTTCCGACAAGCTCGCCTATGTAGGCCGCAGGCAGAGCCTTGAAAAGCCTATAGAGTATACCTGCCAGCAGTGCGCCGACCATAGAACCGGGGAATGCCATAAGCGTACCCAAACCGAGCAGATTTCTCAGCAGCGACGCCGCAAAAGCGCAGCCGACACTCCATGCCGGTCCTAAAAATACCGCCGCCATAATGTTTACCAGGTGCTGCACCGGAGCGCATTTCGATCCGCCGATAGGAAAAGAGATGAGCGAACCTACCACCGCCATAGCCGTAAGCACTGCGGCAAACGACAGTCTGTGAATGTTTGTTTTTTTCATAGAAAAGACCTCCTGAGTTCTTGCCGCAAGCTATACCATATCCAGCGGCAGAAAATTAAAATTTCCGGTCGGCGCTTTATTGCGCCCTCTCACCCCGAAACACGGGTTCCCTCGCTGAATATGGTTTTGCCGCAAATGCCGGAAAACTCCGCAAGACGCTCCTCAGGCGGAAAAAAGATATATCATATTAACGGCAATGCCGATAATACGCAGTATAAATAAGCCTTATCTCTCCGAGCAGAATTTTACTTCCTTGCCCTCGAGTATCATATTGGTCGTTCTCACGGCGCACATTTTTCCGCACATGGAACAGGTATGCCTTTCGGACGGAGGGGTCTGCTCGTAGAATCTCTTTGCCTTTTCGGGGTCGATCGCGATACTGAACATTTCGTCCCAGTCAAGCTTGTGTCTTGCCGCAGCCATGGCGTTATCCCTGTCCATCGCGTGAGGGATACCCTTGGCAATATCGGCAGCGTGAGCCGCTATCTTGCTTGCCATAATGCCCTCGCGCACATCGTCGGCATCGGGCAGACGCAGATGTTCCGCAGGAGTTACATAGCAGAGAAAATCCGCACCGCTTGCCGCCGCGATCGCACCGCCGATAGCTGAGGTGATATGATCGTACCCGGGCGCAATATCCGTAACGAGCGGTCCGAGCACATAGAAAGGCGCATTGTGGCAGATCCTCTTCTGGAGTTTCATATTTGCGGCGATCTGATCCATCGGCATATGTCCGGGGCCTTCCACCATTACCTGAACGTCCTTTTCCCACGCACGTCTTGTAAGATCGCCAAGCTCGATAAGCTCCGACACCTGTCCTGCGTCTGTCGCGTCCGCAAGGCAGCCGGGACGCAGCGCGTCGCCGAGGGAGATCGTTACATCGTATTCTCTGAGTATCTCGAGAACATCGTCATAAAATTCAAAGAAAGGATTTTCGTTCCCCGTCATCATCATCCATGCAAACAGCAGAGAACCTCCTCTTGAAACGATATTCATTTTTCTGCCTTCTCTTCTGAAAGCTTCGACTGCGCGGCGGTTGATACCGGCGTGGATAGTCATAAAATCAACGCCCTCTTCCGCGTGCGCCCTTACCACTTTAAGAAAATCCTGTGCGGAGATCTCGAGCAGATCCTTGTCCAGATAGCCGATAGCGTCGTACATAGGCACCGTTCCGATCATTGCGGGCGATCTCGCGATAAGCTCCTCTCTGAACTTATTGGTCTTGCCGTAGTTTGAGAGATCCATTATCGCCTCCGCGCCGAACTTTATCGCCATATCCACTTTCTGCATTTCGAGATCATAGTCCTTGGCGTCGCCTGAGATACCGAGATTAACGTTTATTTTAGTCCTCAGACCCGAACCGATACCCTCTGCCGAAAGCGCGGTATGGTTCACGTTTGCCGGAATACACACCTCGCCCTTTGCAACAAGCGACATAAGCCTGCTCACATCAATAGATTCCTTTTCGGCGACCGTTTTCATTTCGGGAGTGATTATTCCCTTTCTGGCAGCCTCCATCTGCGTAGCATAGTTCCTCATAGTCAGATTCCTTTCATTTTATAATATTCGTAGAAGTGATTGACAGGTCCTCCGTTTTTTCCCACTTCAAAAGACATCTTTATCGCGTTTGTGATATAATCCTTTGCCGCCGCCACAGCCTGTACAGCGCTGTCGCCGAGGGCGAGCCTTGCGGTTATTGCGGAAGAAAGAGTACAGCCCGTTCCGTGAGTGTTTGACGAATCAACTTTCGGGCAAGAAAACTGCGTGTATGTTTTTCCGTCATAGAGAATATCCACCGCGTCGCCGTCAAGATGACCGCCCTTTACAAGCACGTTCTTCACGCCCGTTTTCAGCAGCTCTGCCGCAGCATTTTTCATATCCGCAATATTATTTATTTTTATACCTGTGAGTATTTCCGCCTCCGGGATATTCGGAGTGACAAGAAAGCAGAGCGGAAGAATTTCGGCTGCGATCTTCTCCGCCGCTCCCGACTGCGCCAGACTTCCGCCGCTGGTAGCCGAAAGCACGGGGTCGAGCACGGTAAATGGAGGGGCGTACTTTCGCAGTTTCCGAGCGACCGTTTCAATTATCCCGACCGAGCAGAGCATACCGATCTTTACCGCGTCAACGGAAATATCTTCAAACACCGCGTCTATCTGATCGGCGACCGTCTTTTCATCTACCTGCCCGAGAGAGATGACTCTCGAAGTATTTTCCGCAACCACCGAGGTGATGACGCTCATACCGTATACGCCCATTGCGGCAAACGTTTTGAGATCGGCTTGTATACCTGCTCCCGCCGAACAGTCAGAGCCGGCTATAGTAAGACATTTTTTCACAAACGACCCCCCTAAAGCTTGTCCGCATCGCAAAAGAAAAAGCTGCCGCACGGGCAGCCTTATTATCGCTCACGCAATTTGGCTCCCTACAATGGTATTAACCAACAGGTTCTAAGGGTCAGGTTTTACCTTCTCAACCTTGCAAATGCACAGTTCCCCTGCAAATCAACAATATTATAGCACATTTTTCCCCTTATGTCAAGGGCGGCGCGAATGTTTTCGCGAAGAGTAATTTTTAAATTTTAAATATTTTTGTTTCGGGTAGTTAAATTTCACCGAACAATGCATTTTTGTTATTTCCTACATTTGCGAAAAATTACACCCGAAACAATTTTCAGAAAATCGGATATTACAGCAGCGGCGCGAAAACTCTCAGAATTGCCGATACCATACGCCGTCCCACCGATCTTGACGCGCAGTACTGCGGAGTTATCTCCTGACAGCGTTTTGCGAGCATATCCAGAAAATCCGCTTTTACGTCCATAACGGCAGGGGTCTTGTACATATAAGTCGCACATTCAAAATGCAGATAAAGACTTCTGTAATCGAGATTTATAGTTCCCACAACGGCAGCGGTATCGTCCGAAACAAAATTCTTTGCGTGGATAAAGCCGTCGTATTCGTATATCCTGACTCCCATTGCGATAAGTTCGCCGTAATATGACGCGGCTATCGAACGGCAGTACCATTTATCGGGGATACCCGGGGTGATTATCCGCACGTCAACGCCGCTTTTCGCAGCATAGCCGAGCGCGGTGACCGTTTCGTGATCGGGTATCAGATAAGGCGTTGTGATATACACATAATCCTTCGCGCCGTAAATAATGCTCAGATACGTCTGCTGACCGACCGCCTCTGAATCAAGCGGAGAATCTCCGTAGGGAATGACATAGCCCGCGCAGCCGTCAAATTCGTGCGTGTCGGGACGGTAGATCTCGTAATCGGTAGAGCCGCTTTTAGAGTCCACGACCTCCCACATCTGCAAAAACATCATGGTAAAGCTCCATACCGCATCTCCCTTTATCATAACCGCGGTATCTTTCCAATGTCCGAAACGCTCCTTGCGGTTGATATATTCGTCCGCAAGATTCACTCCGCCGTTAAACGCGGTGTTGCCGTCGATAACGCAGATCTTGCGGTGATCGCGGTTGTTCTGGATAGACGAAAGCATCGGGCGGAACGGATTGAATACGCGGCAGTTTATTCCTATATCGCGCAGTTTCTTATCATATCTGAAAGGCAGCAGCGACTGCGAACCCATACCGTCATAAAGCAGCCTTACCTCAACGCCTTCCTTTGCTTTGCGGACAAGTATCTCCTCTATAGCGTCCCACATCTCGCCCTGATCTATTATGAAATACTCCATAAATATGAACTTTTTCGCCTTTTCAAGTTCCCTCAGCATTGACGCGAATTTTTCCTCGCCCAGCTTGTAATATTCGGCGTAGGTATTGCGGTAAACGGGATAACCTCCGAAATTGTCGATATACTTTGCAAGACGCTGAACGTCTGTACTTTCTTTTGCTATCTCGTCGCGCACAGACTGCTCCTGTTTCAGATACGGTCTGGTGGAGGCGCACTTTTTTGCGTATGCGCTCCTTGCGGCTCTCGCGCTGTACTGATTGCTGAGTATGAAATATGCCAGAGTCGCAAACAACGGAAAAGCCATGAGAGGTATTATCCACGCCAGCTTGTAGGCAGGATTCTCAGGCTTGTTAAGAATATATACGGCAAGCGCTATGCTTATCACCCTCGATACCTGAGTGATGTAGTTTGCATATTCGCTCAGCCTGAGCACAGTGAACACGATAAACATTATCTGCGCTATCAGCAGCAGGATAATAGTCGTCCTCTGCGAAAATAAAAATTTAGCCGTTTTTTTCAGAAATTTCAACATTCCGATACATAGATCCCTTCGCCGCTTATATAAACATCGCCATAAGCTCCGCGTCAAGGAGCTTTTCGTCAATGACGGGATCACCGTCCTTTTCGATATATTTAACGCGGACATTCCATTTTACCGAAAACGCGACGGAAAAATCCTCGCCGTTATGAGTTCCCGAGTATTCGGCGGTAAATGAAAAGGGGTTGTAGCTCCATTTTCCGCCGTCGATATATCCGTCAAGCGCCTCTCCGAAATTGTCGCAGGTCATTTTCATCTGCGTATCAAACTCGTATGACGATAACCTGACGCGCATTATCTGCAAAAGAGAAAGCAGTAAATATACTATCAGCAATGCGGTCAGCAGCTTGAGCATAAAGAACACCGTTTTGCGCCCCGTACCCGACTTTCTGCGGTCTTTCCCTGCGCCGACTTCTGCCACACACGGCTGCGCGTCGTCATAGTCGTCGTAATAATCCGCCTCGTTCCTCTCACGGCGCGGTCTTTCGTCGGAATGTACGCGCCCTTGTCCGCTGCTGCGTTTTCTTTTGCGCGGATACTCCTGCGGATAGTCTTTTGCGCCGTTTGCCGACCGCTTTGTCTGAGATACCACTCTGCCGCACCGAGGACATACCTTTGTCCCCTCACGGAGCTTTGCGCCGCAGGCGGTACAATAAAGGCTCATATATATCTCACTACCGCAACAACGCGTCCCAGTATGGAAACGTCGTCGGAAATTATAGGCTCGAGCATTTCGTTTTCAGGCTGTAAGCGGTAGTGTCCGTCCTCTTTATAAAAACGCTTTACCGTCGCGCTGTCGCCGTCCACAAGACATACCGCTATCTCGCCGTTTGCAACGACGGGAGTCTGCTCGGCGACAACGATATCTCCGTCCAGTATCGCCGCATTTATCATAGAATCTCCGCGCACTTTCAAAGCAAACAGCGGATTTGCATAATGTCTGTCCGGCTGGAAATTTATGTAGCCCGTAATATCCTCCACCGCAGTGATCGGAGTACCTGCCGTGACCGTTCCCACCAGCGGCACAAGAGTTCCCTGCCGACCCACGAGCTTGATCGCGCGGTTCTGATTCGCTCCCTTTTCAAGCAGTCCCTTGTCGGTCAGCGACTGTATATACCTGTGCGCCGTGGAAGTGGATCTGAAGCCGAATTCCATACAGATCTCGCGCACGGTCGGAGGGTATCCCTCCTCCAGTCTTTGCTTGATAAATTCAAACACTTTCCTTTCGTTTTCCGTAAGTTTCATAAGCTCCCGATCCTTTCATTTTCAGCCGTTCACCGCGATCCTACTTCCTGCCGCGCTCCGCCTTTTCGCGAAGTTTCTCTGCAAGCATGACCGCAGCCTTATAAACGTCGCCGCAGCCGAAACTTATCACCAGATCTCCCTTTTCGCAGTTGTCGGCGATATAGTCGGTTATCTGACCAAAATTATATATTTTCTGCTCCTCGGTCTGTGCGTCCGCCGCAGCGTGCGGAGTTTCAAACCAGACGGAATTTTCTATCTTCCCTGCCAGATCTTCGGCATAGATACCAAAAGTATTTTTTTCTCTGCTGCCCATAATATCGGTTATCGCCGCAATATCCGCAAGCGAGAGCGCATCGGCAAAATCATCGAGCAGCAGGCTCGTTCTTGAATAGGTAAACGGCTGGAACAGCGCCCATACCCTGTTGAAACCGAGCTGCTTTGCGGCGGCAAGGGTGCATTTTATCTCCTTGGGGTGATGGCCGTAATCGTCCACCACAGTCACTCCGTCCACCTCGGCTATCTGCTGAAAGCGTCTTACCGCTCCTCTGAAAGCCTGTAATCCCATTTCTATGCCGTCGTAGGAAACGTCCAGATACCTTGCCGCGGCAATGGCTGCAAGCGCGTTGAGAACGTTGTGATCTCCCGGGACGAAAATCGTCATATCCCTGACCTCTTCGCCCTTATAATAGAGCGTAAAAGTCGTCCTCAGACCCTTTTTTTCCTTTATCTTCGCGCTGTAGTCGCAGGATATGTCAAAGCCGAAAGTGATCGTTTCTTTATCTATACCCTTTATTGCAGTCATGGTATTTTCATCGCCGCCGTTGACTATCAGCGCTTTTGAGGTCATCTGCGCAAATTTTCTGAAAGAGGCGATAATATTCTCAATGTTTCCGAAATACTCGAGATGATCTGCGTCCACATTCAGAATGACCGAAATATCGGGTGCGAGCATAAGAAAATGATCCTTGAATTCGCACGCCTCGCAGACGAGTATATCGCTTTTTCCGCAGCGTCCCGAACCGCCTATGCTCGGCAACTTTCCGCCGATAACGCAACTGACGTCCACGCCCTCCTCCATAAATATCTGCGTAAGCATTGAAGTCGCGGTAGTCTTTCCGTGAGTGCCGCAGACGCAGACCGCATTCAGATATTCTCTCGTCACAAGACCGAGCAGCTCGGCTCTTTCGACAAGCAGAGCGCCGCTGTTTCTCGCCGCGATAAGTTCGGGATTGTCGTCCATGATCGCAACGGTGTAGACAATGAGATCCGCGCCGTCAATATTTTCCGCACGCTGTCCCATAAATACCTGTATGCCCATACTGCGGACAGCTTTAAGAGTATCCGTTTCGTTATTATCCGAGCCGGTAATGAAATACCCTCTTGAATGAAGTATCTGCACGAGCGGATACATACCCGAACCGCCTATACCGATAAAGTGAACGTGTCTGATATTTTCAAGCTGTTTATCCGAAAGCATATTATCGCCCTTTCCGCGTAAAGATCAAAGCGGAGCAGACAGCCCGTTTTGATACATTTTCATCTATAAACATTATAGTACATTTTTCCGAAAAAATAAACCCCTTTTTGAATATTTTTTTACTTTCGGGAAAAACTTTCTATGTAACGGCACCGCAGCGGCAAATTATACTGAAAGGAAGACAAAAATGGATATTACCGAGATCAAAGTAAGAAAACTGCTGAGCGACGGAAAGCTCAGGGGAATAGTCAGCATAACGGTAGACGGCGTTCTGGCGGTACACGACATAAAGATCGTTCAGGGGGAGGAACGGCTGTTTGTGGCTATGCCGAGCCGCCGTGACGATTCCGGAATGTTCCGCGACATCGTTCACCCCATTTCGAGCAGTTCGAGAGAGGACATCGAATCGAAGATACTTTCCGCCTACCGAATGGAGCTTGACCGTCAGGCGGCGGAAAACGCAGACAGATCATAACAGACTTCCGGCTGGATAGATAGCCGGAGTATACATAAGCTCATTCTTCCACTATGCGCGTGCCCTCGTTGTCGATCGAAAACTCCCTGACTTCCCAGCCGCCCAGACCTGCATTATCGAGCGAAAATCTGACTTTTCCGGCAAAATATGTGTTATCCTCGTCGGCTATCGCCATAATGGTAGGTCCTGCGCCGCTTATATAAACTCCGTAAGCGCCGTGAGTGTACGCTATGTCAAACACTTCCCTTGCGCGCGGAATAAGCTCCATACGGTAAGGCTGGTGCAGACGGTCGTGTACCGCCGTGCGCAGGTTCTCAAATTTTCCCGTCAGCAGCGACGCCGAAAAAAGCGCAGCCCTCGACAGATTATAAACCGCGTCCTTGTGCGATACCTCCTGCGGCAGGCAAGCTCTCGCCTTGTCAGTCTTTAATTCAAAATCGGGTATTATAGCTATGAATTTCAGCTTTGTAAAGACCTCCTGCTTTACCCAATGCACCTTTCTCCCGTCAAAGACCGCAGTGACTATCCCGCCGAGAAAGGCAGGCGCGGTGTTGTCGGGGTGTCCTTCTATCTGCGCGGCAAGATCGACAAGATCGTCTGCGGAGAGCGGATCGCCCAACATTCTGTTCGCTCCGGCAAGTCCTGCCACTATACACGCGGAGGACGAGCCGAGACCTCTTGCCATAGGTATCGCGCTGGTCTGGACAAGTCTTATCCCCGGCAGTTTTTTTCCGCACACGGCGTAAAGATCCTTTGCGGAAACGTACACAAGATTATTTTCATCGCGCGGAATATCAAGACCGTCCGCCGAGGTTATTTCTATTCTGTCCCATTCTTCCATTTCGGCATAGTTATAGAAGGACAGCGCAAGTCCCAGCGCATCAAATCCCGCTCCGAGATTTGCGGACGTCGCCGGTATGCGTATTTTTATCATAACATCAACTCCCAAGCCGCACCGAAAGGGTACACGGCGGTTTTTATTAAGCAAAATTTAAATAGGACGGCAGACTGCCGCCCTTTTTCTGCAATTTAACAAGCTATAAAATATTATCCCATTACAGCAACCTTATCTTGCTTGCTATCTCGCTCGAATGAGAAAGTATGGCAAGATTAAGATCTATATCCTCCTCGGTCATATGCGGAGTAATGAACGCCAGCTCGTTATCCGGTCTGCCTGCGCGCTCGATATACATAAGCTTGCCGAACATCTCGGATATTGCCGACTTGAGCGCCTGAGCGTCCTCCGCCTTTATCCGCACATACATAGACACCTGATCTTTTTTATAATCCGCAACATAGTCCTTGTCAAAGCAGTCCTCCCAGCTGAGCGCAAGCACTTTGTGATGATGTTTAAGGCAGTCTATTATATCACCGACTACCGCAGACGCGGTCGGGAGCCTGCCTGCTCCCCTGCCGTAAAACAGCACGTCGCCTACGCCGTCTCCCACAACGGAAATGGCGTTATATACATCGTCCACCGAGGCGAGCAGATTGCTCTTTTCGACAAGACGCGGACATACGATAGCAAGCACCTTGCCGTTTTCGGCAGGCTTTACTGTACCGATGAGCTTTATGGCATATCCTGCGTTTTCGGCATATTCAACGTCGTCGGGAGTTATGCCCGAAATTCCCGAGCAGTGTACATATTCGGGATATATCTGTTTTCCGAACGCCAGAGAACCGAGAATACATATCTTGCGGCAGGCGTCGTGACCTTCAATATCGGCAGTGGGATCCTGCTCGGCGTAACCAAGCTCCTGTGCAAGTTTAAGCGCACTGTCAAAATCCATCTGCTCTTTTATCATCTTTGTGAGTATGAAATTGGTAGTACCATTGAGTATGCCCGAGATCTGCTTTATCTCGTTTCCTGCAAGGCACTTGTTGAGCGGTCTGATTATGGGTATGCCTCCGCCTACGCTCGCCTCGAAAAGATAATTGCAGTTGTGCGCTCTTGCTATAGCGATAAGCTCCGCGCCGTGCGCCGCCACAAGCTCCTTGTTTGAGGTGACTACGCTTTTGCCGCGCTCGAGCAGTTTTTTGGTATATTCATATGCAAGAGTCGCTCCGCCGATCATCTCGGCTACGACTTCTATATCCTCATCGTTAAGGATAATATTGAAATCCTTGACAAGCTTATCCTCAAACGGATCGCCCGGAAAATCCCTCAGATCGCAGATATATTTTATATCGCACTTCCTGCCGACTTTCTTCGAGATCTCCTCCCTGTGCTTTTCAAACAGTTCTACCGTGCCGGAACCGACTACTCCATAGCCTATTACTCCAACCATACTCATAATAAATAAAACGTCCTTTCTGTATATCCCTGCCCTTATAGACAGAGCATTTTCCTGTAGACCGCAAGCCCCCTACTCTCCGGAGATAAGTTTTACGTCTATCACTCCGTATAGAGCCGAAAGCTCCTTTCTCAGCGCGGCAGTATCCATTTCCTCATTTTCGAGCCGCACCGAAAAGGTGACAGTCGCCGCCGAATCAATAGGGATATTCTGATTTATCGTAAGGATATTCGCGTTCATCTCATACAGCTTTGAGATTATCGACGAAAGAACACCCTTTTCATCTCTCAGCAGACAGTACACCGAAACTATCCTGTTGGTAAACTGCTCCTCGTAATTAAAGACCGAATCCTTATACTTGTAATACGCGCTGCGCGAAATGCCTGCCGCCCTGCACGCCTCCGCCGAAGTCGCCGCCTCGCCGCCTGCGCGCATACGCTTTGCCTCGAGTACTTTTAAAATGATCTCCGGCAGAACGTCAGCTCTTACGACTACAAGTCTGCTGTCTGAGTCTTTCAAGTCAGTCCACCTCCCGAAAACAGATGTATTCTTGTCAGATACATTAACTATATCACATTAGCGTGCTGTTGTCAAGAGTTAATTTTTTAAATCCATGAAAATCAATTTTGAAGTTATATGTAATCATTTTTATGTCAGACAGCTATTTCAGACCAAAGCAATCTGCCTTTTGGGTTATTTTCCCTCCGCCGCTGGCGGAGGGAAAATAATTTAATGTTATATTCTCCGCCAACGGCGGAGAATATAACAAAGATCTTGCAAAACTGCGCGGAATAATATTTTAAAATATGCGCCGCAGGCGCTCCTTGTCTTACCTCTTACCTCTTAAAAGCGAAGCGTTCTTACTTCTTAGGAAATCAAAATTGATTTCCGTGTTTTAAATCTCTTTTAATACAGCGCCGCCTGCACGCATATCCGTGCGCATACAAAAAATACCCGGCAGAAAACCGCCGGGCATTCGGGCATAACGCCTGTAAATATCCGATTTTTTGTACAGTTGGGAAGAGATCAGTACATTCCGCCCATACCGCCGCCTGCTGCGGCAGCCATAGCTGCGTCTGCGGCAGGATCTTTGATGTCCGCAACAAGGCTCTCGGTAGTCAGCACCATAGCCGCAACGGACGCCGCGTTCTGGAGCGCGGAACGAGTTACCTTGGTAGGATCTACGATACCTGCGGGGATCATATCTACATATTCCTCGGTGTACGCATTGAAACCGTAGCCGACCTTTCTTGAACGAATGATCTTGTCGATGATAACGCTGCCCTCAAGACCTGCATTTACAGCGATCTGTCTTACAGGCTCTTCAAGCGCTCTGAGCACGATCTTTGCGCCCGTCTTTTCGTCGCCCTCGAGTGTGTCGCAGAGTTTCTTTACGGCAGGCAGAGAATTTATGAGCGCCGTACCGCCGCCTGCGACGATACCCTCTTCAACAGCTGCCTTAGTAGCCGCAAGCGCGTCCTCGATCCTCATCTTCTTTTCTTTCATTTCGATCTCGGTAGCCGCGCCGACCTTGATAACGGCTACGCCGCCTGCAAGCTTTGCAAGTCTTTCCTGGAGTTTTTCCTTGTCGAAATCGGAAGTGGTCGTCTCGATCTGCGCTCTGATCTGATTTACTCTTGCCTTGATGTCCTCATTTGCGCCTGCGCCGTCAACGATGATAGTGTTCTCTTTCTGAACGACTACCTGACGCGCTCTGCCGAGCTGATTCATCTGAGTTTCTTTCAGCTCAAGACCAAGCTCCTCGGAGATGACCTGACCGCCCGTGAGAATTGCAATATCCTGCAGCATTTCCTTTCTTCTGTCGCCGAATCCGGGCGCTTTGACAGCAACGCAGGTAAATGTTCCCCTGAGTTTGTTTACGATAAGGGTAGACAGCGCCTCGCCCTCAACGTCCTCCGCAATGATGAGCAGCTTTTTGCCCGCCTGAACGATCTGCTCCAGCAAAGGCAGGATCTCCTGGATATTGGAGATCTTCTTATCCGTAATAAGGATATACGCGTCGTCAAGAACAGCCTCCATTTTTTCGGTGTCCGTTACCATATAAGGCGCGATATAACCTCTGTCGAACTGCATACCCTCGACTACTTCGCTGTAGGTATCGGCTGTCTTGGATTCCTCGATAGTGATAACGCCGTCGGCGGAAACTTTCTCCATTGCCTCAGCGATCAGCTCGCCGACCTTTTCGTCTGCCGATGATACGGTAGCGACTCTTGCGATGTCAGCGCTGCCCTCTATCTTCTTGGAATTTGCAACGATAGCTTCTACAGCCGCATCTACCGCCTTTGCCATACCTTTCTTTACGATCATGGGATTAGCGCCGGCAGCGATATTCTTCATACCCTCTCTTACAAGAGCCTGAGCGAGCAGCGTCGCGGTAGTAGTGCCGTCGCCTGCCGCGTCGTTTGTCTTTGTAGCGACTTCCTTTACGAGCTGCGCTCCCATATTTTCAAAAGCGTCCTCCAGCTCGATCTCCTTGGCGATAGTCACGCCGTCGTTGGTGATGAGCGGCGCACCGAATTTCTTATCGAGAACAACGTTTCTGCCCTTGGGTCCGAGCGTTATCTTTACCGTATCCGCCAGCTTGTCGATTCCTGCCTGGAGCGACTTTCTCGCAGCCTCTCCGTAAATAATATTCTTTGCCATACAGATCTACCTCCGATATAAATATTGTCTTGTCATTCAACTACTGCAAGAATGTCTTCCATTTTAACAATGGTGTATTCCTCGCCGTCGACCTTTACGTCCGTTCCGCTGTACTTGCTGATAAGCACCTTGCTGCCTACGCTTACGGACATCTCAACGTCCGCCTTTCCCGGACCTACTGCCACGACCTCAGCAACCTCCGGCTTTTCCTTTGCCGAACCGGCAAGGATTATTCCGCTCTTGGTGGTCTCTTCAGCCTCAACAGACTTGATGACAACTCTGTCCTGCAATGGTTTGATCGTCATAGTAATCTCTCCTTCAGATCGTTAGATATTTATGATTATGTTTGTTAGCAGACTCGCCGCTAAAGTGTTAGCACTCTTTGTCTTTGAGTGCTAATTATATTATAATACCTTTTCTTGAAATTTCAAGCCCATATTGTCAGTTTTTATAAAATTTGTATAAATGCACAATCGTTTTAAACATTTTACGCATTAAATAAGCATTATACTCAAACCATTTAACAAATTTTACTCTTTATGGAAGAAAATCAGGAATTATTTGCCATATGTATTAATTAATTATTTTAATTATTGTATCTTCGTAAACGGCTTTTTGCGGCATTTTTGAAATTTACAGTTTATTAATTATTTGTATATATTATATGCAATATTTAAATGAGGAAATTTGTTATAATATTGTAAACATTAAACGCAGACGGTATAACTATACCCTGACGGTAACCGCTGCGTCTTGAATGACCAAAGCGCAGGTGATACAGGTCATCGGCGCTAATACTTTAAGAAAGGAAGATCATTATGTCATTGGGAAGAGTCTTAGTAGTAGACGACGACAAGAACATCTGCGAGCTTCTCCGTCTTTACCTGGAAAAAGACGGTTACGGCGTTATCCTGGCTCACGACGGCGAGGAGGCTGTTGTAAAATTCAATGCACTTAAACCCGATATTATTCTTCTCGATATTATGCTTCCGGGCATTGACGGCTGGCAGGTCTGCCGTGAGATAAGAAAAAAATCGAATGTTCCGATCATTATGATAACAGCCAAGCAGGAAACCTTTGATAAGGTACTCGGTCTTGAACTGGGCGCGGACGACTATGTGGTAAAGCCTTTTGATACCAAGGAGGTAATCGCCCGTATCAAAGCGGTGTACCGCCGCGTGGGTCAGTCCTCGGGCGAATCGGAGGTAAAGGAAGTAAAGTACGACAAGCTTTCGGTAAATATGACTCGTTACGAGCTGAGAGTGGACGGAAAGGTCATCGACACGCCTCCCAAGGAGCTGGAGCTGCTTTTCCACCTCGCATCGAATCCAAACAGAGTTTATACCAGAGATCAGCTGCTGGACGAAGTCTGGGGCTTTGAATACTACGGTGATTCAAGAACTATCGACGTTCACGTCAAGAGGCTCCGCGAAAAGCTTGAAGGCGTTTCCGATAAATGGGCGCTCAAAACAGTCTGGGGCGTAGGATATAAATTTGAAGTTGCAGAAAACGCACATGAATAACCGCAGGAGCATTTTTTCAAAATACTTTGTGATCTGTTCGGCAGTAATACTCGTCAGCTTTATTTGCTTGGGCGCAGTATTACTGCTTGTTTCGTACAGATACTTTCTCGAGGAGAAGAAAACAGTGCTTGAGAAAAACGTCGTTTCTCTGGCAAGCGATTCGGTCGGTATAATTTCCGATTCGCCGTCGCGCTGGAAAGACGAGGTGACGGACAAGATCACGGAGTACTCGCGCAGCGTGAGCGCCGATTTCATACTTACCGACAAAAATGGCTCGATGATCGCCTGCTCCGCTCCCGACGAGCTTAAAGATATTGAGATCCCCTCCTCTCTGCTTGAAAAATTCGGCTCAAAGCCGGCGTATGTTTTTTCAAGCCTTTCGGACAGCTACACCGACTGCCACATTGTCGGGATCTCCTTTGAGGCGAACGGACCGTCATACTACCTCATCGCGGTTTCGCCGCAGTCCAATCAGGACGCTTATATTTACGATATTATGGAGATATTCGGCGTATCTATGATAGTATCGCTGATAGTCGCCCTCATAATCGTCTACATTGCGACAATGCGTCTGGCGCAGCCTATCAAGGAGATAGCCGAGGTGTCGCAGGAGATAGGCAAGGGAAACTTCTCGGTATCCCTCCCCTCATACGACGTAAGGGAGTATCAGGAACTGAGCCGCGCTTTCAACGATATGGCGGCGTCGCTCAAAAGCTATGATACCATGCGAAACAGTTTTATAGCCAACGTTTCGCACGAGCTGCGCACGCCTATGACTTCGATCGGCGGATTTGTAGACGGTATGCTCGACGGCACCATACCGCAGGAGGAGCAAAGGCATTATCTGAAAATTATTTCCTCGGAGGTTCATCGTCTTACGCGTCTTGTGCGCTCTATGCTCAATCTTGCCAAGATCGAGGCGGGAGAGCTTGAACCGGATATGCGGAAATTCTCGGTGCTCGAGCCTATTGTGGATTCGCTCGTCACCTTTGAGAGCCGACTTGAAAGCAAACATATCGAGATACGCGGACTTGATGTAGACAGAGTTATGCTCTATGCGGACAGCGATCTGATACATCAGGTAATGTATAATCTTATTGAAAATGCCATAAAATTTGTAAATGACGGCGGATATATAGAATTTTCCTTTACGCCGGTAGGACATATGACGGTGATCTCCATAAAAAACAGCGGCGACGGTCTGAGCGAGGAGGAACTGCCGCTCGTGTTCGACAGATTCTACAAGACGGACAAATCGCGCGGTCTTGACGCAACGGGCGTCGGTCTGGGACTTAACATCGTCCGTTCGATAATACGTCTGCACGGCGGAAAAATAATGGTCCGCAGCGTGTCGGGAGAATACACCGAATTTGTATTTACGATACCAAACACCAGGATAACCTGAACAAAGGAGCAGATCTATGGGATTTTTTGACGACTTTGACGACGACGACAAGGAGTCCGCAGCAAACGATACGGCAAATGACGAACCGTCGGGAAGTGACCGCGATCCCTGCCGTACATCGCCCGATATGGGCGGTCTGCCCGAAAACTTCTGGAACGATCTTTCGCAGGCAAGCATACAGCGCAGGAAAACTCCCGTTTCGCTTGTGATACTTTTGCTGCTGTTAACCTGTATGTGTATTTTTGCGATAATCGTCACCATAAAAGGGCGCGGCTGGCTGATAAATCTGATAAGCGGCGATCAGCACATTGAATTTACTCTCCCTGTTGCTGATACTCCGAGCCTTGACGATCAGTACTATGACGATCAGGGACGATATACCACCCAAGGCATAGCAAAAGCCGTATCGCCGTCGGTGGTATCTATAGAGATATATCAATCGGGAATGAGCTTTGCCCCCGTCGGTCAGGGCAGCGGTATAATTATGACGCAGGACGGATATATCCTGACAAACGCGCACGTCGTCGATCAGGCGTCGGCAGGAATAAAAGCCGTCCTCAGCGACGGTACTGAATATGAAGCAAAGCTGGTCGGTATGGACACGGCGAGCGACATTGCGGTCATCAAGATACCTGCAAACGGACTTTCTCCGGCGCAGTTCGGAAATTCCGACAATGTTTCACTCGGCGAGGATATAGTCACGATCGGCTCTCCGGCAGGCTTTTACGGCTCGGTCACCAAGGGTATAGTATCAGGACTTGACCGTATGATACGCGTTGAAAAGACCTCGACACCCATGAGCTGTATCCAGATAGACGCGGCGATAAATCCGGGAAATTCCGGCGGTGCGCTGCTTAATATGTGGGGGCAGGTCATCGGGATAACTTCTTCAAAGCTTGCCTCGAGCGACTATGACGGAATCGGATTCGCCATTTCGATAAACGCCGCAAAGCCGATCATCGAAAGGCTTATGGAATATGGATATGTTGAAAACCGCGTCCGTATCGGCATAACCTTCTACGAGATAAGTCAGACGACTGCCGATATGTACGGCATTGAGCCGGGAATTTATGTAGTTTCGGTCGATCCCGAATGTGATATTTCAAACTCGGGATTGCAGCCTGATGATATTATCACGGAATTTGACGGAACGCCGATCGCCGATCCGGATTCCGTTGAGAAATTTCTTGAAAGCAAAAAGCCCGGCGACATTGTGACCGCAAGGGTCTACCGTCAGAATGAAACGGGCGGCGAGGAATTTGAGATAAGCTTTAAGCTTATGGAGGACAAAGGTTCGCTCGTTCCGGCAGAGTAACATCACAAAAAATCAAGAGGACAGAAATTAACATCTGCCCTCTTTTTTTATGCAAAAATTTATTATGCGGTCAGGTCAGCAGCTTTTCAAGCTCGGCTGCGAGCATTGAAACAGGAAGTCCGACAACGTTGAAGTAGTCCCCCTCTATACCCTCGGTAAGCAGTGCGCCGTACCCCTGTATGCCGTAGCCGCCCGCCTTATCGAACGGCTCTTTCGTTGCGATATACTCCTCTATATCTTCATCGGAAAGGCTGCGGAAAGTAACGTTCGTTTTCTGAGAAAACCAGCTGAATTTACCGTTGACGCGCACCGTTACTCCGCTGACGACCTGATGAGTTCTTGCGGAAAGAATACGGAGCATTTCCGCGGCGTGCCGTGCGTCCCGAGGTTTTCCGAGAATTTCGCCGTCGATAGTCACGATAGTATCGCAGGCGATTATCACCGCGTCATCGGAGAATTTTTCCGCCGTCTCGGTACACTTTGCATAGGAAAGCTCCTCGGCGGCGCAAGAAAAACGCTTGTCACCCGTGACGACCTCCTCGCCTGACGCAGGGCATATCTCAAAATCCTCGCAGAGCAGTTTCAAAAGCTCTCGCCGTCTCGGAGATGCCGACGCAAGCACCACGCGTTTATTTTCAAGAAGTCGACGTATTTTCATAGACATTTACAACGCTCCTTAGCTGTCAAGCACAAAAATCAATACATTAAAGGCTTTTTCCCTCCGCCGCAGGCGGCGGACGAAAGAAATACCGCCTTGACTTAGGGGACGCCCTTCTTGCAGGTCGTCCCCTCTTTCAAAACAGTCCACCGGACTGTTTTGAAATTCACCCCTTGCGGACGCAGGCGGCAGGGGGCTTTCGCCGTCTGCGGACGGCGACAAGGGACGCTGTCCCTTGACCCTGCAAGCCTTTTTAAGGAAAAGGCTTGACCGAAAACCTTTTTAATATTCAGACTTCATATTCTCCATAACTGCGTATCTTGAAATCAGCCTGCTGATAATAGCCAACTTCTTACTCCTTGCCACTTACCACTAAGCGTCAAACAATAACAAGTAATATTCCTTGACAAATTTCTTTGTCAAAATATCAATCCAGACGACTGCCGCACTGAGAGCAGAAATTCGTTCCTTCCTCTTCCTTGTTGCCGCATTGTGTACAGAAAATATACTTGACAGGTGCTTCACTGCCCTTGACTTCGGCAGGCTGAGAAGAGATCGGCTTTGTAACGGGAGCGGCAGGCATCTCAAAAGGCTTGATCGCCGGCTGAGGAATACCCTGCGGCTGCGAAATTGCAATTTCCTTTGCTACATTTTCCTCGGGGAGGGTATCAGCCGTCGGAGCAGGTGTCTCTTCGGGTATAACAGGTTCTGCAACGGGTGCAGGAATAGGCGCAGGCTCTGCTATAACCGACTCTGCAACAGACACAGGGATTGGCGCAGGCTCTGCTGTAACAGGCTCTGCAACGGGCGCAGGAATTGGCGCAGGCTCTGATATAACAGGCTCTGCAACAGGCGCAGGGATAGGCGCAGGCTCTGCTATAACAGGCTCTGCAACGGGCGCAGGAATTGGCTCAGGCTCTGCTATAACGGGCTCTGCAACGGGCGCAGGAATTGGCGCAGGCTCTGCTATAACGGGCTCTGCAACGGGCGCAGGAATTGGCGCAGGCTCTGCAATAACAGGCTCTGCAACGGGCGCAGGATTATTCTGGGCAGGCTGCTTTGTACCGCAGTTAGGGCAGAACAGCACCTCATATCCCAGCGTTGCACCGCAGCCGGGACAGTACTTGATACCCTTGAGAACATCTATCTGCGCTTTCATCTGATTCAGTCCTGCGATGAGCGTGTCTATCTCACCTGCAAGGCGCAGCACCTCGGGATCGCTTATGCCGCCGATCAGACGCAGCTTGACCGCTCTGCCGATCTCGGTATATCTGTTATTGATCTCCACCATATCCGAATTTATCTTCGCGTTGAGCCTGTTGATCTCGGAGGCTCTTTTTGCCGAGTCGGAGACTGCCGACGCTCCCGAAGATATTTTTTCTCCAAGCTTGTTAAAAAATGCCATAATTATCCTCTCCCTGCTGAATTATTCTGCCGCGCTGACATCGGCGGCAAGCGATGTATCACTATCCTGCTCAGATGCAGTACTGTCAGTCTGCGCCTGAGAAATATCCTCCGTACTTTCATCGGCGGAGCTGTCATCATTTGCGCTGTCCACTGTGTTGTCCGTATCGGACGAGCTGTCTGAAACGCTGTCCGCAATTACATCATCGACCGCCTCGTCAGGCAGACTGCTCTCACTGTCGGCAATAGACGAGTTTTCAATATCCGTATCCGTATCGGTATCAGTATCGGTATCCGTATCGCTGTCGGTATCGTTCAGCTTGCCGTCGGGAATTTCGGCAGAAGTATCCTCGCCGCTGTCCGCCTGCACATCATCTGTAGCTTCAATATCTGCGGTATCTTCCTTTGACTTTTCATCGGCGGCTTTATCCAGATCGTCAACTATCTGCGAATTGCCGATCTCCTCTTCAAGTTCCTCCTGCGTAAGCTTGCCGCGGCGCACCGCTTTCGCGCTGACGGGTGACAATTTAAGCGAAGTTCCCATATAGTAATGTCCGAGTATCTGATCGTATGTATATCCGTGACGGGCGTACAGGCAGGCTCCCCACTGCGACATTCCCACGCCGTGACCGAATCCGTATGTAGTAAATGTAAATACTCCTCCGCTGTAGCTTATCGTAAAGGCTGCCGACTTCAGATCGAGCAGACGGCGCAGCACGCTGCCTGTAAGACGTTTAGAAACGCCGTCGACCATGCAGGTGGAGTGTCCGTCGATAGTCATTGCTCCGACGTACTTACCGCTGTAGAGCTTTTGCGCGGCAAACCAGTTCTGAACATCGTCGGAAAGGGTTATATTCGTCTTAGATTCGATTATCTTGCGCAGCTGCTGTTCGGTGAACCGCTTTTTAACACCAAAATTCGGGTCGTCGCTGTCGTATGCGCTCTTTACTGCACGCAGATACGGAAATGCAGTTCCCCATTCGACTTCACTTTCGAGCGAACAGCCTGCCGAAGATGCGGAATATACGGTCTCAGCGATCGAACCGCCGTAGTAGACGCACTGACCCTCCACCGCGTTGACACACCGCAGTATCTTATTTGAATAACCCGGTTTAAGTCCCACTGTGGGGATAAGTCCGAGCGCGTCGTTATACCGCAGATATGTATACGCCGCGACCGTCTGCGCCTTTATCGCCTCTGTACCCCAGCTGTCGCCTATCTCGTTATTTACGATACGGCAGAGCATTTCGTGCGCGTTCATCGTCACCATACCGCCCGAAACAAGATCGTAGACGGTATAATACTCCTCCGCAACGCTGCGTGTGGCGGTATAGCCGAGCGGATCGGGCATAGGATCGTAGATAGTAGTGTCACATTCCGGCAAAGCCATTTCAAAATCCGAAACAGCCGTTTCCTTTTCCTCGGTATCCTCTTTTGCGGCAGGCGCAGGCTTTTTGGGGGCAGATTTTTTAACGGTGTACGTCATATCGTACTCGTCTATCCCCGCTTTGCGGAAGGTGAGAAAATCCTGTTTTTCGGTATGCTCATCTTCCTGCGCTGCGTCGGCTGCGTTGACCTGAATAACGCTCGGCGAAGTTTTTTCATTCTGCATATCCACATCTCTGCCTGCGGAAAATGCCGATACCCCCAGCGCGGCAACGGCAATGACTGCGGCTGCGGCTGCGGCGGCTTTTTTAACTGACCTGTTCTTTAAAATATCCATAATATACCTCTTGACTTCCGAAAACGTCTCAGCGAAGACCCTTTTCGGAATATACAAAATTCCCCATTATTTTTGGCAATACCTATTTATATTTTAATCATATATTAAAAAAAGTCAAGACATATTCAAATTACGTCCTGACTTTTCGTGATTTTATACAAATATGTACCACATTTTTCGACATTCTGACAAGAAATTACTTGAAAAATCTCTGTCCCTCAAGCTCCATACAGAAAGTAAGGCTTTCAAACCATGCCGCGGTAGAACCACCGCAGTATCTCGGTGCGTAGTAGTATACCGCACCGTTTGACTGAGCCGCACCCTCGCCGCTGAGCGCCCTCTTTGCACAGTTGATAGTGCTCTGTGTAGGAGGATTTACGTTGTTGTAGTAATTGTAAATTGCCGTGAACTGGTTGGGAGAAGTGAGAACTCCTTTAAGGGTATTTGCAAACCTGTTTGACTTTACACGGTTGATAATTACATTTGCCACGGCGATCTTACTGTTATCGGAGCAGCCGCCGACTTCGCTCTGAAGTACATAGCACATCATAGTAAACTCTTCGTCGGTGTAGCTGATAACAGACGTATCGGCAACGGTCTCTTTAGCAGTAGTCTGTGTTTTGGTCTCGGTCTTCTTTGCGGCGGCAGTAGTAGTAGTCGTTGTCGCCTTAGTCTTTTTCGCAGTGGTAGTTGTCGCGGGAGCTTTTTCCGAAAGATATTCCGCGCGGCAGTAACCGCTGTTTCCGTTATAGGTTATCTTGAGCCAACCGTCCGCAGTCGCTCCGGTGCATTTTACCTTAGTACCGAGCTTTATGATCGTAATGACCTTGCTGTCGGTAGACGCCTCGCTTCTCAGATTTACATTATCAATGGCGTAAATGTCCTTATCCGCCTTCTTGATACCCTCCGTGATAGCCGACGCCGCTTTCGGTTCAGTTGTTACCGGAGCAGTCGTTGTTTTCTTTGCGGTCGTGGTAGTTGCTTTTGTCGTAGTGGTTTCAGTAGTCGTTTTTGATGTGGTAGTGGTAGTCGTTGTTTCGGCTGAAGTTGTTGTAGTTTCGGAAGCGGTCCTGCCCTCGACAATACCGTATTCCTCAACGCCTGCCTTCCACCAGCTTACCGTGGTGGATACGGCTGATTCGCTTTGCGCAGTTGTCGTTACATCTTCGGCGACGGTTACAGACGATGTTTTACGTTCTGTTGCAGCCTGTGTTTCCTTGCTGAGATCATCAGCGCCATTTGTCAGAGCGAATATTCCCGCTCCGCTTATCGCCATAACAGCGAACGCGCTTATCCCGAGCATTGTTCCTACTTTCCTGACAGAGGGTGCCGAACTGCGTTTGACAGCCTCCCCAGATCGTGTCTGCTTCATTAGTATCACATTACCTTTCCGACGACGCTGAGCCGTCATGCATACGGACGTGAAAATTTTCCGCAGCAGTTAAATTAGTAAGACCAACCCAGATACTTTTTGTTATTTCCCCAGACGTTTCTCCAGCATCTCGGGAAGTAAATATCCTGATCGGGTCTTTCCTTATAGGATTTGACTATAAGGTCAAGGTTGTCGTCTACGGTCATTTTCTTTGCAACGATGACCCATCTCATCTCCGCGACTTCGTTTGAGCAGGTCGAAAGCGTGATATAATCGTCATCGGGATCACATACCACGTCGCAGGAATACCACGATTGTTTTCTGACGTTCGCTATCCAGTTGTCAAACGTGCGGTCGGTATCGTTGAAATTGCGGTATCTCCAGTAGTCAAATATCGGGATATCGTCCTGACTGTCGTCTGCCGCGGCTACGAAACAGCCGATTATTACATATCTCTCTCCGCTGTCGTAGATAGTGTTGAATTCGATGACCGGGTATTTTTTAAGAAAATCCACACCGTCCTTATACTCCGCAAGATGAGTAAACGATGTTCCCAGTCTTCTCATATGGTGACCGTAGATCGTTATGTTGTCTGCCTGACTTTCCAGAGTGATGGGTACCATGCAGTCGGCATAAATGCTGCCGGATTCATAATACTGCTTGTCGATGTTTCTGGTCAGATAATAATTGTTGCCGATCGAGGGATCGTCCGAAACGTGTTGCAAAACGGGGAAATTTATATACTCCTCGCCGTTTTCGTTTACGAATCCCGGTATCTTTATCCAGCCTACCACTTCATCGTTGCGCTCGAGCAGTTCCTTCGCCCAGTCCTGAAGTTTATGTTCCTTCTTGACCGGTTCCACCTTTTCGGGAGCAGAGTTCTGCGAGCTGCTTTCCTCCTGCGAGCTGCTGTCGCTCACATTATCGTAGGTTATGCTGTCAAAATCGGGTTCGTATTTTACGATCTCCTGAGCGTAATTAAGCTCAGCCTCGTCGCTTTTGAGAAAATCCGTAAGTTCGTTCACCGAAAAGGCGAACAGGAACACCGAGCCGACAAAGACCGCTTTCCTGAATATCTCGCCGATACTGTCGCCCTTCCACGGGATAAAGTACTTCACGAATCTTATAAAGAAATTGGTATCGTCCTTTTCGGTAAGATTTTTAGTTTCGTTAGCCATAGACATGATCAATCCTCGTCTTTCTTAGGGTTTACAAGCTCTTCAAGCATTTCGAGCGCTTTAAGAGCGGTCGCTTGTCGGATGAATTTTCTGTCCATATCTTCATATTCTTTATAGAGCGCCAGATCCCTGACCAGTTCCCTGCCGCCCAGCCTGACCGAAACATAAACCGTTCCCACCGGCTTTTCCTCGCTGCCCCCCGAAGGACCCGCGATCCCCGTGACTCCGATAGCCGCCTGCGAACCCGTGAGCCGTGCCGCTCCCAGACTCATTTCCGACGCGGTCTGCGCCGAATAGACCGACCATTTGTCAAGGGTACTTTTTTTAACGCCGAGTATCTTCATCTTCATCTCCTCCGTATAGGTGGTAAGTCCTGCGGTGAAGATCTCCGATGCGCCGGGCACTGAAGTTATCAGCTGGCTGAGCAATCCGCCCGTACAGCTTTCGGCAGTACTCAGGGTCATCCCCTCGGCTATCATATATTTTACTACACGTTCTGTAACAATGTCAAGTCTTTTTGTAACCAGTTTGTTATCTTCGGCAAATTCCACAGATTCAGATACCCGTTTGTTTGGTATTTTGCACATAAAACGTCCCCTCTTTTCGTGATAAATATTAATTTAAATTATTGATTTAACAAAAACGGACGACTTTTCAGCACCCGTTTCGTTACCGTATCGTCATATACAAGCATATTAAGATACCATAATTTATGAAAAAAAGCCGCCTTGATTTTTCCTTCAAAAGCTCAAAAAATGCCGTAAAACGGCGATTTTCTTGAATATGCCGTATTTTATGGTCTTATTTTCAGTCCTATAAATTGTACAATTGTTAAAGAAACGGTTACAGTTTTTACCGTATCGTAACTTTTTAAGTGTACAATAAATGTAACAGTAAATTTTTCAGCCCAAAATTGTAATAAATTACCTGTCCAAAAATATGTATAAGGGCGATTTTGAAAGGTTTTAACCTTTACACAATGAAATTTTCCTGATATTTACTGTTACATTTTTACAGATTTGCTGTTGGCATATTATGGATATTTTTGCAAAAATTTAGGTATGTCAAGCCATAAACTATTACAGCTTAAAACCCCGTATCTGCGCGGTTTGCAGCGTTTTTCACCCTTTCAGCAGTCGCAGCAGCGTATCAGATGAGCGGAAGTATTCTCCACAGCTTTCACGATAAGCGGCTCAAAATCATAGGAATTCTGGGCATTTTCGACTTCATCAAGTAAAGGTCTTGTCTTTGGATGTTTCGGCGTGAAAACCGTGCAGCAATCCTCATAAGGAAGTATAGAAGTTTCAAAAGTATCTATCTTTCTCGCCGTAACAACGATCTCCGACTTGTCCATTCCGATACAAGGACGAAAAACAGGTATACGGCAGGCGGCGTCGGTGCATACCATGGCGTACATCGTCTGACTTGCGACCTGACCAAGACTTTCTCCCGTTATAAGGCACTGACAATCTTCCTTTTGACAGATACGCTGCGCTATCTCCATCATAAGTCTGCGCATAATAATGGTAAAATATTCTTCCGGACAATTATCTCTGAGTTTTTCCTGTATTTCGGTAAAAGGCACACAGTGAAAGTTTATATCGCCGCAGTAGCCTGAAATGATCTGCGCCAGCTTTTCCACCTTTGCCTTTGCCCTTTCGGAAGTATAAGGCGGAGCCTCAAAATGTACCGCCTGTATCTGCACTCCCCTTTTTGCCATCATATAACCTGCGACAGGCGAATCAATACCTCCCGAGAGCAGCAGCATTCCCCGTCCGCCCGTGCCTACCGGCATACCGCCTGCGCCGTCTATCCTGAGCGCATTTATGAACGCGTTTTCCTCTCTGATCTCCACCGTCACGACAACATCGGGTTCGTGTACGTCAACGCGAAGGTGCGGCATTTTTTCAAGTATCTCGTGACCGAGCTCTCTACAGATGTCGGGCGATTTGTATGGAAATTTCTTATCGGCGCGTTTTGACTCCACCTTGAAAGTATGCACATCGGCAAGAGCCTCCTCAAGATATTCCATTGAATCGTGCAGCACAGCGTCCATAGATTTTTCCAGAACGACCGCGCGGCAAAGCTTGACGATACCGAAAACCTTTTTCAGCTTTTCCATGACCTCGTCCATATCGACATCGTCCTCGAGCGGCTGAACATACAGCGTTGACTGTGACCGATAGAAGTCGAATTTTCCGCTCGATCTTAGTCTGCGTCTGACGTTTTTCATCAACGCGCTTTCAAAATTATTCTTGTTAAGTCCTTTCAGCGCGATCTCTCCGTACTTGCAAAGTATTATCTCTTTCATAACTATTCCTCTCTTATCATTATCCGACATTTTTCAGCCCTTATATATTATAATGGTATAAAATATTTGTTCGCGTTATTTTACTTAATTTTACACAATGATTTTTGTGCATCTTTAATAAATTCAAACAGAGAATCCACATCAGCGAGAGTATTTGAGCTGTCAAAGCTGATCCGCAGCACGCAATCCCGGTGTTCCTGCGGTATCTTAAACTCCCTGATAACGGCACTTTTCTTTCCCTTCGAGCAAGCCGAACCGCTTGAAACATAGACTTCTCTTTCTTCGAGAAAATGCAGCAGCACTTCTGATTTAAGACCTTCGACCGCGATTATCGAAACGTAGGGGGAACAGTCGCCGTCCGAATAGAGATACACCCCGGGGGTATTTTCGCAATGGTGTGCAAGATGAGTTCTGAGCTGCGACACTTTTTGGTATCTCTCTGAAATATCGGCAGAATACCTATCGACGGCGGCGCCGAATCCGCAGATAAGCGGCACCGATTCCGTACCCGAACGCAGGCCTTTTTCCTGACCCCCTCCGCATATGTAGGGCGGTATATGCACGCCTTTTTTAACGATAAGAGCGCCTATTCCCTTTGGACCGTGTATCTTGTGCGCACTGACGGAGATCATATCCGCAAAAAGTTTTGGAAATTTTATCTTCAATTTCAGGTAGCCCTGAACGCAGTCGCAGTGAGTAAGCACTCGCGGAAATTTTTTCTTTATCGCCGAAAAAGCTTTTTCGATCGGGAGAACACGCCCCGTTTCGTTATTTACAAGCATTGTGGTAACAAGGCAGGTATTGTCGTCCACTGCGGAAACTATCGACTCGGCGGAAATAATACCGTTTGCGTCGGGTGCGATCCTCACAACGTCGAATCCTCTTTCCTCCAGACGATCGCAGCAGACCGCGACGGACGGGTGCTCGACGGTAGTGGTGACGATTTTTTTCTTATGCCTGCCCACGGAATTGGCTGCGCCGAAGATAGCAGTATTGTTGCTTTCGGTAGCGCAGGAAGTGAAAAAAACCTCCTCGGGAGAAGCTCCGACGGAACGCGCAATACTTTCACGAGCGGAAGAGATCAATTTTTCAGCCCTAAAACCCAGACTGTGAAGTGAGGACGGATTTCCGAACATTTCAAGTCCTTGCATAACTGCCGCGCACGCCTCTTCGCAAGGTTTTGTAGTAGCGGCATTATCCAGATAAATCAAAACTACACATCCTTTCGGTCACAAATAACCATAATAAGTATATCACAAAATCGCAGTCATTGCAAGTGCCGCAGCGGCTGACATTGAGATTTTAATAAAAAACGTGCCATATATTTTAAAGGCGAAAAATATATCTTAAAATTTTCAAAAGTATATTGAAATTCTGTTCAGAATGTAGTATAATAAATAAAGCAAACAAAGGAGGCAAAATTATGAGAAAGACATTTTACATAACAAAAAGCTCTGAGGAACATTCGGATAATGAGGGTCATACCGTTCCCGATACGGATAAGTTCCGTCAGATACAAAAGCTCAACGAGCTGATCTCAGACGGCTGGATCATCAAGGATTTCTCATCGGAAAAGTGCAGTTCGTACTTTATTCTTGAAAAACCTGATCGTCAGTAAATTCGGTTTGATTTTCATTTTATTTTGAAAATTTTCACACGGATTTACGGCATTAATTTTATTATTTTTATACATTTTTCAGCGAATTTAATTTGCAGATACCGCGCAGATACGCAGTATTTTACACGCATTTTTTGAATTTATATGCAATTAAGTATCTAAATTAAGCGAAATTATATTTCAATAAAAATTCAGTCTGAATTTGTCAGAACGGAGGTAATTTTATGGATAACAAGGCTATGTATAAAATATCATACGGCTTATATGTGCTTACCGCGCGCTGCGGAAGTTTTTCAAACGGCTGTATAATCAACACGCTTTCTCAGGTGACAAGCTCGCCGAACCGAGTTTCTATAACCGTCAACAAGACGGATTATACCCACTATCTCATTTCGCAGAGCGGAAAATTCAATGTGTCGGTCATTGACGAGAGCGCAGACTTTGAGCTTTTCAGGCGGTTCGGATTTTCAACGGGCAGGTGGGAAAATAAATTCTACAGATTCACCTCTATCCGCGCCGAAAACGGCATACCCTATGTGAGCGGCAGCACCTGCGCTTATTTCTGCTGTAAGGTGGTGCGCACCATTGATCTCGGCACGCATACAATGTTTATTGCCGATGTGGAGGACTGCAAAACGCTGTCGGATAAACGTCCGATGACCTATGACTATTATCACGCAAACGTCAAGCCTAAACCCAAGCCGAAATCGGACAGCGGCGCGGAAAAATGGGTATGCAATATCTGCGGATATATCTATGAGGGAGCTTTGCCTGCGGATTTTATCTGCCCCGTATGCAAGCACGGCGCGGCGGATTTTTCAAGGCTGTGAGCTGCGGCAAGTATCCAAATTTTTGTACATATAAATGACATTTTAATATAAAGGAGTTAAAATTATGGCTTATGTAATCGGAGTAGACTGCGGTACAAGCGGTACGAAAACGGTACTTTTTGATGAAAGCGGCGCGGTCATAGCGTCTAAGACGATCGAGTACCCGATGTATCAGCCGAAAAACGGCTATGCGGAACAGGAACCCGCTCACTGGGCGGACGCTATGATCGGGACGATCAAGGCGGTTATGGCGCAGAGCGGCGTCAACAAGACTGACGTAAAAGGTATCGGAATTTCCGGTCAGATGCACGGTCTTGTAATGCTTGACGGCGAAGGACACGTGCTGAGAAGATCTATCATCTGGTGCGATCAGCGGACGGCAGCCGAGGTCGAAGAAATGAACGAGAAGATCGGCAGAGAAAAGCTTATAGAAATAACCGCCAATCCTGCTCTTACCGGCTGGACAGCCGCAAAGATCCTCTGGGTGAAAAACAACGAGCCTGAAATATTTGAAAAGTGCAGACACATTCTTCTTCCCAAGGATTACCTGAGATACGTCCTCACGGGCGAATTTGCGACAGAGGTTTCCGACGCGTCGGGTATGCAGCTCCTTGACGTTCCAAACCGCTGTTGGTCGGAAGAGATCTGCGGCAAGCTGGGGATAGATATGTCAATGCTCGGCAAGGTTTACGAATCCTGCGAAGTCACGGGCGTTCTCACCGCAAAAATGGCTGACGAGCTCGGTCTTTGCGAAGGCACTATCGTCGTGGGCGGCGCAGGCGACAATGCGGCTGCCGCTATCGGTACGGGAGTCTGCGAGGACGGAAAAGCATTCACGACTATCGGAACTTCAGGAGTTGTTTTTGCGCACACCTCCGCGATCTCGATCGACCCCAAGGGCAGAGTACACACCTGCTGCGCGGCTGTTCCCGGAGCGTGGCACGTTATGGGAGTTACGCAGGGCGCAGGACTTTCTCTGAAATGGTTCAGGGACAATTTCTGTCTGTCGGAAAAGGAAACCGCGAAATATATGGGCGTGGACGAGTACTACCTGATGGACAAAGAGGCTGCGACTGTGGAAGTCGGCTCGAACAGGCTGCTTTACCTGCCGTATCTTATGGGTGAAAGAACGCCTCATCTCGACCCTGACGCAAGGGGCGTATTCTTCGGTTTATCGGCTATGCACACAAAGAAAGAGATGCTCCGCGCGGTAATGGAGGGCGTTTCGTACTCGCTGCGCGACTGCGTGGAAGTATTCAGAGAAATGGACATAAACGTTTCGGATATGATGGCTTGCGGCGGCGGCGGAACTTCCGCACTCTGGCGCTCTATGCTGGCGGACTTATACTCCTGCCCCGTTAAAACGGTGACTTCAAAGCAGGGTCCCGCGCTTGGCGTTGCGCTGCTTGCTCTTACGGGTGCAGGTATCTATTCAAGCGTTCCCGAGGCGTGCGCGGCTGTTGTCAAGACCGATAAGATACAGCAGCCCGATCCCGAAAATGTTCCTCAGTATGAAAAGTACTATCAGCTTTACCGTGAAATATATCCGGCTCTCAAGGCTGAATTTGCAAAGCTTGCCTCGCTCGATTGAATCGTGTTCTAAAACAGTACATAAAAACGGACAGATCACCTCTGCCCGTTTTTTATTTAAGTTTATTTCATATCACAAATATCAGAAATTTCAGATACTCGGCAAGAAAAAATTTAATGAAAATATTTTTAGTAACATAATTATATTTTGCAAAGAAAATAACACCAAAACAGGCTGTTACTCCCCATATGTGGGAATAACAGCCCGAAATGTTATATATTCCAAAATTTGATTTGCGCGGATACTCAGCCGTTTTCGCCGTTTTCTCCGCTTTCGGAAATATCGGCATTATCGGCAATATAGGGATCATCGACAGTTTCCGTCGGAATCTCCAGCTCGCCTTTCATAAGCTTTTCAAACTTTACGCCGTCAATCTTCTCATGCTCCATAAGATAATGCGCTATCTGATGCAGCTTGTCGATATGCTCTCTCAGCAGCTTTTCAGCCTTTTCAAAAGCGTCCTCAACTATCGAGCGTATCTCGTTGTCGATCTCGGCTGCAACATTTTCGGAATACTCGGGCGTATTGCCGTAGTCCCTGCCGAGGAACACCTCGTGCTCTCCCCTGCCGTATACTACCGGTCCGAGATTGTCGCTGAAACCGTATCTCGTCACCATATTCCTTGCAGTAGCGGTGGCTCGTTCGAGATCGTTTGACGCACCTGTGGAAATATCGTCCAGAATGATCTTTTCGGCAACGCGTCCGCCAAGCAGAACGATAATATTTTCCGCCATTTCACGCTTGCTGACGTAGGATTTATCCTTTTCGGGCAGGCTCATCGTAAATCCGCCCGCCTGACCTCTCGGTATGATAGATACCTGATGAACTTTATCCTGAGTATCGCAGAAATAGGTGCAGACCGCGTGACCGCCCTCGTGATACGCCGTCAGACGTTTTTCGTCCTCCGTTACCACTCTTGACTTCTTTTCGGGACCTGCCACTACCTTTATGGACGCCTCTTCCATTTCCTCTTTGGTGATAGCCTTGCGGTTCTTGCGCGCGGCAAGCAGCGACGCCTCGTTTACAAGGTTTTCCAGATCTGCTCCCGTGAATCCTACGGTGGACTTTGCGATAGTCGCAAGATCGACATCGGGAGCAAGCGGCTTGTTCCTTGTGTGGACTTTGAGTATCTCTTCCCTGCCCTTTACGTCGGGATAACCGACAAGCACCTGTCTGTCAAAACGTCCCGGACGGAGCAGCGCCGGATCGAGAATATCGCGGCGGTTGGTAGCAGCCATAACTATCACCGATTCGTTGTCCTCAAAACCGTCCATTTCGACCAGAAGTTGGTTAAGTGTCTGTTCTCTTTCATCGTGACCGCCGCCGAGACCCGTTCCTCTCTGACGGCCTACCGCGTCGATCTCGTCTATAAATATGATCGACGGAGCGTTTTTCTTAGCCTGTTCAAACAGATCGCGGACACGGCTCGCGCCTACGCCGACAAACATTTCCACGAAATCCGAACCCGATATAGAGAAAAACGGAACGTTTGCCTCGCCTGCAACGGCTCTTGCCAGCAGAGTTTTACCTGTTCCCGGAGGTCCAAGCAGCAGAACGCCCTTGGGCACTCTCGCGCCGATCTCGCTGTACTTCTTGTTGTCTTTAAGGAAGTCCACGATCTCGCGCAGCTCTTCTTTCTCCTCGTCCGCGCCTGCCACATCGTCAAAGGTGGCTTTTTTACTGCTCGGGACTTGTCTTGCATTCGTCTTTCCGAAACTCGACATCTTTCCGCCGCCTGCGCTGCGCATCATATACACAAAGAAGAATATCATAACGCCCAGCATAAGCAGAGTTGGTATCAGATTCAGCCAGAAACTGTTGTCCGAAATGGGTATAAGGTTATACACCAACGGTTCATCGGGATATTTCTCATCATATTTTTTGCGGTAATTCTCCGCGTCCTCACCGCCAAGTACCTCCTCGGCAAAGAGCGACACGTTCGGAACGGTATAATTTACCTGTTCCTGAGAACCCCTCAGCTGATAGACGAGTTTTCCCGAACCGAGATCGAGCTCGAAGTATGAAACCTCCAGCTGATCGAAATACCGCATTACTTCGGAATACTTCTTGTCAGACTTGTTTGAGCTCATTGTAGTGAGCATATAGACCAGACCGCCCAGCACCACTACCGAAACGATCAGATATATTATCAAGGACTTTCCGCCACCGTTATTCTTCAATCCATCACGACCTTTTGTTATTTTTTATGTTTTGACCTGCACTATTAATATATGCCATATATGTGACAGTTTTATGATATTTCACAGCACAGCAGCCGCCTTGTGTTTTCGTCGGGACTTACGCGCTGCGCAATGCCGATATTTTCAATATAAAACAATCCTTCGCCGTCGGCAAGCATAACCGTATGATCCCGGTTTTCTTCGGCAACATTGGCGCCCAGCAGCTTTTTCACGGAGGAGGTATGTTCTCTCCCCGCAAGCTTTATCCTGTCGCCGCCGCGCCTGTTGCGCAAAAAAATCTCACCTTTTATTTTATCATAATCCGCAATGCAATTTGCAAACTTTTTGTGAATATTATTAAGATTTTGCAAATTTTCGGAAATTGTCAGCCTCACGTTTCTGCCGAGAAAATCATACGCCGTGTTTATTTTTGCCTGAATACATATTTCTTTATTCATTCCCGGCTGAAAATCGGTTATCCTGAAATATCCTCCGCTGCAAACGGCATACATTTTCCCGGGAAGGCTTTCCCTGCCGCCGTTTCTGACGACCTCCGCGGCACGCGCCACGCTTTCGGAGGAATACGGCGTTCCCTTTTCGGACATTATCCTTACGACCGCCCGATCGAGCAGCGCAGGGTCTGCGGAGGCGAGAACATCGGCGCGGAATCTGCCGTCTCCCACAGCTGCCGTCCTGTAAAGCTCATCGGCTGCCCTTTCAAGAAAAAATCCGTCCCGTAAAAGCTGTTCCCTTGCCGATCTGAAATTGTCAAGCGCGGCGGAGTTAAGTTCTTCAAGCACGGGGATAACTATATTTCTTATCTTATTGCGCGAAAATGCGTTTTCAAGATTAGTTGAATCGACCACCCAGTCCTGACCCTGTCCGACAAGAAAATCCTCTATCTCGCGGCGCGTGCAGTCGATAAGGGGGCGTATTATATTTCCCCTCACCGCAGGGATACCGCACAGCCCCCGTATACCCGTTCCTCGGGCGAGATTGAACAGCGCAGTTTCAAGGCTGTCCGAAAGGGTATGGGCGGTAGCGATCTTATCGGCTCGTATCTGCGAAAAGAAACGATAACGCAGCTCCCTCGCGCCCTCCTCGCAGGAAAGGGAATTTTCACGGCAGAACTTCGCGACGTCCTCGCGGCGGACGGTGAGTTTTACCCCCAGACGGCTGCACAGATCTTCGCAGAAACGCTGATCGCGGTCGCTTTCCTCTCCCCTCAGACAGTGGTTTAAATGACAGGCGACTACGCGGCAGCCGAGCTTTTGCAGACACAAAAGAAGGCTGACGCTGTCCGCACCTCCGGAAAGGCAGCACAGGACAGTATCGCCCTCGCTAATCATATTATATTTTTCAATAGTATTTTTAACCTTTTCAAGCATACTATTCCGCTCCGAAATCCACGCCTCTGAACAGCGTATATTCGCCGAGCCACGAAAGCTTTATCGTGTCGATCGTACCGTGACGGTTCTTTGCAACGATACACTCGGCGGAGCTTTTATCTCCCTCTTTATTATAATACGCGTCGCGGTAGAGAAACAGAATTATATCCGCGTCCTGCTCGATAGAGCCGGATTCTCTCAGATCGGAAAGCATAGGACGCTTATCGTCACGCTTTTCCGAACTTCTCGTCAGCTGTGAAAGCGCAATGACAGGTACGTTCAACTCTTTAGCCATAAGCTTGAGCTGTCTTGTTATCTCGGATACCTCGGTAACACGATTATTATGCTTGTTAGGCGAACTCATCAGCTGTAGATAGTCGATCACGACAAGTCCGAGATTTCTCATTCTGCGCAGCTTTGCTTTCATCTGAGGAACATTCGCGCTGCCGCTGTCGTCAAGGTAGATCGGCAGCTTTGAAAGTCTTTCCGTACCCTCGGCAAGCTTGATCCAGTCGTCGGCGTTTATCTTTCCCGAGCGCAGGCTGGTATTATTTACCATAGACTCCGATGAAAGCATACGCAAAGCAAGCTGTTCCTTACCCATTTCGAGCGAAAACATAACGACTTCTTTCATCGTCCTGCGGCACATATTCACCGCAATATTCGCAGCAAACGCGGTTTTTCCCACACCGGGACGAGCAGCTATGATTATCAGATCGGATTTATTAAGTCCCGTAATAATATTATCGAGCTGAGAAAAACCCGTCCTTGCTCCCAGATACTTTTCCGACTCAGGACCGCTTATCTGCTGAAGATGATCGTAAGCGTCGATGATAACGCTGTCGATACGGCTGAGACCCTGTATATCCTTGCCCTGACGGATATCGTAAATCTTCTGTTCCGCATTATCGAGCATTGTACGGGAATCGACGTTGCCCTCTGCCGCAGTTTCAAGTATCTCGTCCGCAACGCTCATCAGCGCCCTGATATGGTACTTTTCTTCAATAATACGGCAGTAGCTTTCAATATTCGCCGTCGATGGCACGCCCTCCATAAGTCCCGAAAGATAAGCTTTCGCCATAGCCGACGTCTCAAAAACTCCGGCAGTGACGGATTCGTCGATAACGGTAATTATATCCTCCGTCTGTGCGGTGGTGAACATTCTCATCATTATCGAAAAAAGCAGCTGATGCTGCGGTCTGTAGAAATATTCCGGACGGAGTATCTCGATGACCGACGGCAGCACTTCGGGCGCAAGCAGAACGCCGCCCAGCACCGCCTGTTCCGCCTCGAGAGAATAGGGCAGCTCGCGTCCCAGAATTTCGGTCAATCTCGTTGTACTGCGATCATTCAATGCCATAACCTCCGCTCCGAAGAGCCGCTCCTTTCTCTTAAAATGCGGTGTGCCGTCAGGCGGTTACTCCTCGACGACTTTTACCTTTACGGTGCAGGAAACTCCCTGCGTCATTTTGATAACGGCTGAAAAATCACCAAAGCTCTTGATCTCGCCGTTTATATTCACTTTCTTCTTGTCGATATTCTTAGAATACTGCGCCTTGACCGCGTCCGCGATCATCGCACCCGTGACCGCACCGAACAGCTTTCCGCCCTGACCGGCTTTCGCGCGGATAACGACTTCCTTTCCCTCGAGAGCCGCGGCTGTCTGTTCATTCTCCGCCTTTTCAACGTCGAGCTTATGCTGAGCGGACGCTTTCTTTCCGGCAAGATCGTTAAGATTCTTTGCGTTTGCCTCTACCGCCAGACCGCGCGCCAGCAGATAATTCCTTGCATATCCGTCCGCGACATTGAGAGTATCCCCCGCTTTGCCCGAACCTTTTACATCTTTTAAAAGAATAACTTTCATAAGATACATTCCTTTCTATGTATTGTTTCTTATATAATCGTCGATCGCCTCGACAAGCTGTTTTCTTGCGGAGTCCATATCCGTTTTCAGCTGCGTGGCAGCCATTGTCAGATGTCCGCCGCCGCCCATATTCTCCATAACGATCTGCACGTTGAACGCTCCCATACTGCGTGCGGAAATATTGACGGCGCCGTTGTCCTCATACATTACAAAGGACGCGTTTACTCCCACTATTCCCAGCATTTCATCGGCAGCCTGCGACGCGGCTATCCTTATGTTGTCAAAATGCTCGTTCGTAAATGCGATAGCGCATTTGCGGTATATCTCCGCCGAATTTATCAGTGCGGATTTCTGCTGATAAGTCTCTATCGAATTTGCAAAAAGCTTCTTTACCGCGACGGTGTCCGCGCCCATTTTTCTCAGAAAAGCCGCCGCCTCGAAAGTTCTAACGCCGGTTTTCATAACAAAGCTCTTGGTATCGAGCATAATACCCGCGAGCAGCGCCTCGGCGACGGGTGCGGAGATCTTTGCGTCCGAGCCGAAATACTCGATAAGCTCAGCCACCATTTCCGACGCCGACGACGCCATAGGCTCGTGGTAGAACATAACGCAGTTTTCTATCGCCTTGACCATAAGACGGTGATGATCTATCACCACTATATTCGCGGCTCTTGCCAGCAGTTCTTTAGACTCCACCAGATCGGGATTATGGGTATCCACCACTATCAGCATGGTGTTCTCGTCCATACGGTTTATGCCGTCTACCGGATCGACAAAGTAATTATTTATGTCATGCTCGTCTATATACTTCAACAGGCTTTTTGCAAGGCACTGTTCGCTGTTGACGACCACATAGGATTCCTTACCCATTTTTTTCAGCGCGGAGCACATACCGACAGCCGAGCCTATACTGTCAAGATCGCCGAAACGGTGTCCCATAATAAGTATTTTCTCGTGATTCTGTATCAGCTCGAGCATAGCCTTGGCGACCATTCTGGTCTTTACCTTGGAACGCTTTTCCATTCCCTTGGAAACTCCGCCGAAGAACTCGTAGCCGCTTTCCGTTCTCACTGCCGCCTGATCGCCGCCGCGTCCGAGGCACATTTCCAACGCCTGCTTTGCGTAGATCTCGCTCTGTGCAAGGTTTTCCGCCTCTCTGCCCACGCCGATAGACAGGGTGATATTCTGCCGTTCATCGACGGTGATAGTCCTCGCCTCTTCAAGAATATGAAATCTGTTGTCGATTATGGGAGCAAGATGACGCTCCTCCATAATGACATAGAATCTGTCGCTGCTTATCTTCTTGGAAAAAGCGGTAGTACCCTCCGTGAAATTTTCGATAAGCTGCTCTATCCTTACCAGGATATGCGCTTTTTCGCTTTCACGGGTATTCGACATAAGATCCTCAAAGTTATCTATACAAATGATTATCACCGAAGTATGCGACTGTCTGTGTTCATACTGCAATTCGATATAATCGGTGGTATCATTAAAATAGATCATGGAAAGGCTGCCCTCGAGATCGGTATGTATGCCCTTTGCCAGATAAAACCGTCCGTCAAGGCAGATCAGATCCCCTTCCGGCTGAAAGACCTTATCCATATCTATATTCACAAGCTCGGTAAGATCGAGACCGTAAGCCTCGTCCGCGGAATACACCTGTTTTGCAAACTGTCGGTTATACCACATTATACAGCTGCGGTCGTCGATGATTATTGCCGGAGCAGGGAAATTCAGCAGCGAATCGCGTTCCGTTTTCGATATGCCGGTAGAAATTTTTGCGATATATCTTTTTGTGCTGTTGCGGAACAAAAACCATTCCAGCGCGATAAGAAGAGCCGACACTACCGAAATTATGATAAGGGCCTTGCCCCTGCCCTCGGTAGACGGCGTATCATAGACGGTAAACGACGCGACAAGCGAAGTCAGTACCGCCACTGCCGCAGTAAGCCTCATCAGCATCTGCAAACCGCTGTTCCCTTTCATTTTATTATCATTCCTCTCTTCTTTACCGCTTTATCGGAGCCGCGAACGCACTCCGCGTCAGATCTCCATTATTATAGGCAGTATCATAGGACTTCTCTTGGTCTTGAAATATATATACTCCGAAAGATTGTCCTTCATTTTGCCCTTTATGGCGTTCCATTCTCTCATATTGTGATCCAGACATTCCTGCAGGGTATTCGCAAGCAGCATTTTTGCCTCGTCTATCAGCTCTTCGCTTTCACGGACGTAGACAAATCCTCTTGAAACAACGTCGGGGCCTGCAAGCACTTCTCCCGAAGCGCGGTCTATTGTAGCGACTGCGATTATAAGTCCGTCCTGCGCAAGATGTTTTCTGTCCCTCAGCACTATCGAACCCACGTCGCCGACTCCGAGACCGTCCACCATGACCATTCCTGCGGTGACGTGATCGGTTATCTTCATATCGACGCCGTCCGTTTCAATAACGCTGCCGTTTTCGGCGATTATTACGTTGCTCTGCGGTATTCCGACTGACATTGCCGTCGCCTTGTGCTTTATCAGATGTTTATACTCTCCATGCACCGGTATAAAGAATTTCGGCTTGGTAATGGAGAGAATGAGTTTCTGCTCCTCCTGACAGGCGTGACCCGAAACGTGTACGTCGTACATCGCCTCGTAGACCACCTCCGAGCCGAGTTTCATAAGCTCGTTGACCACCTTGGTGACATACTTTTCGTTGCCCGGAATGGGATTTGCGGAAATGATTATGAAATCCTGCGGCGTAATGGAGACCTGTCTGTGTTCCCCCATTGCCATTCTCGTGAGCGCGGACATAGGCTCTCCCTGACTGCCAGTCGTCACGATACACATACGCTCGGGAGGATACTTCGAGATCATCTCGATATCCACCATAAGTCCGTCAGGAACTTTCAGATAACCGAGCTCTATGCCCTTTCCCATAACGTTTATCATACTGCGCCCCGAAACGGCGACCTTGCGCCCCGTTGCCGCAGCCTGATTGACTATCTGCTGAACTCTGTGTATATTCGACGCGAACGTTGCTATTATGATACGCTTGCCGTCCGCACGCGAGAAAAGCCTGTCAAAGCTTTCGCCCACCTTACGCTCGCTCATGGTGAAACCGGGTCTTTCGGCGTTGGTGGAATCGGACATAAGCGCCAGCACTCCCTTGTTGCCAAGCTCCGCAAACCGCGCAAGATCAATTATTCCGCCCTCTATCGGGGTATAGTCCACCTTGAAATCTCCCGTGTGGATAATTACTCCGGCAGGCGTATGGATAGCCATACCCACTGCATCGGGAATGGAATGATTTACGCGTATAAATTCAACTGCCATGCAGCCGAACTTGACAGTCTGTCTTGGTGTAACGATATTCAGCTTTACAGACCCGAGCAGACCGTGTTCCTTGAGTTTGCCCTCGAGCAGTCCGAGCGTGAGCCTTGTGCCGTAGACCGAAACGTTGAATTTTTTCAGAAAATAAGGCAATCCGCCGATATGATCTTCATGACCGTGAGTTATCACCACTCCGCGCAGTCTGTCGGCATTTTTTTCTATATAAGTAAAATCCGGTATAACTATATCCACTCCCGGCATTTCGCTGTCGGGAAATGCAAGACCGCAGTCGATGACGAACAGGTCGTTTGCGCACTCTATGCAGGTGAAATTCTTTCCGATCTCGTTAAGTCCGCCGAGTGGGATTATCTTCACCGGCGTTCTTCTCTGCTGTTCCTTTTCCTTTGAGCGGTTTCTGTCCTCCACCCGTATATTCTTCCGCTGTACGGGGGGCTGTTCGCTCTTGCGCTCAAGCCTCCTGAGCGGCTTTGCGTTCTGTGTGCTCTGTCTGCGCGGCTGTTCCGATCTGCCGCTGCCTGCGTTACGGTTTTTTCTTGACAGTCTGCCCGTAATTGGTGATGACGCTGTGTTGTTCTGAATACTCATGCAAAAATTCTCATAACCTGCCGCTGCCGCCGCGATCGCAGGGCAAACAAACGGCAGGCTGTGATGACACTCCTTTCCGAATTTCTATGATTTTTCCGTAATCTGTTAAAAACGGCGCTTGGAACGGGATATTCAAGCCGTTCCGAATGTATTGATGCATAGTAGGATACCGCCGTTTCCGACGATCTGCCCGACCGCAGCTGACCTGCGGTCTTGTCGGTGCAGACCGTAATTCCTGCAGCTTGCCGCAGGAATACTTCCGTACAAAAATATCTATATTACATTGTACTCTCTTTTTTGCATATTGTCAAGTGTTTTATTTTTCATTGTACGGGATATGATTTTTAAAATATAAATCGGCTGATTAAGAAAAGCGGTTGGATTTTATTTGTTTTGCTCCGCCGCAAGCGGCGGCTGTAGCATATGCCGTTCATAGTAGGGAAAGCGCTCTCTTGCAAGCGCTTTCCCTCTTACCAAACAGTCCACCGGACTGTTTGGTAATTCACCCTTTTCAGAGCGCCTCCGTATGGGGTGTTTCGCCGTCTGCGGACGGCGACGATGGGCTCTGCCCCTCGACCCCGCAAGCCTTTTTAAGGAAAAGGCTTGGCTAAAACCTTTTTGATATTCTGTCTTTGATTTCACAATAACTGCGTATCGTGAAATCAACCTGCGGAGCGTATCTTACTTCTTACATCTGACATCTAAACGCTGAGCGAATGCCCCTCATCTCTCCTGAATATCCGCAGCCGCTTTGAGTTTCTGCTGTATATCGTCGCAGAGCGCGGCAGCCGCCTCGGTCTTAAAGCTCTCCGCAAAGATCATAACTCCTCCGCCGCCCCTTACGGGTCTTACCACCGCCCTGCTGCTGCGTTCCTCGATCACCGCGCCCTCTCCTGCGACCGCAGACGCTCCGTCCATACCCTCAAGAAGTCCGGCAGGACTTCCATCTACGCCGACATATCTCTGCGTCGAATAAAAAGTGGGTATATCCTCCATTGCCTCACTGAGGGATATATTATTCCTTGAAAGGCTGCCGCAGACCATACACGCAAGGGCAAGACCGTCCCTTATAAAGAAATTATCGGGGCGCGACGCGGTCTTTCTGGCGTCGCCGTCGCTCTTTCCGTCGGAATTTACAAAGTACCTGTAAAGTATTCCGCCCTCCGATTCGGCTACGGTATCCGCCGCCATGGGAAAGACAAACGGCACCGCTACGGGTATCTGCCGCGAAAAAGCCTGCTTTATCCCAAGCAGAGCAAGACGTTCATGGAAAATATATCCCGTGCTGTCACAGTATGCCGAGCACGCGCTGCCGTCTGCGGAGATATGGAAAATTATCCGTTCGCCGTCTATATCATTGCGCTGATGAAACACCTTGTCTGCCGCTGCCGCCGTTATGGGGGAGGACGTCCTTATCTCGGCGTTTATACCGCTCAGTCTGGCAGGCAGCATAGCGGCAAGATAATCGGTATAAAGTCCCGTAACGCCTTTCATTGAGGCTATCCCCGTATAGTCGGGATAAGAAAGACTGCGGTAACGCCCTGCCGCAAGCGCCTGTTCGATACTGCGCTCCATTGTCCTTGTAAGCGGAAGTCCTCCTCTGTCCATAAGCTTTATCCTGCCGGAGCAGTCCGCGCTGACATAAAATCCTGCCTGACATGACAGTCTGCTTACTCCGTAAGCCGTCTGCTGAGCGGTACACTCTCCCAGATACATTACTCCTATACCGCAAGAGGACAATCCTGCCATAAACGCCGAGCAGAGAGCCTTTGACGCGCTGCCGCCGCAGTGACCCACCGCCGCGCAGCCTCCGCCGCCGATAGCAGTTCCTGCCGCCATACCTATCCTGACCGCCTCTGACGGAGCGTTCACGCAGCTGTTGAAATTCACAAAGCCCTCCTCGTCAATAAAAGGATCTTTTGCCACTCCGCAGGAAACGCAGCCGCTTACCCTTGTATCGGCAGCCACCTCTTTGCCTGCCCACACCCTGCCTTTATCGGCGATACGGCTGCTTTCGCCTATGCGCGAACCCTCTCCGCATACCGAATATTCTCCGCAGCTAACGCTTTCGAGCAGTCTTGCTCCCGAACAGATCACGCAGTCGTCAAGCTGACATCTTGCCGAAATATTCGCGGCAGCGCCGACATAAGAACCGCTCACCCTGCTGCGCCTGCCGATAACGGCGTTGTCGTCGATAACGCTGCCTGATTCCACCACCGCGCCCTCCTCGATAGTTACGTTACTTCCGATATACAAAGGCGGGATAAGCGCAGCGCCGGGAAAGCTGTTTTCGGTATAGGAATACACGCCCGGAAATACCGCAGGGGCAGAAATATACTTCTCGGGGTCGGCAAGCAGAAATTTCTGGCAGGAGATAAACCCCTGCGGATCGGTTATCCTTTTCCATGAGCCCGTTTCGCCGTAAACGCACAGCTTTTTGCCGTCGGCAAGCATACGGGGGACGGCGTCGGAGATGAGATCGCCGAATCCGCTCAGGTCATAATCGCGCATAACCTGCGCCGAAAGGATATACACGCCTGCGAAAGTATGCTCGCTGCCTGCCGACCGATCTGCCGGAGCGGTCTCTATCGCGGTCACACGGCTGCGGTTATCGACACAAAATCCGCAGCCCTCCTGTTCCCTCACGGTGACAAAGGTCGCATACGATTTTTTTGCCCTGTGAAAGTCTATTATTCCGCCAAGGTCAAAATCAAAGACGCAGTTTGCCTCTATGACAAGCAGTTCTTCGTCCTTTTGAGCGGCATACTTTACCGCCGCCGCCGTGCCTTCCTCCTTTGAATCGGAAAAGGCAAGCTGAATTTCCCCACAGCTTACGCCGGAAAATTCATCTTTCACCATTTTCCCCAGATAGCCGAGAGATAGGCATATCCCGTCAAGCCGTATTTCCTCCAGCTGCTCCAAGATACGCTCCAACGTTGTTTTTCCTGCTAATTTCAGCAAAGCCGCCGGAGTACACGCCGTCATCGGCATAAGCCTTTCTCCCCGTCCTCCGCACAGAATTATCGCCTGCATAACCATACCTCCATAACAAAACTTACAAGATATACCCATGACTTTTGGTATTCCTCTGTATTATTGGAGATTTGCTGCGGCTATATACAATTCGCCTGTTATGATCGGCGTAAAAAATTTCTCGCCGCTCTTTTCAAAATGAATATCTTATGTTATAATAGTATTGCAGAGATAAATATAAGTCTGCCGAACGGAGGATATTAATGACAGATAATTACAACGAGCTGAAAAGAAGAGCAATAGAGCGTTTCTTTTCGGGAATGAATCCCCAACAGCTGAAAGCGATATTCAAGATACGCGGACCGCTGCTCATACTTGCCGGAGCAGGCAGCGGAAAAACTACCGTACTTATAAACAGAATAGCAAATATGATATACTTCGGCAGTGCGTATACTTGTGAAAGCGGAAACGTCTGCCCCGAGGAGGATATGAAATTTCTTGAGGACTTTGCCGACGGCAGAAGCTCAGACAGCGCGAGATTGTCCGAGAAAGTGGGGTACGACCGTATAGATCCATGGAAGATCCTTGCGATCACATTCACAAACAAGGCTGCCGGAGAATTGCAGGAGCGTCTTGCCGCAATGCTTGGTGACGAATATTCGGGCGTTACAGCCGCCACTTTCCATTCGCTGTGCGTGCGTATCCTGAGAAGAGAGGCTGAACATCTCGGATTTGCAAGGGATTTCACGATATATGATTCCGACGACTCGCTCAGGGTAATGAAAAACATTCTTAAAGAACTCGACATATCGGACAAGATGTTTCCGCCGAGAATGGTGCTTGCCGAAATTTCTCACCAGAAAGATATGATGATCTCCCCTGAAGAATACATATCCCAGAACGGCGGCGACTACCGCTGCGCGGTCATAGGAAAGCTCTACAGACAGTATCAGAAAAAGCTCAAGGACGCGCAGGCTATGGATTTTGACGATCTTATCTGCCATACCGTCACGCTGTTTACGGAATTTCCCGATGTGCTGGATCATTATCAGAACCGTTACAGATATGTAATGGTGGACGAATATCAGGATACCAACGCCGTACAGTTCAGGCTTGTGGCTATGCTCTCCGCGAAATACGGAAATCTTTGCGTCGTGGGGGACGACGATCAGAGCATATACAGGTTCCGCGGCGCGACGATAGAAAATATACTTTCCTTTGAGGACGCCTTTTCCTGCGATCCGCAGACCGACGTCATAAGGCTGGAGCAGAATTACCGTTCCACGCAGAATATACTCACCTGCGCGAACAAGCTCATTCTCAACAACAAGGGCAGGAAAGGAAAAAATCTCTGGACGGACAGCGGCGACGGCGACAAGGTGATAGTCTACCGCACACTCAGCGAGAAAAGCGAGGCGCAGTTTATTGCGGAAAAGATCACGGCGCACGTTGAAAGCGGAGGAAAATTCAGCGATCTTGCGGTGCTGTACCGAATGAACGCGCAGTCGAACGCGATAGAACAGCTGTTTATGCGCAGCAGTATACCATATAGGATATTCGGCGGCACAAAGTTCTACGACCGCAAGGAGATAAAGGATATAACGGCGTATCTTTCCGTAATAAGCAATCACTGGGACATACTTCGTCTGAGGAGGATAATCAACGAGCCGAAACGAGGTATAGGCGAGGCGACTGCCGCATATCTCGAGCAGATATGTTCCGATCTCGGTCTTGATCCGATCACGGTAATGCTTAGCTCGGAAAGCTATGCGCCGCTGCAGAAGCGTTCAAAGCAGCTGAGATCGCTCGGCGAAATGTTTGCCGCACTGACCGATCTGTCGGAAAACGAACCGCTTGAAGATCTGCTCGACGATCTGCTCGAAATGTCGGGATATAAGGAATATCAGGAAAAGCAGGGAGAAGAGGGCGCGGCAAGGCTTGAAAATATAGACGAGCTGAAATCCACCATGGCGGATTACGAATCGGACGCAGACGAGCCGACGCTTTCCGGCTTTCTGGAGGAGATAGCGCTTTACACGGAACTTGACAGATACGACGAAAACGGCGATTACGTTTCGCTGATGACAATACATTCCGCAAAAGGTCTGGAATTTGATACCGTCTTTACTGTGGGTATGGAGGAGAAGATATTCCCCTCGGCGCGCAGTTCGGACAATCCCGAGGATATAGAGGAGGAGCGCAGACTGGCATATGTCGCGATAACGCGTGCGAAAAAACATCTCTATCTCACCTATGCGACAAGCAGAATGTTATTCGGACGCACCGAGTACAATCATGTGTCGCGGTTTATCAAAGAGCTGCCTGAGGAGTGTATCGAAGAGCAGGAGGATATGCTCCTTTCCGCGCAGAAAGAGCAGGAAAAGATAAACAGGAGCGTGCGCAGCGGTATCAGCCTACAGCAGCAGATGGCGTTAAGAAACTCCTCGCAAAGCGGTGAAACGCAGCAGTTTAGCGCAGGCGACAGGGTGCTGCACAGGATATTCGGTGAAGGAATGATACTTTCGGCGGTGGAAATGGGCGGAGATACTCTGCTTGAAATTGCGTTTGACACCAAAGGCACGAAGAAGATATTCGCCAATTTCGCAAGGCTTGTAAAGCTGAAATAAGGGGTTTATCTTTTGCAAAGTAAATTCGCTTTCGCCACAAGCACGCAAGTATTCGGCGGTAAAATCAATTTTCAAAATATGTCAACATTTTTGAGCCTATTATTCCCCCCCATTGGGGGAATAATAGACTGTTTCAGTGTTATTTTCTCCGCCGCAGGCGCTCCTTGTCTTACCTCTTACCTCTTAAAAGCGCAGCGTTCTTACTTCTTAGAAAATCAAAAATTGATTTCCGTGGTGTTTGAGATAGATTCTTGACATCATAAAGATCTTGTGATATACTAAATAAAAAATATCACGAAAGGAAGTTTTTTCGATGAATAATAAAAAGAAAAGCCTTGCTATGAGGATAATCGTACTGTGTATAGTTGCGGCAATGATACTCGGTATCGTTATTTCAGCCGCTGCCGGAGGAGCGTTCTGATGGTACATATCGGCAACAGCTGGGATACTATCCTCGCTGACGAATTTACGAGCGAATACTACCTGAAACTGCGCGAATTTCTGAAATATGAGTATTCGCATTATCATATCTATCCCAATATGTACGATATTTTCAATTCGCTGAAATATACCGACTATAACGACGTAAAAGCCGTTATTATCGGTCAGGACCCCTACCACGGGGCAGGACAGGCTCACGGTCTTTGCTTTTCGGTAAAAAAGGGCGTTGCGCCTCCGCCGTCGCTTGTGAATATTTTTAAGGAACTTCAAGCAGACCTCGGATTTCCTCCCCCTCAGAGCGGCGAACTTACAAAATGGGCTGAAAACGGAGTGCTGCTTTTAAATGCGGTCCTCACCGTCCGCGAAGGTCAGGCTAACAGCCACAGCGGAAAAGGCTGGGAACAGCTTACGGACGCGATAATTATGAAACTCAATCAGCGAAAGATACCTACCGCTTTTATCCTGTGGGGAGCGAACGCGGGGCGCAAGGCTCAGCTTATCACATCTCCCATACATAAAGTGTTCCGAGCCGCTCACCCGTCGCCGCTGTCGGCTTATAACGGATTTTTCGGCTGCCGCCACTTTTCGGCGGTAAACGATTTTCTTTGCGCGAACGGTATCGAACCGATCGACTGGCGGCTGTGATATATGGGATATACGCAGACAGGCATGATCCTGCCGAAAAAATTTTCAAAAAAATTTTTTCGGAGGGGTTGTGCTTTTTATATAAATATGTTACAATAATGTAATAGGGATCTTAATGCGACTGCCGTGTTCTTTTATACATATTTCAGTAGATCGGCGGCATTTGTCAAAAAATTAATGATCTGATATTTTTGAAAGGAGCGTCGCCGTGATGTCGGAAATATCCGAAATATTTATGTCTGTGCTGAACGTGCTTAAATCCATCAGGATAAACGACATCATAGACATAGCGATCCTGTCTTATCTCATCTTTTACGGTATCAAGCTTATAAGAGAAACGCGCGCCCAACAGCTTGTAAAGGGTATACTCCTGCTGATAATCTTCTATCTGCTCGCGGTATTCTTCAAATTGCAGACTATGCGGTTTATTTTGAAAATCTGTTTCCAATGGGGAATACTTGCGGTAATTATCCTCTTCCAGCCGGAATTCAGACGTATACTCGAAAAAATGGGCAGAACGCGCCTTGCCGAAATAAATATCTTCTCAAACAACGAACCTGACGATTATACAAAGCATTGGGGCGTCTGCATAGACGCGATATGCGAGGCGGCTCAGGATCTTGCCGCGACCTGCACCGGCGCTCTGATAATCTGCGAGCGAAAGACTCGTCTCGGCGAACAGATAGCTACGGGCACTATCCTCAACTGTACCCCCTCGGCGGCGGTCTTCGGAAATATCTTCTTCCCGAATACGCCTTTGCATGACGGAGCAGTGATAATCCGCGACGGTATGATACTTGCCGCAGGCTGTTTTCTTCCCAAGCCGCAGAAAGAGGAACTTATCGCAAAACAGCTCGGTTCGCGCCACCGCGCCGCTATCGGTATGAGCGAGATCTCGGATTCTATCGTCATAGTCGTATCTGAGGAAACAGGCACAATTTCCGTTGCCGAAAACGGCGAGCTTACCAGAGGTTTTACTAAGGACAGCCTGAAAAAACTGCTGGTATCCCGTCTTATACCCGTTAAAGAAGAGGGCGAGGGCAAGGAAAATTCTCTTGCGGGAAGGGTGATCTCCAAGTGGAAAAAGTAAATAAGACCGATAAACACGTTCTGGAAAATGATTTTGCTCTGCGTATCCTCGCGGTCATTATCGCCGTAATCGTCTGGCTGATACTTTCGATCACTCAATATCCCACGATAAATAAGACTATAACCGGAGTGCCGGTAGACTTCACGCTCGAAGGCACTGCCGCCTCGGAAAAGGGTCTTTCGGCGATAAACTACAAGGATATCACCGTAGACGTTGAGATAAGCGGTATGAACTACGAGATAGGCAGCTACGGCGCCAACGATCTGATCGCAACTATAGATCTCGGCGAAGTCACCAAAGAGGGAACTTACCGCCTTGACATCGACGTTAAGTCGGCTCATTCCTCGGACGCGATCACGGTCGTATCGGTAAAGCCGGAAACGGTAGAGGTATCGTTTGATACTATCGGTTCGGGAACTTACAAGGTCCAGCCGGAAGCTCCTCTCGTTTCCGCAGACGAGGGTCTTATGCTGTGGCAGACGACCGTTTCACCGTCGGAAATAGAAGTGGAGGGTCCTGAAAAGGAGCTTGAAAAGATAGATCACATTTCCGCAAAGACTTCAAGCTTTGAAAAAGTGACGGAGGACACCACCATCGAGGCGGAGGAAGTTATTTTCTACGATAAGGACGGAAAAGCACTCGATTCCTCGGTCTATACATTAAAGGACGTCAAGGATTTTGATCTGAATTTCGTTATCTACAAAAAGCGCACGGCGCAGCTGAGCGTACAATTCTCGGATTATCCCCCGGGATTTGATCTTAATTCTCTGCCCTTTTCACTTTCGGAAGAAAACATACCCGTAATATCGCCGAGGCTTGACGACGCGGATATGGAGTACGTCACGCTGGGGACTATACCGCTCAACGAAGTCGATCTGCAAAGCACCTTCACTTTTGAAGTGGACAAAGCGCTTTCGTCGGGAGAGATAAACCAGACGGGAATAACGGGCGTGACCGTTAAATTTGACAGCGACGGCTATACCACAAAGAAGTTTACGCTGCCGAGAGAAAACATAACCATTAAAAATTCTCCCGTCGGCAAGGAAGTCAATATCGAAACAAGGCAGCTGCCCGAAGTGGTCATCTGCGGTCCTGAGGATATTGTAAATTCGCTCAAAGTCAGCGATCTTGCCGCCGAACTCGATCTGAGCGACGTACTCAATTCAGGCACGGCAATGCACGGAGTTACCGTTTATTCGCCAAAGAATAACAACGTATGGTGCTGCGGCGTGAACGAAGTCCAGGTGGATATAACCGACAAGCCGAAAGAACCCGTCAAAGACAAGAATAAGGACAACAGTTCGGAAGGATAAGAGCCATTTGAAAAAGTCTGTAACGCCATTGAAACAAACCTTTCAATGGCGTTTGCTGTCGCAGCGCAAAGAACGCGGAATTTGAGAAAAGAGGTCGTTGACAGATATGCCGCTGATAATCAACCAGATAAGATGTCCCGTAAACCTTGAAAAAGACGAGATAATCAACCGTGCGCTGAAGTCGGTGGGATTGTCGGGAAAAGAAAACAACGCCGCGATCTACAAAACTTCCCTCGACGCAAGGCGGCAGGATATAAAATATGTCCACTCGGTCATCGTCACGCTCGGTTCGGCAAGGGAGGAAGAGGCGGTCTGCCGTAAATATCCCGACGTTCACTATGCCGCCGAGCCTGATTTTTCTCCGACTGTTTCTTCGGTAAAACGCGCGGGGCGAGTATGTATCGCTGGGTTCGGTCCTGCCGGAATATTCTGTGCGCTCGCGCTTGCCGAAAAGGGGTATCGCCCTCTTGTGCTTGAAAAGGGCGGCGATATGGACAGCCGCACTATGGCGGTAAAACGCTACTGGGACGGCGGAGAGCTTGACGAAAATTCAAACGTTCAGTTCGGTGAGGGCGGCGCGGGGACTTTTTCCGACGGAAAACTCACAACGCGCATAAAAGACCCACTTTGCAGATATGTGCTAAAACGGCTGACTGAATTCGGCGCGCCTGCGGAGATACTCACGAAAGCAAAACCGCATATCGGCACGGACAACCTGCGCGGAGTTATCAAGGCGATAAGGCGGAGGATAATCTCGCTTGGCGGCGAGGTGCGCTTTCTTACTCCCCTGACGGATATTCACTTAAACGGCGGCGAGATAGACAGAATAGCTTTCACGGGCGGAGAGTGCGAATGTTCCGCTCTGGTCGCTGCGGTAGGTCATTCGGCAGGCGGATTCTTTGAGCTGCTCGGCGAAAAGGGTATTTTTATGGAGCCGAAGCCTTTCTCCGTCGGGGTAAGGATAGAACATCTCCAGAAAGACGTCGATCTCAGTCTTTATGGCGCACACGCAGGCGATCCGCTGCTGCCGAAGGGGGAATATCAGCTTTCCTGCCGTATGCCCTCAGGCAGAGCGGCTTACACGTTCTGTATGTGCCCCGGAGGAGTAGTCGTTCCGGCGGCGTCAGAATACGGCACTGTAGTGACGAACGGTATGAGCGAATTTGCACGCGACGGTGAAAACGCCAACTGCGCGATAGCGGTATCTGTATCCCCCAACGATACGGACGGCGGAGTGTTCGGCGGACTGAAATTCATCAAGGATATAGAGCGCAGAGCCTTTGTCTGCGGCGGCGGAATAAAAGCGCCTGCGACCGACGTCGGCGGATTTCTGAGCGGCAGACCGTCGCTGAATACAAAAATAACGCCGAGCTATTCAAGAGGCGTCGCCGTCTGCGAACTGAGAGATATATTCCCGCGATTTGTTACCGATATGCTCGAGATCGGTCTTGGGGATTTTTCAAAGAAAATGAAGTGTTTCAGGGATACCTCCGCAGTGCTGACCGCTCCCGAAACACGCACAAGCTCGCCGATACGAATTACAAGAAACGAAAAAGGCAATTCCGTTTCTGTGGGAAACCTTTTCCCCTGCGGAGAGGGCGCAGGCTATGCAGGCGGTATCATCTCAGCCGCTGTGGACGGTCTGAAAACCGCTGCGGAAATTATGAGCCGTCAGTCGCCGTAAAAATTTTTCTTTATAAAATCTGTCGCTTTTGACGGGTTTTGAAAACGCTTTTAAAAATGCGAGCCGTATCTTTACTAAAACGCTTTCCCGACGGACCCTGCACACGGGTGACGCCGCGCGGCTTTTCACATAAGATATATCAGCAGCGTTTTTTTACCTCGCAAACGCGGCAAAGTGGCACGTTGTCTTTCGTGTCCGCAGGGGAGCTTTGCCAAAGCGCCGTAAAACACGCTGTTGAAATAGATAAGGGCTGTCCAACTTTTTTGGACAGTCCTTTTTTCGGATATGAGCCGCAGAGGGTCAGTTATGATCGGGAAGAGTTTGCAGCTGACGGCATATCCTGTCGGCGACGATAAGTATAAACTCCCCGTTTGTCGGTTTCCACCCGGGTCGTGCGGCGCAGGTGCCGAATATCTCGGTCTTATCTGCGGCGGAGGCTTTATCCCAGCATCTCGATATGACCGTGCGTATGTTGCGTTCGACTCCCGACGGGGTGCAATTGTATTCGGCGGCAAGCTTGGGGTATACATATTTTGAAAAGCTGCGCGTTCCCACATTGTCGCTGACCGCCATTTTTATCGCCTCGCGCAGATAAACATAGCCGTTGTAATTCGGAGTGATACAAAGGCGCGAAAGCGTTTCCGAAACGTAATTGTGAATATATTTACCGTAATCTTCGCCGCTTATCCTGCTGCCGCCCGAAAGACAGTCATATATCATTCCCGACGCAGCCGAAAGATCGATCGGCTGGCGCAGCAGTGTGGTATAAGGGCTTTGCGATATTCTGCACGGCAGCATATTATCATAAGGAATGATCGCAAAAATATGCACAACGGGCTCGAGCTTTGACAGCTTTTCCGCCAGCGCGTCACCGTGTGTCAGATCGGCGCTGATAAATACCGCCTCCGCCTTTTTTGTCATCACGGCAAACATTATGTCCAGCAGATCGTTGCGAACCTGCGTTACCGACAGATTTTTGTCCTCCGAAAGCTTTTCGTACAGCCTGATAAACGTTCCGCCGCCGTTTGCTACTACTACGTTGATCCCATTCAATTAAAACTCCTCCTATAAATTTTACGACTCGATCCGTCTGCGTTGTGATACCGCAGAATCTTGTGATTACAACATTATAATACATATCTGAACATCAATCAAGGGGAATTATCGGAAAAAAGCTCGAGTTAATGAAAATTTTAGAGAAATAAGTAAAATTATAGAATCTTTGTTAGTTTTTAGAAATTAGCGTCGAAAGTGTTTTAATAATTTATGTTCGGGGAAAATTGCGGAACAAAATTGTATTTTTCGTTATATTCTCCGCAGGCTGATTTCACGCTCAGAAATTTGTTTGATAAGTAGGGGGCAAAATAAAAAGGTTTTCGCCAAGCCTTTTCCTAAAAAAGGCTGCCCTCGCGCGGGCGCACTTGTCGCCCTCTGCAATGTGCAGATCGGTCAAGCCTTGGAAATCGGGCGGTTAGAATTTTTGACGGTGATTACTTTAATGATCTGTGGGAAAGAAATTTCCACCGTAATCGTGGCAAAGGAAATTTTGCTTTTATCCCAAACACTTGTGTTTGGGATAGCCCAAATACGCGCAGCGTTTGAGGTAGTCCCCTACTATGAACGGCATTTGTTACCGCCGCCATTTATGGCGGCAGCTACGCACCTATTGCCGAAAATATCGCCCCAATAGGGTAAACAGCTTGTTTTAGGGGTGTTTTTTTCGCCGCAAATGGAGAAAATAACAAAAATTTATCAAAACTGAGCGGAATATAATTGTAAACTAAAAGCAATTTCATAAAATTGATTTATGTAACGCGCGAAATACAAAGCTTGTGTTTTTTTGAAAAATATGCTATAATATATGCAAGCTTATACCGCCGCCGCAGTATGTGAGAACGTACACGATCTATAAATAAAAATGCTTTTTAAAATAAACGCCGCGGTAAGATACATAACGGAGGTGACATTGAATTTGCTAAGTCAGCTGGAAAAATCCATAACATATTTAAAAGGCGTCGGTCCTAAACGCGCCCAACTTTATGAAAAATTGGGAATACATACCGTCTATGACCTGCTTATGCATTTTCCGAGGAACTATACCGATTATTCGGATACCGTTCCCCTTGAAAGAGCCTCTGCCGAACAACCGTGCGCCGTAAGAGTGCGGATAGTCAAAAAAATGCCGCCTGCCCGTATACGCAGCTCTCTCACAGTATTCAAGATAGTCGCCACCGACGGCACTGCCGACCTCACTATCGTCATTTATAACAGCCGTTTCGCTTACGACCAGTTTGCGGAGGGAGAGGAATATATACTTTACGGAAAATTCACGGGGAATATGATACGCAAGGAGATCAATTCCCCATTGGCGTTAAAAGCCGACTGCCCCGATAAGATACAGCCGATCTATCCGCTTACGGAGGGACTTTCGCAGAATCTTCTTCGGCAGACGATACACAATGCATTCGCGGAATTTGAAAGAGATATATACGAACCTATGCCGAAAGAAATTATGCGCGAATATTCCCTCTGTTCTCTGGATTTTGCGCTGAAAAACATTCACTTCCCAAAGGACGCACATTCTCTTGAAACGGCGCGCAGAAGATTGGTTTTTGACGAGCTGCTCAACCTCAGACTGGGTATGTATCTGCTCAAACGCCGCTCGAGAAATTCTACCGGCTGCGTTATGAAAAATATCTCTGTCCGACCTTTTCTCGATACGCTGCCATTTAAACTGACGGACGGACAGCTAAAGGCAATTGACGACTGCGCGGCGGATATGCAGAAAACCTACCCTATGAACCGTCTTATTCAGGGGGACGTAGGCTCGGGAAAAACTGCGGTCGCGGCAGGAGCGGCATATTTTGCGGCAAAAAACGGCTTTCAGACAGCGATAATGGCGCCTACCGAGATACTTGCCGCACAGCATTACGAAACGCTCGAAAAATTCCTCTCCCCTCTCGGGATAAAGGTCTGCCTGCTGACGGGTTCGCTTTCCGCAAAGCGCAAAAAGGAGATAAAAAAGGGGCTTGCCGCAGGGGAATATCAGGTCGCCGCAGGCACTCACGCGCTTGTTGTG
>CANRDT010000003.1 GCA_947629455.1 uncultured Ruminococcus sp.
CGATATCATAATAATCGTTCGTTTGTGAACTTACCAATAAACTGACCCATTAAATCATATTGAGTTCCGCCGCCGTTAAAGTCATGTTGTCAAAAGCACATCTTTGCTTACTTCAATTTTCCGTACTGCTCGTCGTCAACAGGCTCGAGCCACTCATTTGAACCGTTTTCTCCGGGAACTTCAATAGCAAGATGACTGAACCAACTGTCAGGCGCAGCGCCGTGCCAGTGTTTTACACCAACGGGAATGTTTATGCAGTCGCCGGGGTTCATCTCGATCGCATCTTTGCCCCACTCCTGATAGTAACCGCGTCCGCCGATACAAATAAGTATCTGTCCGCCGCCTTTTTCGGCATTGTGGATATGCCAGTTGTTGCGGCATTTAGGTTCAAAAGTCACATTAAAAATTCCCACCTGCTCTTTTGAAACAGGCGCAAGATAGCTCTGACCGATAAAATACTGCGCAAAACCGTCATTCGGTGCGCCTATCGGGAACAGGATAGTGTTCTGATACTTGTCTTTTTCGGTAAGCTCCTCGTCTTTCCAGACGTCCTTAGCCAAACGGAAAACCGCCCAAGCCTTAGGCCAGCCTACATAAAATCCCACATGAGTAACTATCGCCGCAATTTCCGCGCGTGTAACGCCGTGCGCTTTTGCGTTTTCCAGATGAAAGATAAGCGATGTGTCGGTAATTCCCGATGACATCAGCGCGACTACCGTAATTATGCAGCGCGTTTTCAGGTCAATGTCCGTATTGTTCCAGTTTTCTCCGAAAAGCACATCATCGTTAAAATGTGCAAAGTCGGGTGCAAATTCGCCCAGCTGATCTCTGCCTGCTGTCTGTTTGATCTTTTCCATAAAAAATTCCTCCTTAAAAATTATACAACATTTCCTGCTTTTTGTTTGCCGTTTTGCGCCATAACACCAACAAGCGCGTGCGGAACATACAGTTCTTCCAAATAGTCAATTTCTTGCTGCGTAAGCTCAATATCCACCGCTTTTGCCGCTCCGTCAACGTGGGAAAATTTCGTCGCGCCGACCACGGGAGCGGTGACTTTTGTAAGCAGCCACGCAAGAGAAATTTCCGTCATAGAAACGCCTTTTTTGTCCGCTAATTCTTCAACGCGGCGAATAATTTTTCCGTCCGCTTCGGCGGTCTTATCATATTTGAATTTTGCATATGAATCCTCCGCAAGCCGTTTTGAAGTTTCACCTTGACGCTTTGAGAGCCGTCCGCCTGCAAGCGCACTGTAGGGCGTAAGCGCAATATTCTGATCTTTGCAAAACGGCGACATCTCGCGCTCCTCCTCACGGAAGATGAGATTGTAATGCCCCTGCACGGAAATAAACTCGGTCAGACCGTTTTCACGCGCGAAGAAATTCGCCTTTGCAAGCTGCCATGCGAAGCAGTTTGAAATTCCGATATACCGCGCTTTTCCTGCCTTAACAGCATTGTTCAGACCCTCCATTATCTCCTCCATAGGCGTGTGGTAATCCCACATATGATAGATGTAAAGGTCGACATAGTCCAAACCGAGATTTTTTAAACTTTGATTTAAATAATTTTCAATATGCTGCTGACCGCTGATATTATTGTCAATTTCCTCCTGCGTTCTGGGCGTGAATTTTGTTGCAATAATGTAATCATCACGCTTTGCAAAATCCCGCAGAGCCTTGCCGACAAACTGTTCGCTTGTGCCGTTCTGATAGGCAATAGCGGTATCGAAAAAGTTTATCCCAAGTTCAAGCCCGTGTTTAATGATCTCCCTCGTCGAGTCCTCGTCCACAGTCCAGCTATGCTGACCTGTTGCGGCATTTCCGAATCCCATACAGCCCATACATATCCGGGAAACTTTCAGGTCGGAATTGCCCAGATAGGCGTATTTCATAACATCACCCCTCAGCCTTTAAGAAGTCTTTTAATGCAGTTGAACGTAATTTCATATATTGACATAAACGCGTAATTGACCCCTGCCGTTTCCATTGCCGTCCGCTGCTTTTCCGTCACATAGGTGTACGGGTAAATTCCGAACATGAACGGGAAGAAGGTATAGATAAACTGCTGCTTTTCAGCGATAGGCATATCCGGGAAATACCTCTCTAAACAGTGCATGACCGTTTTTAAGGAATTTCCGTAAGCGACCTTAAATTCCGCAAGCCGTTCGGGGCGGCTGCCTGTTTCCATATCGTAATGATTCATCGACATTATCTTCAGCAGCTGGGAACGTTTTTCAAGGGAATGTGCCACTTTATCGGCAAATTCGTCCTTTGTAAGCGCAGGAAATTGAGACATCATCTCACTTAACTGCACATTCCAAAGCTCGTATTCACGCTGCAAAAGCGCAAGAAAAATTTCCTCTTTCGTCTGAAAATAATTGTAGATAGAAGTGCGTGTAAAGCTTGTTTCTGCGCTTATTTCTTTCAGCGTGATCTCTTTGAAACTCATCGTTTGATAGAGTTTTTCACAGGCGTTGATTATTTCCTCTTTCCGTGCATTTGTCAGCTGCGGCGAACCTTTCGGCATTCGGTTTTCCTCCCTTATGTCAATATTGACATAGTGTCATTATAGTTAGTATATCCCAAAACTGACATAATGTCAATATGAAATTCCAACAGTTCACAGAAAGTTTTAAATTTGATTTATTTATTTTAATTTACACTGATTTTTAGCGGATTTTTAGTGGACTCCTCTAAATTCAATAATTGATTTTCCACCTACAATATTGTCATACAATTTTCCGGCAGACAACTGTGATACAAAACATATTTTCTTTGATCTGAGCGAAAATATCTCCGTTCATTTCGCTCATTAAACGGCGGCAGATGTATAGTCCCAAGCCGTTTCCGCTTACTTTTTCTGAATTTGAACCCCTCCAGAAACTCTCGAAAATGTGCGAAATTTCCATATCGGGCAAAGTATTTCCGCTGTTTGAAATTGTGATAAGTTTACAGTCTTCCTCGTCCGAAATTTGAATACATATTGATTTTCCGTCACCATATTTAATTGCATTTTCCATAACGTTCTGTAAGACTTCTTCCAGACGTTCAGGGTCGCAAGAGATCAGGCAGTCGGCATAATGCTTTATCACAAAGTCCGTTCCCGAAATTTTCAGTTTTTCAGAATAATATGCGTTAATTTTTTTAATTACAGCGGAAATGTATTCTTCCCTCTGCCGAATATGAAATTCCATAAAATCTCCGCTTAATTTACTCGTCAATTCTCTTACATAACGTTCAATTTCATCTGCTTTTATATTGATATTTTCCGCAGAAATACGCTGTTTTTCCGTATCCGAATACAAATTGTTCGCAATTGCCTTTGCATATAATTTTATCGCCGAAAGCGGTGTTTTTATATCATGTGAAATTGATAATATTGCCGTTTTTTCACGCCTCGCACGCTCCATTTCACGGTCGCGGGAATTTTCCAACTCCTCACGCAGCATATCCAGTCCCCAGATAAATTTCCCGAAATAACGCGACTTTGTTTCCTTTAACGGTGCGGTGAGATTACCTTTTGCAAGCGTATAGGCAAGTTCGCTGATCTCGTTAAACGGCTTTATTATCGTCTGCCTGATATATAATAATACAAATAACAATATTGCAAATAAAAGTACTGCCGTTAAATTTACAAACAGCAAAACGCGGCTGCTTTTTTGCGAAATTTCTTTAAATTCTATCCGATAAAGTTTACCGTTGATTTCCCTAAAAACGCAGGGCTCTTCATAAGAGTAATTGCCGTCTCCGTTACATTCGTAAACGCCCGAGATCGTCTGAAAGTTTTCAATATTTATTTCATTTTCATCTGAAATTTCTCGAATTATCCTGTTCACTTCAATTTTGAAAACACCCGTGCTGTTTGTCGTATTTTTTGGAAAAAATAAATTTGTCAGTATCAGAATTGCGGAAAATATACAAGTTATCCATATAAGAATCTTGTCAAAGTTTTTCATCAAGTCCACCTATAGCCTTTTCCCCAGACGGTAACAATTTTTTGCGGATCTTTCGGGTCATTTTCAATTTTCTCACGAAGATATTTTATGTGTACTGTCAATGTCTGCATTTCCGATTCACTGTCAATTCCCCATACACGATTGAATAAAAATTCCTTTGTCAGCGTTTGTCCTTTATTTTGCATTAAAATTTTCAGAAGTTCAAATTCTTTCGCTGAAAAACTGATAAATTTTCCGTTTTTCTCCACTGTTTCATTTGAAATATTCAGCGTAATATCTCCGTCTGAAATTATTTCATGCGCAAGCCGACGTTTGAAAATACCCTTTATCTTAGCAAGCAGAATTTCAATGTCAAACGGCTTTTCGATATAATCGTCCGCGCCGAGCAAAATTCCGTTCAGCTTATCGTCCCTGTTTGTCCTTGCGGTTATGATCATTATTGGTACATTGTCAGTTTTACGCAATTTTTCACACACCGAAAAGCCGTCAACATCAGGTAAATTTATATCGAGCAGGACAAGCCTTGCCCCGTATTTTTCATACAGGGACAAGGCTTTTTCACCGCTTTTCGCAATACTCACCGTGTAATTTTCCGCACGCAGGAAATCGGCAAGCAGACTGCATATTTCCTCATTATCCTCAACAATAAGAATATCGACCATTTTACCACCCCATTTCCATGAGCCAGTGATTGAGTGAACGTTCTCTGTCGCGCATGGTTTTCTCTTTGTCTATATTATACTCTCCTTTTATGTTTCCGTCAACGATAAATAAAACTTTTTCACATCTTGATGCAACTTTTACATCATGGGTGACTATCATCATCGTTGTGCCGTTTGCATTGAGTTTTTCAAGTTCCTCCATAACTTCCTCGGAAGATGTTCGGTTGAGAGAACCCGTCGGCTCGTCCGCAAAAATAATTTTCGGATCGTTGATCATACTGCGGCAGATACACGCTCTCTGGAGCTGTCCGCCCGACACTTCATTTATATCATTGTCGGCAATTTCTGCAATACCGAGGCGTTTCATAAGTTCACGTCCGCGTTCTTCGATTTTTTTATTGCTCTCACGATTTTTTTCGGATTTTACCGCAGGCAGAATAATATTGTCCAGAACGGAAAGATTTTTCATCATATACATCTGCTGAAAAATAAATCCCATATCCTCAAGTCGCATTCGAGCAAGCTCATTTTCGTGCAGATCCGATAAATTTTTTCCGCTGAAAAATACATCTCCCGCGGTCATTTTATCCATTCCCGAAACGGTGTAAAGCAGTGTGGATTTTCCCGAGCCGGACGGTCCCATTACGCCTATCATTTCTCCTTCGTTTACGCAAAAGCTCACGTTGCGCAGCACATTGTTCTGCCGTTTGTTGACGATATATGTTTTGCAAAGATCTCTTACTTCAAGTACGGTATTCATAATATTTCCTCCTGTTTATTCGATATTCGCCGTATCGGACGCTTTGATCGTCCTTGTGTATACAGCCGTCAGGAACGCGCTGATAACGACTGTCGCCGTGATGATAAGCGGATAAATCACAAACTGCTCGAGCGCGTTAAATTGATATTCCATACCTGCCGTTGCACCCATTGTCGAGAAGATCGGGTCGATAAGCAATTTTAGCAGCGGTATGCACAGTCCGCCGGCAATTATCTGCGCTAAAATGACCGCGATCAAAAATCTTCCCGTGTGCTGCGCCATAATTGAACCGCTTTTTATCCCTATCGCTTTGACAAGCGCAATTTCCGATCTTTCTTTTGAAATAAACGAACGCTCCATAAGCACCGCGATCAGAATAATTACGATCAAAGAGATGATCAATACAAAATTTCTTACGCTTTTCAGTGTGTCGGTAACACCTGTTACAGCATTGATAAATCCGCGTGTATCGTGAATATTTTTGTGGTTGTCAAAAATATCTTTTAATTTTTCTATGCGTTTTGAAATTGTTTTTTCATCGGGGTGATCGTCAAAATTTATCTGAAACGCGACAGCGCCAGTCATCAATTTATTGGGAATTTTAAATTCCTGACAAAATCTGCCCACATTTCCCGTCTGCATGACGCTTTGAAAAAGTGCAGTGACAATAAATTCTTTATCTTCTCCGTCAATATTTATTATCAATGTATCGCCGATATTTACATTCATTTTTTCAGCCAGCATTTCACTGAGTGCGACTTCGTTTTCATATTTCGGAGCAGCGCCTTTCGTGTATGTGTAATCGCTCATTTTTGTGTCATCGCACCACACAAAAGCCACCTTGTATTTTATGCCGTTTGCCATGACGGGCAAGTTATAAAATTCCTCTATGTAAACAGATGCAGGCATATCATTTTGCGCAAGTATATCGGAAATTTCCTGTTTTGTTTCATTGACATTCTTTGCACCCGAGATGACTTCTGTGATCCTTTTTGAATCCATAAAATAGACATCGCTTTTTGTTGTTCCGAGCAATTTCAGCATTTTTTCACTGCCGAGAGTATTCGCCGTAACTGACAAAACCATTACAAAGACCGTGCATACCGCGAAAATAAATGTTATAACGCAAAATTGCTTCGGCTGACTTATCACGTCGTTTAACGCAAGAAACGCAGTGCTTTTTAATCTTGTTTTTCCAAGGTGCAGAATGCTTTTTTTATGGAAACGCTCGCCGGTTTGCCCACTTCTCACCGCGTCAATCGGTGAAAGTTTTTTGATCTTTCCGGTACAATTCCAGCTGAAAAAGAGTATCACGGCGACCACTAAAATACAGCACAAAATTTCTGTGATCTGCGAATTTTTATTTTCTAAGACCATACCCTCGCTGACGCTTTTAATAAGCATTTTTCCGAACGGAATATTTAAAAAATATCCGATGATCGCTCCGACAAAAGCGATGCAGAAATATTTTGCAAGATACAGCGAACGAATGGAAGTGTTTTTCAGTCCCACGGCTTTCATAACGCCTATCTCACGAAATTCTTCTGCAATTGTGAAGCCGATAGTAAAACGAAGCACCACGAATGACACGATAATAAGTCCGATACTTAAAATCAAAATTATCACTGCAACGATCATATTCATCAAATAAGTCAGCTTTACAGTGTCGTTGTCTATAGAAAGATAGACGCTTTCCGCATCTGCCGTCTCCGATTGCAGTGCCGTTAAATTATCCGTTTCAATATAGTAAACACCGCCCGAATTATACTGCTTTACTTGATCATCATTTGCAATTTTTTCAAAATCTTCATCACTGACAAGCATTCTCGGATTGCCGATCATTTCAGAGCCGAACAATGCATCTTTCAGCACGCCTGCAAATTCAAATTCCATATTTATTTCGCCAATGTTTAGTGAAAATTTGTCGCCTACCTGCAAGCCCGATTTATTTGCAATCGCTCCGGCGATGTACATTTTTCCCGATTCAACATTTTTGACGGCGTTATTGTTTTCATCAAAAAAATTGAAATTAGAATCACTCAGTGACTGCACCATTGAAATATTTGAGTATTCCATTATCTTTTTGCCGCCGCGTTTGAAATTGTCCTCTGTTGTAAAAATTACATCATCTTTGCGGTAGACTATTGCATTTTCACTGTTTTGGAGCAGTTCCTCAACGGTATCTTTGCCGTCAGTGTTGTGCGACAAAACGTAGTAGTCCGCCATCCCCGCTTTTTCAAAATAATTGTCAAGTCCTTTCTCCACTGCCATTATGTTGTTCACGCCGCTTGCCGTAAACATCGCCGACAGTATCACAAACAGCAGCAGAATGATGTTCATTGTTTTCTTGCGTTTCAGATCTTTCAGGATCATTCTCTTGTACATTCCCGACAACCCCTTTCCATAACTTCATTATATCAAAAAATTATTAAGAAGTCCTTAAACCGAGAATGAAAAGCCACGGAAATCAATTTTTGATTTCCGAAGAAGTCAGAACGCTACGCTTTTAAGAGGTAAGAGGTAAGACAATGAGCGCCTGCGGCGCATATTTTAAAATATTATTCCGCGCAGTTTTGGAAGATTTTTGTTATATTTTCCGCCGAAGGCGGAAAATATAACATTAAATTATTTTTCCTCCGCCGACGGCGGAGGAAAAATAACACAAAAGTCAACCTGAACAAGTTAAAGTATATTAAAATGCTTACATATAATTTAAAAATTGATTTCCATGAATGAAAAGCTTTTTTAATAATAACGTGATAATTTATCATAAAAAACATTCCCCCTCCGCGGAGAATTTTCCGCAGCGGGGGATAAAACTTTTAAAACATCTGCGCTATCCGTTTTCGCCTGTGATATGCAAAGAGCAGCGTCTGCCGATAGCAAAAGCGGCGCAGGAAAGCAGCAGGCATAATATGCAAAAATATATGTATGAGTAGCGTATATCCACTATCGTCTTGTTGAACATACCGTCATAGTGCCAGCCGAACGCGGTGTTAGCTATCGGGAAAAGCCACTTTGCCTTTACATCTACCACCCAGAGAACAAGTCCTGTAACTATAAAGCTGACGTTGAGAAAAACACCGAATATCTTTTTGCGCAGCAGCGCAAAGATCATCATAACAAGTCCCACGGTCAGCATAAAAAGAGTACAGAGCAGTATGGAATGTGTCACCGACATAAACGGTCTTGACTGATTTATTACTGACGCGTCGATTATCGCAAAGGGGTAATTTATTCTCAGCTCGGCGTTTTCGGGGCTTATGCTGTATTTGGAAACAAGGCTCCACGCATTTATCAGAAAGCTGCGGCTGAAAATACTCAGCATAGACGAAAACAGCAGAAAGCACACAAACGTCAGCGCGGCGCAGATAAGAAAGAATATCTGACCGAGCACCCAAGCACTTCTTCCTGTGCGGAAGAGTATGAATGTCGAAGAATCGTCCAGCTTCGGCTGATCGCAGACAAGTATCATATATGCCAGCACTGTAAGCGGCAGAAAGTAAACGTTATTCATCAGCGATACAAACGGCTCGAGCGCATTCAGCGGAGTGGAAAAATATATCGACAGCTCGATCAGCGGCTTTATAAAATAAACGTAAAAGAACATAAAGACAAACGCAAATACCAGCAGTCTTGAGCTAAAGAGCCAGTGTATGTAAGAGGTCCTCAGGACTACCAGACTTTTTTTCATAGTCATTGTCTGAGCCTCCTCATCATAAAGAAACGGTATATCGCAAACAGCGCCGCCGCAGCCAGTGCAAAGTACAGATAAGCCCACCACAGCGGCTGCCCCATATACTCGCAGAACCAGTTTTCCACACCTGAAATTCTCTGCGAATTATCGGCAAAAAAGAACCTCGTATCAACAATGCCCTCTATATTCGTGCCGAATTCATAGCTTTCCGCAAACTGCATAAAGAAAAAGTAAATTATCATGGGAATGCCCATAGACGTGTACTTATTCATCGTGACTGCGGAAAGAGCAAGCGCAAACAAACCGTTCACCGAGGCGACAACGGCTGATGTAATGATACGCGCCGCAATGATGAGCGGCTTGCTCGGCGTATCAAAATAATTATTGAAATAGTAATACTCATACCACTTTCCGCCGCGCTCGGCAAGAAGAGGATCGAGCGAGTTTTCGGGATCGGGGAAAATGCACATACAGATCGCCGCATATATCAGATAGCACAGCGTGATAAGCGCAAAAGCGACAGCTATCACGCAGATAAATTTTGAGAGTATGTATTTTCTCCTGCCCGTCCGTTCAACGCAGTGCCGCCAGCAGTTTGAGTTATACTCGTCGCAGAATACCGGAACGCAGGGGAACGATACCAGAAAAGGCATAAAAACGCCGAGCCACATATTTGCGAACCCCTTGTCAAACATAAGTACATTACTGTATTGCAGATACTGTTCCCAGAGCGTTCTGTCAGTCTTTAATATAAACAGTGCGATCGGGTAATTTGGGGTATTTGTATTTATAATGACGCAGGGAGTTGAAAATATCAATATCATCAGCAGGACCGCCGAAAGCAGGAACGGCAGGCTGAACAGGCATTTTCTCAGATCTGAGCGTAATGTATTTATCATATCTGAAGTCACCGCTCAATATATCGACAGCTTGCCCGTGAGCGCGTCCACCAGATAGAGCGAGTTAGGTGTGTTAATAGTATCCACACTGGAATCCTGAACATCTGTAAAAGTTTTAGACTTTGTAAATGCCCAGTATGGTCTTAGCTGAATATCGGCGGAGTTTAGCATATCAAGGTCGCCCCAGGAACGTTTATTATCCCCGACAGGGTCGGTGAAATGCGGACAATCGAGCGCGACATAATAATATTCAAGCTCTGCGGTCTCAAAAGTATAAGTAGTTCCCCCTGCCATTTGCGACGAAATAACGTCAATTGCAGAAGAGAGGGTAAGCAGCTTTTCGCCGCTGTCAATGGGTTCATCGCCGTGATAGGGCGCAAGTCCTTTATAATATGCGCTCATACTTTCTTTTCCCTTAAAGGTAATATTTATTTCCGAATCGTACAGATACGGATTTGAATTTTCAAGATACCCCCAGATCCATTCCAATAGTCTTGGATCAAACCCGGGCTGCTCAATAGGATAAGCCCGATGATCGTCAAAAAGATTTCCGTCCTTATCTACCCGCTGAAAATATAGGGAATAGCCGAAGTCATCGCCCAATTTTTTAACTCTGAAATCCGTAAGCCTGTAATCAAAGAGCTCTTTTTCAAGCGGTTTAAAATATGTATCGCAAAAATCCTGCGCGTATTCCGCCGCGTCTTTTACGCTCCACTCGCTGCCGTCCGACATTTTATATGTGCTGTCGTCAAGCTGGTCGCCAAGAAAAATTTTATATCGCTTTTCGGTCGGCAAATCTTCAATATAACGATAAGGATCATCTGCTTCAGTTGAAGAATAAAATGAATATCCCGTTTCATGGTATACGAGAGATTTTGATGAATCCATATCTTCGGGATAAAACAGTATACAATCAGTGGTATTAGTATATGGCTGATCAGGGGATTCAATCAAATCCATTCCTTTTGTATAGTGTTCACAGCGCGGAGAATCGAGTGAAAAATCCGTATGGTAAAAATGATCTATAATATCATCAAGCTGATCATAATTTTGATTGTACGGGTCAATTTTATATGTGGGCATCGTTTTGCCGCTGCCCACACGCACTGTACTGAATTTTACATTTGAATCATTATTCTTCATAAGTTCGTCAGCGTCTTTTCTTATATCATCGAGAGACGCATATTCAAGTCCATTGTTTTCAGCCGATTCGTTGTTTTCAGCCGACTGTGAATCGCTGTTTGGAATTTCGGGCTGGGAGAAATTATCGAGAGTTTCTTTTTCCTCCTTGACCTCCTTCGGCGCCTCGGCGCAGGCGGAGAAGAGCAATGCTGCCGTTACTACGGGTATCAGCTTACGTTTTGAGATTAATTTTGGTGCTTTCATTTTTGTTACCTCCTGAAATTTTAAAAAGTTGTTTAAAACTTATGATTATTTCTCCCTTTGTTCACACACGGTCAACAAATATATCAGTTTAATTTTCTTTATAGTTATAGAATAACGCGTATTTGTAAAATAATAAATACATTTTTGTAAACTTTTTACCGTTTATATAATTACACGCAAAAGCAAACCGACCGCATAACGGTCGGTCAAATGTTCTACGCTATGCTCTGCACAGCCGAGATAAGCGCGCTTACCTGCTGTCTGCTGTTAAAAGCCGACGGCGAAAACCTGACAACGCCCTGACCGAGCGTCCCGAGAGAATTGTGCATAAGCGCGGCGCACTGTAATCCTCCGCGCAGAGCAAAACCCATATCCGAAAGCTGCGCCGCGACCGATTCGGAATGTCTGTCCCCAAGATTGAACGCAACTATCGGAGCGTATTCTCCTCCGCCGCGATATATCCTGACGTCGCGCACGCCTTTTATTCCCTCCGTAAACTGACGGCAAAGCTGCTGTTCATGCGCCATAATGCGCTTTTGCGTCTTTTCGCGGACAAACCGCAGCCCCTCGCCCAGACCGATTATCCCGACGGTGTTTATAGTGCCGCTCTCCAGCTTTTCCGGCAGATAGGGCGTCTGTGCAAGCTGTGAGGAAGTCGCGCCCGTACCCCCTTCGATTATCGTTGACAACGCATACTCCCCGTCGGTAATGAGCAGTCCCGTTCCGGTAGGACCGTACAGCGATTTGTGTCCCGATGTGCATATGAAATTAAAACCGTCTTTGAGCGTCACGTCCATTACTCCGGCAGCCTGTGCGCAGTCGCCGATAAAGCATATCCCACGTCTGCGGCACAGCGCGGCTAACTCTTTGTAGGGCAGTATTTTCCCCGTCACATTCGACGCGGCTGTAACGCATATGCACTTGGTGTCTGCTCTGATAAGCTGTTCAAAATTTTGGACAGTTTCTTCCGTGTCGTCGGTAACTTCCGCTATGGAGTATTCTATCCCCCTCCCGACCGAGAGAGCATATACCGGTCTTGATACGGCGTTGTGCTCGTGATCGGATATTATGATATGTCCGCCGTACTGCATAATTCCCTTTATCGCCATATTCAAAGCAAACGTGCAGTTGGGAGTGAATGCAAGGTTTTCTGTCTGTGCGCCGAACATTTTCGCGGCGCTTTCTCTTACTCTGTATATCTCGGCAGCCGCCTCCATGGAAAGTCTGTGACCGCTCCGCCCGGGATTTCCGCCGTACCGCGTAACTGCGGTATTGACGGCTGCTGCCACCGAACGCGGTTTCGGAAAGCTTGTCGCCGAATTGTCAAAATTTATTATCTGCTGCAATCTCTTCACCGTCCTTTTTATATTACATATGCTTTTTTGTGCGGTATTTTATTTGCATCAAGTATCCCGAGAGCTTTGTCCGGCTCTCCCTTTACCCGGATAGAATATCCGCAGCCTGTGCCAATATTCCGGGGAGTTCTTTCTATTTCGCAGTACATTCCCATGCCGTTGAGCAGATTCTTTGCCTTCATAGCATAGGTGATCGAAGTCATGGCAATAAGTGTTTTTTCCACGGTTTATCCTCCTGGCGATCTGTTATGTCCTTTCGGACAGCGCGGGCGTAAATGCCCCGACACTATAAAATATGCCCCTGTCGGGTATTGTGTTACATTGTCCGCGGTAGATGTAATAACGATCTTACGGAAATTATTCCTGCCGCGTTGGGGGATAAAACAAAAAAATTTCCGCATTTTGCGCCTATTGACTTGTTTGTTTAATGGTGGTATAATAATTATGCGCCGTTTTGGCTATTAAGGCGCACAAAATCAGGTCTGCTATTCTTGAACGGAGGAGCAAAATATGACTGCTGCTGTCGCACCCGTCGGACGACCTCTCCCGACGGTCAGAAAAAAACGCGAGAAATATCTTTTTGTCTTTCTGGTATCCTTTTTTGGAATGTTGGTGGCGTTTATACCGTCGCTTATAGATAACAAAGGCATTTTTCTGTATTACGGAGATTTCAATTCTCAGCAGATGATGTTCTATCAGCACGCCAACGAGGCTGTCCGCAGCGGAAATACCGCCTGGGACTGGGGAACGGATCTTGGCTCTAACTTTGTGGGGTCATACTCATTTTATCTGCTGGGAAGTCCTTTTTTCTGGCTCTCGACGCTCTTTCCCCTGAAAGCCGTGCCTTACCTTATCCCGTGGCTGCTCTGCCTTAAAACGGCGGTCGCCTCTACTCTGGCGTATGCCTATATCCGCAGATTCGTCCGCAGCCCCGACGCGGCGGCTATCGGCGGATTTCTCTACGGATTTTCGGGATTTCAGATATACAACGTGTTCTTTAATCATTTCCACGACGCAACTGCGTTCTTTCCTCTGCTGCTGCTGGGATTTGAACTGCTTACGCAGGAAAAACGAAAAGGCGCGTTTGCACTTTCCGTTGCCCTTTGCGCGTCGATAAGCTACTTTTTCTTTGTGTGCGAAGTGATTTTTCTGGTCATCTACTTCTTCGTGCGCCTTACCGACCGTTCCTTTAAAATGGATCTGAAAATGTTCGGTCTGCTTGCGCTCGAATCGGTGCTTGGCGTAATGCTGTCCTGCTGCATACTTCTTCCCGCTGTTATAGACGTTTTCACCAATCCACGTATCGACGGCAGACTTTACGGTCTGGATATGGTCATCTACAGCGAAAACGTGCGTATACCGAGAATAATCCAGTCGTTCTTTATGCTGCCGGATATGCCTGCGAGAGTCAATATCCTCAAATCGGACAAGGCAAGATGGGCGTCTATGGCAGGTTATCTTCCGCTATTTTCAATGTGCGGCGTTATCGCGTTTATGCGTACAAGGAAAAAGCACTGGGCGAGCCGTATAATTTGGATATGTATGCTTATGGCATTTGTGCCGATACTCAATTCCGCCTATGTCCTCTTTAACAGCAGCTACTACGCAAGGTGGTACTATATGCCGGTACTGATAATGTGCCTTATGACCTCCAAAGTTATCGGCGAACGGCGTGACGATCTGAAATCGGGATTTATTCCGGTAGCGGCAGTATGCGCAATATTTGTGGGTATCGGTCTGCTGCCAAAGCTTGAAAATGAAAAGATCGTTTACGGAAAAGTACCGCAGTATCCCGAGCTTTACTACATTCAGGCGGTTGTCACGGCTATTATGGTGATAATGCTCTTCTTTGCAGTCTACAAGGGCGCAAAAAAGAAAAAGAACTGGTATCGCCATATAACCTATATGACAGTAGTCGCCTGTATAATATGTATGACTTCGTCGGTAGTATACGGAGTTGCGCAGGGCAGCGATAACGCGGATTATATCGACAGAGCCATTTACGGCAGTAAAAATCTTGATATGGCAAAGCTTGACGCTCTCGATGAGGACTTTGCCGATTCGCAGAATAAATTCTACAGAATAGACACCTCCGAGAACGTTGACAACTGGTGTATGTTCTGGGGACTTTCCTCGATGAGGACCTTTCACAGCGTTGTCCCGACTTCGATAATGGATTTCTACACCTCTATAGATCAGACAAGGGACGTTGCCTCCCGTATGGAAACAAAGCTTTATCCGCTGAGGGCAATGTTCTCGGTAAAATATTATTTTGACGAGTTGGATTATAAAGTCCGTATCGGCAAAGAGGAAAACGAGCCGCCCGAGCAGATGCCCAATCTCGTAGGATTTACTTATGTGGATACGCAGAACGGCTTTAATATCTACAAGAACGAATACTTTATCCCAATGGGATTCGCATATGATAAATATGTGGACAGCAAAACTATCGAGGACGCAACGGAAGTCCGCAAGACTTCTATCCTTACGGAGGCTCTTGTTCTCAATAAGAATCAAGTGGAAAAGTACTCGGATATAGTCACAAAATTTGACGAGGATACGGCGCCCCTCGATACGGACGAGTACAGATCGGCGTGTCTTGAAAAGAAAGGTCAGTCCTGTTATTATTTCAAGGAAAGTACGAACGGCTTTGACGCGGCGATAGAGCTTGACAGTCCGCACCTGGTATTTTTCAGTGTTCCCTATGAATCGGGCTGGACGGCGGAAGTAAACGGCGAACCTGCCGTGATCGAAAAAGTCAGCTACGGATTTATGGCGGTGAAATGCCCTGCCGGCGACAGCAGTATAACGTTCAGATATAAGACCGCAGGGCTTGCCGAGGGACAGATCATAAGCATAGTTGGAGCAGGCATACTGGCGATATACTTAGCCGCAGCATATGTCACAAAGAAAAAGCAGCAAAAAGCCGCAGATATGTCACAAATATCCGCAGATCAAAAGGACATTTCCGACGCGCAGGAACAGGTCGGCGATAACGAAACGGATAGTAACAGTAACAATAATGCGCCGCAGAGCGGTGAAATAAATGACTCAGGGAGTGAAGAAAATGCATCTCAATGAAAAAAGGCTATCGACAAAGGAGATATTTAACGGAAAAGTGGTAAAGCTGTCGGTGGACGAAGTGCGTCTTGAGGACGGAAGAAACGCCCTGCGCGAGGTCATCTCACACCCGGGCGGAGTATGCGTCGTACCCTTAAACGACGACGGAGAAATATATATGGTAAGGCAGTTCCGCTATCCGTTCGGGAAAGTACTTATGGAGATACCGGCAGGAAAATTGGAGTACGGCGAAGATCACCGCGCCTGCGGCATACGGGAGTTAAAGGAGGAAACGGGCGCGGAGGCGGACAGTTTTGAATATCTCGGCTGCCTCTATCCTACCGTTGCATACGACACCGAAGTGATACATATGTATCTGGCGAGAGGACTTCATTTCGGCGACAGATTGCTTGACGAGGACGAGTTTCTCGATGTTGAAAAGATACCATTTGAGCAGGCGGTGGAAATGGTTATGCGCGGCGAGCTGCCGGATGCGAAAACTCAGCTTGCTATACTCAAAGCCAAGGCGCTTATCGACAAGGAAAAGGAAAATAAAAACAAAGGCTGACCCAAGCGGAAGTTTCGCACGGACAGCCGAAAATACGCTTATACAAACCGATCCCCAAAGCAAATTCCGTGGTAAATTTACTTCGGGGATCGCGCCGTTATCAGAGAAATTCTTCAATATCCTTGACAAGCTTTTCTTCGGATTTTATCAGATCCTTTGTGATGTTTGATACCTCCCTGTCCGCGTCGGAATACTGATTGAGGTACTTATTAAGCGACTTTATTCCCATATTGCACCCGTCTGTCAGCAGGCTTGCCACCGATTGATCGGAGGAATCATACGCCAGCCTGACGTTGGTCTTCACCCATGACATTCCCTTTGCCATAGGGTGAGGCTCTTTTCCCGGGTCGCCGTACTTGTTGAGCAGTTCGTGCGTTCTGCTCCCCAGCCGCTGATGAGTTTCCTTACATTCTTTCATAACGTCCCTTAACCTGTTATCCTTTACGGAAGGCAGCATATCGTCAATGGAATCTATTCCCATTTTGATACCGGCATTACATTCCTTCAGCAGATTTTCAGTATCGCTCATAGACATTTTCATCACTCCTGTTAGATTGGATATATGTATTATTCTGCCCGTGAGCGGGGGTTATATTCATAAGGGAAACTCATAAATAATAAAGCTGCAAAAAATAACAGCGGACGTCCCAAATAGAATGTCCGCTGTTTTTGTCCGAAAAATTTTATTACTTTACGGGAACTATCCAACCGAACTTGTCCTCGATAGTGCCCCACTGGATACCCGTCATAGTATCGTAAAGCATCTGCGAGATAGGTCCGATCTCGTTGTTGTTTATAGTCATTATCTTGTCGCCCCACTTGAGATGACCCACGGGCGAAATTACGGCGGCAGTACCCGTTCCGAACACCTCGTCAAGCTTGCCGTTGTCATAAGCCTCGGCGATCTCCTGAATGGTGATCCTGCGCTCCGTTACCTTATATCCCTTATCGCGGCAGACCTCGATCGCCGATTTTCTGGTGATACCCGGCAGAACCGAACCCGTCAGCTCGGGAGTGATGACCTCGCCGTCTATAACAAAGAATATGTTCATAGAACCAACTTCTTCAACATATCTTCTTTCAACGCCGTCCAGCCAGAGCACCTGTTCGTAATCCTGCTGATGAGCCTCCTCCTGTCCGGCAAGGGAGATAGCATAGTTAGCGGCAGTCTTGGCAAATCCCGTACCGCCCCTTACCGCTCTGACATACTTGTTCTCGACATATATCTTGACGGGATTAAGACCGGTGGAATAATACGCTCCCGACGGTGAAAGAATGATAAGGAACAGATAGTGATCCGCAGGACGAACACCAACATAAGGATCGGTCGCGAAAATAAACGGTCTGATGTAAAGCGCTGCGCCCTCGGTATGCGGTACCCAATCTTTTTCAATATTGAGCAGAGCCATAAGACCGTCCATGCAGTCCTGCTCGTCAAGCTTGGGGATAACCATTCTTTCCGCAGATACGTTCATTCTCTTGAAGTTTTCATCAGGTCTGAAAAGCTGAACACTGCCGTCCTTGGTGCGGTAGGCTTTGAGTCCCTCAAATATTTCCTGACCGTAGTGCAGGCACATTGCCGCAGGCGAAAGCGATATGTCGCCGAAAGGCACTATCCTTGCGTTATGCCAGCCCTCTCCCGTGTCATAGTTCATAACAAACATATGATCCGTGAAAATGTGACCAAAGCCAAGCTTTGTTTCATCGGCAGGCTTTTCCTTTGGAGATGTGGTACGCTCGATTTTAATATCCAACATACAAGATCCTTCTTTCATAAAATAATTCCACTACTATTATAATACACCTTGATATATTTTTCAAGAGGTAAGCGGCATTTTTTCTTGAAAAAATGAATAATTTCGTTTCACTTCCTGCAAAATCGGCTTTTCTTATCCGTCCTTTCGGATATGCCGCACAGGATCGTCTGTCATTTCAGAGAATTGAGCAGACCGTTTGAATTGATGATATTTATCAGAAATTCGGGGAAAGACTGACCCTGATAGCTTTCTCCCCTGGTAATATCGGTAATAACGCCGCTTTCAAAGTCGATCTCGACCTCGTCACCGTCCTCGATCTTTTCAGCCGCCTCGTCACATTCAATAATGGGCAGACCGATATTTATGGCGTTTCTGTAGAAGATTCTTGCAAACGATCTTGCAATGACGCAGGATATTCCGCTTGCCTTTATCGACGCAGGAGCGTGTTCTCTCGACGAACCGCAGCCGAAATTTGACTTCGCCACCATAATATCGCCCTTATTGACCTTTGACGCAAATTCAGCGTCTATATCCTCCATGCAGTGCTTTGCCAGCTCCTGCATATCGGCAGTATTGAGATACCTCGCCGGGATTATTACGTCGGTATCGACGTTATCCCCGTATTTATGCACTTTTCCGTGTGCTTTCATAAGTAAGACCTGCCTTTCAACCTTTATTCAAATACTCGGGAGAATTAAAAACATTTTCGCCCGCTGTCTGTCTGCGCAGCTCGTCATATACCTGATCGAGATATTCAACGGTTATTGCGTCCTTGTTTCTTGTAATAAAATAACGCAGCTTGACCTTGTTGAACATTCCAGTTTTGACGAGAGCATAGACCGGAGAACCGTTTATATTGGCGGTATAAAAATCATTAAGACCTTTTTTGTCAATGATCGCCTGAGTCATATCCACAGTAAAGCTGTCGCTGTCATGCAGCTGTTGGATATACTCGTCGGCTTTGTCCTCTCTTTGCTGATCGTTTATTGACGTTCCGTATTTTTTGGTAATAATGCTGAGGATAATATCCCAGAAAATATCACGAATATAATTCTTCATTTCACTGTTCCTTATATACAGGTCGGATATATTCAGCCTACCCCAACTGCTCAGATCTCAAAGTCTGTGCATTTCCGGCTTTTTACCACCTGTGAGATATATTGCTTTACCTTGATATGTTCAGGGTGATCGGCATAATATGCAAGCGCCGCGGCATCGTCAAAAGAGCTGTCAAGAAGCATATCGCCGTTTGATGAGGGCAGCATATCGGTATACACCTTTATACTGCGCAGCCCCTCTATAACGCCGTCAAGAGCCTCGAGTTCACGCTTTATCCTGCAAGCCGCAGAAGCGCGCTCCTCACCGCTGAGTTCGTCATTAAACTCCCATATAATAATATGTTTTACCATTCAGGCTTTCCCCTTTTCTTAGTCTGTCAGTTCGCTCGGCTGCGAGATCTTTCCCGTTACAGCCGACGCCGCCGCAACATAGGGAGATGCAAGATAGACCTCAGACTCGGGGTGTCCCATTCTTCCGACAAAATTGCGGTTAGTAGTCGCTACCGCTCTTTCGCCCTTTGCAAGAATACCCATATGACCGCCCAGACAAGGCCCGCAGGTGGGTGTGGATACCGCGCAGCCTGCATTGATGAATATTTCAAGCAGACCTTCTTTCATAGCCTGCATATACACCTTCTGAGTTGCCGGTATAATTATACATCTCACGCCGTCGGCAACTTTCCTGCCCTTGAGTATGCTTGCCGCCGCTCTGATGTCCTCTATCCTGCCGTTCGTACACGAGCCGATAACGACCTGATCTATCGCAATGTCGCCGATCTGGTCGAACGTCCTTGCGTTCTCGGGAAGATGAGGAAACGCAACGGTCGGTCTGATCTGCGAAAGATCAATATCGTATACCGCGTCATACTCCGCGTCCTCGTCCGCCTCATATATCTTGTAATCCTTGGTGACCTTATCCGCGATATAATCAAGAGTCACCTGATCTACCGCAAATATTCCGTTCTTAGCGCCTGCCTCGATAGCCATATTCGCCATACAGAGCCTGTCCTCCATCGTGAGGTTTTTAAGTCCCTCGCCCGAAAACTCCATGGACTTGTAAAGCGCTCCGTCCACCCCGATCATTCCGATAATATGCAGTATAACGTCCTTGGCGGCAGAATACTCGGGCAGCTTGCCGGTTATATTGAATTTTATCGCCGAAGGCACTCTGAACCAGTCCTTGCCCTTAGCCATTCCGGCGCACATATCGGTAGAACCTACGCCTGTTGAGAACGCGCCCAACGCTCCGTATGTACAGGTATGAGAATCCGCGCCGATAACGCAGTCGCCCGGAGCGACAAGACCTTTTTCGGGCAGCAGGGCGTGTTCGATACCCATATCGCCGACGTCGAAATAATTGCGGATCTTATACTGCCTTGCAAAGTCGCGGCACTGCTTGCACTGAGCCGCCGCCTTTATATCCTTGTTAGGGGTAAAGTGATCCATGACCATTGTGACTTTTTCATTGTCAAAGACCGAATCAAATCCCGCCTTGTTAAACTCATTGATAGCGACGGGCGTCGTTACATCATTTCCCAGGACCAGATCCAGATCCGCCATTATGAGCTGTCCGGGCTTTACGCTGTCAAGACCGGCATGAGCGGCGAGGATCTTCTGAGTCATAGTCATTCCCATAAAATCTTCTCCTTACCAGATCGGCTGTTTTGCAGTACGATCTTAATACTTTCTTGTTATATACCAAACTCAACGGCAGGACTGCAATACCTAATAAAAGTATGACATACATTATTTATATGCCTTTCTTGCAATATCTTACAGAAGAGTTTAGTTTACATCTGCGTATATTATATCATAAAAGCGTAAGCGTTATGATATAATTGTCCGATACGTCGGGAGCAGACCCATTGGTCTGCGTATCGACGAGGACATAAAAATATAATGAAATCATTTATGATTTTATTATATCATATATCATAAACCGCTGTAAATACATAAATATTTTCTTAAGTATGAACAAATTTTCCCATATGCTTTCAAAAAGCGGTATAAACTGCGTGATTTTGTATATTTTTACTCAAAAATATGCAGAACTAACCTTGTATCGCAGGCAAATTTCCGCAAAAAATAAATACGGCAGTACTTGCGGGTACGGCAATATTTGTGAAAGGAGCGGCAGATATGAGTATCACTTCAATAGCCAAGGGAGTTACCGTCGGCATAGCGGCAGGAGCGGTGGCATATGCTTTTGCGAACGCCTCGGCGAAAGAAAAAAGGCGTATGAAATCAAACGCCGGAAGAGCCATACACGCTATAGGCGATATGGTCGAGGGATTCAATATGATGATGAAATAAGCAAAATATCCGCCTCAGCTGTAAACACTAAGGCGGATAATTATTTATGATCGTCAGAGAGATTTTCTTTTTCCGCTCACATATTGCAGGATAGTCAGCGCGTCTACTACGTCTGCCGAACCGCTTTTGTCAATATCCGCGGCTGTTATCTGTGCGGAGGACAGCTTGCTCTTGCCTGCGCTGTAGCTGAGTATTTCCAGCGCGTCCACGACAGTCACCGTTCCGTCGCCGTTGACGTCGCCTTTTTTCAGAGTAGCACCTTTTTTACGGGTTATATTTATGGTATATGTCCTCTTTGAGCCGCTTGCCGCGGTGACGGTTAATTTTACCGTATTTGAACCCTCTTTAAGTATGACTTTTCCCGAGCCTGATACCTTTGCCGCGCCGCCGAGCGCAGTCGCCTTGACCGATACGGAAGAAACATTACTCGGCACGGTGACCGTGTAGGAGGTCGTGTACTTATCAAACGAGGGGGAAAGCTTTTGTCCTTCGACGCTGAGAGAACGCAGCAGATCGTTGTTGTCGCCGCTGCTTACAGGCTTTGACGCAGGTGTCGCCGGCATATCCTTATAGACCGGTATCTTGAACTCCAGAGCGGAATTAAGTACTGCCTCGGAATAAGCCTTTTTCATTCCTGCCGCCTCATTTGCCGCGCCGAAAATGCAGGTCATATACTGATGAAAATACAGACCGTTGCCGTCGTCCGACACGTCAAATTTTTGCAGATAAATGGTGTCCTGTCCCTTTGTGATGTAACCCGTTCCAACGAATATCGCTCCGCCTACGATAGCCTTGTACTGATTTGTCCACGGCAGAAGATATGCGGGATTTGTAGTCTTGGCGTAGCGGCAGCCCATTTCGGCGGCTGTCATGGTAGATGTGGCATATGCCTGAACGTCAAAGAAATTGAAATAATTCTCATAGCCTTTGACCGTTCCGAGCGACTGCGGCGCTCCATTGACTCCCTGCTCGCTGCGGCATCTTGACGCCATATGATAGGGCGAAACTCCCGACCTTTCAGCCGCCTCCATAAACGTTTCGGCATAGTCGTACACTTCTTTAGTATCGGGGCAGGTAAAATTGCCGTTCATAAAGGTATCGGCAAGGATATTCCTTACCCCTTCGATATTGTGTATATCCTTGTTATAGGATAGATTTTCAAACATAAAGACGTATGTATCGTCAAGGAAGTTGCGCGGATCGAGATAATATCTCACTATCTGTTCGGACGCGGCTACCCACGAGCCGTCCAGACCATACCACTTTCCGTTGGCAAAATCATATGCACCCTTTTCCATAGATTTCCACGACGCAAGAGCCGAGGCGTGAACAAGACTTCTGCCGAGGACCATTTCTTCTTTAAGAGCCGATTCAAACGTAATATCCAGCTGCTGCGAGGTGAACACCCATTTCGGATATTTGCGGTGAAGCTCTCTCAGTGCAGGGCGATAGCTTTCGGGAAATCCCTGACTGTCAAGATATTTTTCAAAGCTCTTGTCCGTGACGTTTGTTGTCTGATCATCCTGCGAAGGAGTATTTTTTACATCTATATATTTTGAGGAAACATATCCGCTTTTTTCAGTCCCGTTTTTTGTGAATGTCACCATATACCAGCTGCCGCCGTCGGACGCTTTAAGCGTTTTCTCGACCGTTACCGTATCGCCGTAAGCCAGATAGCCGACGGACGGATATGACGTCCCTGCTCCGCTGCGGACGTTGAGAGATGTTGCCGTACAAACGCCGTACTCCGCAGCCGCAGCCGTGAATGAAGACGTAAGCACGCCGAATATAATGACTGCCGCAGTCAGCAGCGCAAGCTTGATTTTTCGGGTGATCACCGCTATCTCCTCCAGATAAGTATTTTTCCGATAATAACATTATAGGACAAGCCGCAGTTATTGTCAAGTGCGATTTTATTTACAAAAAGTTTAAAATTGTCGTTTTGGATATATATTACAATTCGGTTACAATATATATTGTATTTTGTAATATAAAAACGGACATATATTGAGCTTTTCAGCCAATCTCGCAAAATAGATAAAATTTCGACCTGTTTTTCGCCATTTTGACTATTGACTTATTTGTCATAGATATGATATAATCTTAATACTCAATGTAACCATTTAGCGTTGTGTTCAAATTTATGTACAAATAGAAAAGAAAAAGAAAATATGAACAAAATTTGAATCAGCAAAAGCCTTCAACTTGTGTAACAGACTTATTATGATCGGGAGGTATGATACCCAATGACTTTAAAAGTAAATAAGCCGGCGCTTGCGGCGGCAACGGCAGGTCTTATGACTATGTCGGCTATGTCGGCGTTCTCACTTGCAGGATCAGCCGCGCAGAACAGCGAGATCACCCTGTCGGCGGACAAGCTCACCGCCTCGGCAGGCGATATGGTAAACGTAAAAGTGGGATTTGAACCGGGCGATACGGGCGCGGCAGGATTCACGATCGACCTGCATTACGATCCCGACAAGGTAGACGTCTATATCCCGAACAGTACTGAGCTTTCTTCAAAGTACGATGTCGGCAGCAAATTCTCCGTAATTGCCAACTATTCCTCCGCTCCGGGCGAGGTGAGAATAGTCGGCGCGAACCTTTCGAGCGACAACATTACCTCCGATACCGATCTTGCTCTTGCAAGCTTTAAGGTAAAGGACGGCGCAAAAGGTGATCTGGATTTCTGGGTGGAAGTAGATACTATCGTCTCGGCAAGCGACGACGGATTTGTCAACGCGGCATATTCCGCTCCGACCGAAAGTTCGCCGTTTACTGTCAGCGTTCCCGAAAAGACCGTGACAAAGGCGACGACAACTACGACCGCCGCGGCAACGACAAGCGCCACCACTACAAAAGCCGAGACTGTATCTACCACGGCAAAGCCTACCACCACAAAGGCTGAGACTGTGTCCACAACGACAAAGCCTACCACCACAAAAGCTGAGACTGTGTCCACAACGACAAAATCCACCACCACAAAAGCCGAGACCGAATCCACAACATCAAAAGCTACTACCACTACAAAAGCCGAGACCGAATCCACAACGGCAAAAACCACTACCACTACAAAAGCGGTAACGACCACACAGCCGCAAACTTCCGAGGAAACGGAAAAGCCGCAGGTGACGACTGTTCCTCAGTCCACCCCGGAGAGCAATACCGCCGAGCAGCAGACAACGCATGCGGAAAAAGTTCCCGAAGATGAGCAGCTGCCGACCTCACCCGAGGTAAACGACAGTGATGTGGATAGCTCCAGCGACGAGCAGACAAGTCTGTTCAGCTACACTCAGGGAGATACGGATTTCAATTCCGAGGAAGATCTCAGCTATTCGTTCAGTCTGGACGACTACATAACCGATTATTCCAGAAATTACAACATCAGCGTTGACATAAGCACTACGGGCAATGTGAACGGCGGCATTGGTATGAATGTCGGCGGCGAATGGGTATCTTTCCGCAGCACTTCCCATTATGTGGACAAAGACGTCTGGACCGCGGAAAATATCGACCCCAACAAGACGGGCAATGATGTTTTCGTGCAGCTTTATTATCTCAAAGCAAATGCGACGTTCAGCATAGACGCTATCACGGTCGAGCCGACCGAAACTGTTTCTGCACCGACGGATCAGGACGATGAACAGACTCCCCTGCCCGAGGAACAGCCGCAGGTCAGTGAAACCACGGATAATACGAATGATACGGATAACACATCAGACGAGCAGTCTGCGGAGAATGATAATGCAAACGGCGCAGACGCAGATAATTCCGACGACACCGCAGCGCCTTCGACAGGCGAAGAGCAGACAGCAGACCCCGAGGTCATAGAAGAGGCAGTAGACAGTGCAGCGGCGGAGGCTGACAGTCAGCCTGATCACAATCCCACTACCGGCAGCAAGGCAAGTCCGATAAAGTTTTTGCTTATGCTTGCCTGCCTTGGCGAAATTGCATGGTCACTGTTCGTAACGGTATTCAACCGTCTGAAAGGCAGATCGGAATAACAAATACTATAACAGCAAAGATCCCGAAGTTACTTTCCTTCGGGATCTCTTTTTTCTGATATATTTACTTTTACTCTTCGGTATCGTCATCTTTATCTTCAACTTCGCCGCCGTCCTGAACATCATCGGACGGCTCCGTTTCTTCCGAATGTTCCGATTCTTCCGAATGTTCTGTTTCCTGCGTATCGCCGATATTTTCAACATCTTCAATATCCGCGTCATCTGCGGCAAGATCGTCGGTATCCTCCTCGTCCTCCTGATCTTGCAGGTACACTCTCTGCCCGGCGTTACGTTTCTTTTTGAACGGCTTGAATATCACTATGTATTCCACAATGATCGCCGCGATAGCCAGAAAGACAACAATAATTATTGCTATTGACATCTTCTTTTCGCTGCCGTCCGAGGATTTGGAGATATGCTTTTTGGCATCTTCCGCAGTAAGGCTGTCGGAGGAAATTTGCTCCTGATCGAAAATAGTCAGGTGATAAACGCTCTGTGTGCCGTCGCTGTGCAGTACCGTCAGATCGGTCTCTCCCTCCGACAAAGTGGAAAGCAGACCGTCCTGCACCAGAGCCTTTTCCCCGTCCGTCACCGTGACAGACTCTGCGTCGTCTATCCCCAGTGATTCAAGAGTTACCGCAGTTTCCGACATGGGCAGAGATATCTGATACACGCTGTCGGGAGAAATTTCTGCGTTTGCGTCTATCGCCTTGCGGTTGCTGACTATTCCGTTGCCTATCACATTTGAAAGCGGCATAAGATCGACGTCCTCAAGAGAATCCACCGTCAGGTAGATCACCGTAGACATAAGATCGGGGTCTTTTACTCTGAAAGTCAGGGTGGTATACGTTCCGCAGAAATCCGAACCCTTGGTATTCATATACTTGAAAATGTACGAACCCTCCTGTGAATCCTCCAGATAGATACCGCCTATCTCCTCGCTGTTCATTTCAGAGCTTTTCAGCTCCAGCATATCGCTGTCGTATTCTATTGTTATATCCGCCTGGGCGATAGGTATCTGCGTATCTATATTCAGAAATACATCAAACCTCTGATTCTCGATCTCTCCCACCTCAAGCTGCACGCTTACGGGAGCCATAGTCAGATTTTCCTCCGAGGAGAGATCTTCCGCCGCACTGACGCTCTCAGCGGCAGAACTCTCCGCCTGCTGCGTATCAGCCTGCGCATATGCGGAAAAAGCAGCCGAACCGCACATTAAAAGCGCGGCGGCAAAAGCCGGAAATCCCGATACCTTCAAATCCATCACTCCCATTGCGGCGCAGATACAAGGCTTGTCAGTTTCTTCTGCGATAGCTTGTACTCCTGCCGGCTTTTTTCTTATACATACGCTCATCGGCGATCTTGATAAGCTCGTCAATATTATCCAGACCGCCCGAGCTTGCGGCAACTATGCCAAAGCTTGCCGAAACGGTATACGGCTTTGACGAATTGCTGTTGACATAATCCAGATATTCGTAAAAGCTTTTTTCATATTCAAGATAGTATTTATCGTTATCGTAAATTCCTGCGACTATAAACTCGTCGCCGCCGAATCTCGCGCAGATCTCTCCCTTTACGGATATTGACATAAGTGCTTTCGCAACGGCGTTTATAGCGTAATCGCCTTCGTTATGACCGTACTCGTCATTTATCATTTTAAGATTGTCAAGATCTATTGACGCCACCGTCAGATCGTGGGTCTTTCCGTCAACAAACAATTCTTTAAGCTTGCTGAAAAATCCTCTGCGGTTGTAAAGCTGCGTCATTGAATCGCGTATATACATATCCTCCAGACGGGCGATCATATGCCTTAACTGCGCCTGCTGTCTGAGGGTCGAAAAAGCGTTTGACATATTCATCGAATAGAGCAGCCACTGGTGCTCGTAAATGCTTTTTGTATGCTCCTTTGCGATATACCCGATAATGCGGCTGTTGACGTGCAGCGGCATAAACAGCACCGAACGGCACTCGTCCAGTTCTCTGTCGAGATCGGGCAGCAGTTCGCTCGTTTCAAAAGGTCTGCATTTATCCGAAACCGTATCGTTCTTGAACGCCAGTACTTCCATCACCTGCGGAAAAGACGTTCCCGCCGCCTGAGAAACTATATCGCCGGCAGCCGAGGAAGAGTCGAAATATCCGTTTTCCACGCATATCCACATTTTCTTCGTCCACGCTCTCATAGCGGTGGAGCGCAGTTTATCGACCGCGTCGCTGACACGGGAGCTTTCGGTTATTCTGGAGCATATCCTCATGATCTGACGGGTGAAGATGTTCAGGTCGTCCCACGCGTTTGAACGTCTGCGGTGATAATGATTTGCGTCGGGACGGACTTCCTTACAGCCGCAGCTGCCGCGGTAGATAACGTCCGATCTTATGATATTCCTGCCGTTCGGATTTTCTCCGCCGAAGATCATTTCAAGCAGTCTGAGAGCCTCCGCACTGCCCTTTTTATATCCCATTCGCGCCGTGGTGATATCGGGATAATGATACCTCGCTTCCTCCAGATCGTCAATTCCGGTAACTGATACCTGCTGCGGAACGGATATCCCGTGCGCCTCAAGTTCCTCGGCGGCAGACATAGCCATAATATCGTTTGCGCACACTACCGCGTCAAATTCCTGTCCGGAATCTATCCATTTTCTGACCGTTTCCCTTGTGGGTTCGTCCCACCACATACCTTCGCCCACGCGCGTGGGGTCGTAGCTTAATCCGCAGCTTTCAAGAGCGCGTTTGTAAGCCTCCACCCGCCGCGTGGAAATATCCTGCCCTATCACGCCCGTGATAAAATTTATCCTGCTGCGCTTGTGGACATTCACAAGATGACATACTATATCATAAATAGAGTTTGCATAGTCGAACAGAATATTGATGCAGCCGTCTATCTCCGCGTCAAGAGAAACCACAGGAATATTTGCCGCGCGGGCATTATCAACAATGTTTTTGAGAATACACTCGTCCTTGATAGTCTCGCTCAGCAGGATAAGCGCGTCAAGCTTATCGTAATTTATCAGGCTGAAGATCGCACATTCGCCCATATCGTGTGCCGAGCCGGAAAATCTGTCGGAAAAACAGGTAAAAAACATAAGCCTCAGCCACGGAAGATCTTTTTGTTTTTCCAGAAGTCCGTTTATCATTTCGGACTGATATTCGTCGCCGATACCGGCGTAACACACGCCTACGACTTTTCTGTCTGTCAATGCAATTCACCTGCCGGTCATAGATATTAAAATCGGTATAACAAAGACCGCCGCACAACAGCGGCGCACGGTCATTGAAATCAATTTTTACAAAATTGATCTTAAAAAAACAAGATTTTCAGAGACAAGAAGCAAGAAAAAAGTCTGCAAAGCGGAATAATATTTTAAAATATTCGCCGTAGGCGCTCCTTGTCTGACCTCTTACCTCTTAAAAGCGCAGCGTTCTAACTTCCGGAAATCAAAAATTGATTTCCGAGGGCGCACGGTCTTGATTCATTGCCGCAGAACGGCGATCGTTTATCCTTGATCTATTCGATCGTGACTTTCTTCATCACCTGCGGAGTAACGGGTCTGTCGCCGAATCCCACCGGCGTCTGCGCGATCTCGTCAACTGCGTCCATACCCTCGACTACCCTGCCGAACGCGGCATACTGACCGTCAAGGTGGGGCGCGTCCTTATGCATAATAAAGAACTGCGAACCTGCCGAATCAGGATCGGCAGTGCGCGCCATAGACACTACACCTCTTGTGTGTTTCAGATCGTTAGGAACGCCGTTTGCAAGAAATTCTCCTTTGATACGCTCTTTCGGACCGCCCATACCCGTTCCGTCGGGACAGCCGCCCTGTATCATAAAGCCTTTTATAACTCTGTGGAAGATAAGACCGTCATAAAAGCCTTCCTTTACCAGCTTTTCAAAATTTGCGACTGTGATCGGCGCGGTTTCGGGGTAAAGCTCGATCTTTATCTTCTTGCCGTTTTCCATTTCAATAACTACCATTGCCGTCATTCTCCTGACATCTGTTATTTTGATCTCGGCAGCTTGCCCTGTTCGTTAAATTCCATAAGCTGCTTGAAATACTCCGCCTCGGGAGTAAGCTTTTTCTTGAAAGGACCGTTCTTCTCCTGCGCGTCGCAGTAGATATAATCCTTTTCGCCGTTATTGTTTATGCAGTAGATCCTGTCCACTACGTCAAATTCCTCATTTTCGTCATATCTGTTCTTGTCAAAGCAACAGAAAATATCCTTAGCCATAAGCTCCGCAAGTCTTGTCGTCCTTGCATACTGATCCAGCCCGTTCCATTTTGCAAGATCGTCCTTGAAAAATTCCAGAACGGGTACGCCGTTGACCTCCATTTTCTTGAATATCCTCGCAAGGCAGCGCGCGGCGTCCTCCTCCGTAAGCTTATCGAGCCTTGCGTTCTTGAATTCAAGAATATACGGCTCGATGGTAGCATAAAACAGTTTATCGTACTGAAAAGGCTTGCCCTTGTCGGAATATTTGATTATCGGATTTTCCACATTGATTATCATTGTATCTCTCCTGATCTGTATCTGTATGATTTAAAACAGACGGCTATTTTCTGTCGCCGTACTGCTCCATAAATTCCTGAGTCTTTTTCTCAACATAGTCCTCGGGAACGGATTCTATCTCGTCGTCTTCAACGACCTCTTCACGGGTATCGAGCTGCGTGCGGATATACTCGGCGGCGCCCTCCATATCCTTGTCGGAAACGGATTCGATATTCTTGAAATTTTCGTCCTTGGTAACGTCCTTGGGATCGTTGAGCTGCGCAAGACCCTTGCTTACCTCTTCCTGATCCACCTGTTCAATACCGTAATTCTTCGCCTTTACCGCCTGAGCGCGTCTTTCGGTCTCATCTACCATTTCGGTGATCTTCTCGTCAACGCCCTCGGAATTTGCCGAGGCTATGTCCTGAACATGAGATTCGAGATAACGCTTATGCTCTTCCTCGTACTTTTCCTCGAATTTGTCCTGCGCGATATCCACCTCGGACTGCGCCACGGGATCAGTGTCAAAGTCGGAATAAGTCATCACCGGCTTATTCTTCTGCTCCTCAAGCTCCTTCTCGAGCAGTTCCATCTTCTTGCGGATAGTTTCGGGATCGATAGAATCAACGCTCACTGCCTCCGGCGCAGGTTCGTCGTATTTCGATTCCTTGATCACCACGGTATCCTTTTTCCGTTCCGACGGCGTATTCCAGATGTCATCGGGATTGACCGCCGGCTTTGGCGCGGTCTTTACGTCCTCAGTACGTTTTTTATGTCCGAATAATGCCACAAAAACTTCCCCCTTGTATTTTTATTTGAAAACATTCAGATAGATATTATTATCTTAATTATACAACATTTAATTTCAAATTGCAATAAGCTTTTGGTTTTTTTCTGAGAATTAACGTATAATTTTTATGATATTTTGCCAAATTCACATTTTATATTTATTTAGTTAATATTGAATTGATATATATATATGAAAAATTTGATATACTTAAAATTGTAAAGATGTGCATAAAGGTCACCGGACATTCGGTGCCGACATATGCCTGCCGTGAAGTCTGCGCAGTATCCTTGACGGAAAGCGGTCGGCGTAAATATAAAAAACAGGGGGAATCAACTTGCCAGCTCAAACTATCGGCGTTACCGCAACAGAATTATTTGCCTGCAATCCGTACAGAGTGCTCGGCGTAGCGGTAAATGCGACTTCTTCTCAGATCAACGAAAATTATCAGCAGATCCTCGCAATGGCTGAAAACGGCACGGCGGACAGCTTTACTTCTCCGTTTGATTTCAGCTCGCTGCCTCCCTTTCAGAGAACCACAGATACAGTAAAGACCGCATATGCAAAGCTTGCCAGCAACGGATACAGGTGCTTTGCCTATTCGGACAGTCAGTTCACAATGGCGCTCAACATCGACGATGTTATGCTCAACATACGTGACGTCACCTGCTACGACTGCTTTTTAAGATGTTATATGTGGCTGGTAATAAACGACCGCGAAATGGAAGAGGAAGAGCTCTGGATAAATATGGCGAAGGTCATCGACAAAATGATCGCCGCAGCTCCCGAGCAATACGAAAAATATTTTGACAACCGTTTCCCGGATGGAATGAATAATCCCACCGCGCTGAGGTCTTTCCATTCCACATTCTGCGAGATCATACTTCTGCCGCTCAAAGAAATGGTAAGAGGTTCTATGAGGTGTCAGACAGCTGCCGAGATACTTACCATAAAGGGAATAGATGTCAATCAGACATTTGATTACATCGAGATACCGCAGGCAAATGTTCCCAAGCCGGGCGAACCTGCGCCGAAACTCAAGATCGCGCTGAAAGACGGAGACGAATATTTCGACATTTCCACCGGAAAAATGATGTCATTCGAGTCGGAAAATTCGGCGGATATTGAAAGCAATGTATTTGCACAGGCGGCTGCGCCCATCACGGCGGCGGCTATCATAAACGAACCGCCCGAGGAAGAGCCCGAGCCTGTTCCTGCCGCTCAGGAAGTACAGCCGCAAGCGGCTGAGGATACATATGTATACGAGCAGCCGCAAGAGGAAGAGACCCCCGAGCCTGCCGTGCAGACTCCCGTTTACGAACAGCCGCAGGAGGAAGTTATCCCCGAACCTGCCGTTTCGGAGTATACTCAGCCCGAGCCGCAGCCTGTCGAGGTAAAACAGCCTGCGCACACTCCTCCTCCTGCTCCCGTCCGTACCGCGCCAGCTCCCTCTCCTGCTCCTGCGGCGAACAAGGTCGCTCCGCAGCTGAGGAAAAGGACTTCCTCGGACGATACGGGCGTGACTTCACCGTCCATATCGCTTGAAAGCGCGGCACAGTCAAGACCCGTTCAGACCGCTCCGCAGCTGAGAAAAAGACCTTCACAGGAAAGCGACACCGCTGCCGCTCCCACACAGACCGCTCCCAAGCTTATGAGAAAGAGCTCGGGACTTATGGGCAACGAAGGTGTGGAAAACGCCGATGCCGCATCTGAGGTACATCTCACCGACGAGGCTGAAAACGAGGAGAATCTGTACACCGATGCGCTTATCCAGATGCTCCGCGCCAACCGCAGCCGCAATCAGCTTATGAAAGACGTTGACACAAGGCACGCTTTCAACAACGGCGACGTTCTGGAATCCCCGTCGGCTACCCCAGAGCTTACTATGGAAGGCATAAATATGAAGAAGTATGACTCTTCGCTGCTCGCCTCTCCGTATGAGACCGAATACGGCACCGCTCCGCTCACCCGTGAGGAAAAATACAAGAACATAAAGATCGACGATATGCTCAATCCGACTCTCGGCAACAACAAAGGTCAGCGCGCTTTCCAGCCGGACGCTATCGAGGAATTCAAAAAGCATAAAGCCGCCAAGAAGTCAGCCGTCTGGTCAATTCTAAAGATCGGTCTGATAATCGCGGTGCTGTTCCTCATCTTTATCGCGCTGAATCTTCTCGATATTTTCTAAAAAACCGAATACTATTTGAACGAAGGTGTTTCTTCAATGCTGATAAAGGATATACAAAATGAGATACTCAGACTGAAAAAGGAAAAGGATATATGTATCCTCGCTCACAGCTATCAGGCGCGCGAGATCGTCGAGATCGCCGACTGCGTGGGAGATTCGTACAAGCTCAGCGTTGACGCGTCAAAGACAGACAATGAGAATATCCTGTTCTGCGGAGTGCATTTTATGGCAGAAACGGCGAAAATGCTTTCCCCCGACAAGCACGTCTATCTTGCAAATCCCGGCGTGGGCTGTCCCATGGCGGAGCAGATGGAGCCTGAGATTATCGAGGCGGTAAAACGCTCCGACCCCGACAGAAAGGTAGTAGCTTACATCAACACCACCGCCAAACTGAAAGCGGTCTGCGACGTCTGCGTGACTTCCTCCTCCGCCGTGAAGATAGTTTCCGCAATGAAAGAAAACAAGCTTTTGTTTATCCCCGACTGCAATCTGGGCGCGTTTGTACAGAAAGCCGTCCCCGATAAGGATATAAAGCTGCTGCAGGGCGGCTGTCCCGTTCACGCGGCAGTCGATCCCGATGAGGTAAGAGCCGCCAAAGCCGCTCACCCGAACGCGCTTGTGCTCGTCCACCCCGAATGCCGCCCCTCCGTTACCGAACAGGCTGATTATGTAGGTTCGACCTCCGGCATTATGGATTTTGCAAAAAAATCAGACGCAAAAGAGTTCATAATCGGCACGGAGATGAGCATTGCGGAGCATTTGCAGTATGAATGTCCCGACAAGAAATTCTACATTCTCTCGAAAAAGATACTCTGTCCGAATATGAAGATGACTACTCTTATGGACGTTTACAATTCCTGCGTGGGTATCGGCAGCGGCGGAGCGTATGAAATAATTATGTCCCCCGAAGAGATAGCCTCGGCGAGGGTATGTATCGACGAAATGCTGCGTCTTGGCGGCTGACGGATATATCCGAAAACAATAAAAATAAAGAGTATTGTTCCCTTATCTTTGGGGCAATACTCTTTTTTACATATATTACATATATACCGTCTGCGCGGCAATCTTTTATATATCGTAAAACAGGATCGGGGTATCGGTATTTTCAACATTGCCGTATCTGACATCGAAACTCTTGAGCTTTTCAAAATTGGAGATTATCATCATAAGCGTAATATCCCTGCCGTCTTTGATCGCGGCTGAAATATCCGTCTGGCAGATAAGCTGACCCGGTGCGATCTCATCGCCTACGTTTACTTTCAGTACCGTTTCTTTAAGATCGCGTGCGTTGTTCATGACCGTACCCAGATGTATCACTGCGATTATCCCGTCGTGGGAAACTACGGTTATCGCCCTGCCGTTGTTTGCGATCTTGCGCACTGTACCCTTCAGCGGACTGTAAACGTTATTTTCCGACGGTACGACCGCGTAGCCGTTTCCGACTATCAGAGAGGATATTATCTGATCTTTTATGCTTTCAAGAGAAATGACCTCTCCGGGGGCAAGCGGATACATTTTTCCTACTGCCGCAGAAACATTTTCAGACGCTCTTCTGAACAAAGTCATTTTCACTCACCTCTTGATCGCAATTCAGATATTCTTACCAAACTCATAGCAAAATCCGCTAAAGATCTCACAAAAAGTTGAATATATGATTTTCGGGAGATCATTCTGCGGAAGTTTACATCTGCTTTGTATATATATAATTTTAACAAACTATTATGTTTTTTGCAATAGTTTTTTATAGAATTTACATTTCTTGAAGTATTTTTGGAACACGTTACAAATTACTGTAAGAATTTAGTTGATTTTTGTGCAACTTCACAATTGCGAAATATTGTGTATACGTTTACATAACAAATGCCGCCCAATGCGGCAAAGGCATTTTAATTCCTCGGGCTTAAACCACGGAAATCAATTTTGATTTCCGTAGAAGTCAGAACGCTGCGCTTTTAAGAGGTAAGAGGTAAGACAAGGAGCGCCTGCGGCGCATATTTTAAAATATTATTCCGCTTTGCAGACTTTTTCTTGCTTCTTGTTTCTAAAAATCTTGTTTTTTAAGATAGATTTTGTTAAAATTGATTTCCATCGGCTTAAACTTTTACGCCTTGAAATGCCTGCGCTTTTATGTTATAATACAGTATATTAAATGACAGAATTTTGCGAGGTTTGAAAAATGCTCCTGAGTATAGAACATATTTATAAATATTTTAACGGCGAGCCGCTGCTAAAGGATATTTCCTTTACACTTGACGACAAAGAGACCGTGGGACTTATCGGCTCAAACGGCTGCGGAAAATCCACGCTGCTCAACATTATCACGGGTTCGGAAAGCTTTGACAGGGCAGCGGACGGCATAGGTTCGGTAACTCTCTCCCCCACTGCCGCTGTAGGCTTTCTCAGACAGAACAGCGGTCTTGATTCCTCACTTTCAATAAAGGAGGAAATGCTCAGGGCGTTCGGCGATCTGACGGAAGTCCGCAGGAGAATGACGGAACTGGAATCGGTCATGGTAAAGGAGAGCGGCGCAGGACTGAATGACGTCAACATCGAGTATTCCCAGCTTGCGGCTTATTTTGAGTCGCGCGACGGCTACCGCATGGACGTGAAGATCAGGCAGGTGCTTAACGGAATGGGTTTTGCCGAAAAGTCGGACGGGCAGATAGTTTCCACCCTTTCCGGCGGCGAAAAGACACGTCTTGCACTGGCAAAGCTGCTGCTTGAAGACCCCGATCTTCTCATACTTGACGAGCCTACCAATCATCTCGATCTCAGGACGCTTATGTGGCTGGAGGACTACCTCAAAGAATACCGCGGCTGCATACTCATAGTTTCGCACGACAGATATTTTCTCAATAAAATATGCAGCCGTATCTGCGAAATAGAAAACGGCAGGCTGACTTCCTATAAGGGCGGATATTCGGCATATCTCGTACAAAAGAAAATGGACCGCGACCGCCTGATGAAAGAATATGAATCCCAACAGAAGGAGATAGCAAAGCTGGAGGAATATGTTATCCGCAACAAGACGAGAGCCTCCACCGCTAAAATGGCAAAGTCGCGGCAGCATATGCTGGACAGGATAGAGCGTATCGAAAAGCCTGTCTTTTATGAAAAACCGCCCTCTATAAGGCTTGAATACGACATTGAGCCTACGAAAGACATACTTAAAGTAACCGACTGCCCTGTTTGCGTCGGCGAAGGAGCGGAGCGCAAAGTCCTTGTCAGAGCTCTCGACCTGCATATCCGACGCGGCGAACACGTCGGGATAATAGGCGACAACGGCGTGGGCAAATCGACCATACTCAAACTGATACAAGGTCTTGTCCCGCGATACGGAGGAGAGATACTCTGGGGCAGGAACGTAAAAATATCCTATTTCGATCAGGAGCATAACGATCTCGACCCATACGCCACGGTAATGGAAACGGTGGACAAGCGGTTTCCCCTGCTTACTCCGCAGGAGGTACGCAATATGCTCGGCGCGGTCAGGCTGACGGGCGAAAACGTGTTCAAGCCAGTATCCGTGATAAGCGGCGGCGAAAAAGCCAAGCTCTGTTTTGCTCTTATGGCTTTTGAACGCGGCAACGTACTCATTCTCGACGAACCGACAAACCATATTGATCTCAATACCAAAGAGGTTTTGGAGGACGCTCTCGCGGAATTTAAAGGCACGGTCATAATAGTTTCCCACGACAGATACCTGCTTGACAAGACGGTAAACAGGATCGTTGAGATAAGCGCGGAGGGTGCGAGAGTATTCGAGGGAAATTTCGAGCTCTATGAAAAAACTATCCGTCAGGAACGGCTTGAATCGGAGCAGGCAGAACAGCTTGAAAAGCAGGAACGCCTTAAAGAGGAATATATCCGCAGCAAGCAGGCAAAATACCGCTCCAAAGAACAGCGTGCCGCCGATGCGAAACGCCGCGCAAGGATAAAGGAGCTTGAAAGCGAGATAGAATCGCTGGAGGAGCGTATCGCCGAGCTTTCGGCGGAAATATCACAGCCTGAAACGGCGGCGGACTTCGCTCTGATGAGTGAAAAATGCAGCGAGCTTGAAAACTGCCGCAAAACTCTCGATGAAAAAATGGAAGAGTGGGCGCAGTTGGAATAGTCAACACCGCTCGGCTTTCACACAAGGAATTCAATTTTAAAATTTTGTGTAAGCATTTTTTATGCAGGCGGTTATATTTCATTGAATAAAGGAATCTTTTTTGCTGTTTTCCTCGCCAACGGCGAGGAAAACAGCTTTTAGTGTATATTTTCCGCCTGCGGCGGAAAATATACCCCGAAACAGACTATTTTCCCCAATGGGGGGGAAAACAGTATCCGTAAAGTTGAAAATTGATTTTCGTGGTCTTCACACAATTGACTTTCGCTCAGTATAATATAATGACAGCGCGCAAAAATACGCCGTATTGGGGGTGAGATTCTGGATATACAGCAGATCTCGGAAAACTGCGCGAGGATAGTCCTCGATCCGTATGATTGTGAAAAGCTGGAATTATCCTTTGAGAGCTTTGAAAACGGCGATGAAAATACCGCGGAATTTCTTTCATATATGCTTACTCTGCTGCGCAGCTCCACGGCGTTCGATCTTCAAAAGGGAGCGGAGGTCTCGGCGGACGTATACGAGCAGAACGACGGCGGACTGGTAATATATCTTTCCTTTATCAGCGTTTCGGAAAAGCCGCTGACAGCCGTGACTATCAGGCACAAGGATCCGACAGATTTTTTCACTTCCGTCCCTGCGCTGACAAATTCATCTGCAAATGATATTTCCTCCGCCGCACTGTACGAATATGAAGATCTCTACGCGCTGATAGTGTGGTTCAATATTTCTAAAAGCACGCTCAGCAAGCGCCTTTCATATATCCCCGGACTGACATTCAGCCGCATAAAGGCTGAAAAAATAAGAGAGTACGGAAAACTCATTTCCGACTCTCCTTTAGAACTTTTTATATGATACGTCCGACATCATCTGAGGGAATCCACCGCGCTTTTCATATCCTCCGCGCCGAACAGATAAGAACCCGATACCAGTACATTACAGCCGTTTTCTCTGACAAGAGAGGCGGTTTTTTCGTTTATGCCGCCGTCCGTTTCAATAAGCATATCAAGACCGCGCCTGTCACATTCCTCCCGAATAATGCGTATCTTGCGTAGCATACCATCCATAAACGACTGACCGCCGAATCCCGGTTCTACCGTCATAACGAGTATCATATCAACAATGTCGAGATATTCAAAGACTTCTCGCGCGTCGGTAGAGGGCTTTATCGAAATGCCTGCTTTGGCTCCGCAGTCATGGATAGCCGAGATCACCTGTGCAGGAGAATCGGCAGCCTCGAGGTGAAATGTTATATACGATGCACCGAGCTTGGCGTAACGGCTGACATATCTTATCGGATCGCAGATCATCAGGTGAACGTCGAGCGGCAGACTCGTCAGCTGCGAAACGCTTTTCAGCACCGGCTCGCCGAATGAAATACTCGGCACGAACATTCCGTCCATAACGTCAAAATGTATCCAGTCCGCTGCGGCGTTTTCGGCGCGGCGCACTTCCCGTCCAAGCTCGGCAAAGTCCGCCGAAAGCAGCGATGCGGAAACGATAGTTTTCATAGGATCAGCTCCTTAAATATGCTCTTAAAGATCAGCACTGCTCGTCAAGCGTCAGGCTGTAGGAGGACATAAATTCCTCAAGAAACAATTCCGCCTCGGGCAGATCGAGAGAATGTATTGCGTCGGCGCAGCTTTTCTCTGCGGAGGAAAAATCGCTGTTACCCATCTGACGTTCCTCAACGCATTTTATGAGCGCGGAGATCTTGTCCGCCGCCTTTACGAGCCGCCACAGCTGCTCGTCCTCGTCGGTATGGAAAAAGAGAGAGCGGTATTCGCCGCGCATATCTTCGGGTAAATATGACAAAAGCTGTTCCTGCGCGTTATCCTCTATCTCCGAATAAACATTCTTTATCTGTCTGTTGTAGTATTTTATCGGCGTAGGCAGATCGCCCGTGATTATCTCGGCGGCGTCGTGATACATAGCAAGCAGCGCACATCTCTGAGCGTCATAGCTTTTGCCGAGTCTCAGATTTCCAAGCACCGCCAGCGCGTGGGCGATAAAAGCCGTTTCAAGGGAATGTTCGCTTATATTCTCCCTGATAGTGTTTCGCATAAGCGACCAGCGGCTGATATATTTCATACGCGAGATGACCGCGAAAAATTTACTGTCCATAAACTCCTCCATAACGCGCTCAGGCAAGCGGCAGATGATTTTATCCATATAAATTATATCACAAGCCTTTCGATATGTCAACGAGGAATATAAGCGTTTAGAAGTAAGAGGTTAGAGAAAAGAGGTAAGAAATGCTTATTGTGACCTTGTACCGCAATAAATTCAAACCGCCCGATTTGCAAGGTCTGACCGCGCCGCACATTGCAGAGGGCGACAAGCGCGCCCGCGCGAGGGCAGACTTTTTTGTTATTTTTCCTCCGCCAGCGGCGGAGGTCCTCCCGGACGGGGCATTTCCGCCCGTCCACGGTGCATATCGATTCGCCTTTATAAATGGGGCGGAGAAAGTTTTTTGGCATTTTGCTGAAATATACAAAATATAACAATAAGGCTAAATATACCCTCATAAATTGATTTCCGTGTAGAGGCTTTTCCCATGCTAAAACAAACTCTCCGAATTACAATTTTCGTCATAATGCACAAAAATCCTGCCGCGTTTTGCCGCCGACAAGGGGAGGTTTTATACAATCTGCCGAAAAAGACGGCTGATAAAAATGACTTTTGTCTTTTCGTTCTATCCTCTTGATTTTTTCGTCAAAAAAGTGTATAATTATATTTATAAATTAACGGCAGGTGCATCAGCCGGGAGGGCTTGGATATGAAGGATTTCTTTTCGGTCATAATGATGAACATAATGGGATTTGATATGATAATATTTATTGTCGCGCTGTGCAACGCGGCGGTGTATTATCTTACCCGAAAGTCGGCGGACGAGCTTTACAAAAAAATGCATCTGACTGTTTTTGTCCCCGACAAAACCGAGTCGCAGGCAGAGACCGCTGCGGAACTGGAAAATCTGCGCGAATCGGACGTCGCCGCCATGCGCAACCGCACGGGCAGGCTTTATTCGGTGTTCGTTAATCTTACGGGTATCTTCCCGTTGCTCGGTATACTCGGAACGGTGGTCTCGCTGCTGTCGCTCGTGCAGGATATTTCTAACGTACAGGGGAATTTCTACGGCGCTCTGACTTCCACCTTCTGGGGACTGGTCTTTGCTATTATTTTTAAATTTCTGGACGGCGTTATCAGTCCGAAGATAGAGGATAACGAAAAGACCGTGCAGCTTTATCTCGAAAGAAACTCAATGAACAAGCTTGACAAGGCGGAAAAGCGATGAAAAACAAGGGAATGATAATCGAGCTGACCTCGCTGCTGGACGTTATACTCATAATGCTGTTCTGGGTGATGATAACCTCATCCGACAGGGCGGCTCAGGCGGAAAACGAGGCGCAAAAACAGATAGACGATATTCGCGAGGAATACCGTCAGGAATCGCAGGACAAGGATATTCAGATCGAACAGCTCGACCGCTATTTTTCCGCAGTGGAGGGCTTTGAGGACGGCGAAATGCTCACGGTGAGCGTTACATATTCGGAAAACGAGGACGTGCTTTCATTTTCAAGACGGGACGAGGTGCTGTTTTCGCAGACGATGGACGGTCTGACCGACCCCGAAACTCAGCTGCGGCTCGTTCTGGACGGTCTTACCGCTGACCGTGACGGCGTTATCTTGTGCGCTTTTGTATTTGACGGCTCTTCCGCTCTCTACCGCGACGTTACCGCCGTGAAAGATGCGTTTGAATCGGTGCGCGGCGATTATGAAAATCTGTATTTTACAATGGTAAATACAAATCCTAAGATATGACCGTTTAAAACCGCTGTCTGCGGCGTTTGTCAAGCCGCGGCAGGGGCAAGTATAATGTAAAGGGGAAATTATTATGGCAGGAAATTACATTCATCCGGCTCAGGAAAAACAGGAAAAACACGAAAAAAAGCGTCAGAAAAAGAAAAAGAATAAAACTCTAATCTTTTTGATCGTTCTGGCTTTACTCATCGTCTGCCTGCTCCTGCTCTTTAACGCTCTCGGTCTCGGACTGGGCGGCGGCAAAGGCGAGGGCGACGGCGGCAAAGATTCAAGCAGCGCTGCCGAATCCGCGGCGGACAGCTCCGTGCCGGACGATTCCTCCGAAGTGGAAAAGAACGTTTTCCGGGTAAGAATATCCGGCAGCTCGTACATCTGCGACGATAAGGTCTACACGCTTGACGAATTCAAGACTTTTGTTGAAGTTATGGATAAAAATACCGTCATCATCGAACTGCTCGACGATAACGCGGTGACAAACGCCGTGGAAAGTATGCATTCAATGCTTGACGAGCTGCAAATATCCTACACCGATTCCGTCTACAGCGAGGCAGGTCAGGATACTCAGGCTGATACTTCTTCCTCTGCGGAAGATACCTCCGCCGCTTACTGATACCGCGCGAAAGGCAGGGCTTGACAATGTTAGGGATAGTATGCGAAGGAGGCGGCAGCCGCACGGTCTATTCCTGCGGTATTTTGGACGTTCTTCTTGAAGAAAACATCATAGCCGATCACTTTATCGGCGTTTCCGCAGGCATTGCTTTCGGAGTATCCTACTGTTCGGGACAGATCGGCAGAAATCTCACTCTTGCAACGCAATTTATGAACAGACCGGAATACTCGGGAATAAAGCACCTGCTCGATCCGAAAAACCGCAGCTATTACAATCTCGACTACGCCTATTATCAGGTGCCGGACAAGGAACTTCCTTTTGATATGGATGCATATAAAGCCTTCCCCGGCGATATAATTTCAGTAGTGACGAATCTGCGCACGGGACAGGCGGAGTATCTCCCCTGCGACCGTGACGACAAGTATTTTACCCACCTCAGAGCAAGCTGTGCGCTGCCGCTGCTCTTTCCGCCAATCGAGATCGGCGGCGAGCTTTATATGGACGGCGGCATTGCCGACTCGATACCGTACAAACAGGCAATAAAAGCAGGCTGCGACAAACTTATCGTCATTCTTACCCGACCGAGGGATTACATCAAGCGCGACGAACCTGCAATAAAGCTTGCCTGCGCTTATTACAGGAAATATCCAGGCTTTGTTGAGTCAATGCGCACCCGTGCGGAAAGATATAACCGGACGGTCAGCGAATTGAAAGAGCTGCAAAGTCAGGGCAAGGTCTTTGTATTCACGCCAAAGAGGACTTACGGTACGCGCCGTACCGAGGGCGATCCGCAAAAGCTGAAAAAGCTCTACGATCACGGCTACGGTCACGCGCGCTGGGCTATGGACTCGCTGAGAAAATATCTTGGCAGACCGTGAGCCTTGGGAATTGTCCCGAAAAGCCGGAATTTTATAAAAATTTGTTCTTAGTTTTCACAGAAAAGAGTGTTCATATTGAACGGAAAAAAACTTGCTTTGCCTGCCTTGGCGGCAGCTGTCTGGTTTCTTTTTGAAAACGACCGTCTGGTCACGGATCATTATACGGTAGAAGTGTCCAATTTACCGGATAGTTTTGTCGGAAAGAGGATAGTTCATCTCTCCGATCTTCACCAGAAAAAATACCCCGACGGCTACGGGCGGCTGATCGAAAAATGTCGGGAATGTGAGCCTGACTATATTTTCTTTACGGGCGATCTGTTCAGCAGGAACCAGACTGTCCCCGGCGACAAGCTCACGCTTATGAAAGGACTTCTGAGTATCGCGCCGGTATATTATATAGTCGGCAACCACGAGATCTTCTATCCCGAAAAGGCAAGGTATATGAACGACAGGCTGACCGAAGTCGGTGTGAACGTTCTGATAAACCGCCGTGTCCGTCTTGTCTGCAATGACGAGTCGGTCGATCTCTACGGGCTGGCGCTGCCTATGGAACATTATAAATCTCCGAGCGGCAGCTACCGCAGGCTTGCTCCCGTAACAAAACAAGAGCTTGACTCGCTGCTTGGCACGCCTGACAAAAACAGGTGCAGCATACTTCTGGCGCACACTCCCCTGCCGTTTCGCGAATATGCGTCCTGGGGCGCGGACCTCGTTTTTGCAGGTCACGTACACGGCGGAGTTATACGTCTCCCCGCTGTCGGCGGACTGCTTTCTCCCGAGAGAAAATTCCTCCCCGAATTTACAAAGGGAGTCTATACCGATGGGGATTCCTCAATGATAGTTTCGGCAGGGCTCGGAAAATTCAGGCTGATGAATCCGTCTCAGGTGATCTGCGCCGAGCTGAAAAAAAGCGAAAAATAATTTTCCGTCAAGGAGCGTTTCCTATGGATTTTGAGAAATATTTTGACGATAATCTTGACAGTATCATCGCAAGTATGAGAGAGATAATGTCTATTGACAGCAGCTTTTCGCAGCCGCTCCCCGATATGCCTTTCGGAGCAGGCTCTGCAAAGGCGCTTGCCTGGGCGGAGGACTTTGCGAAAAAACTGGGACTGTATGTGCGCAATATAGATAATTACGCGGTGACTATGGATTGGGATAACTGCGAACCCGAGCTTGCGGTGCTTTCACATCTGGACGTTGTTCCGGCAGGCGGCGGCTGGACGTATGAACCTTTCGGCTGTACTGTCAAGGACGGCGTCATTTACGGCCGCGGCGCGATCGACGACAAAGGTCCGTCCGTGGCGGTGCTTTATGCGGTAAAGTGTCTTAAAGATATGGGCGTCAGGCTGAAAAAGAGTTTCCGTCTGATAATGGGCGGCAATGAAGAGGGCGGCTGTAAGGATATAGAGTATTACTCGACAAAGGAAAAGTTTCCCTCAATGGTCATAACTCCCGACGGTTCCTTCCCGATACTCAACTGCGAGAAAGGACTTCTCCACATCACTTTTTCCGCACCGTTTGAGGATAAGGATATTTTCTTAATAAACGGCGGAACGGCTCTCAACGCCATTCCCGACAAGTGTGAGATAACACGAAGGGACGGCTATAACCTGCTGTACAGAGGACAGTCCGCGCACGGTTCGCGCCCCGAAAACGGCGAGAATGCGGTGACGAAGTTTCTGGCGGACTACAAGGGCGGCAACACTCTGCTGAATGGTCTGGCGAGGCTGTTCCCCCACGGCGAATACGACGGTTCGTCCTGCGGATTGGGATTTGAAGATAACATTTCAGGAAAAATGACTGCCGCGCTCACAATGCTGAATACCAAAGACGGCTTTCTCACCTGCGGCATCGACATAAGATTCCCCATTGACAGAACCCTTTCACAGATAAAGGAAATAATAATTTCCGCACTTGGCGGTATCGGTTTTGAAGTAGTTTCCTGCGACGGAATGGAGCCTCATTACGTCCCCGAGAACAGCAGACTGGTGCAGACGCTTTTGAAAGTATACGAAAAAGTCACCGGTAAGAAAGGCAGCTGCATTGCCGAGGGCGGCGTTACATACGTCCACCGGACCGAGGGCGGCGTGGCGTTCGGCGCGGAATTTCCCGAGGAAAATAACAATATGCACGGCGCTGACGAGCATATTTCAATCAGTACTTTGAAATGTAATTTTATGGCATATGCAAATGCGATCGTTGAGATATGCGGCATAGAGGAACAGGACTGAGGAAAAATTTTTACAAAAAAATAAAAAAATTTTCCCATACCCCTTGCAAAGGGTGGGGAATATATGTTAAAATGGTTTAAGAGACTAATGCGGCGCTGCCGCAGGTCAGACAAGTAAGATCATCTTCGCCCGGTGCGGAGAATCGGATAAAATTTAATTATAAGGAGAAGAAAAATGAAGTACGGTTATTTTGATCTGAAAAACAAGGAGTATGTTATCACCCGTCCCGATACTCCGGCTCCATGGGCTAACTACCTTGGCTCGCCCGAGTACGGCGCGATAATCTCCAACAACGCAGGCGGCTACAGCTTTGTAAAAAGCGGAGCTAACGGAAGGATCGCCCGTTATCGTTTCAATTCCAATATGGCTCTGCCCGGAAGATACGTTTATATCCGCGATAACGACGATTACGATTACTGGTCTGCGTCATGGCAGCCTGTAGGCAAGCCGCTGGACGTATACAGATCGGTCTGCCGCCACGGTACGGCTTACACGACTATGGAATCTGACTATTCGTCCATACATTCCGAGGTTACATACTATGTTCCGCTCAACAAGACCTATGAAGTATGGAGAACAAAGGTGACGAATAATTCCGATATGGTGAGAAATCTCTCGTTGTTCGGCTTTGTCGAGTTCACCAACGAAAACAACTACGAACAGGATCAGGTGAACCTGCAGTACACTCTCTTTATCACAAGGACTTCATTTGACGGCAATATGATCGTTCAGCACATCAACGAAAACAGCGGCAAGGACGCGGAAGGCTCTAACTGGAGAGAAAGATTTTTCGGTCAGGTAGGCGCTCCCGTTTCGGCTTACAACGGCAACCTTGACAGCTTTATCGGCTCTTACAGAACATACAGCGATCCTATTGCGGTAGAGCGCGGTTTCTGCGACAACAAGCTCAACTACAACGGCAACGCCTGCGGCGCGCTCCAGTCGGAGCTTATGCTCGCTCCCGGGGAGACTGCCGAGATCATATATGTTCTCGGTCAGAAAAGACCCTCCGAGGCAAAGGCTATACTGAAAAGCTACGAGGAAAAGGGCAAATGCGACGCCGAAATAAAGGAGCTTATCGACTACTGGCACGGTCAGCTCGATAATTTCCAGGTCGAGACTCCCTCGGACGAATTTAACAATATGGTAAGCGTATGGAACGCATATCAGTGCTTTATCACCTTTATCTGGTCGAGAGCCGCATCGTTCATTTACTGCGGTCTGAGAAACGGCTACGGCTACCGCGATACCGTTCAGGATATACAGGGTATTATCCACATCGACCCCGAGCTGGCTGCCGAGAAGATCAGGTTTATGATCTCCGCTCAGGTGGATAACGGCGGCGGTCTGCCTCTTGTCAAGTTTGATCACAACGCCGGTCACGAGACTTGTCCCGATGAGAACGACGAAAATTCCGTTTACGCCAAGGAAACGGGTCACCCCTCTTACAGAGCGGACGACGCGCTGTGGCTCTTCCCCACCGTATTCAAGTATATCGGTGAAACGGGCAACAAGGGATTCCTTGACGAGGTCATCGTTTACGCAAACGGCGGCGAAGATACGGTTTACGATCATCTCAAGAACGCGATACGTTTTTCGATGGAACGTCTCGGCGCTCACAAAATGCCTGCCGGTCTGCACGCTGACTGGAACGATTGTCTGAGAATGGGCAAGCAGGGCGAGTCCACCTTCGTGGCATTCCAGCTCTATTACGCTATGACCGTTATCAAGGACTTTGCGAAAGAAAGAAACGATACGGAATATGTTGAATATATCGAAAAGGTACAGGCGGAGCTTGGCAGCAGCCTTGCCGACTGCTGGGACGAGGACAGATTTATCCGCGGTATCCGCGAGGACGGCGTGGTAGTAGGCGCAAAGAACGATCCCGAGGCGAATATGTGGCTCAATCCGCAGTCGTGGTCGGTAATTTCCGGCTTTGCAAGCAAGGAGCAGGCTGAAACGGCAATGGAGAGCGTTCACAGGATACTCAATACGCCTTACGGTGTAAAACTGCTCGAGCCGCCTTATGTGGATAATTACTTTGACGGTGCGCTTATGCACATTTTCAATCCCGATACCAAGGAAAACGGCGGTATATTCTCGCAGACTCAGGGCTGGGCGATACTGGCGGAATCTCTGCTCGGTCACGGCGACAGAGCTTTCGAGTACTTTCTTGAATCCTCTCCCGCAAGTATGAACGACAAGGCGGAGATAAGAGTTCTCGAGCCGTACGTTCACGGTCAGTTCACCGAATCCACCCGTTCGCCTTTCGCAGGACGTTCTCACGTTCACTGGCTGACAGGTACAGGTTCTACCGTAATGGTAGGCTGCGTCGAGGGTATCTGCGGTATGCGTCCCAATGCCGACGGACTGGTGATAGATCCTGCTATCCCTCACGACTGGGACGGCTTTAAGATTGAAAAGAATTTCAGAGGAAAGCACCTTTCCATTGATATACTCAATCCCGATCACGTTCAGAGCGGCGTAAAGAGCGTTACGGTAAACGGCGAAAAGCTTGACGGCAACTTCGTATGTGAATGCAAGATGACCGAACAGACAAACATCACCGTCGTTCTCGGCTGATAAGCGTATATAAAACGATCGTCCGGAATTTATTTTCCGGACGATTTTTTGATAATAAGTATTTCGTTATAACGGCGGCTGATCTTCAAAATACAAATCAACTTTTCAAAAAGCTGCTATTCCAAATGGGGATAACTTGTTTTGTGAGTATATTTTCCGCCGCAGGCGGAAAATATACACTAAAAGCTGTTTTCCTCGCCGACGGCGAGGAAAACAGCAAAAATGCTGATTGATTTAGTGGAATTTTACTATCTGAAAAATGCTTAATATAATTTCAAGATCTATCTCTCTACTTCGTTATAGTTACAAGAAGATAAATCCGTTCTTAAAGCCGTTTTCAGTTTTTCTTTTCGCCGAAAGCGGACAAAAGCACCATAAGAAATGAACATATAACACTTCCTGCAATAAATCCGACTACAAACTGACGCATAATGATCACCTCTGAAATTGCGTTCTCATATCTTGCCGCTTATGTTTCAATGTCGCTCTGATCTTCAAGTATACTCTCTATAGGAGTAGCATACGCATCGACCGCGTTGACGACCTGCTGCTCTGCGGTCTTTTCATCAGGCATTACGATAAACCTCACCGCCTGCTTGTGATTGATGATTTTCACGTCCGAATATGAACCGCCCGATTCGCCGTCAAGCGTCCACGATATGGGAGTTTCCGACTTGAGCGTAAGTCTTGAAGTCTTGAACGTCACAAAATGCTTATCGCTCAGCTTGTTGAGCGCCGCCTCGGTCAGCAGGCTCTGCAGGGCAAGCGCCGTTTCGGGAGTTTTTACCAGAGTGACTTCAAACAGACCGTCGTCAAAACACACACCGCTGCGAATAATATTCCTCAGTCCGCCGATCGAACGGGTGTTTGAAATAAGTCCCAGTATAAAGCTGCCCTTGACGACCTCGCCGTCATGCTCTACCACCATATCGTAGCCTGTGTATGTAGGCAGGCGGCGTATACCCTCGGCAACATAAGCCATATGTCCGAACAGGTTCTTATAGGACTGCTTGGTTTCGTATGACACGTCGGTAAACGCGCCGAACGCTGCAACATAGACGTAATTCTTTCCGTTCAGCTCGCCGACGTCATAGTCAAAGAATACGCCGTCCACAACAGCCTGAGCCGCGCTTTTCATACGGGTAGGTATCGACATACTCGCCGCAAAATCGTTGGTAGTGCCTGCCGGAATATATCCGAGCGGTATCTTCTCGGTCTGCTCCATCATACCGCACACCGCCTCGTTCAACATTCCGTCGCCGCCGGAAACTACCACGGTATCGTAATTTGACGCGTCGTTCTTTATTTTTTCATAGCCGTCCATTACTTTCTGGGTGGGATAGGCGGTCACTTCATATCCGCCCTGAGTGAAAATATCGAGTATATCGCTCAGGTTCATTCTTATAAGACCTTTTCCCGCGTGGGGATTGTATACAAGCAAAAGTTTTTTCATAATATCCTTTCTTTCCCTGTATCCGAAAATGCGCCGCACTTCAACAATGAATAAAAGCGTTTTGTTTTCTATAAAATATACAAAGACTTCCCTTTGCCTTAAAGAATATTATATCACTTCTGCCAAAAATGTCAAGTCGGTTGAATGTGAAAAAAGTAAGATCAATAGTATTTTATGTATGCATTTTATATTTTAGACGGTTAAACTACGCTAAATCCTGCGGTTTTCGGGTATGATCCCCCAAAACAGTCTGTTATTCCAGACAAGCGGGGAAATAACAGCTTTCAGAAAGTTAAGAATTGATTTGCGTGTATGCCTGCAAAAAATACTTTACTTATTCGGCGAAGTGTGTTATTATAATAAAGGTGATCTGTATATGAAATTATTAAGGGCGATAGCAGCAGCTGCGGCAGCCGTTCTCCTCGTTTCGGTATCGACGAGCATTTTATGTGTCGCAGCGGCGTATCTTCTGACCAACGGCAGACTAAAGCACCCTTTTTACTGCGGACTGCTCTTTGCCGCCGCAAGCGCGGTGATAATGCTTGCGATACTGGCAGTCAGGATACTAATTATAAACGCAAGGTACAGCCGCATACGCAAAATAATGTACGAGCAGGGAGTTACTGAAGAAGTCGTGAGCATACTCTCCGCACAGATCGAGAAACATTCAAATCCTGTTATAAAAGATCAGAACCGTATCGTACTCGCATCATACCTTGCCGAGGGCGGAATGTTTAAGCAGTGCTTTGAAGTACTCAGTCAGATAGACGCCTCGCTGCTCTCCCACAGGTGGCAGGAGGAGTATTACAACGTATATGTTTACGCCAATCTCATTATGGGGGACATAGATACCGCAAGGCAGATATATCAAAGCTCAAAAGAAATATTCGACCGCGCCCGACTCCGCCCCGACTGCTCGTCGATAATGCACACCGTCGGCGTAATGGAATATGCCGTCGGCAATTATGCGCAGGCGGAATCGCTCTTTATTCAGGCGAAAAACCGCAGCAGTGACAAAAGCGGCAGGTGTGAGTGCGATCTCTATCTGGGACTATGCTATCTCAGAACGGACAGACCTGATTACGCAAGACTTGCCGCAGAAGAGGCTGCCGCCTGCGTCACTACAATTTATCAGCGCCAGAATCTGGAAAAACTCAAAAAGCATATCGAAAAAGCCTACTTAAAGCAAAAGGGCGCATACTCCGCTCTGAATGATATTGAAAACAATGAAGATACCGACGAACAGACCGATACATAAGAAAGGATACATATTATGTCAGACGCAATTGTTACATGGTTTACGGAAAATCTCAGCTGGCTGCCAAGGGAGGCTGTCTGCTTTATAATATCAATGGTGCCGATACTCGAACTGAGGGGCGGTCTGGTAGCTGCGGCTTTACTGAAAATAGAAATGTGGAAGGCTATCCCTATCTGCATAATCGGCAACATTATCCCGATACCGTTTATACTGCTGTTTATCAACAAGATATTCGCATGGCTCAAAACAACTGAAAAGCTCGGCGGAGTTATCAGGCGGCTTGAGGAAAAGACGCTTGCCAAGGGCGATACCGTGAGAAAATACGAATTTTTCGGACTGCTGCTCTTTGTCGGAATACCCCTCCCGGGAACGGGCGCATGGACGGGCGCTCTGCTTGCCTGCCTGCTGGAGGTCAAATACCGCAAGGCAGTACCTGCGATATTTCTCGGACTGCTGCTTGCGACTGCCATTATGTGCGTGATAACCTACTTTATCCCGTGGCTCGTATCGGTACTCTGATATGGCTATGGCTTGCCCAGCAGCTTTCTCATTTCTGCCGCCGCGCTGAAATCATTATTGCTGCCGATGACCTTTGCGGCAGCTTTCTTTGCAAGAGGGTGAGCGTTTGCCATAGCAAAGCTGTAGTATGCGCTTTCAAGCATTTCCACGTCGTTGAGATAGTCGCCGAAAGCGGCGGTTTCCTCGTATTCCGCGCCGATCAGACTGCGTATTTTTCTCACCGCCGCTCCCTTGCTGACACCGCCGTTCATAATATCCACCCAGTAATATCCCGAAAGACAGACGGACAGATCTGCGCCGAATCTGCTTTCGAGCATTGACAGACCGTTTTTCTCTATCCCTTTTTCACAGTAGACGGCAATTTTGAATATGCCGTCGCTTTTTGCGGATACGGACAGATCGGGAGAATAAACGGTGTTGTTGTAATATTTCCTGACTTCGGCTGAATACTCCGCGTCCGAGGAAGAATAGTATGTACCGTTTTCTCCGCACAAGAGAGGTATCAGCCGATCTTCATAACAAGTTTTCAGAACGGCGTCAACATATTCGGTCGGCATAAGCGAACGGCTGACCGGCTTATTTTTATATATAACGTTTGCGCCGTTGTCGCAGATAAAGTAAAATCTGTCGGAATATCTCTCAAACTGATCTATAAGCGCGGCATAGCTCCTGCCGCTCGATACCGCAAAGACTGCGCCGCACTCGTAAATGCTTTGGATAAGTCCGTCAAAATCGGGCGGCAGCTCTTTTGCGTCGTTTACAAGCGTTCCGTCTATATCAGTCGCGAATAGTTTTATCATAGGATCTTCCTTTCAAGCCGATCTGCGCCGGCATTTTTGTTATTTTCTCCCTGACGGGACAATGCGCCCCCCTGCATCGTGCGGAGCGTTATAACCTTAGAAATCGGGCGGTCAAGGCACTTTGACATTGTGCTATTATTCCCCCACCGGGGGAATAATAGCTTGTTTCGGGTCAATATACGTTAAAAGCATTTTCCTCGCCGTTCGCGAAGAAATCAGCAGTATCAAAACGCTTTGTGCGCCTGTTTTCGGGGCTGCGTATATATTATACTACATTTTGAGCCGTCTTTCAATAGCGGCGTTTTTATGTAAGAAAATTTTTACACAATGTGAAATTTAGTTGAAAAATCAGCCTGCCTTGTTGACTTTTGAGTAAAGTTAATGTAAAATATATTGTAGTGTAATGCGCCCACAGATATAAAACAGGGCATAACATATACATCGGATATACAAACGGCGGAGTTTCTGCGGTGCCGCCGATATGCATAAATATGGTAAATATGAAAAAACACCGCAGAGAACAGGAGCAGGAAATGAAAGAAATGATAAAAAAGATCCCCGGCAAAGTCCGCGGATACGTTTATAATAATCTGCTTTTCTTAACATTCGTAGTTTCGTCTATACTGAACGCTTTCCTGCTGAGAGCGTTTACCGTAAAATTCAGCTATAACCAGATAAAGCCGCTGCTTGCCGATATTGCGGTAGTGTTGTTTATCGGTCTTTTCAGCTATTGTATCAAGCCAAAGCGCAGGTTTATCTATTATCTCATCTGGACGATAATATTTGTTATACTTACCGCAGGAAATTCCATTTATTACACAAATTATCGGTCTTTCCTGTCATTTTCGCTGCTTTCGACCGCCTCGCAGTTAGGCGGAGTTATGGACGCAGTGACCGAGAATATTATGGAAGCAAAGGATTTTATTTTCCTCTTCCCTCTTGTCACGCTGATAACAGTGTATATCATTCTCAGGAAAAGATCCCCCGAGCATTTTAAAAATGTAGAAGAGAAAAAACTCGGCAAAAAGTACGCTTTGGGAACGTTGGCAGTATCCGTCGCATTTGCGGGAGTATTTGCCACCACCCTCACGGGAACGGACGTTTCACGTCTTGCAAAGCAGTGGAACAGAGAGTATGTTCTCGGAACGTTCGGACTGTACACATACCAGATAAGCGACTCGGTATCCTGTCTGTATGCAAAGCTGAAAATATCTTTCGGCTATGAGGAAAACGAACAGATCTTCAAGGAATTTTATGAGGAAAAGAAAGAGGAAGAAGATCCCGTTGCCGAGAAGAACGAGTATACCGATATTTTCAAGGGCAAGAACATAATCGTCATACACGCGGAAAGTATGCAGCAGTTTGTTATGGATACCAGCTTTAACGGCGAGGAGCTTACTCCGAATCTGAACAAGCTTGCAAGAGAAGGTCTGTATTTCTCCAACTTTTATGCACAGGAGAGCGTGGGTACAAGCTCCGACTCGGAATTTACATTCTCGTCCTCGCTTATGCCTGCCTCGAGCGGAACGGTAGCGATAAACTACTGGGACAGAAAATACATTACCACGCAGACAATGCTGAGGGATATGGGGTATCACACTTTCAGTATGCACGGAAACAACGGTTCTTACTGGAACAGACTGAACCTCCACAGCACGCTCGGCTATGACGAATTTTACAATTATACGGACGATTTTGTCATTGACGAAGTGATCGGACTGGGACTTTCGGACAAGTCGTTTTTCAGGCAGGCAGTCCCGAAAATAAAGGAAATTTCCGAGAAATATGATAATTTCTACGGAACGCTCATTATGCTCACAAATCACACCCCCTTTACCGACATCGAAAGAGTGAGCGATTATCAGGTAGACTTCAAATATACTCAGTACAATGCCGAAACGGGACTGTACGAGGAGATCTCGCGCCCGTTCCTCGAGGGTTCAAAGCTGGGCAGTTATTTCAAGTCCGTTCACTATGCGGACGAGGCGATCGGTCAGCTTATGAACGATCTTGACAGCGAAGGTCTGCTTGATAACACGGTCATTGTCATCTACGGAGATCACGACGCAAAGATAAAAGAGGAACAATACGAATACTACTGCAACTACGATCCTTTTTCCGATACGACTCTTGACGACGACGATCCCGGCTATATCCCCATCGAGGACGACGGATTCTACTACAATATAAACCGCAAAGTACCGTTCATAATCTGGAGTAAGGACGGCGGTTACGAGCCTACCGAGATCAAGCAGGTAATGGGTATGTACGATGTACAGCCTACGCTGGGAAATATGTTCGGATTCTCAAATACCTATGCGTTGGGACATGATATATTCTCTTTCGATGAGGACGAGGAAAACGTAGTCATCTTCCCTGACGGCAACTTCATCACCGACACGATATACTATGACAGTCAGAAGGACAGGTATTTCGATCTCAGGGATTATGAGAACGTTATGACGAAGGTTTCCTGCAATCAGGTCTATAAGGATACCCCCATTCCCACCTTCTCATATCTCGATCAGGGCGTTTTCAAGACTTTGCCGGACGAGAATTACTCTCAGGAGGCAGCCGATATGCGCACCGACAACGGCGTTGTGGACGACGAGTACATAGACGAGCGGGTAGCCTACGCCGAGGAGCGGATAAACGTTTCAAACACGATAGTCTACTACGATATAATCAGGAAAATGGATACCGGATTCGGCGGCGATGTGACCGTGCCCGTAACTCCGCCTGACGATTCACAATCGCAGAGCGTATATCCGTTTGCACCGCCCAAGCGCGATGACAGAGATCTGCTCTTTGCGGCGTAAGTATACTAAGTATACAAAATATAAAAACAGCACCGAACTAAAATGTTCAGTGCTGTTATTTGTTTTCACGTTTTTGACGAGCCTTGTTGGATAATTTTATCAAAAAGCCGATAAAAGGCAGCAGATAGAGACCTGCGCCCATAATTGCCGCTAAACAGTAATATGCTGCGAAATCCCGTACACAGATCGCTTTATCGGGGTGTTTTGGAGCATACCAGAGAGTGATCTGAGTACCTATTCTGATAGATTTTCCCCTTCCGTACTCTGAAGTACGTTCGTACGCTTTATCATTTACAGTATATTGCAGGTGTACAATAGTACCGCGGTTATACCTTTCTACATCAGTGACGGTACCCGGTATTTTTTCATAAGTAACGAAACAGAAAATCGAATAAAGAGAAACAATGAGTGACAAGATAAAAGTGACCTGAACTGCAATGTAAGGGAATGTTTTCTTCATAATAAAAACCGCCTGTATATTTCTATATCAATATTATACACAACTCTATAAAAATAGTCAATAGCATGGAAATCAATTTTTGATTTCCAGAAGTTAGAACGCTACGCTTTTAAGAGATAAGAGGTAAGACAAGGAGCGCCTGCGGCGCATTATTTTTAATATTAGTTCGCTTTGCAGACTTTTTTCTCGCTTCTTGTCTCTAAAACTCATGTTTTGGGAAATCAATTCTCTAAGGCTGTTTGATACGATATGTCGGGCGGTTTATCCGTTCAGATCGAGAACTTCCTGCACGACCTTGGCAGCGTCCTCCTCGCAGACGCCGAAATCTCTTATAAGCATAGAGATAAGCGAATCTATGCTCCACTCGTCGTTGCTCCTGTCATGGACTGTCTCCGCCATTTCAGGCGTTATCACAGTGCTGCCGACTTTCCACATAAACATAACCTCCCGTAAGCTGTGGACAAATGTCCGTTTTTTACATTATAGCATAATTATATGCGGATTTCAAGAGTGAAGAACAGCCAGTTTGGGCGTGTATTCTACGCTACAGGCGGAGAATATGCCATAAAAGCTATTTCCTCTGCAAAAGCGATCGCCGTCAGTCTGACCGCTCGTTTTGTATTTCAAGCAGCAGACGGATATTACTTCTGTCTTTCTCCTTTTCTTCACTGCTAAGCTCGTCATACGCAATGAGATCCATATGCACTCTTGCGGCGGCGTCCTTTCTTTTACCGTTTTCGGGAACGCCGTACCTCCAGTTATTCAGTATATGATACCTGCACCACCTTAAATGTTCCAAATTTGCAAGATATTCTATTTTATCCTCGGGAATATCTTCATATTTTTCCGACAGCCCCATATTTTTCATCATTTGCAGACGTATTTCGTGATAATCGGCAGCGCTTATATTTGAATATTTGGTAAAAGTATCGAGCATTCGCCATTGCGTTTCAAGATCATCATTATTAAATTCCACTTCGGAATAAATAGATGCATATTTAAGATTGATAAGCTTTGCAAGCCTCATCAGCTTGTCGTCCATAATATAATCTATATGATTCGCAGCTGACCGCCAATCCGTCAGTGTCAGATGATCATATCCCGAAAGTATTCCCTCAAAAAACGGTTCGGCTAAGAACACCGTGATCTCCTTATTCGGCAGGAGTATATTTATTTCATTTATCAGCTGTATCTGTCCGCTCTGCTCGACCAGCAGCACCATATCAGCCTTTTCTATCAGTTCCCTGCCGTCGTACCACTTTTCACCGTGCATTATCACCTTGTCGCCGATCTCTCCAAGCTCGGTGTGAACGGCAAGAAAATCTTCGCAGTCTCCGAATATATGATATGTAATTTCCTGACGCGGCGAAAAGATATTATTCAAAAGCCCGTGATAAAGCAATTCTTCGCCAAGTCGTCCAAAGCCGATCATAACAATATCGAGCTTGTGAGCCTTACTTTCAGAAAGCTTATAAATGCAGCTGCGTTTCCAGAAAAGCCGCGCCGCGATCTCTTCAATGGAATAGAGCGTTATTTCGTCGTCGATCGTCATCTGCGAACGGATAGTATCACATTTGAGATATACCCTTTTGCCGTTCAGTTTATTTTTATTATTGTAATAAAATTTTATATTTTCATTTTCGTCATATGCAAGAATATACCTTTGCGCATTGACAAAACGGTCTTTGCCGTCAATGCCGTATTTGCCGAGCTGCGAGAGAATTATACTGCCGTCCGCACCCGAACCGTATACCGCCACGCTTTTTCCCGATCTGTACAGAAAATAATTTGATATACTGTCCTTGACGTATGATACAGCCATAATTACACCGCTTGCAGTCGCGAGCGGCGCAAGCCACCTTGCCAACTCTACCAGAATATTTCCGGGCGTGTCCCCGTAGTTCATAACGTACATAGTAAGGGTCAAAAACAGCGCGTCCTGCGGCGAGGTATCCCCCTGAATAATAAAGCCGACTGTTCCCATAAGAAACGGCAGAACGAACAACAGGCATTTTGCCGCAAAAAGCAGTTTCTTTTTCAATGACAGCTCCCCCTTTTTTAATGGAATTGTAGCATATTTCACGAAAAAAGTCAAGTTTTTGGGAGGGTATTGAACGGAATTGAATTTTATAAGAGTGCTTTTAGTCTTATAATTATATTTCGCTCAGTCCGGCGAGATTTTTGTTATATTCTCCGCCTGCGGCGGAGAATATAACATTAAATTATTTTTCCTCCGCCAACGGCGGAGGAAAAATAACCCAAAAGTCTGCATTACCAAGTAAAATAAATTAAAATGCTTACATAAAATTTTAAAATTGATTTCCGTGATGGTATTGACAGGGAAATCAATTTCTTCTTTTAGGTATGTTACAGCCGCCGTAAACGGCGGCTGTAACAAATGCCGCCCCGACTAAGGGGACGCCCTCTCTTACAGGTCGTCCCCTCTTTCAAAACAGTCCACCGGACTGTTTTGAAATTCACCCCTTGCGGAGCGCAGACGGTTGGGGCTTTCGCCGTCTGCGGACGGCGACAAGGGACGCTGTCCCTTGACCCTGCAAGCCTTTTTTAGGAAAAGGCTTGACCGAAAACCTTTTCTTGATTCCGACGTTACTTCCTCCACAACTGCGGAGCGTGAAATCAATATGCTGAGCATTGTCCCATAAATGACGACTTGACCGCAAAAATAAACGTTTTGAAGATATACACAAAATATCACTTGCATTTTTTCAAGATAAGTGATATAATATACTTTGTCGTTATATTGCTGTTAAAAGGAGGCGGCGTAGGTACAATGAACGGCGAGCTTGTTTCCCTGCTTGTAAAACTTGCGGCAGGCAGTCTTATAATAATGGCTGTTATCGCGTTCGCGTGCATTATCACGCCGAAGATCGCCGCCGCTTTGATAAAACGCTTTCCAAAGCTGCGCGAAAGTCCCGAAAGGGTGGACAGTGAAATTTCAGCCGGGACAGGTCCTTCGGTCAAAGGTCCTTATGACGCCCAGCAAGAGGAATACGACCTGAACTATAAGATATACAATAAAGACATATATGGAGTTGAATTCAGACATGGCAAAGAAAAATGAAAAAATGGTCGATGCTATCACGTCAATGGACGAGGATTTCGCAAAGTGGTACACCGACATCTGCAAAAAAGCCGAACTTATCGAATACACAAGCGTAAAGGGCTGTATGGTCATACGCCCCTACGGCTACGCTATATGGGAAAATATTCAGAAAATTCTTGACGATTCGTTCAAGCAGCTGGGACATGAAAACGTGTGTATGCCGATGTTTATCCCGGAAAGCCTGCTCAATAAGGAAAAAGATCACGTCGAAGGATTTGCTCCCGAAGTTGCGTGGGTAACGCACGGCGGCTCGGAAAAGCTGGAGGAAAGGCTCTGCGTGCGTCCGACCTCCGAAACGCTCTTCTGCGAACATTATGCAAATATAGTACATTCCTACCGCGATCTGCCAAAGCTTTACAATCAGTGGGTATCCGTTGTAAGGTGGGAAAAGACTACCCGTCCTTTCCTCAGATCGAGAGAGTTCCTCTGGCAGGAGGGTCACACGATCCACGCCACCGCCGAGGAAGCTATCGAAGAGACTGAGAGAATGCTCAACTGCTATGCGGATTTCTGCGAAAGATCGCTCGCGATACCCGTTGTGAAAGGCAAAAAGACCGAAAGCGACAAATTCGCCGGAGCAGTTTCCACCTACGCTATCGAGGCGCTTATGCACGACGGAAAGGCTCTTCAGGCAGGAACGTCCCACTATTTCGGCGACGGATTTGCCAAGGCTTTCGGTATCCAGTACACCAATAAAGAAAATAAGCTTGCATATCCTCACCAGACTTCATGGGGAGTTACCACAAGGCTTATCGGCGCGATAATTATGACACACGGCGACGATAACGGTCTTGCCCTTCCGCCTGCCGTTGCGCCAATTCAGGCGGTGATAATCCCCGTAGCTCAGTTTAAAGAGGGCGTGCTCGATAAGGCGAAAGAGCTGCTTGACCGACTTCTCTCGGTAGGTATCCGCGCCAAGCTGGACGATTCTGACAATTCTCCCGGCTGGAAATTTGCTGAATATGAAATGAAAGGCGTTCCTCTCAGGATAGAGATAGGTCCCAAGGATATAGAGAACGATCAGTGTGTAATGGTGACGCGTCACAACAGGGAAAAGTCATTTATCCCTCTTGACGATCTGGAAACTGCGGCTGCGGCAAAGCTGCTTGAAGTACGCGACGGTCTGTATGAAAAAGCGCTTGAAAACCGACAGAGGAGAACATATCAGTGCAAAACCATGGAAGAGATCACTGCCGTACTCGAAAGCAAGGGCGACGGATTTGTCGAGGCTATGTGGTGCGGCGACGAGGCTTGCGAGGACAAGGTCAAGGAGATGACGGGCGTCGGATCAAGGTGCATACCCTTTGAACAGCACGAGATCTCGGACAAATGCGTCTGCTGCGGCAAGCCTGCAAAGCATATGGTGCTCTGGGGCAAGGCATACTGACGGCGCAGCTCAGTCAGAGAATAATTAAACGCCGGTATCCGTATTTTTCGGGTGCCGGCTTTGCTGTGATATGCATTTTTGGTATCTGTGTATAAACTGTAATTGATATGTGAACCGCGCGAATTTTTATTATGTAAATTGCCCACATATCTGTAAAAACGCTCGTCGGATATGTGTAATTTAATGATTTTTTGCAGGATTCATCAAAACGACTTGCAAAATTCGCCGCAAAGGTATAAAATAAATAAGGAACAATAATTTTCTGCCCGTCTGCGGCGGAATAAAACTGGAGGATATTTGTTATGCTGATGTCTGAAATGAACAGGGAACAGCTTGAAAATTTTTTGAAAGACGAAAGATCGCAGTATGAGGAGTACAAATCGCTCGGTCTTGATCTCAATATGGCAAGAGGCAAGCCTTCGTCCGAGCAGCTCGATCTGGCGATGAAAATGCTCGCCGCGGTAAACAGCTACGATAAGGATTACAAGGCGAGCGACGGAACGGATTGCCGCAATTACGGCGGTCTGGACGGTATCATCGACGCCAAGAATCTTTTCGCGTCAATGCTCGGCGTATCTGCCGACGAGATAATCGTTTGCGGAAACTCCAGTCTGAACATTATGTACGATATGATCGCAAGGTGCATTATCTTCGGCGTGGACGGCAAGCAGAAACCGTGGAAGGACTATGAAAAGATCAAATGGCTCTGCCCTGCTCCGGGATATGACCGCCACTTTGCAATATGCGAAAGCTTCGGCATAGAGATGATAACCGTCCCTATGAACGACGAAGGTCCCGATATGGATATGATAGAAAAGCTGGTAGAGCAGGACGATACGATAAAGGGTATCTGGTGCGTTCCGATGTATTCAAATCCCACGGGCATAACATATTCGGACGAAGTGGTGAGACGCTTTGCCGCACTTAAACCAAAAGCCAAGGATTTCCGGATATTCTGGGACAACGCTTACTGCATACATCACCTCACCGACAAGCCCGATACTCTGCTGAATCTCCTTGACGAGTGCAAGAAAAACGGCACGGAGGATATGGTCTATATGTTCGCTTCCACCTCAAAGATAACATTTGCAGGCGGCGGCGTAGCGGTTATGGCGGCGTCGGTAAAGAACGTCGAGTACATCAAGTCGCTGATGACGGTGCAGACTATCGGATATGACAAGATCAATCAGTTAAGACACGCTAAATTTTTCGGTAACTATTACGGACTTATGTCGCAAATGGAAAAGCACAGGGCGATAATCGCTCCCAAATTCGACGCGGTGCTTGACGCTCTTGACAGTGAGATCAAACCGCTCGGTATAGGCGAATACAAAAGACCGAACGGCGGATATTTCATAAGCTTTAACACCATTGACGGCTGCGCCAAAAAGGTCGTCAGTCTGTGCAGGGACGCAGGCGTTACGCTTACGGACGCAGGCGCGACTTATCCCTACGGCAAAGATCCGCACGACAGCAACATAAGGATCGCGCCCACTCTGCCGCCTGTTGACGAGCTTGTAAGCGCGATGAAGATATTCGTATGTGCCGTAAAGATCGCCAGCGCGGAAAAAATGCTTGAAAGCAAGTAACTATCATTACACAGATATTCCCCCGTCTTACAGCAAGGCGGAGGATCTTTAATAAAAATAGACGTCCGTTTTTATCGTGAAACGGACGTTTTTCTATTAAAAATCAAATTTAAAAATTCAAAGCAAACATTATTTAATGATAGTATATTTCACTGAATCAGACAGATTTTTTGTTATTTTTCTTCGCCGCAGGCAATAATTCAATGGTATATTCTCCGCCAACGGCGGAGTCCTCCCGGACTGGGCAATGCGCCCTCCACACCGTGCGGAGCGTTCTAACCTTGGAAATCGTGCGGTTAAGAATTTTGACATTGTGCTTTTATTCCCAACAAGCGGGAAAATAACAGTTTTCAGAAAGTTCAAAATTGATTTCAGTGGGGATCGTCGATGTGAGGTTTATTATACCTTGATGATACTAAGCAGTACGCCTGCGGCGACCGCCGAACCGATAACGCCTGCAACGTTCGGTCCCATAGCGTGCATAAGCAGATAGTTGGTAGGCACTTCCTCCTGTCCGACCTTCTGCGAAACACGCGCCGCCATCGGCACTGCGGAAACGCCGGCAGAACCGATCAGGGGATTGATCTTTCCGCCCGAAACAAGATACATAACTTTGCCGAGCAGAACGCCGCAGGCAGTACCGATCGAAAACGCAATAACGCCGAGCAGTATGACCTCTCCGAACTGAATGGTAAGTATCTTGTCGGCTCTCGTGGTCGCGCCGACGGAAACTCCAAGGAAGATCGTGATGATATTCATAAGCTCGTTCTGAGCCGTCTTAGCTATACGGTCGCAGCAGCCGCTCTCTTTGAGCAGATTGCCGAACATAAGCATACCGACCAGCGGAGCGGCAGAGGGTATCATCAGCGAAATGATTATCGTAACAAGTATCGGGAAAATGAGCTTTTCGACTTTAGATACCTGCCTGAGCTGTCCCATAACCACCGAACGTTCCTTTTTGGTGGTGAGTGCGCGCATTATCGGAGGCTGGATTATAGGGACGAGCGCCATATAAGTATACGCCGCAAGCGCGATAGTACCGACGCCGATGTTATCCGTCTTGGAAAGCAGTCTTGACGAAACATATATCGCGGTAGGACCGTCAGCGCCGCCGATTATCGCAATAGAACCACATTCCGCCGCGCTCATACCGAGTACAGCCGCGCCAATGAATGTAAAGAATATACCGCCCTGCGCCGCCGCACCGAGCAGAAAGCTCTTCGGATTGGCTATCAGCGGACCAAAGTCGGTCATTGCGCCAATGCCGAGGAAGATAAGCGGAGGATATATCTGCAACTTGACGCCCATATACAGTATATCGAGCAATCCGCCGTGCTGTAGTATACGCCCGTAATCAATGTAATGATCGTTTACCGCGCCGCTGCTCTCGGTGATAGTACCGTAGTCCCAGAACTCGGGGTGATACATCTCCGCATACGGAAGATTGGTGAGCAGCATACCGAAAGAGATCGGCAAAAGCAGCAGCGGCTCAAATCCCTTGGCGATAGCCAGATACATAAAAACAAAGGAAATAAGTATCATTATTATATTTTTCCAGCCGCCGTCCACAAGGAAACCCGCTATGCCGGACTGACGGGCAAGGTCTGCCAATGTTTCTAAAAAGCTTGTAATAATGCCCATTAAAGATCCACTGTCCTTTCAAAATAAAATGCTGTGTTCAATTGCCCATTGTCAGAACTGACGCGTATTTTCGGCAATACCTGCGCTCGCCCACACACTGCGCGAGGGCTTTGCGTTCTTTACGCTGCGCAGAACAAGCTTTTTGCCGCTTTGAGCACTCATTGCAGCTACTGCGGCAGCTATCACGGCGACTATCTCATCGCTTATGCCGTCCTCAATCTCCATTGGCGCGGCAGGCGCTGACCGGGCGCTGTTTTCAGCCTCTTTGCGGGTATTCTCCGCTGCCGCCTCAGCCTCCGCCTTGATCTTAGCCGCCTTCTTGTCGTTTATATTTTTAAAGATAAGACCGTATAACGTAACAAACAGTATAAGCAGAATAAGTCCTATAAAAACAACTACCAGTCCGGTAATGACCACCGAAGAGACCGTTCCCGCATCGAGATGACGATCCGTACCCTTTAACAGCAGCTGCGCAACATCATTAAAACACCGATCCATACCGCTACCCCTTTATATTAAGAATAATTTGCGATCTTTAAAGACAGTCGGAAACGTCCGCTGCAGATCGCCGACAAGAGCAGAAATACTCTTCCCAATCATATTAATTATACACTATTCCCGTGCGGAATACAAGACCGGTAACAATATTTTCAAATGTTTTTGACGTTTTTTTCATATCCGCGGAAAAAATAGCTTTATGTCAGGAAATTTACAAATAAAGCATTGCAATTTTCAGAGAGTGTGCTACAATTATATTCAGATACACCTGCCATAAATTTTTGTTTTCGGAGGCGCTTGCGGTGACGGATAAACTTCTTGAAAAGCTTGAACAGTTCATGCCTGTACTCATCTCTGCGGTGATCGTTTTCATGATCGGCGCGACGGTGATAAAGCTGCTCACAAAGGGACTGGCTAAGGCTCTTAAACGCAGTAAGGTAGACCCAACGGCGCACGACTTTCTCGTTTCGCTCGTGCGTTCGCTTATGTATGTGCTGCTCGTGATAATCGTGCTTTCTATGCTGAGCGTGCCTATGACATCTATCATAGCAACGCTGAGCGCAGCAGGACTTGCAATAGGTCTTGCACTGCAAAGCAGCCTTTCAAACGTTGCGGGCGGATTTATCATAATGTTCTCGCAGCCGTTCCACGCCGGAGATTTTGTCGAAATAAACGGCGTTACGGGTACGGTGACGGGTATAACCGTGCTTTATACCAGACTGCTCACCATTGACAACAAGGCTGTCCTTATCCCAAACGGAACGGTCTCCGCGTCCACGATAATCAATTACACACAAGAGGATCTGCGGCGGCTGGATATGCGCTTTTCAATAGATTACAAGGCGGATCACCGCCTTGCCCAACAGCTTGTTTATCAGGTGCTTGAAAACGAACCTCTCGCCCTTGATTCGCCCGATCCGCCCTCCGTAGTAATGTGCGAACACAGCGCAAGTGCCATAAAGCTGCTTGCCAAAGTATGGGTGAAGTCGGACAAATACTGGGAGCTCAACTATTCCCTGCTTGAAAAGGTCAAGGACGCATTTGACAAAAACGGAATAAGTATTCCCTACGACCAGCTTGACGTACATATTTCCTCCGACCCCGACGGCGAATCATAATGCCCAAGGAGTTCAGTTTTGAAATTTTGTGTAAGCGTTTTTTATCTTAGGTAATTGGCAGCTTTTTTGGTTATTTTTCCTCCGCCGCAGGCGGAGGAAAAATAATTTAATGGTATATTCTCCGCTGTTAGCGGAGAATATACACCAAAAGCCGACTATTATCCGAAAATGGAGAGAAAACAGCTTTCAGAAAGTCCAAAAATTGATTTCCGTGTATACTGCCCGACAAAATAACACCGCGCCATATGACACGGTGTTTTTTGTTATGCGTTTTCTACCCCTGCTCGTTCATAATGAACTTGTTTACTTCGTATTCGTTCGCCGGACGCTGTGTGCCTGACGGCGCATAAAGATTTTCAAGCTTGCTCAGCTGATCTGTCATTCGCAGCTCGCCGTCCAGCACTGACAGAACAGCGTCTGCGCATTTTCCGCCTGCCAACTCCGAATACGCTTTACAATGCTCCCCTGCCGCATTTTTAAGCAGTTCTCTTGCATCTCGTATCATTCTGATGTTCTCGTTCATTTCTTCGCCCTCTTATCCGTAAATGCCGCGCTCAGCTTTCGCCGTCGCTTTGCAGCGACTTTAACAGCTTTTGCTTGTGATTTCGCGCCGACGCGCACATTTTCTGAAAAGCCTCCCTCAACTGCGGATCCTGCGCCTGCTTTGAAAAATACCCGAACCTGAATATAAGATCGTTCTGTACCTGCGTCAGATTCTTGATCTCGTTAAATTCTCGCGCCGTAGCTTTGCTCTCACTTGCTCCCATAATTCTTTTGCCACCTTTCGGGAAATATTCGCTGTTCCTATTTCTTCCCCAAAAAGCGGAAAATATTCTTAATAGATCATCTTTTTTGGGATATACCTTTCTTCTTCGGCGGAGTCTTTCTTGAAAAAAGATGATTCCCATAACTTCTTTTTAAAGCCTTAATATTTTTTTGCGAGAGGTGCAGTAAATCTGACAGAATGACAAATTTGCCTTTTTGAAAACTTCTGAAAGAAATGTACCTCTCGCGAAAAAATCATTTAAAGTTTTAGGAAGGGGTTCGGGGGATAACCCTTTTTCAAAAGGGTTTCCCCCGAGAAGGAAAGATGTACCCCCAAGAAGGAGTATCTCATCTCACTTGATTTCCGTGCGGCAGATAGATACTGCGGCAACGTGATCTGCGCCGATAGATCTGAGCAGTTCTGCACATTTTGAGATAGTCGAACCGGTAGTGATAACGTCATCGCAGATGAGAATATTCTTCCCTTTGACGTCCGTGTGCTTTCGCCTTAACGAATAAAGATCTCCCACAAATTCGGCGCGTTCCTTTGCATTGAGCGAGTGCTGGTGCTGCCTGGAAAAATGCTGTTTAAGTATGGAAAAGTCGCACTTTATCCCCGCCGCCTTGCCGAGTTTGCGCGCGATAAGCTCCGCCTGATTCCAACCCCTTGCCCACGCCTTTATCTTCAACATCGGCACGGCGGTTATCAGATCGGGTGAAAAGTCAAGCTCACCGAGCTTGTCCGCTATGCTTTGCGCCGAATATATCGCAAATTTCTTTCCGACGCCGTTTTTAAGTGTCATAATACCGCCTTTGGCAGGCTCGTCATACCTGTAGAGCCATATGCAGCCGTCCGTATTCGCAGGAGGCGGATACTCTTTGCCGCGCCTTTTTGCAAGGGAATCAAGACCCTCCCGACATTTTTCACAGAACATCTGATCCCAACGGAGCAGCTTGCCGCAGCAGGGACAGCAATTCGGAATGATAATATCTATCCAGTAATTCTTATTCAAAAACCTGCTGCTCTTCAAGCCCGTTCATCTCCTCCAGCATATTTTTCAGACAGGTATACCGAAGATTGCGGCGGTTATTGTCTATCATAAATTCAAGACGCTTTTTTGAACCGATTATTATCATAAGCTTTTTCGCCCTTGTGACCGCAGTGTAAAGCAAATTGCGATAATAAAGCTTGTCAAATCCTCCGAAAACCGTGAGAATTACCGCGTCAAATTCACTTCCCTGACTCTTATGCACCGTAACGGCATACGCAAGTTCCAGATTATCGAACATATCCGCATTGTATATCGCTATCCTGCCCTCGAAATCTATAGTCGCCGATCTGAGTATTTTGTTCGCGGAAATGATTATCCCGATGTCGCCGTTAAAAATTCCCGAACCTATTTCCGTTTTCTCGTCGCTTAACTTTCTCTTCCAGACTATGTCGTAATCGTTGCGCGTCTGCATTACCTTGTCGCCCGTCCGATAGGTAAAAAGCGGCGTCTTTATTTCCGACTTGTTCTTGTCGGGAGGATTTAGCTGCTCCTGAAGTATGCGGTTGAGCTCGACCGTGCCGCTCGGACCTTTCCGCGTCGGCGAAAGCACCTGTATATCTTCCATAGGCGAATAACCGTATGCCTGCGGTAATCTCGTCTTGCAAAGATCGACCACAAGCGATTGCAGCTGAGGATATTCAAGCCGCTGCATAAAGAAAAAGTCCTTTCCGCGGCTTGTCAGATCAATATGTTCTCCCCTGACGATCTTATGAGCGTTCGTTACGATCTCGCTCTCCTGCGCCTGCCTGAAGATCTCTTTGAGGGTGATAACGGGCATAACGCCGCTGTCGATTATATCCTTCAGCACGTTGCCCGCGCCGACAGAGGGCAGCTGGTCGGAATCTCCCACAAGCACAAGCTTGCAGGTAACACTGACCGCCCTTAACAGCGCCTCGAAAAGACAACTGTCCACCATTGACATTTCGTCAAGTATCATAACTTCGCAGTCGAGAAGATTATTTTCGTCATGCATAAAATGCAGCAGATCGTCGTCCGAGCCGTTGACCTCCAAAAGACGATGTATAGTCTTTGCCTCAAATCCCGTAATGTCGGTAAGTCTTTTTGCGGCGCGCCCCGTAGGTGCGGCTATCATAACGTTGAGCCCCTGCTGCTGATAAAGAGAAATAATAGCGTTAAGCGTGGTAGTCTTTCCCGTTCCCGGTCCGCCCGTCAGAACGAGAAAACCCTGAGAAAGCGCAAGATTTATCGCCTTCCGCTGCAGCTCTTCATATCTGATACCGTTTTGCTCCTCGGCAATATCTATCACCTTGGAAAAATCAATGCGATTGTCGAAAGATACCTCTCTCATCACCGACAAACGTCTTGCTATGTACTCCTCCGCCTTATAATACTCTCTTAGCATTACAAAGGGACGTTGTTTCTTTTTGTACAAAAAAATGTACTCTTCATCAATTTGCTGATAAAGAATATCCAAAAGCCGTTCTTTGTCCGTTTTAAGAAAACGGCAGGCTATATCCGTAAAGCGGTCGAGCGGCAGACAGGTATGCCCTGCCAAGGCATTTTCGCGCAGTACCCAGTTGATACCCGCTTTGATACGTTCTTCGCTGTCGTCTGAAATGTCGAGGTTTTTAGCCATTTCGTCTGCTCTGACAAAGGGCAGATAAATGCCGTTCACACATAGCAAATAGGGGTTAGACCTTATAAGCTGTTCGGCGGATTCTCCCCAGCGTTTCCAGCACTTTATACCCACCGATGCAGGTATCTTGAAAGTGGAAAGGTATATCATCAGCGACCTGACCGCAAAAGTCTTTTTAAATTCCTCGGAGATCTTGTCGGCTTTTCTGCGCGTTATCCCCTCCACCTCACACAGGCGTTCGGGGGCGTTTTCGATAACATCGAGAGTTTCTTCGCCGAAAGCGTCTACTATTCTTTTTGCAAGGACCGCGCCCACGCCTTTGACCACGCCGCCTGCAAGGTATCTCTTGATCGCGGAGGGAGAAGTCGGGAGAGCGCGTTCACACATATCGCAGCGAAACTGCTCGCCGAATTTCTGGTGCCTGACAAACTGCCCCGTGCAGGTAAGCTCCTCGCCCTCCTCCACGTTGCCGAGCTCCCCCACTACGGTGACAAGCTCGCCGTTTGTCTTGAGCATTATTACCATAAATCCCGAGTCTTCGCCGCGAAAGACCACGCTGTCAACTTCTCCGCTGATTTTTGTTACCTTATCCATTATACTTTTCCTTAAATATTTTTATGATCGTTATTCTCCGTTATGATCTGCGCAAGCTCTTCCGGACGTGCAAAGCTTACAAACGGCAGTTCGCCTGCAAGTCTTTGTGCCGTCTTTGAGTATTCCTCGCGGTCGACCACGATAATTATCTTCCGCGCAAGCTTTTCGTTTTCAAATATTTCTTCCCAATAATACGCCCGAACGAGTTCTTCGAGTCTGTCCGCCGCCCGTGAGCAGGGTATCACGATACAGCCTGTTTCACGACCTATCCGATCTGTCATTCTGTATCTTTTCACAGCGGCAAAAACTGCCGCAGCCGCCAACAGTCCCACAGCTATGACCGCGCCAATCATACCACTACCCCCTTTTCTGGTTATGATATGCAGCGTCCGCGGAAAATGTTACAGCGGCTCGTCTTCACGGAAATCAAATTTTGATTTCCGGAAGTTAGAACGCTGCGCTTTTAAGAGGTAAGAGGTCAGACAAGGAGCGCGGAAATTCACTTCATATCCGCAAGGACAAAGGGCAGCTCAACGACAAAGCATACTCCGCCCTCATAGAGATCCTCCACATGTATCTTACCCTCGCACAGATCGACTATCCTCTTCACCAGTGCAAGTCCCAGACCGTTGCCTTCGGTTTTTCGGGAATGATCCACCTGATAGAACTTTTCAAATATCTTATCCTTAGCCTCGTGGGAAATGCCTATACCGTTATCGGAAATGCGGCAGGTGATGTTGCTCTCCGTCTGATAGAGCTGTATCTTTATCTTGCCGTTCTCGGGGGTGAATTTTATGGCGTTGTTTATGATATTCTGCCAGATCTGCCCCATAAGCTCCTCGTTGCCGTAATAGTATATGTCGTCCAGCGCAATATCCGGCTCGATGTTCTTTTTCGACCACTCCGGCTCGAGCATAAGCACTATCTTCCTTATCTGCTCATCAAGCGAGAACCGCTTTTTATTGGCGATAGTCGTCTGATTTTCAAGCTTTGACAGATTAAGAATGTTTACCGCCAGCTTTGACAGTCTGGAGGTCTCGTCTATAATTATCTGCGTATACTCCTGCCTGTCCTCCACGGAGAGATTCTCGTCCTGCAAAAGCTTTGCAAATCCTTGTATCGACGCGAGCGGCGTTTTGAATTCGTGCGAAACGTTACTGATAAAATCCCCTCTGAGCGTTTCTATACCCGAAAGTTCCTCCGCCATCTTGTTGAAATTACGCGTCAGATTGCCGTATTCCACATCGCCCGAGACCTTTACCCTGACGTTGAAATTACCCTTTGCAACTTCCGTCGTCGCGCGGTTAAGCTCTCTTATCGGTTTGAGGATAGTACGGCTTATCAGCGCGGTTATGACCGTACCCAGCAGGATACATACGATAAACGCGATTATCACTACAAAATATGCTATCCAGTAAAAATTTTCCTTGGTAGAAGTACTCAATCGCAGATATTCATCACCGACCTTTGTATACGCGACCGCCGTCGGGAAAAATCCGTTCGTTTCCACAACGGTGCGGTTGTCGTCAAGCTCGGGCTTGCGCAGCATTACATCGCGGTCCTTTTCATTGAGTTTTTCGACCGTATACGCGCTGTTGGTGCAGATAGACACCATTTCGTCGGTGGTGTAACTCAGCTTGCCCGTTTCTTTCATAAGCTCCAGTTCCTGAATGGAGTCCGTCACCGAACGCAGCTGCTGCGAGGCGTTCTCTTTCATGACCGAATTGAATATCAGCACAAGCGTTGTTACGGATATTGCCGCCGATACCAGCATAACCGCAAAAAACATAAGCGCAAGCTTGAATTGCAGACTTGTTTTCATATCCCCTCCGCCGATACGGCAGACTCACCTCCACTTTTTAAAAGATGACGTAAATAGCTTTTAAAAATTTAAATCGATATTTTCAGTACTATAATGCCTGTTTTCCAAAAGTTCATTGTTATTTTCCCCCCCCAAGTGGGGGAAAATAACAAAAGCTGCTCTATCCGATCAAATTTAACTATCCTAAACAAAAAATGATCTGATAGATCTACAAACTCGTGAAAATCCCATCAGCCGAGCTTTACCGCCTTATATCCGAGACCTCTCACGGTCACGATCTCAAAATCTCCGTTGCCGCTGTAACGTTCCCTCAATCTTTTTATATGAACGTCCACCGTGCGCTCGTCAACCTCGGATTCCATTCCCCAAAGCTCGTCAAGCAGCTGCCGTCGGGTAAATATCTTATTCGGATATGACAGCAGCTTGAACAGCAGCATAAATTCCTTCTGCGGTATCGTTTCGCCGGGCGCGCCGTTAAAGGATACCGATACCGCGTCGTAATCAAGAACGCAGCTGCCCACTACAAGAGAATGTTCGCTCGCCATTTTTGAACGCCTCAGCAGCGCGCCGACACGCAGTATCATCTCGTTTATATCTATCGGCTTTACCATATAATCGTCAGTTCCTGCCATAAATCCCTGCTGCTTGTCCTCAAAGCTTTCCTTTGCCGTCACCATAAGTATCGGCAGATCGTAATTCGCCCTGCGCAGCTGTCTGGTAAGCTCATAACCGTCCATATTCGGCATCATTATATCTGATATTATCAGATCTATATTCGTTTTCTCCATTACCTCCAGCGCCTTTTCACCGTCCTCAGCGGTAAACGGAACATACCCGTTCTGTTTCAGCGCGGCAGACATAAGTTTTCTCAGGCTGGAGTCGTCCTCTACTACAAGTACCTGAAACATTCCTTATCGCTCCTTTCTCATAAAAGTCAGAATTAATCAAATGTACATTATATATTTACAAAACATTAACCAAAATTCTCTCCAATAATCCAAAAAAATGCCCTGTAATTCATATTCGGTTCACACAGGACTGATATTATATAGATGTCAGGAAGAACAAGACCCTCTCAGACATTGACGGGTGATAAAACTTAAAGTTCAGTTCTTCTTCACCTTACTGCGATTCCCCAAGTCGCCAATGGTTCTGTACTTTAAGTTTTATCAATCGTCAATATCATATCCCTTTCATAATTCTATAGAAGATTAATGTTCATTACAGCCGATAGTAGTGAGCATTAATTTTTTGCCTTATTCGCACCTGCCGCACATTCTGCAAAACATCATACCGTTTTAAACAAAGCCAAAGCCGATAGTGATACCGACTTTGGCTGCGACATTATACAAGGTCATCTACCTGCCACGGTAAGACGGTTAAGAGCCTTTTTAAGACGCTGCTCCGCCCGTTCAAATTCCTTCTGGCTCCTATTCTCCTCAAGGATCTTGTTGGCGGCATCTCTTGCACGCTGCGCTCTGAGTACGTCAATATCCTCCGCCCATTCGACAGCCTCGGCAACTACGCTCACGCCGTCCTTGTCCGCCTTGATTATACCGGAAGATATTGCCGCCGTCCTGCTCTCTTCGCCGTCGGCAGTTTTTATTTTCAGCGGCGACGGCAGAACATTCGCCACATACGGAGAATGTCCGGCAAGTATACCCACATTTCCGGCAGACGTCCTCGCGATTATCTGCACGGCATCTCCCTCAAAAAAAACTTTCTCGGGAGTTATTATCCTTAGCCTGAATGTCTGCATACAAAAAACACTCCAAACTGCTTAGTTCGCGGCTTTCGCCTTTTCGACCGCCTCGTCTATCGTTCCCACAAAGAGGAATGCCGACTCGGGCAGATCGTCGTGCCTGCCCTCAATTATCTCCTTGAATCCGCGGATAGTTTCCTTGATCGGGACATACTTGCCCTGCATACCCGTGAACTGCTCCGCCACCGAAAACGGCTGCGAAAGAAAACGCTGTATCTTTCTTGCCCTGTTTACCGTCAGCTTGTCTTCGTCGGAAAGTTCATCCATACCCATTATCGCGATAATATCCTGCAATTCCTTATACCTCTGGAGTATTGACTGAACATCACGCGCCACCTGATAATGCTCGCTGCCCACTATCTCGGGGGAAAGTATCCTCGAATTGGACTCGAGCGGATCGACCGCAGGATAGATACCCAGCGATGCGATATTTCTCGAAAGAACGGTAGTCGCGTCCAGATGTGCAAAGGTCGTGGCAGGAGCCGGATCGGTAAGATCGTCCGCAGGAACATATACCGCCTGAACAGATGTTATCGAACCTTTCTTGGTGGAAGTGATCCTCTCCTGAAGCGCGCCCATTTCGGTCGCAAGAGTCGGCTGATAGCCAACGGCGGAGGGCATTCTTCCGAGCAGCGCCGAGACCTCCGAGCCTGCCTGCGTGAATCTGAAAATGTTATCTATAAACAGCAGAACGTCCTGACCCTCCACATCGCGGAAATACTCCGCCATAGTCAGTCCCGAAAGTCCCACTCTCATTCTTGCTCCGGGCGGCTCGTTCATCTGACCGTACACCAACACCGTCTTGTCGATAACTCCAGACTCGATCATCTCATTATAAAGATCGTTTCCCTCACGGGTACGCTCGCCGACGCCCGTAAATACCGAAATACCGCCGTGCTGCTTGGCGATGTTGTTGATAAGCTCCATAATAAGAACCGTCTTGCCGACGCCTGCGCCACCGAAAAGTCCGATCTTTCCGCCTTTCAGGTAAGGCGCAATAAGATCGACGACCTTGATACCCGTTTCAAGCACCTCATTTGACGCTTTCTGCTCCTCGTAAGAGGGCGGCTGACGGTGTATCTCCCAACGTTCTTTGGTCTGCGGAGCCGGTTTATTGTCCACCGGTTCACCGAGAAGATTGAATATTCTGGAAAGAGTTTCCTTTCCCACCGGCACGGAAATAGCCTTGCCGGTATCCACAGCCTCAGCACCGCGCACCAGACCGTCGGTAGAGCTCATCGCGATACATCTTACAACGTCGTCGCCGATATGCTGAGCGACTTCCACCACAAGCTTTTCGCCGCGGTTATCTATTTCTATCGCGTTAAGCAGATCGGGCAGATGATCTTTCTCAAAGCGGATATCCACTACCGCGCCGACTATCTGCACGACCTTGCCCTTGTTTTCTCCTGCCATTTTCATCACCCTTTATGTGTTGATATACCGAAAATATGTACGGTATAAAATTATTCGTCCCTTAGAGAACCCGAGCTTATCTCGGTAAGCTCCTGAGTGATCTGAGCCTGTCTTGCCCTGTTATAGAGCAGCGACAGCTGACCGATCATCTCCTCGGCGTTATCGCTTGCGGATTCCATTGCCGTGCGCCTTGCCGCCTGTTCGGACGCGTAAGAATCCACGATAGCGGCATAGAGTATACCGCTCAGATACTGCGGAACAAGTCCGTCGAATACCTCCTCGGGAGAAGGATCGTATTCGGTAAGTGAACCGCCCTTTGCGCCGTTTTCAAGATTTTCCACGGGCAGCACGGAGACCGTCACCGGCTGCTGCGTCAGCGCGGAAACAAAAGTAGTATACACCAGCTCCACCTGATCGTAATCGCGGCATCTGAATCCGTGGATTATCTTTTCGGCAATATCCATAGCGTCGTAAACGTCCAGCCGCTCGGCGATCTGCGAATAGCGGTCAGTCACGTCATAGCCGCGCTTGTCAAAATACTCCACCGCCTTTTTGCCGATCGTGACAAGGCTTACCTTTTCGCCTCCGGCTTTCAGCTCGTCTATCCTTGCGGCGGCGGCTTTAAGCACGTTGGAATTGAATCCGCCGGCAAGTCCCCTGTCGCCTGCGACAACTACTACGAGCGTTGAGCGCACGAATTTTTTCTTTGTATATACCGAGCTGAACGCGGGGTCGGCGGATATGTCGCTCATCGTATCGTAAAGAGCGGCAAAAAACGGCTGAACAGCCAACGCGCGTTCCTTTGCCCGCCTGAGCTTTGAAGACGCCACCAGTTCCATAGCCTTGGTTATCTGCATAGTGCTTTCAACGCTCTTGATACGGCGTTTTACGTCTTTCATATTAGCAGTCGCCATAATTATCGCACCCTGGAGTCGGGGTATCCTCCTTCTTAAAAATTTTAAGAGATCACTTAGCGCTCAGATATTTGTTCTCAAATTCACCGAGAGCGTCTTTCAGTTCGTTTTCCGTTTCCTCGGAAAGTGCGCCGGTATCCCTGATATTTGCCGTAACGTCGGGGTGAGCCGAGTCGATATATTCAAACAGCTCGCTTTCGTATTCCCTTATATCGCCCACGGGGATATTTTTCAGGTAATTGTTTACCACCGCGTAGATGATGACTACCTGATGTTCCACAGTAAGCGGAGAGTTCCTGTTCTGTTTGAGGACTTCAACTATTCTCTCGCCCTGAGCCAGACGTTCCTTGGTGTCCTTATCGAGATCCGAGCCGAACTGCGAGAACGCCTGCAATTCACGGTACTGCGAATAGAGGAGTTTCAGCGGACCTGAGACCTTTTTCATCGCCTTTATCTGAGCCGAGCCGCCGACACGCGATACCGAGATACCCGGGTTTACCGCAGGTCTTACGCCCGAGAAGAACAGCTCCGATTCAAGGAATATCTGTCCGTCCGTGATAGATATTACGTTCGTCGGGATATATGCCGAAACATCGCCTGCCTGAGTTTCGATTATCGGCAGCGCCGTGATAGAGCCTCCGCCGTAGTCCTTGTTGAGGTTGCAGGCGCGTTCGAGAAGTCTTGAATGAAGATAGAATACATCTCCGGGATAAGCCTCGCGTCCGGTAGGTCTTTTGAGCAGCAGCGACATTGTCCTGTATGCCACGGCGTGCTTTGAAAGATCGTCATAGACGCACAGAACGTCCTTGCCCTGTAACATAAAGTACTCAGCCATCGCAACGCCCGAATAAGGCGCGATATACTGCAGCGGCGCCATTTCCGACGCGGTAGCCGAAACGACTATGGAATACTCCATAGCTCCGGCTTTAGTCAGCGTATCCACAACGTTCGCGACAGTCGATCTCTTCTGACCGATAGCCACATAGATACAGATAACGCTCTTGCCTTTCTGATTTATGATAGTGTCGAGCGCAATGGAAGTCTTGCCCGTCTGTCTGTCGCCGATTATCAGCTCACGCTGACCTCTGCCGATAGGTATCATAGAATCTATCGCCTTGATACCCGTCTGCAAAGGACGGTTTACCGACTGTCTGGTGATTATTCCGTACGCCGGACTTTCTATAGGTCTTTTTTCATCGGTGAGTATCGCTCCCCTGCCGTCGATAGGCTGTCCCAGGGCGTTCACTACTCTGCCGAGCAGAGCCTCTCCCACGGGAACGGACACAATACTTCCCGTCCGCCTTACCTGACCGCCCTCGCGTATGCCGTCGTCAGTACCGAGCAGCACCGCTCCGACAAAATCCTGCTCAAGATTGAGAGCCATACCCATCGTCTTGTTCTCAAACTCTATAAGCTCGCCGGACATACAGTTTTCAAGACCGTGTACCCTTGCAATGCCGTCGCCGACGGTAACGACCGTTCCGGTGTCGGAAAGCGCGATCTTCGAGTGGTAGTCCTTTATCTGCTGTTTTATAATTCCTGTTATTTCATCAGGACGCAATTTCATAGCCAAGATCTCTGCCTTTCATACTAATTTAGGCGATGACGGAATCTATCTGCCCGCGCAGTCTGTCCAGTCTGCCCCTGACGCTTGAATCCAGTTCGGTATTATCGTACTTCACGATTATTCCGCCGATTATGGAAGGATCGACCTCTTTTTTAAGCTCGATCTTCTTTCCGAGGATATTTTCAAGCTTTGCGACAAGCTTTTCCTCCAGACGTTCACTGAGCGGCTGAGAAGTCGTCACCTTTACTTCAAGGATATTGTTCTTCGCGTAGTATATCTTCTTAAATTCCCTGCATATCGCACCGATACAGCCTGCCCTGCCCTTTTGGGTGACAAGGCAGAGGAAATCAAGCACCGTATCGCTCACCCTGCCGCTGAAAATATTTATCAGTATATTCTGTTTATCTTCAAAAGCGATAAGCGGCGATCTCAGCGTCCTGACCAGATCCTCGTTGTCGTCAAACACCTTTTCCAGCGCCGTAAGTTCTTCAAACGCCCCTGCGCAGCAGTCCTGTTCCTCGCACAGTTCATACATAGCCTGAGCGTAAATATTTTCAAGTACCTCAGCCATTACATTTCACCTACGCCGTCGATAAAGCTTTCGATAAGCTTTTCGTTATCCTCCGCGGTGATCTCCTTAGCCGCAACCGCAGACGCCGCCGACAGCGCGATCTCGGTGATCTCGTCTTTTATGCTGTTTACCGCGATCTTCTTTTCGCGCTCGATCTCCGAGTAAGCATTGTCGATAATGCCCTTAGCCTCAGCTTTCGCATCGGCTATGATCTCGTCCGAACGCAGCTGCGCCTTCTTAGACGCGGCTCTTACAAGTTCTGCGGATTCTTCCTTTGCCGCGCCGATCTTCTCATTGTACTCGGCTTGCATTCTGTCGGCATTCTGCTGCGCCTCGTCCGCTTTTCTGTAACTCTCGGCTATGTCGTTTCTGCGATCCTCCATTACCTTGTTGACTCTCTTGAAGAGTATGAGTTTCAAGACCAGAAACAAAATAAGCGCATTGCACAGAGTAAGCAGTATAGTAGACGGTGAAATGGTGAGAAAATCCGTAACTTTTGCCAATACCATTATCTTTCCCTCCTCATCGGCTCAGGGCGAGCCGACGCAAATTCCCCTGCGACTTATCAAAGCTTTTTGAGGAACGGATTAGCAAACATAAGTATAAGAGCCACAACGAATGCGTAAATACCGGTGGACTCAGCCATAGCAACGCCTATAAACATAGTTCTGGTACAGTCGCCCTTTGCCTCGGGCTGTCTTGCGATAGATTCTATCGTCTTTCCGACTGCGTAGCCCTCACCGATACCGGGTCCTATACCGGCTATCATAGCAAGACCGGCGCCGATTGCCGAACATCCTAAAACAATTGCCTTTTCCATAATAATATCCTCCATTTTATTAATAACTTTCGATTGATCTTATGTAGGTATATATCAGAATACCGCTAACTTTCTTCCGCCGCGCTTGAAACATAGACCATAGTCAGCGTTGCGAAAATATACGCCTGTATGCAGCCGGAGAACAGGTCGAAATAGATCGACAGCATCGCCGGAATGAACATCTGCGCAAGGTTTATATCAAATACGCCCAGCGAGAACGAAACGTGCAGAAGTCTTGACAGCGACCCCAGCGCGCCGTACAGCAGAGTTGTGATGACCATACCGCCCGAAACGTTGCCGAACATACGAAACGCCATAGAAAGCGGCGTTGCCACCTCGCTCAGAAGATTGAGCGGCAGCATAACGGGTATCGGCGCGGCAAAGCTCTTCAGATAACCGCCGAAGCCGTTGGTCTTTATCTTGAAGTAGGTGATAAGTACAAAGGTCATCAGCGCCCATGTAAGAGTGGTATTGAAATCGGCTGTCATAGGTCTGAGACCGATAAGGCTTACCAGAGCGCCCAGAACGGCATACACAAGCAGCATAGCGATATAAGGCGCAAAGCTCATAAAAGCCGGACCCATAGTATTCTTAACGGTGTTGTTGACGAAATCCACAAACATCTCGGCGACTATCTGCCGTTTCTTTTCGGGGATCTTTTTCAGATCGGACGTGAGCCACAAACTCAGCAGCAGCACCGCGACGATGATACCCCAGCCGATAACGATAGTTTCGGTGACTTCTATCCCGCCGAATATAGGTATTGTAAAAACGACCTTCGGTCCTTGTCCTATCGAATCCATAAGACTACTCCTTTCCGAAGTGATTTATTCCGAGCAGCGCGTCCGCAGAAAGCGTGAGCCTTGGAAAAAACTGCGCAGGCAGCACTGTGATCGGATCGAAAAGCCCTGTTGAATATCCTGCAAAACACAGCAGGAACAAGCCTGCCGCCCGTAACAGATAGCAGCGAAGCATTGACTTTTCAGCGCGTTTTTTTTCCATATCCACCGCACGTTCGACCGTTGCGGAAAGATAATACATACAAAACGAAACGTAAACAAATCCCAGCAGAAAGCCTGCAAGCGAACCAAAACCGAATCCGCACGCGAGCGTGTACACTCCGAACGCCGCAGCGCTCATAAGAAACATTGCCGGGAGCATTTTTGTCACGATCTTTCCGGTTCCGCTTTTGGCAAAACGGTTCATAACAGACGATCCTTTCGTTAGCTGCGTGCCTGACGCGGCTGCGGCAAAATTCTGACATCACACTTCATTATACCACCTTTTTTCATACAAGAAAAGAGTGTGCAGTGAATGGTAACATATATTTTACAAAAAATACATATTTATCGTCCGCCTTAAAGCAAAAACAAAAACGGACAGAGCTGACTGTCCGTTTCGAGTAATTTCCCTGCGATCGTCATGCGGCAGGCGCAGGCGATCTACTTTTTGTCAAATTCAGGATTGAACGCATAGAAGTTTTTGGAATCGAGCATATCCTGTATCATACGCAGACCTTCGCCGAACCGCTGGTAGTGAACGATCTCGCGCTGACGGAGGAATTTGATAGGGTCGCGCACGTCGGGATCGTCAGCCAGCCGCAGGATATTGTCATATGTGACTCTTGCTTTCTGTTCGGCGGCAAGATCTTCGTTCATATCGGCTATAGCGTCTCCGGTAGACTGGAAAATGCTTGCGGTGAACGGCACTCCCGATGCGGCGATCGGGTAGATACCCGTAGTGTGGTCAACGAAATAGGTATCAAAGCCGCTTTCCTTTATTTCCTTTATTGAAAGATTTCTGGTGAGCTGATAGAGTATAGCCGAAACTATCTCCATATGAGCAAGTTCCTCCGTGCCTATATCGTTCAATATAGCCTGCACTTCACGGCAGGGAGCGGAATATCTCTGATTGAGATAACGCATAGCCGCACCGAGTTCGCCGTCAGGACCGCCAAGCTGACTAATTATCACCTTTGCCAGAGCAGGATTCGGGTTCTTGATATTTACGGGGTATTCGAGTTTCTTTTCATATTGCCACATCAGCTTTCACCTCTCTCCCAAGGGAACGGCGTCGACGTCCACTCCCAGCGCTTTGAACAGTCTGCGCCGGCAAGCGTTATCGGACCGTACTTCTCCTCGTACTCTTTGACCGCCGCCTCATATGCGGCTTTATGTGTTTCAAAATATTCAAGACCGTTGCGGCAGGTCGGGTGGCTGTCAAGATAGAGATTTGCCTCTACCACTGCGAACTGCTCCGCCTGTACTTTTCTCATAAGACGCTGTTTCTCAGTAGCCATGCCTGACTGCCTCCTCTCCTATGAACGGCTTATCCAGACTCGGAAAAATCGTTCCTCTGGATAATCCTGCGTCGCAGTCGTAAGGCTTTTCCCATTTCTGGAACGGGACATACGCCATACCTACGGGCGTTTCTTTAGGGAAAGCGCCCTGCGGCATAGGACAGTTCATACCCTCACAGGGAGCTGCGTCCTCGGCGTCAAGTATCCGTCCCAACAGACCTTTCGCGGCGCTGTTGTCTAATATATCCATATATCTCTCCTTCCGGATATAGGTATCACCAGATACCCTGATGTATCCTTTGATCTGTAAAGACCGCGCAAACGGTCTTTGCGGTACTTCTGACGAGTACTGATACATACTATGCGGACTTGCGGCGGTGTGTTACATTGCAGACGGCGCGGCGTTTATGCATAAAAAGATCCCGACCGCAAAGGATCGGGATATAAAAATCAATTTTAAAAATATAGATCGGCTTTTTTGAAAGCATTTTCCCTATCAGGTAAATGTTTGTAAAACTCAAATGCACTTTCGGGCAATGATAAATTCGCCAAAAATCGGAAATATACAGATATAAATTACCACTCGATCGTCGATACATCGGCAGGTTCGCTGTTGAGGGTCACGCTGTCAATGCGGCTGTTTTTCACCTTGATAACTCTGTCCGCCATCGGAGCGATCGCAAGATTATGAGTTATCACGACCACTGTCATACCGCTCTTGCGGCAGGTATCCTGCAAAAGGCGCAGTATAGTCTTGCCGGTATTGTAATCGAGCGCACCTGTCGGCTCGTCACAGAGGAGCAGCTTAGGCTGTTTTGCCAGCGCACGGGCAATGGAAACTCTCTGCTGCTCGCCGCCAGAAAGCTGCGACGGAAAATTGTCCATTCTGTCGGCAAGTCCAACACTTTCAAGCACCTGCTCGGGAGATACCGCGTCACGGCAGATCTGCGCCGCCAGTTCCACGTTTTCCTTGGCGGTCAGATTGTTCACAAGATTATAAAACTGAAAAACAAATCCTATGTCATATCTGCGGTATGCGGTGAGCTTGCGGCGGTTATAGCCTGCAATATCGCTGCCGTCCACTATTATCTGCCCCTCGTCGCAGGTGTCCATTCCGCCGAGCATATTGAGTATAGTGGTCTTTCCTGCGCCGCTTGCGCCGACTATTACGGCAAATTCGCCTTTTTCAATTTCAAAATTCACATTATCGGACGCGGTTATGGTGACTTCGCCCATCTGATAACGCTTAGACACGTTTTTAAATTGTACAAACGGCACTTTTCACCACTCCCCTGCCGATAGTACCTACAGCGTTTACACCACTGCACCGTTGTTGGGACGGGCAGGCTTGGGCTGCTGCTTTTTCTTCTTGGTATCCTTGCCGCTTCGCTTTCTTGAATCCTGCTTTTTGGCGGTGTGCTTCTGCCAGATGACCCAGAGCGTCGGAGCTATGCAGTTTGAGGAGTACACACCTGCGACCATACCGACAATAAGCGGCAGGGCAAAGCTCATAATGGACGTAATGCCGCAGATACTGCACACGACGCATACCGTCGCCATAGCAAGGATAGTCGTAACGGTGGTGTGTATCGATCTTCCCATTGTCTGTGTGATAGACATATTGACAAGCTCGTCAAGCTCAAGCTTACTGCCGTAAAGTCTGCGGTTCTCACGGATACGGTCGTAAACGATGATCGTCGCGTTTATCGAGTAGCCGAGTATCGTCAGCAGAACAGCCATAAAGTTTGCGTCTATATCAAAGCGGAATATCACGAACGAACCGTATACCATACACATATCGTGGATAAGCGCAAGCACCGCAAAGCAGCCTGCGGAAAGTCCGCCTATCTTCTTGAATCTGAATCCGATATAGATGATCGTCACGACTGCCGCAAAGGCGCAGGCGACCAGACATTTAAAGAAAAATTCCGTACCGTTTGACGCCGCGACATCGTTTGATTCGAGCAGCTCAACATTGTTTTCGGAGAAAGTCTCCTGCATAGCCTCTTTGAGGTTATCCTGCTTTTCGTTGCTGATACCCTCTTTTGAGGAGAATGACAGCTTTATAGTCGTGTCGTCCGAGGAAAAATTCTCGCCCTTGGTAACTATGCAGCTTTCGCCGATAGTGTCGCTGACAAGCGTTTCGACCGCCTTGGTGTCTATATCCCCCTCGTAAGTGTAGGTGATAATGGTACCGCCCTTGAATTCGAGAGCGATCTTAAGTCCCAGAACGGCGGTAAGTATAACAAACACCGCGATAAGCGTGCAGGACGCCGTGTAGAATTTTTTGCTGTGCTTTGTTACGGATATTACCTTTTTCTTCTTTTCGTTATATTCCGCAAGCTTTTCATCGTCATCGGGAACGCCGTAGAACTTCCTGTTCTTAAAGCATTTGAATTTTGAGAGTGACGAGAGCATAAGTCTTGAACAGAATATGCCGAACACGAAGTTGAGGATAATACCTACCAGCAGCGTATAGCCGAGCGAGTAGATAGTACCGGCAGTAGCCGCGCCGAACATAAAGAATATCGGTTTGAGGATAGTACCGAACAGGCTGTCGGTAGGTCCGAACGCGCCCATAAGTATGACCGCGACGAAAACAACGGTGATATTTCCGTCAAACACCGCGCTCCACGCACGCTTATAGCCCTGTTCTATAGAGCCGTTGAGCGTCTTGCCGTTGCGCAGCTCTTCTTTTATTCTTTCGGCAGTGATAACGTTCGCGTCAACGCCCATGCCGACTGCAAGTATGATACCTGCGATACCCGGTATTGTGAGGGTAAAGCTGTCGAGATTTCCGAAAAATCCCGAAATGCAGGCGATAGAGCCTATTACCTGACCGAGCAGGGCGATACCTGCCACGAATCCCGGCAGTTTGTATACGATGATCATATAGATAACGATCATAAAGAACGCGATAACTCCTGCAATGAGCATTGCGTTTCTTGCGCCCTCTCCGAGAGTTGCGGAGATGATATTCGTGCTGGTCGTTTCAAGCTTGAAAGGCAGCGAACCTGCGTTTATCTTATCGGCAAGAGCCTTTGCCGACTCATAGGTAAAGTTGCCTGAGATCTGGGCGTTGCCGTCCATAATTGCAGACTGCACCTCGGGAGCGGAGATCTGCGTATCGTCCATCCAGATAGATATCTGACCGTGTGAGCTTGCAAGTTCCGATGTAGCTGACGCAAACTTTTGTGTGCCGTCGCTGTTCAGTTCCAGACTTACTACATAAGTTACCTGGTTGGTATCGGGATCCTGATACTGACGAGCCTCCGCTTTTTTTACATCGGTACCGGTCAGCACCTCTTCACCCGTTTCCTCAGTTCCCTTGCGGAAGGTAAGGATAGCCGTTTCGCCAAGCTCCGCCACGGCGGATTCGGGGTCAAAGCTTTCCTCTCCCGCCTGCCACGGGAAAGAAACCATTACCCTGTCCTTGGAGTAGTCCACATAGACCTCGCTGTCGGTAATATTCAGGCTCACCAGACGCTGTTCTATGACCGCTTTTGCCGCGTCCATTTCATCGTCGGTAGCGTCATAGTCCACAGAGGGCTCAAAGGTGGCGTTTACACCGCCCTGAATATCTATACCCCAGCGGATCTCGTCCGCGCCTTTAATATAAGTGGTTCTTGTATCGCCGAACTGACTGTGTATACCGAAAAAGGCAAGGTAGCCCAGACCGAGTATGCACAGCAGCACTACAAAAAACACCGGCTTTTTTACACGTCGCACAAATTTTTCCTCCTACCGTTTATATGTTATACTTTATTTAACCATTTAATATTCCGTTCCGCACTTGTCGGGTGCAGACACATTCACCTTATAATTATAATACCTTTCACCTCAAAAGTCAACCCCTTTTTTTACCTATTTCACGGAATTCAATTTTATAAGAGCGTTTTTGGTCTTAAAATTATATTCCGCTCAGTTTTGCAAGATTTTTGTTATATTCTCCGCCCCATTTATAAAGCCGTAACGATATGCACTGTGGACGGGCGGAAATGCCCCGCCCGGGAGGGCAGCCTTTTTGAGGAAAAGGCTTGATCCAAAACCTTTTTATTTTGCCGACTTCGTTTTAACCATAAGTGCGGAGCGTGAAACCAGTCTGCGGAGCTACTCTTACTTCTGTCCTCTTATCTCTTACTTCTAAAAGCGCAGCGTTCTGACTTCTTCGGAAATCAAAAATTGATTTCCGTGCACTCCCTTTCTCCCCACTTGAAATATATAAAAATATATAGTATAATATAGACAGGTTTTCAGGGAAGGTGGCTTGCCATATGCCAAAGGCAAAAACAATTTACGTCTGCTCACAATGCGGATACGAATCTTCAAAATGGAACGGAAAATGTCCCGGCTGCGGAGAATGGAACACATTTGAGGAAGCAGCGGTTTCCGCCCCTGCAAGGAGCGGCGCAAGATCAAACCGCACTGCGGTGCGCGATCTTTCGGACAGCATACTCAGCATATCCGCCGTTGACGCAAGCTATGACGAAATACGCTACCGCACGGGTCTTAACGAGCTTGACCGCGTGCTTGGCGGCGGACTTGTAAAGGGCAGCCTTGTACTCATCGGCGGCGAACCGGGTATCGGAAAATCGACCATACTGCTCCAGATATGTCAGTTTATGGGGGAGGATCACACGATACTCTATGTTTCGGGAGAAGAATCGGTCAGGCAGATCAAGCTGCGCGCACAGCGGCTGGGAGTTGACAGCGAAAATCTTTATCTGCTTGCCGATACCGACTGCGAATCCATCTGCGATGTGATAACGAAGGAAAAGCCGGAGATCGTCATAATCGACTCAATACAGACTATGAATATTCAGGGCATAAGCTCTGCGGCAGGCTCGGTCACGCAGGTGAGGGAATGTACAAACCTCTTTCTGAGGACTGCCAAGGCGGAGGAGATACCCTTTTTTATAGTCGGTCATGTTAATAAGGACGGCGCGATCGCAGGTCCAAAGGTAATGGAGCATATCGTGGACGCGGTGCTGTATTTTGAGGGACAGAGGAATCTATCCTACCGTATTCTCAGGGCGGTAAAGAACCGTTTCGGCTCGACCAATGAAATAGGCGTATTTGAAATGCAGAACAAGGGTCTTGCCGAGGTGGAGAATCCGTCAATGATGATGCTTTCGGGCAGACCGCGCGATGTTTCGGGCAGCTGCGTCGCCTGCGTTATCGAAGGCTCGCGCCCGATACTTGCGGAGGTGCAGGCTCTTGTCACCAAAAGCGGCTTTGCAGTCCCAAGGCGCACCTCTACGGGATTTGACTACAACAGAATGTCGATCATCATTGCGGTGCTTGAAAAACGTCTGGGATTCTTTTTCGGCGGACTTGACATTTATATAAACGTTGTGGGCGGTCTGCGTCTTGACGAAACGGCTGCCGATCTCTCCATTGCGCTTGCGCTTTATTCAAGTCTGAGGGACAAGGCGGTCAGCGACAAGGTGATCGCTTTCGGAGAGATAGGTCTCGGCGGCGAGCTGAGGGCGGTATCCTACTGCGAACAGCGCATTATGGAGGCTCAGCGTATGGGATTTGAAAAATGCATACTCCCGAGGCAGTCGCTCAAAAGTCTCGGCGGCAGGAAATTTGACATTCAGGTGATCGGCGCAGGCTCGGTCAGGGCGGCGTTTGACGCTCTTGAAAAGTAAAGTAAAGTAAGGTAAAGGACACGGAATTCAATTTTATAGGAGTGTTTTTATTCTTATAATTATATTTTGCTCAGTCAGGCGAGATTTTTGTTATATTCTCCGCCGCAGGCGGAGAATATAACATTAAATTATTTTTCCTCCGCCGTTGGCGGAGGAAAAATAACCCAAAAGTCTGCATTGGCAAGTAAAATATATTAAAATGCTTACTTAAAATTTAAAAATTGATTTCCGTGGGTAAAGGAAAGGACAGATCTTATGGATATGCGCGATGAAAAAAGATATATACTTGCCCTCGATCAGGGGACAACATCTTCAAGAGCCGTTATATTTGACCATAACGGAAAACCGATAGATTCATATCAGATAGAATTTCCGCAGATATTTCCCGACAACGGCTGGATAGAACACGATCCGCTCGATATTCTCAATTCCCAGCTTGACGCGGCAAAGGGAGCGCTTGAAAAGTCGGGTATATCCGCAATGCAGATCGCCGCAGTCGGCATAACGAATCAGAGAGAGACCACGATAATGTGGGATAAAAATACCGGAAAACCGATCTGTAACGCTATCGTCTGGCAGTGCAGGCGCACCGCGGATATTTGCGCCGCGCTTTCAAAGCAGGTCGGAGAGGAGTTTTTCCGCAGCCGAACGGGGCTACTTATCGACCCGTATTTTTCCGCGACAAAGATAAAATGGATACTCGATAATATCCCCGGTGCGCGTGAGGGAGCGCAAAAGGGGGATATTCTCTTCGGCACGGTGGACAGCTGGCTCATCTGGAACCTCACAGGCGGAATAACGCACTGCACTGACGTTTCAAACGCCGCAAGGACTATGCTTTTCAATATCCACACAATGCAGTGGGATAAGGATATTCTCGCTCTGCTCGGCATACCCGAAATCATACTTCCGCAGGTGTGCGATTCCTCGGGAGTTATCGGCTATTGCAGCAGTGAAATATTCGGCTGCGAAATACCGATAGCAGGCTGCGCGGGAGATCAGCAGGCAGCGCTTTTCGGGCAGAAATGCTTTGGCAGGGGCGATGTAAAGAACACCTACGGCACGGGAGGTTTTCTGTTGATGAATACGGGGGATTCTCCCGTCGACGCAAAAAGCGGTCTGCTCACGACCGTCGGCTGGAGGATAGGCGAAAAGACCGTCTACGCGCTTGAAGGCTCGGTGTTCATCTCCGGCGCGATAGTAAAATGGCTGAGAGATCAGCTCGGACTAATTTCCTCCGCAGCCGAAACGCAAAGCTTAGCCGCTTCCATAGACTCCACGGGAGGAGTGTATATAGTCCCTGCATTTACGGGTCTGGGCGCGCCCTACTGGAGACCCGACGCGCGCGGAATTATAGTCGGTCTGACAAGGGCGACCGATAAAGCCTGCATAGTACGCGCCTGCCTTGAGGCTGTCGCCTATCAGACGCAGGACGTTCTCGCGGCTATGGAAAAGGACGCAGGCTCACTAAATACTATCCGCGTGGACGGCGGAGCAAGTGCAAATGATTTTCTGCTGAAATTTCAGGCGGATATTTCAAACAAGGAGATAATACGTCCCGACTGTGTTGAATCGACGGCGGTGGGAGCGGCTTTCCTTGCAGGTCTTGGCGTGGGATACTGGAAAGATACCGACGAGATCGCCGCGCTCGACTCCGATTTTCGCAGATTTATTCCCGATATGCCCGATACTCGGCGCAAAGAACTGCTCGACGGCTGGCATAACGCGGTAGCTCTTGCGATACGGTAATGGGGAGGAATCAGCGAAGTTGTCTGCCTTTTGTATATTTTCCGTCGGCGCAGAATATGCCACCCAAAACTGCTTTAATAAAGTTGAAAATTGATTTCTGTGGGCGCGGTCTTAAGATATGACCATATACAAAAAGAACTCAGCGCGGCAGCTGAGTTCTTATCGTTTATTATTTGATATTTACGTATCATTCAACATAATAGAAATCGCCCTGATTTCCCCAATTTCCCAACGTATTCTCATCGAGCAGACAAGGACCGCTTGAATAGCCCGTTAAATTGCCGTCCTCGTCATATTGCTGATCGACTGACAGAACGACAGTGCCCGTCGGAATTACCACCGCAACAAAATCGTGTGTACCCTCCCAGCGTGCAACATCGTCCTTGATAATGTCGTCTTTTCCGGGATTCCACGTTTCAAACACGGAATACATATCGTCTGCGCACAGACGTATCTTATTTCCCTCGAGTATTTCAAAATAATAACTGTTCTTATCGCCGTTGAGATAATATTTACCTACCTTGGGAGTTGCAACGACCGGATCGGTAAAAAGTCTATTGTCGGCGATCGCGTTCCCCTGTTCCATAAAACTGTCAAACCGCTCCTGCTGTATCTTGTTTACCACATTGATACCTAAAAGCACAAGCGCCGTAAGAAACAGTATGACCGCGCTGATAATAACAGGCTTGCTGTGAAGTAAATTCGGCTTTACATTGTTTTGCAGATCGTTTTTCATAAATTATGCCCCCTTAAATAAAGTATATATCCGAAGTTTGTTTTTCTATACAATTATATTATAATACAGATCGGCGAATGATATATGTATATTTGATTAATATTTTATACAGTACTTGTTAATTCTGCACATTTTAATAAATCAAATAAATTTATGAATAATGCCAATTGTAAATTTTCTGTTAATTTATATTAGTTTTTTCTGCCGGACTTGACTTTTGTGGAGAAATATGTTATGATATTAAAGCCGCTTGTTTCCGGTAGATAAGTCGGTAAACCGCACCGGACGCAGCGAGTTTTGCAGAAAAGGCAGGTGCATTTTTAAGATGTACGCAGTTATTGAAACCGGCGGAAAGCAGTATCAGGTGAACGTAGGCGATGTTGTTTTTGTTGAAAAGCTCAACGTAAACGCAGACGATGCGGTAACTTTCGACAAGGTGCTTGCAGTCGGAAAAGAGGACGGTATCAGCGTCGGCTCTCCGTATGTTGAAGGCGCGACCGTATCCGCAAAGGTACTCAAAAACGGAAAGGCGAAAAAGGTGACTGTTTTCACTTATAAACCCAAGAAGGGCGAAAAGAGAAAAATGGGTCACAGACAGCCTTATACACAGGTAAAGATCGAAGCGATCAACGCGTAATGTTAAAGTGTGTTTTCCGTTTGGGAAAGTTTGGCAGCGTTACCGCTTTTGCGGGATTTGAAATAAGCGGACACGCGGGATACGGTACACAGGGAAACGATATTGTGTGCGCGGCGGTAAGCTCCTGCACTATGCTTGTGTGCAACGCGATCACCGAAGATCTCGGCGCGGATGCCGAAGTCACTGTTGAAGATAACCGCATTACCCTGCGGCTGAACGAGTCGTCACAGGAGGCGCAAAGGCTTATTTCGGCGTTTTATAAACATCTCGAAACACTTTCGGAAGACTACGAAAACATCAGGATCAGTGTTATTTGAGGAGGTAAGATCATGATCAAGATCAGCTTGCAATATTTTGCACATAAAAAAGGTATGGGTTCCACCAAGAACGGCAGAGATTCCGAATCAAAGCGTCTTGGCGTAAAGAGAGCCGACGGTCAGGCAGTAGTTGCAGGAAATATTCTGGTTCGCCAGAGGGGTACTCACATTCACCCGGGCGAGAATGTTGGCAAAGGCTCTGACGATACGCTGTTTGCTACGGCGGACGGTATCGTAAGATTCGAGAGAATGGGCAGAGACCGCAAGAAAGTCTCCGTTTATCCTCAGGCGTGATCGTCTGACGACCGGACGATCCGGGCAATGTCCGTTCAGACTCCAAGCTCCGGCAATGCGGCTTGGAGTCTTTTTGTTGAAAGGAGTTATCTGCAATGTTTGTCGATGAGGCGAAGATATATGTAAAAGCCGGTGACGGCGGCGACGGCTGTGTGTCGTTCCATCGGGAAAAGTATATCGCGGCAGGCGGTCCGGACGGCGGCGACGGCGGAAAGGGCGGAGATGTGGTCTTTGTGGTGGACGACAACATTTCCAACCTCATTGATTTCAGGTATAAGCGCAAATACACCGCGCCGAAGGGTCAGGACGGTTCTTCGGGAAACTGCACGGGAAAAAACGCTCCAGACGTTGTTGTGAAAGTACCGAGAGGAACGGTGGTGAGGGAAATATCCTCCGGGCGTATCCTTGCCGATCTTTCAGGGGACGAGCCGGTAGTTATCGCAAAAGGCGGCAAGGGAGGACGCGGAAATGCGCACTTTGCCACCTCCACAAGGCAGATACCGCGCTTTGCAAAGCCGGGATTCCGCGGCGACGAATACGAGCTTTCACTCGAGTTGAAACTGATAGCCGACGTCGGTCTTGTCGGATTCCCGAATGTCGGAAAATCTACGCTTATCTCAGTGGTATCGGCGGCGCGTCCGAAGATAGCGAACTACCACTTCACTACCCTCACCCCCGTGCTCGGAGTCGTCAGGATAGAGGACGGCAAAAGTTTTGTTATGGCGGATATTCCCGGTCTTATCGAGGGCGCGAGCGAAGGCGTGGGTTTGGGACATCAGTTTCTGCGCCACGTCGAACGGTGCAGACTGATCGTTCACGTTGTGGACGTTTCGGGGATAGAGGGGCGCGATCCGATCGAGGATTTTGAAACTATCAACCGCGAACTTGCGGGATTCTCGCAGGAACTTGCCGATGCGCCGCAGATCGTTGCGGCAAACAAATCCGATATGGCAAGCGCGGAGCAGATACAGCGGCTAAGAGAACACGTCGAGGAGCAGGGACTTCTCTTTTACGAGATCTCAGCCGCAACGACGGTCGGCACAAAGGAGCTTGTTTACGGTATCTGGAACAGACTTGAGGTACTTCCCCCCGTAAAACAGTTTGAGGCGCAGCCGCTCAGCCGCGAGGAGCTTGACGAAAAACTGCTGTCACGCAAGGATTTCAATGTCACGGTCGAGGACGGAGTTTATTTCGTAGAGGCGGACTGGCTGTGGGATATACTGCGCTCGGTGAATATGGACGACTATTCCTCTTTGCAGTATTTCCAGAAAGTCCTGCGCAGCAGCGGAATAATCGACAAGCTGCTTGAAATGGGTATCAACGAGGGCGATACGGTGTCGATATTCGATTTTGAATTTGAATTTGTAAACTGATCCGTTGTGAGGTGGAGAGAATGAAGTTGCTTACTCCGAGCGAGGCAAAGCAGTATTCGCCGACCGCGCTCGCTTTTCTGGGCGATTCGGTCTACGAGCGGCTTGTCAGGGAAAAATACGTCCTTGACGCGAATATGCCTGCAAGAAAGCTGCACGATCTGACGATCGAAAAGGTCTGCGCCGAGTTTCAGGCGGAGGCAGCAGAGGAGCTTATCACACAGGGTCTGCTGACCGATGAGGAGCTGGATATTTTCCGCCGCGGCAGAAATTCTTCCGGTATCTCCGCCCCGAAACATTCCACGGTAGCGCAGTACCGCACCGCAACTGGTCTTGAATGTCTGTTCGGGTATCTTCACCTTTGCGGCCGCACGGAGCGTATCGAGGAGCTGTTTTGCCATATCTGCGAAAAATTCTGAAATATATGATATAAAAAACGAAATCAGCGTTATGTATCAAGTAACGCTGATTTTTGTATTCTATAAATATTCACCGAAAAACTGCGGAATATATTCTTCCGAGGAGGATTCCCTCAGCTGCACATAACCGTCAAAACCCAGAGAATCAAGCTCCTCTTTCACCGTTCTGTATTCAAACGCGGTGATACGGCGGTCAAGCTCCCTGTAAGGATACGGCTTGTTCACGGGCGTGTACTGGCTCATCAAGCTTATCAGCAGCTTGTCGGGGGAAAAATTCTCTCTCAGCCGCCTTAACAGACGGATAGAATCGTGACGGCAGCCTGGCAGCACCAGATGACGCGCTATCACTCCGCTTCTGAGCATACCGTTTTCGTCAAAGCGCGGCTTGCCCGCAATGCGCACCATTTCGCGCAGAGCCTCCATACAGCGCGGACAGTAGTCCTCCGCAAGGGAATATTTCCGCGCAAGATCGCCGTCGTAATATTTAACGTCCGGAAGAAAAATATCCGCCAGACCCTCAAACATTCTGAGCGTGCCAACCTTTTCGTAACCGCCGCAGTTGTATATTACGGGGATCTTCAACCTGTCCCTGCATTTTTCAAGCGCACATACTATCTGCACGGCGAAATGGGTGGGCGTTACAAGGTCGATATTCTCCGCGCCCTTGTCCTGCAGATCGAGAAAAATATCGCACAGCTGCTCGGCAGTAACCTTGTAACCCTTATGCAGCGCACTTATCTCATAATTCTGACAGTAAACGCATTTCAGACTGCACCCCGAAAAGAACACCGCGCCCGAACCGCCTTTTCCGCTCAGGCAGGGTTCTTCCCACATATGCAGATCGGCTCTCGCTATGCGTATATCCGCAGTTTCTCCGCAAAAGCCTTTTTTAGCATACCTGTCAGCGCCGCATTCTCTCGGACAAAGGCGGCATTCCCTCATAGCGTCAGGAATACGGCTGTCCATTATTTACCGAAAATTCAAACGACATCACGTCGATATATACCGTTTCGTCACCCTTTTCACTGCTCACGGTCGGAACGGCTATACGAATTACATAAGAATCCGCAGGGACAATAAAGTAACATTCGCAGAGTTCGCCGCTCTCCTCGTACTCATCATACTGTATTATTTTGCACTCCACGGCAGGCGTTTCGTTTTCGTCATAAATTATCGAATCTGTAGGATATGCCTTTATATTCAGCGCGTCGATCGTTCTTTCTCCGTCCGAGAGATCGTTGACAAGCCCGAGATCGAACTTGATAAGCTGCCATTCCTTGTCAAGACAGCTCTCATCGTTAATGTTAAGATACGGCTCCCACCAATCGTCGCCCAGCTCCTGCGAACCGATCATTGCAGTACTCTCATACCTCACAAAATTCCTTGCGGTCACTTCATAGCCGCTGACCGTTCCCTCTGCGGATTCTTCAAACGTGCTGTAAATATCGGGAACGCTCACATCGGGAATACTTACCTCGGGGGCTTCATAGCTGTAGTCGCGATCGTTATTCTCACTGCCGCTGTGTGAAGATAATGAGGCGATCAGGGTTATGATACCGCTTATAAACGGCATAACGAACATCAGAATAAACAGTACCAAGAAAATGATACAGCCTATATTTTTCCTTGGACGCGCGGTGTTGTTGTTAGATCCCGAATACTGCCCCGTCCGACCGTATGTGCCGTAATTTCCGAAATTGGCGTTTGTACCCGTCTGCGCATTGATACGGTTTCTCAGAGCGTCAAGCTTTTCCTGCCTTAACGCGGAATCGCCCGAGCCTCCGAAAGCGGAATAGTCCGCAGACTGACCTGTCGGCGCGCTCTTTTTCGCATATGTAGAATCGGGTATCGGATCGTTCGCCTCGTCCTCCCTCTGTTCCTCTATAAACGAACTTTCATGCTTTTTAAATTCCTCGAAAACGTCACTCTCCCTCGGCTGTGTGCCGCTGTCATTATACCCGAGATCGTGACTGTGCAGATCGTCCGAAAAGCTGCCGCAGTCGGCAGTGTCCTCCCTTGCCGTAAAACATTCGGGACATATCACTTCATCATCGTCTTTGAACCTGTAGCCGCATATCCTGCATTTTTTCACCATTACGCCCACCTCCTGTTATTCGTTATCACAGATCACACTATCTCCGCGCCGCGCTTTACCGGACTGCACAGGCAGGAGAATTTATATCCCCTCATATTATCCAGACATTTACGCGCGGAGTTCACATCTTCAAATATTCCGAACACTGCCGAGCCGCTGCCCGTCATCATCGCTCCGAGTGCGCCGTTTTGCAAAAAGGCGCGTTTCGCCGCGTCTATCTCCTCAAGGCTGACCGCCTGTTCGAGCGCGTTGAACATTCCTGCGGCAATGCCCGATGCAGAGCCTTCTCTGACCGCCTTTTCAAATTTCCCATAATCCGCCGCGGCGATACCCTTTCCTTGGTCGTACATTTCATACGCCCACAGGGTAGAGATACCCACCTCCGGCTTGACGACCGCAAACACTATGTTTTCAATATCCGGCAGACGGGTAAGCTTTTCGCCTATCCCCTCGCACAAAACGGTACCGCCCGAAAGAGTAAAGGGAACGTCCGCACCGAGCCTGACCGCAATTGCCGAAAGCTCATCATCGTCAAGTCCTGCGTCAAGAAGGATATTCAGTCCCCTGAGCGCCGCCGCACAGTCGGAGCTGCCGCCTGCCATTCCCGCCATAGAGGGGATATTCTTCTGCACGCAGGCTTTGAGCCCCATAAACGGCAGACCTGCGCTCTGATAGAATTTTTCACAGGCTTTCCAGATAAGATTGCGGTTGTCAAGGGGAAAGTCCTTATCGTTGCAGGAAAGAATTATCTGCGGTTTTTCGGGGATAGAAAAGGTTATCAGGTCGTAAAGCGATACCGACTGCATAACGCTTTTGAGCAGATGATAGCCGTCCGCACGCTTTCCCGTTATATCGAGATAGAGATTCAGCTTTGCGTATGCCCTGACAGTAAGTTCTTTTGATATATTTTCCAAATCAAACACCCATTCCCGAACGATCTCTTAATTATTTAGATCGGCAAGAAATTCGCCTATGCGCTTTACCGCCTCTTTCAGGTGGTTTATGGAATATGCGTATGAAACGCGGATATATCCCTCTCCGCAGCTGCCGAATGCCGTGCCGGGTACTACCGCGACTTTTTTAGTCATAACGAGCCTTTCGCAAAATTCATCGCTGGAAAGTCCCGTAGATCTGATACACGGAAAAACATAGAACGCCCCCTGCGGAGTAAAGCAGTCAAGTCCCATACGGTTGAACGCGTCAACGATAAAACGCCTGCGCATATCGTATTCGGCGCGCATTTCCTCAACATCGTCCATACAGTATTCAAGCGCGGTGATCGCGGCGTACTGACTGACCGTGGGAGATGACATTATCTGATACTGGTGCAGCTTGAGCGCGTGTTTGATTATCCCCTGCGGTCCTGCCATAAATCCCAGACGCCAGCCCGTCATGGCAAAGCTCTTGGAAAATCCGTTTATGACTATCGTCCGCTCGCGCATACCGTCTATCTGCGCTATCGAGCAGTGTCTGCCCGAATAGGTAAGCTCGGAATATATCTCGTCGCTTGCCACAAGGATATCCGTACCCCTGAGCACCTGCGCGATCTCTTCAAGGTTCTGTCTGCGCATTATCGCACCCGTTGGATTATTAGGGAATGGCAGTATGAGCAGCTTGGTCTTATCCGTGATCTTTTCTTTAAGTTCCTGCGCCGTCAGACGGAAATCGTCCTCCGCTTTCGTTTCAATGATGACAGGTTTTCCGCCGATGAGAGTAATAAGCGGAACATAGCAGACAAAGCTCGGCTCGACCACAAGCACTTCATCTCCGGGAGCGACCGCCGTCCTGATAATGAGGTCAATCGCCTCCGAGCCGCCGACCGTTATTATTATCTCGCTTTCGGGAGAATAGTGGGTATCTATTGAACGCTCGAGATAATCCGACACGGCTCTTCTCAGCCTGATAAGTCCCGAATTGGCGGTATAAACGGTATGTCCCTTTTCAAGAGTTTCTATCGCGGTCTGTCTTATCTTCCACGGGGTCTTGAAATCGGGTTCGCCCACTCCGAGAGAAATGACCCCCTCTACGTTCTGGGCAATATCGAAAAATTTTCTTATGCCCGACGGTTTCATTTTTACTGCCTCGGGGGACAGCAGCTTATCGTAATCCGTCATGGCGAAACCAATCCTCTTTCATCGTTTTCTTCCTCGCTTATCAGCACGCCGTTATATTTGTAGCTTTTCAGTACGAAATGCGTAACGGTGGACTGAACTGCGTCGATCGCCGCGAGCCTTTGCGATACGAACTGTGATACTTCCCTGATATTGCTGCCGTTGACTGCGACAAGAATATCATATCCGCCCGACAGCAGCCTGACGGAAGATACCTGCTCGTAGGAAGATATTTGCCCTGCGATCGCGTCATATCCGCTCTGCGACTGAGGGGTGACTTTCAATTCTATGAGTGCAGAGACTGCCGAAGGGTCGGCTGCCGATTCGTCGATAATTGTGGAATATCCCTTGATTATGCCCTTATTTTCAAGAGCGGTTATCTCGTCGGTCACGTCCTGTTCCGTCCTGCCAAGCATTACTGCGATCTCGGCATTGGTCAGCCGCGCGTTGCTTTTGAGAAGCTTTACCAGTTTATCCATATCATCTACCGCCTTACTTGATAAAATTATCCGCATTTTACATCGTCAGAAGATGTGTTTGCCGTGGTATAGTATTATTATACTATCAAAATCCCGAAAAGTCAAGGAAAAGCAAAGTTCGGCGTGCAGATCGATTTCACGCTCTGCAGTTGCGGAGGAAGTGAAGTTGGCAAATCAAAAAGGTTTTCGGTCAAGCCTTTTCCTTAAAAAGGCTTGCAGGGTCAAGGGACAGCGTCCCTTGTCGTCGCCCGCAGGCGACGAAACACCCCCAACCGTCTGCGCTCCGCAAGGGGTGAATTTC
>CANRDT010000004.1 GCA_947629455.1 uncultured Ruminococcus sp.
AGGGACGCTGTCCCTTGACCCTGCAAGCCTTTTTTAGGAAAAGGCTTGACCGAAAACCTTTTTAATTTGCCGACTTCGTTTTCGCCGCAACTTCTGCGCGTGAAATCAATCTAATAGCGAAAACTTTGATTTTATATTCTGCCGCAGTCAGATGCTTGAATGAAAAGTCCTCGAAATAACATCGTCCTGCTGCTCCTTGGTGAGCTTTACAAAATTTACGGCATAGCCCGATACCCTCACGGTAAGCTGAGGATACTTTTCGGGGTGTTTCTGCGCGTCCAGCAAGGTCTCACGCGTAAACACGTTGACATTCAGATGATGACCGCCTTTTTCCACATAACCGTCGAGCAGCTCGACCAGATTGTCCACCTGCTTTTCATTTGGCTGAATATTCGACATAAGATCAGTCCTTTCCTTTACGCTTAATCCTCGTTCGGCTGACAGCAGGCTCCTTTTCCCGGAGCGCAGTCGCTTGAACGATAAGTCTTTACTTTGATACCCTCCTCGGTCTCCTCTGTGTCTATCACAATATGACCGCTGCCGTTTTCCATAAGTTTGTCTATCATTTCCACCAGCTCGTCTACCTCGCCGTTCTCGTCGTCCTTACCTGTAATAAATCCCATTATTCGTTCAGCTCCTTTGCAATGCTCTCGATGTCGAGATCGCCCACGAACACCTGAGAGTCCTTACCCAGCGCGTCCGGCACTATCGAGAACGTATTCGAGATACCGTCCTGAGCGTGTCTGAACGGCAGCTTTGCCACTGACGACAGCGACGCGGCAGCTCCGTGAGTATCGCGCCCGTGCATTGGATTTGCTCCCGGTGCAAGCGGTACGCCCATTTTTCTTCCGTCAGGAGTATTTCCCGTTTTCTTTCCGTATACCACATTTGAGGTTATCGTCAGGATAGACATTGTAGGCACTCCGTCGCGGTAGGTGTGGTGCTTTCTTATCTTATCCATAAAAGTCCGCACGATATACACCGCTATACTGTCCACGCGGTCGTCGTTATTTCCGTACTTCGGGAAATCTCCCTCCACCTCGTAATCGGTAACTATCCCGTTTTCGTCCCGTATGCATTTCACCTTTGCATACTTTATCGCCGAAAGAGAATCCGCCACGACTGAAAGTCCTGCGATACCCGTTGCGAAATACCTCTTTACGTCTCGGTCGTGCAGCGCCATCTGTATTTTTTCATAGCAGTATTTGTCGTGCATATAATGTATGACGTTGAGCGTATTTACATAAAGTCCTGCAAGCCATTCCATCATATCATCATATTTTTCCATTACGTCGTCATAATCCAGATAATCTCCCTCTACCGGACGGTATCTCGGTCCTACCTGAATTTTAAGACGTTCGTCTACGCCGCCGTTTATCGCGTACAAAAGGCATTTTGCAAGATTCGCCCTCGCTCCGAAAAACTGCATTTCCTTGCCTATCCTCATTGAAGATACGCAGCAGGCGATAGCGTAATCGTCGCCGTGAACGGCTCTCATCATATCGTCGTTTTCATACTGGATAGAGGAGGATTTTATCGACATACGGGCGCAGTATCTTTTGAAATTGACGGGCAGCTTTTTCGACCACAGCACTGTAAGATTAGGTTCGGGCGCAGAGCCGAGGTTGTCAAGCGTGTGCAGATACCTGAACGAAGTCTTTGTGACCATCGCAACGCCGTCTACCGAAACTCCTCCGATAGATTCGGTCACCCATGTGGGGTCGCCCGAGAAGAGCGCATTGTATTCGGAAGTACGCGCAAATTTAACGAGCCTTAATTTCATAATGAAATGATCTATATATTCCTGCGCCTGTTTCTCGGTGATAAGACCTTTTTCAAGATCGCGCTGAATATAAATATCAATAAAAGTAGAAGTCCTGCCGAGCGACATCGCCGCGCCGTTTTGCTCCTTTACCGCCGCAAGATAGCCGAAATACAGCCACTGTATCGCCTCTTTTGCATTTGCCGCAGGACGGGAAATGTCAAATCCGTAAACTTTTCCGAGCGTGCGCAGATCTTCCAAGGCTCTCAGCTGCTCGGCAAGTTCCTCTCTCAGACGTATATTCTTTGAGGTCATTCTCACAAGCGAAGTATCGAGCTGATTCTGCTTGTCAGCGATAAGGCGGTCGATACCGTAAAGCGCAACGCGCCTGTAGTCGCCGATTATACGTCCTCTTCCGTATGCGTCAGGCAGACCTGTTATTATCGCCGCGTGACGGGCGAGCTTCATCTCGGGGGTGTACGCGTCAAAAACTCCCTGATTGTGAGTCTTGCGGTATCTGGTGAATATATCCACCACCTCGGGATCGACTTCATAGCCGTACTGTTTGCAGGCGTTCTGAGCCATTCTTATCCCACCGAACGGCTGCAGGGCGCGTTTGAAGGGCTTGTCCGTCTGAAGTCCGACTATCTGCTCGAGTTCCTTGTCAAGATACCCTGCCGCGTGGGAGGTAATGGTGGAAACTATCTTCGTATCCATATCCAGCACGCCGCCGGCTTTTCTTTCCTGTTCGGAGAGATCCATGACCATATCCCACAGCCTGCGCGTAGCCTCGGTCGGTCCTTCAAGAAAGCTTTCGTCGCCGTCATAGGGAGTAAAGTTCTTCTGAATAAAATCGCGCACATTGACAGACGAACCGCTCCACCTGCCGGGAACAAATCCTTCCCATTCAGCAGGAAGATCATTAACCATAAACATCATTCCTTTCACAGCGGTCAGAGATCGTTTTTAACAAATTGCACAAAAAACTGCGGACTTTAGCCGTTTAAAGAGCCATTTTTCTGTAAAATATGCCAAAAATCCCGTTACCATAATGATAACACATTCCATACGTCAAGTCAAGGCGGACGATAAAATTTAACAACTGAGCCGCCTAAAAGCAATTTCCGTACACATCGTCGCCGCTGCGGAACACTTCCTCTCCTATCCTCAGCAGACGATTATATTTCGCCGTCCGTTCGCTGCGGCAGGGTGCGCCCGTCTTTATCTGCCCCGCGTTGAGAGCCACGCTGAGATCAGCAATGAACGTCCCCTCCGTTTCTCCCGATCTGTGTGAAATGATAACGTTATATCCGTGATTTTTCGCAAGCCGCACGGCGTCGATCGTTTCCGAAAGAGTACCTATCTGGTTAAGCTTTATCAGCACCGCGTTAGCCGCGCCCTCCTGTATTCCGCGCGAGATGCGCTTTGTGTTCGTGACGAACAGATCGTCCCCGACAAGCTGCACATTTCTGCCGAGTCTGGAGGTCATCATCTGCCAGCCTTTCCAGTCCTCCTCCCCCAGACCGTCCTCGAGAGATCGTATAGGATATTTGCCGCAAAGAAATTCCCAGCGGTCGATAAGCTGTTTTGAATCATATTCTTCGCCGCTTTTGGTAAGACGGTAGTAGCCCTTTTCGTCGGTTTTCCACTCGCTTGCCGCCGCGTCCAGAGCGAACACAAAATCCGTTCCGAGAGCGAATCCTGCCGATCTCACCGCGTCGCAGAGCAGGTCGAGTGCCTCGGTATCGCAGGTTATTTCGGGAGCAAAGCCGCCCTCGTCCCCCACAGCCGTGGACATTCCCTTGTTTTTGAGTATTTTGGCGAGAGTATGGTACACCTCACAGCACCACTGGAGCGCCTGTGAAAAATCCGCCGCTCCGACCGGCATTATCATAAATTCCTGCACGTCAAGACCGTTTGAGGAATGTGCGCCGCCGTTGAGGATATTCATCATCGGCACGGGCATACGGCTTGCGGAAACTCCGCCTATAAACCGATAAAGGGGCATACCGTGCGACTTTGCCGCGGCTTCCGCGCAGGCAAGCGAGACCGCAAGGATAGCGTTCGCGCCCAGTTTTGATTTGTCCTTGCTGCCGTCAATGGCTGTCATGGTGCGGTCTATGGCATAAATATCCGCCGCGTCCGAACCGACAAGCAGGGGCGCAAGTTTTTCATTGATATTTTCCACCGCGCTGCGCACTCCCTTTCCGAGATAGCGCGATTTGTCGTTATCGCGCAGTTCGCACGCCTCATAAAGACCTGTGGACGCTCCGCTCGGCGACTGTCCCGTTCCCGTCGTTGAGTCCTCGAGCCGCACCTCCGCCTCTACTGTCGGATCACCTCTCGAATCGAGTATCTCCCTTGCGCGTATTTGTTTTATCCTTGTATCGCTCATAGTATCTCTCCTCCAAAGCAATTTACTGATCTTATAATTGTCAGCCTGATCGAAAATATACATTTTTATGCTGTTGTCATTTGATACGGGAAAAATAATTTAATGTTATGTTCTCCCACTTGGGGAGAATATAAAAAAAATTTGCAAAGCGAACTAATATTTAAAATAATGCGCCGTAGGCGCTCCTTGTCTAACCTCTTACCTCTTAAAAGCGCCGCGTTCTTATTTCTTCGGAAATCAAAATTTGATTTCCGTTGACATTACTGTGCATATATGTTATAATTTATAATACAAAATAATATTCGGGAGGTCTTTATGAAAAAGCTTATTTCTTTACTGACAATGATAATTCTGACAACATCGCTTGCCGCCTGCGGCGATGTATCCGAGGAAGATGAAAACGTATCCATAGTAAGCGATACCGTTTCGCAAAGCGCAGAACAGGACGTTTCCTCCTCCGCAAATGCGCAGAGCGAAACGTCTCCCGAAAGCGCAGACCCCTCTTTGCCCGACAACTCGTCATCTGACGAAAGCTCGCAAACTGACGGCGCGGCGGAAAATATCGACAAACAGATCACGAACGACATAAAAGCGCTGCTTGCGGCTATGGCTGAAAACGATGCCGAAACGTTTTTGAAAATATCGGACATTGACGGACTTAAAAAATGCTATCCCTACGAAACAGACGATCTTGAAGAGAATATCACCGAATTGTTTGAAGATGTCAGCCCCGCACTTTCGGACTTTACGGGAAATATAAAAGTATTCTATTTTGAAAATATTTCCGATATGATCGAGGGCGACGCGCTGTGCGATACATACGGAATGACATTTGCAGCGCAGTGCGGCGGAGATACCGACGTGAGTATGACCGCAATGATCTTTGACAACGGCGGAAAATGGTGCTACTATCTTAGCGACGCAGGGGAACTAAACAAGGCGTTTTACGATTTTGAGTCGCTTATCACACAACAGCTCAGAGCTGCGGCGCAGGGCGATCTTGACGAGTTTGAAAAGATCGCGAATGAGGGCGCATATGAGGAAGCCTACAAGTCGATCCTGACAGCGGCAGGAAATGAACCTACCGACGATTTTCTTAATGAGATGAAGGAAATGTTTCTCTATCAGTGCGAAAGCGGATGTGAAGATCTCAACGAACTGCTTGACGAAAACTATGACGGCTCGATAATGTACGTTCAGTCATTCCCTGAGGGAGAAGTTTATGACGGCGCGGTGGTATATGGCAGGCTGCTGATAAACGTCGTTGCCGCAGACGGCACATATGCGGAGGTCGAGGGTACGGCATTCTCGGTCGGAGATGAGCGCGGTCTTATCCTTATGCCCGACTAAAAGCGGCGCTATCGCATTTTGACACAATGTATTAATTGTTTGCTAACACTTTTGCGAATTATTAAAATGCCTCGAAAATATTACCGAATTCTCTTGATTTTTTCATTGATATATTGTATAATGTATATAAGGTCGTATTGACGCTCCTGTCGGCTCACGCCGCTTGTGCGGCAGACTGCAGCAGAACGCTTAAATATGGCCGCAATAAATATCATACAGAGAGGACGTCATGATTATGGCAGGATTAAACAAGGTCACAGTTGACGACATTAACGTGAAGGGTAAAAAGGTCCTCGTAAGAGTTGACTTCAACGTTCCCCTCAAGGACGGCGTTATCACGAACGACAACAGGATCACAGCCGCTCTCCCCACTATCAACAAGCTTACCGAAAACGGCGCAAAGGTAGTTCTTTGCTCCCACCTCGGCAAACCCAAGAACGGTCCGGAGGATAAATTCTCCCTCGCGCCCGCAGCAGAAAGACTTGCACAGCTCGTTGATACGAACGTTATCTTCGCAAAGGACGATACCGTTGTGGGCGAAAATGCCAAGAAAGCGGTAGCGGAAATGAAAGACGGCGAGATCGTCGTACTGGAGAACACAAGATTCAGAGGTTCGGAAGAGACCAAGAACGGCGAAGAATTTGCAAAGGAACTGGCAGACCTCGTTGACAATCAGATCTTCGTTATGGACGCTTTCGGCTCGGCTCACAGAGCGCACGCATCTACCGCAGGCGTTACAAAGTTTGTCAAGGAGACCGCTGTAGGCTATCTTATGCAGAAAGAGATAAACTTCCTCGGCAACGCAGTAGAAGACCCCGTAAGACCTTTCGTAGCTATCCTCGGCGGTGCAAAAGTCGCCGACAAGCTTAATGTAATAAACAACCTTATCGAAAAATGCGATACTCTTATCATCGGCGGCGGAATGGCTTACACTTTCCTCAAAGCACAGGGCAAGGAAGTCGGCAAATCGCTTGTTGACGATACAAAGCTCGATTACTGCAAGGAAATGATCGAAAAGGCTGCCGCATCGGGCAAAAAGCTGCTGCTGCCTGTCGATACTACCGTTGCCGACGCGTTCCCCGATCCTATCGACGCAGACATCGCAGTAGAAGTAGTTGAGGATATCCCTGCCGATAAAATGGGTCTTGACATCGGAACAAAGACCGCCGAGCTTTATGCACAGGCTGTCAAGTCCGCAAAGACAGTTGTATGGAACGGTCCTATGGGAGTATTTGAAAATCCCGTTCTTGCAAAGGGCACTATTGCCGTTGCACAATCGCTGGCTGAGACCGACGCTACGACTATCATCGGCGGCGGCGACTCTGCGGCTGCCGTTATCCAGCTCGGCTTTGCCGACAAGATGAGCCACATCTCCACAGGCGGCGGCGCGTCCCTTGAATATCTGGAGGGCAAAGTCCTCCCCGGCATCGACGTTATCGCTGACAAATAACTGCCCTGAGCTTGTCAGCACAGACGCGGCGGTCATTGCGGACGATCGGTTCGTTTTATTGACGGATAAGCCGCGCAATACAGAGCTAAATGGAATATCCTGTCTGACGGGATATTTTCACAGTGACGAAAACGCAATTCGGGGCGGACGTGTACAGTGCCGCCCCGTTTTTTTGGGAGCTTTTATATGAATATTTTATCTGCCGCCCTTTCGTCCGCAAATGACGAGGGCACATGGCTCAACACCGCCGGATTTTTGGGCGACCGTATGAACATTGTCGCGATCGCGCTGTTGGTCATCGGAGCGATAATAATTTATTTCGCAGTCAAGCTTATGAAAGGCTATACTTTCCACACGGACGAAACGGTCGTGGTGGACAAGACCGAGGGATTTGAGACCGTCAACGCCGTTATCGCACAGCGCAGGCAGACCGAGATACCGAATTATTCCTCCTCCGCTAAGGGCGGCGGAAACGACGTTTTTAAGGAAATGCTTATTGTATATACCGTCGGCGGCGAGGAATATTCACAGTGGGTGAGCGATTACGGCGAAGATATGTATAAGGATACCGTGCCGATAAAGTACGATCCCGAAGATCCCGAAAATTTCTTTATCTATACCGAAGACGACGATTTTAAAGGTATTCCCGATGAAAACGGCGAGCTTGACGGCAATGAGGAGGATACGGACGATACCGCAGAGGAAATGGAAGTATCCGATAAGAATAATTCCGTGGCGGTAGTCGTACTTATAATAGGCATACTCATAATGGCGATAGGCGGATTTATTCTGGCGGACTGGCTCGGCATTGTGAACGGTAAATAAGTTCCCTTACAAAAATACAATAAAGGAGTAATCATAATGAAAAAATCAGTAAGAAAAGCAATTATCGCAGGCAACTGGAAAATGAACAAGACAAGACCCGAGGCTAAGGAGCTGCTGGAGGCTATCAAGCCGCTGGTAGCGAATGCCGACGGCAAGGTGGAGGTCATCGCATGCGTGCCCTTTACAAATCTTGAAACTGCGGTCAACGCGACGGCAGGCTCGAATGTGAAGATCGGCGCGGAAAACGTTCACTTTGAGAAGAGCGGCGCGTTCACGGGAGAGATCTCGGCAGATATGCTCACGGAGCTGGGCGTAGAGTATGTTATCATCGGTCACAGCGAAAGAAGACAGTACTTCGGCGAAACCGACGAAACTGTAAACAAGAGGACGAAAGCTGCTTTGGCGGCAGGTCTGAAACCCATCGTATGTGTAGGCGAGCTGCTCTGGGAGCGCGAATGCGGCATTACCGAGGAAGTTATCGCACGTCAGATCAAGCTCGATCTGTTTGACGTTTCCGCAGAGGACGTAAAAAAGACGGTCATCGCCTACGAGCCTGTATGGGCGATCGGCACGGGAAAGACCGCTACCGCAGATCAGGCAGAGGAAGTCTGCGCATTTATCAGGGCGACTCTTGCAAAGCTTTATGACGAGGCTACCGCAGAGGCAGTCACCATTCAGTACGGCGGTTCAATGAACGCAGGCAACTGCGCCGAGCTGCTTGCAAAGGAAAATGTTGACGGCGGACTTATCGGCGGAGCGTCGCTTAAAGCGGCAGACTTCAATACGATAGTTCAGGCGGCTGTAGAGGGCTGATACGCATACGTCAGAGCCGAAAACGGAGAAATTTCTTCATTTTATAACTATGTAAACGGCTTTGTGAACGAAAAAGCCTGAAAAGCGCAATATCCTAAACAATTAAACGAAAGGAAAATAGCTATATGTCAAAAAAGAAACCTGTAGTACTGGTCGTAATGGACGGCGTGGGATTCTCGGTAACGGGACTGGGCGACGCGGTCACAGAGGCTAATACTCCGACTCTGGATATGCTCCTCAAAAGCTATCCGCATACCTCTCTCAAAGCTCACGGCGATGCGGTAGGACTTCCGACCGACGACGATATGGGCAATTCGGAAGTAGGTCACAACGCTCTCGGCTGCGGTCAGATCTACTCTCAGGGCGCAAAGCTTGTCAACGAATCTATCGAAAGCGGAAAGATGTTCTCCTCAGAAACGTGGAAAAACCTTACCGCCAACTGTATCACGAACAAGTCCGTTATGCACTTTATCGGTCTGCTCTCGGACGGAAATGTACATTCAAACATTTCCCACCTGAAAATAATGATAAAGAGAGCCAAGGAAGAGGGCGTTTCAAAGGTAAGATGTCATATCCTGCTGGACGGCAGAGATGTTCCCGCGACTTCGGGTATGACTTACATTCAGGAGCTTGAGGACTGCCTTGCCTCTCTCAACGACGAAAGCTTTGACGGCAGGATAGCCTCGGGCGGCGGCAGAATGAAAGTCACCATGGACAGATACCAGGCTGACTGGAATATGGTAAAGCTCGGCTGGGATACTCACGTCCGCGGCGAGGGCAGACAGTTCGCATCGGCGGCTGACGCCTATAACACCCTTCGTGAGGAAACGGGCGCGATAGATCAGGATCTTCCTCCCTTTGTCATTGCCGAAAACGGCGAACCCGTCGGAAAGATCAAGGACAACGACAGCGTTATACTTTTCAATTTCCGCGGCGACAGAGCGATCGAGCTTTCCATGGCGTTCGATGTGGAGGGCTTTGACTGCTTTGACAAGAGCGGCTGCGAGCCGAAAGTACTCTATGCAGGAATGTTACAGTATGACGGCGATCTCGATCTGCCGAAAAAATATCTGGTATCTCCTCCCGAGATCACCAATACCCTTTCGGAAGTTCTGGTAAAGAACGGCCTCAGTTCCTACGCCGTTTCAGAAACGCAGAAGTACGGTCACGTTACATATTTCTGGAACGGAAACAAGTCCGAGAAATTCTCGGAGGAGCTTGAAACATGGAAAGAGATACCCTCCGACAAGGTATCCTTTGACGAAAGACCGTGGATGAAAGCGGCGGAGATAACCGACGATCTTATCGCGGCGATCGAATCGGGAAAATATGATTTCCTGCGCTGCAACTTCCCGAACGGCGATATGGTAGGTCACACCGGAAATATGGACGCTACTATCATCGGCGTGGAGGCTGTAGATCTGGGACTTGCAAGGCTCATCAAAGTCTGCGAGAAGTGCAACTGCACGCTGCTCATCACGGCGGATCACGGCAATGCCGACGAAATGCTTGAAAAGAACAAAAAGGGCGCTATCCAGGTGAGAACGGCACATTCGCTCAACCGCGTACCGTTCATTATCTGGGACAAGGAGGAGCGTCACGAAATAATCGACGCGGACAGCAAGAAATACGGTCTTGCAAACGTTGCTCCTACAGTCGCAAAGCTGCTCGGCATTGAGGCTCCCGATTGCTGGGAAGACCCGATGATCTGAAAATAACAGCAGCAAAATAAATCTACTCAGCAAAAAGCCGTACCGGATTTTTCCGATACGGCTTTGATATTTATTGATCGTCAGATCACTTTGTAAGTCCCCAGATGTTCTTTGCATATTCCTCAACGGCACGGTCAGCCGAGAAGATACCCGCATTTGCAATATTCTTAAGGGACATTCTCTGCCACTTCAGGCGATCTCTGTAGCACTCGGACGCATAGGACTGCGCCTGCTGATAGGATACGAAATCCGCAAGAGCCATATAAGGATCGGAGTTTTTGAGCGAATTTGCGATCTCGACAAACTGCTCTCCGTTGATACCGCCGACAAGAGTGTCAACGGCAGCCCTTACCGTGTTGTTTGAATTGTAGATGTCGATTGGCTTGTAATTGGGCTTGGCAGCGTTTACCTCGTCAACGTTCATACCGAAGATGATGATGTTGTCATCGCCTACCTGCTCGTGTATCTCGACATTTGCGCCGTCCATAGTACCGAGAGTTACCGCGCCGTTTATCATAAGCTTCATATTGCCCGTTCCGGACGCCTCCGTACCTGCAAGCGAGATCTGCTCGGAGATCTCAGCCGCCGGCATAAGTATCTCGGACAGCGTTACGCAATAATCCTCCAGGAAGATAACGCTCAGCTTTTCGTTGAGCTTCTTGTCCTTTCTCAGTTCCTGCGAAATGTTCCAGATAAGCTTGATGATCTGCTTTGCCATATAATATCCGGGAGCCGCCTTAGCCGCAAAGATGTAGGTCTTGGGCGTTACGTCCGCATCGGGATTGGCTTTGAGATAGTTATACTCCGCAATAATGTTCAGCGCGTTGAGCTGCTGACGCTTGTACTCGTGCAGTCTTTTTACCTGAACGTCAAATATCGAATTGGTGTTGAGCACCACGCCGTACTGATTCTTTACATATTTTGCAAATGATTTTTTATTGTCCTGCTTGATCGCTGCAAGCTTTTCAAGAACGGTCTTGTCGTCGGCAAACTTATTGAAATCTTTAAGCTTTTCGGCGTTTCTGAGGAAACCGTCGCCGATCGTATCGCAAAGCAGCTTGGTAAGACCTTCATTCGACTGGTAGAGCCATCTTCTGTATGCGATACCGTTGGTAACGTTTGTGAATTTCTCGGGCGTGTACTCATACTCGTCCTTGAATGTTTCTTTCTTGATGATGTCGGAGTGTATCTTTGCAACACCGTTTATATGGTGGCAGGTGTGAACGCACAGCGTCGCCATCTTGACCTTGTTGTTCTCAACGATAGACATTCTGGATACCTTTTCCTGATCGCCGTACTTCTCCCACAGCTCGCGGCAGTATCTCTCGTTGATCTCGATGATTATCGAGAATATTCTCGGCGTTACGCTCTTGAGCAGATTGCAGTCCCACTTTTCCAGAGCCTCGGGCATTACGGTATGGTTGGTATACGCAAAGGTGCGCTGAGTGATATACCACGCTTTATCCCATGAATATCCGCAGTCGTCGAGCATTACTCTCATAAGCTCGGGGATAGCAAGTGTGGGGTGAGTGTCGTTGATGTGGATAGCGACTTTCTCATGAAGATTATCCAAAGTGCCGTAAACGCTCATATGCTGATTTACAATATCGCCGATAGAGGCGGCGCAGAGGAAATACTGCTGTCTTAAACGCAGCGATTTGCCCTCGGCGTGATTGTCGTTAGGATAAAGCACCTTGGTGATAGCCTGCGACATAATATTCTGACCGAGCGCGCCCGAATAGTTGCCCTTGTTGAACATAGACATATCAAACGAAGGCACTTCCGCTTTCCAGAGCCTGAGCTTGGAAACCGCGTCGCTGTCATAGCCTGATACGAACATATCATACGGAACGGCAAGCACAAGAGAATAATTTTCGTGAGTTACACAGTGATACTGATTGTCCCAGTATTCTTTCAGTTCGCCGTCAAAGTGGACTTCGATAGCCTTGCTCGGAACGGGGACGAGCCATGCGGAACCGCCGGGCAGCCAGTTGTCGGGCAGCTCGGTCTGCCAGCCCTCGTCAAGCTTTTGCTTGAATATGCCGTACTCGTAGCAGATCGAATAACCCGTAGCGTGATAACCGTCGGCAGCCAGCGCGTCGAGATAGCAGGCGGCAAGTCTGCCAAGACCGCCGTTGCCGAGACCTGCGTCAGGCTCACATTCATAGATACCGTTTATGGAAATACCAAATTCATCAAGCATTTCCGTGGTCTGCTTTATCATCTCAAGATTGTAAAGACTTGTCTTGAGAGCGCGTCCCATAAGAAATTCCATTGAAAGATAATATACCTTCTTGTTTCCGGCGGAATGAGTCTTTACGGTAAAATGACGTCTTTTCGCTTTAAGCAGCCTTACCACTATTCTTGTCAGAGCCTCGTACACCTGCTGATCCGACGCCTCTTCGGGAGTGGTCTGGAAATCGTTGTGCAAAAGATCCAGAAACTGAGTTTTCAGCTCCTCTTTGGAAATAGTCTTGTAAACTGCCGGTTTGCTTTCTTTAGCCATTATCATATCCTCCTTAAAATTACGTCCTTGACACCATTATAATATTAATTATATGGTTATTATGCTCAAAAGTCAAGTAGATAAATTGTTAAAAATGCTTAATTCGGTGTTTTCACTACTGACCGCCCGACCTGCGCGCGCAAATTTCACACATTTTACAATGCGGACGATCCTGCCGAAAAAAGCTGTTAAAAACTACTGAACAGATTCGTAATAATCGTTCTGACGTTCGTAAATTACCTCGGGAGTATATCTGCGCAGCGCTTTTTCGTTATTCACAAAGTTGATCGCCGCTACCCACTGATCTATGCTCTCCTGGAATTCATCGCCTTTCATATAATTGAGGACGGAATCCTTGTTATCGTCAACATAGTCCTCTCTCTCGGAAACGTCGCCCTTTATGAAAATATAATAGGCGTTGTCGTTCTCCAGACCGAACGCTATGCCGTTTTCTTTCTTGCTTACCTCGGTGAGCAGCTTGCCGTAATCGCCCTCGAGCGACTCCTCGTCCATATCGCCGTAATTCACCATAGACTCATTGACGTAAGGGTCTTCCTCTTCGGTATCCTCTGCCGTTTCGTCCTCTGCGGCAGGATCGTCCGACTCGCTCTCTGCCAAGCTTTCATCTTCGGCTGCGCTTTCTTCTTCGGAGGATACATCGCTCTCTGTGCTGTCAGCTGCGGAAGAGGTATCGTCAACCGAGGAAGTATCAGTATCGCTTTGTGCGCTTTCATCGGTACTGTCCGCACTGTCTGTACTGTCTATGCTCTCTGTACTATCTGTACTTTCGGTGCTGTCTGAACTGTCGGTACTGTCTGAACTATCTGTACTTTCCGTGCTGTCCGTACTTTCATCGCTGCTCGTATCGTCCGAAGTATCTTCCGACTCTTCCGCCTGCTGTGCAGCCTTGTAGTCGTCATACTCGGCGATAAGCTCGTCAAAATCCTCAAAGCTCATACCCTCAGCCTTTTCGAGATATTCATCTCTGAGCGCGAGAGCCTCTTTATTTTCCGATTCCTTTTGCGCATCGTCAGCCGCAGTCGATTTGGAGAAGGTGATGACTTTATATCTGAGATAATTCTCCTCGACATACTTCTGCATTTCCTCCGCCGTCACCTCATCGGTGCCGCCCTCGCCGTAAAAATATTCAAAAATGGCTGAGCGCATCGCGGAGCAGCGGTAGACCTCTTTCAGCGACTCCTTGCCGATACCGATCTTTTCATACAGATCGGACGAGCTGTCCCATTCGCTGTTCACGGTTTCGTTGATCTCCTTGATCTCATCGTCGGAAAGAGTAAGACCAAGCTCTTCAAATTTCGCAGTTATCGCGGCATATTCCTTTGTACTTGTCATAGCCTGATCTTTCAGATACTGCGAAAAAGGCTTATCCTCCACGGTCTGATCGAAGAAATTCTCGGTCACGCCGTTTGTGTAGTACATCATCTGTATCTGATAACTCATTTCGCTGTACAGATAATCAATATACACGCCTGCGCGGATATCTTTATCGTTTGCGGTCATAGCGGAACTCATATCCGAGCAGCCGGCAGCCGTACAGGCTATAGCGGCAGCCGCAATGACGCACATAGCTTTCCTGAGTTTTCCCATAACTTCAAACATTCCTTTCTTTGACAGGTAATAATTTCACTATCCATTAACCTATTTATTATATCACTATTGTGCGCTTTAGTCAAGCGTTTTTATCGCAGATTCTGTAAAAATTCACACTCTCCGGGCAAATTATGGAATTTTTATATTTCCGCCGCGGAGAAAAATCAAGCGTCAGATACAAAAACGATCGTAAAATATCCCAAACGTCCGATATTGCACAAAATATATATTTCTGCCGTTTACAAACACGGAAATCAATTTTTAAATTTTAAGTAAGCATTTTAATATATTTTACTTGCCAATGCAAACTTTTGGGTTATTTTTCCTCCGCCGGCGGCGGAGGAAAAATAATTTAATGTTATATTCTCCGCCTGCGGCGGAGGTCCTCCCGGACGGGGCATTTCCGCCCGTCCACGGTACATATCGCTCCGTCTTTATAAATGGGGCGGATAAAGTTTTTTGACATTTTATCTCGCCTGACTGAGCAAAATATAATTATAAGAATAAAAACACTCCTATAAAATTGAATTCCGTGCGTTTACAAAAATTTTTTCTTGACTTAACAGCAGATCCATAGTATAATTATATCTGTAATACAGTGAAGTAAACGGTGCTTTATCTACCGTATCAATTGGATAAAGGAGAATGTTTAATGGCAGATATCAATAATAAACCTACAGATCAGAGCGAACCCGAAAAACCCGATACCGAAAAAACTCAGGACGCGCCCGAAAAGCAAGAAAGGAAAATGCCGAGCAAAACTCTTATAGCTATAATTGCTATGGCGGTCGTCATCATCGGATTGATAATCGCGCTTATCGTCACAAATACCGGCGATAAAAAGGACTCAAAGCCGGCAAACGCCGACAAAAGCTCCTCCGCTGCCGAAAACAGCGGCGACAGCGCAGACGATCAGTCTTTACAAGAGGACGACAGCGAAAACGGCAATGACGAGAGCAGCGAACCAGATGAGGACAGCAGCAGTGAAGATGAAAGCAGCAGCAGCGCAGACTCCTCCGACAGCGAAACTGAGGACAGCTCCTCCGACAGTGAGGACGAACCTGCCGAAGAGGGTATCGTAGTTACATACAACGGCGATAACACCTGGGACAACGGCGGCGTTACCATGACGGGTATCGAGATCGGCGTCAAGAACAATACCAAGGAAAAGATCTCCGGCTGGACGCTCGTGCTCGAGATAGAGGGACTTGACAACTGCGCAGGCTGGAACGGCGACTACAAGGTCAGCGGAAACGAACTTACCATAACTCCAGCGGATTATAACTCCGAAATACAGCCGGGCGGAAATATCACTCTCGGCGCAAATCTCGGAACAAAGGGAAAACTCGATGTCAAGTCCGCAAAATTAAACGGCGAGAGCGTTACCCTCAAAAAGGGAAAAGTCGCTCAGGAAAATAATCAGCAGCAGCAAAATAATAATAATAATAATAATAATAATAATAATAATAACAATAATAACAACAATAACAATAATAACAATAATGATCAGAACGGCGAACTTTCCGAAAAGGATATAGACAAACTGCTTGAAAGAACTTCCAAAGCGAAGCAGGGTGACGACTGGCTGTTCACCGACGGCAGGAAGATAGTTGACAAGGACGGCAAAGAAGTCTGGATAACGGGCGTGAACTGGTTCGGATACAACACCGGCACAAACATTTTTGACGGCTTGTGGAATTCGGAATTTGAGCCGACCATAAAAGCGATCGCGGATCACGGATTCAATCTTATCCGCGTGCCGATCTCAGCCGAGCTGATAAATCAGTGGGCGGACGGCGAATATCCGCAGGCCAACTACAATAACGCATATAATCCGCAGCTAAATTCAATGAACAGTCAGCAGATATTCGACTACTTCCTCAAACTTGCGGAGGAAAACGGTATGAAGGTCATGCCGGATATACACTGTGCGGAAACGAACGCGGCAGGTCACAATGTCAATCTGTGGTGTACCGATAAGATAAGCGTTGAGGATTATTATTCCGCGCTTGAATATATGGCAGAAAGATATAAGGACAACGACACGATAGTGGCTTACGACCTTAAAAACGAGCCGCACGGCAAGCCTGAAGAGGGGGACGCCGCCGCTATCTGGAATGATTCAAAGGACGCGAACAACTGGAAATATGTCGCCGAGCAGGCAGCATCGAGGATACTCAAAAAGAATCCCAACGTGCTGATAATGGTAGAGGGTACGGAAATATATCCCAGAAATATCAAGACAAACGGAGATTTTTCCTCTACCGACAGCGATGATTACTACTTCAACTGGTGGGGCGGAAATCTGCGCGGAGTCAACGATTATCCGATAGATCTCGGAAAATATCAGGATAAGCTTGTTTATTCTCCGCACGACTACGGTCCGACGGTATATCAGCAGCCTTGGTTTGAGGGAAATTACGATTACGATTCGCTTATGAAAGACTGCTGGGGAGATAACTGGTTCTTCATCTACAAAAAGAATATCGCTCCCCTGCTGATCGGCGAATGGGGCGGATTTATGACGGAACCGAATCTCACCTGGATGACATATATGCGTCAGCTCATCAAGGAAAATCATCTGCACCACACATTCTGGTGCTTTAATGCAAATTCGGGAGATACAGGCGGACTGGTGCTTGACGACTTCACCACCTGGGACGAGGAAAAGTACAATTTCGTCAAGGAAGTCCTCTGGCAGGAGGGCGGAAAATTCGTAGGTCTTGACCACGAGATCGCTCTCGGCGCAAACGGTATCACTCTTAAAAAGGCGAAAGGGCTTTGATCCTTTAAATATTCCGTGAAAAAAATTTCCTTTGTCGGCGTTTTGCAGTCGGCAAAGGAAGTTTTGGTTTTGGGTAGATGTTAGGGTAAGAATATCTCCGCACTATGATTTCACGCTCCGCAGTTATTATGGAAGTGAAGTTGGCGTATTTAAAAGGTTTTGGCACCAGCCTGCGTCGTCGCGGACTTCGTATCGTTCGCGGCGACTTTTCTTTATTCTTTTGTGAAAAGTCACCTCTCACTCGCTCCGTCGCTCCTCCTCTCCAAAACGGGTCACGCTTGCTCCGCCTGTTCGCTTGCAAGCGCGCTCACAACGGCTCTGCTGCGCTACCAACCCGTTTTGGTTATATCGGATTATTAAGGCTTGTTACCGTGCTAAAGTCACAATGAGCATTTCTTACATCTTACCTCTATTTTCTTATTTCTAAATCCCTCCGCTTGCGGCGGAAGGAACAAACCGTTAAAATCGTTCGGTTAAAATTTATTTCGGCAAATACTCTAATAATCCGTGAGAAAAAATTCCGCACTTTATTCTGAGAAAAGAAAAGTCGCCGCAAATTATTAGTCCGCGACGACGTGGAGCGGATTACGAGGCTCGAACTCGCTACCTCCACCTTGGCAAGGTGGCGCTCTACCAGATGAGCTAAATCCGCAATGCAAGCCTGAAAGATCAAGCTTGATTTTTTGGTGCCTCCGGACGGAATCGAACCATCGACACGGGGATTTTCAGTCCCCTGCTCTACCTACTGAGCTACAGAGGCATACTATATCCCAACGAACGACGCTTGTCAGTACTCTCGAGATATAGCGTGGCGACCTGAATGGGGCTCGAACCCACGACCTCTAGCGTGACAGGCTAGCGTTCTAACCAACTGAACTACCAGGCCAAGCCGCATATAAAAGTGTTAAAGCAATTGAGCTTTAACACTTTTGCGAATGTGGTGGGAACAATAGGGCTCGAACCTATGACCCTCTGCTTGTAGGGCAGACGCTCTCCCAGCTGAGCTATGCTCCCACATTACACTGCTGTGCTGCGCGATTTGCGTTTCACAACATAAATTATTATACTCCATTTTCCGAGCAATGTCAAGGGCTTTTTTACATTTTTTTATCTTTTGGCGACTTGCATAATTTTTATCAATATTATTATCTTTGCAAAGTCAATATGTACAAAGCCCCCGACCTTCAGGGACTTTGATATTATGCTCACATCTTCTGAGAACTTCTTGAAAACAACGCCGCTATGAACCCGAAAACTATAGCCGCGCAGATACCGGCAGCGGCAGAAGTCAGTCCGCCGGTGAAAATTCCCAGAAAGCCGTTCTCGTCCACCGCGCTTTTCACACCGTCCGCCAGAAGATAGCCGAAACCCGTCAGCGGAACGGTAGCTCCGCCGCCTGCCTTTTCTATCAGCGGTTTGTATATATTAAGTCCGCCAAGCAAAACTCCTGCGACGACGTAGGAAACAAGTATTCTCGCCGGCGTAAGCTTGGTATAATCTATAAGGATCTGTCCGACCGCGCAGAACGCTCCTCCAACCAGAAATGCCCATAAATACTCCATTTGTTCTTCTCCTTTCCCGACATCAGCCTTTATCGTGCGAGAGCCATACCGCGTGTGCGACCGACGGTATTGATTCGCCCTGCTGATTTACCGTCGGCGACATAAGCGCACCCGTCGCCGTAAACAATATGTTTTTAATGCCGCCCTCTCTAAGCTTAGGAATAAAATATCCGCAGAGCATACTTCCCGCACAGCCGCAGCCGCTGCCGCCTGCGTGAACGTCCTGATCTTCAAAAGAATAAAGCATAAGTCCGCAGTCCTTGTGATTATCCCTTATGCTTATGCCGTCGCGCTCAAAAAGCTCGCAGAGTATCCTGCTGCCCACCTTTCCAAGATCGCCCGTTACGATCGCATCAAACGCGGCAGGTTCAAGACCGGTATCCTCAAAGAATTGTTTTATTGTCGAATAAGCAGCCGGCGCCATTGCCGCTCCCATATTATTAGCATCCGTAACGCCCATATCCACGATCTTTCCCACTGCCGCGCCGCGCACATAGGGAGCATCACCGCCTGCGGCAACTATCAGCGCTCCGCCTGCCGTCGCGGTATACTGCGATGTCGGAGTGCGCTGTCCGCCGTAATTCAAAGGGAATCTGTACTGTCTTTCGGCAGTGCAGAAATGAGATGACGTAACGGCGACAGCCTTGTCCGCATAACCTCCGTCAGCAAACAAAGCCGCAAGCAGCAATCCCTCAGACATTGTTGAGCAAGCCCCGTATATTCCGAGAAAAGGTATTTCAAAATACCTCACGCCGTAAGTCGTTCCCACGCACTGATTGAGCAGATCGCCGCCGAACATCACATCTATTTCCGACGCTTTGAGAGCTGCTTTTTCAAGGGCATGAGTTACCGCCTGTTTCTGGAGAAGGCTTTCTCCCTTTTCAAAAGTATCGGCAGACATATACGGATCTTCGTTTATCTTGTCAAAATACTCCCCCATAGGCCCGTCGCCTTCCATTTTTCCGCCTATTGCAGCCGAAGATATTATACCGGGTGAATTTTTGAATATGATAGTGTTTCCGTTCATAGTTGACCTCCGTTGAATATTTTCTTATGTATTTTGTGCAGAAAATGCAGTTATATTCGTCATTTACGGAAATCGGTATTGATATCTTATTTAAGTATTTTTATGTGGGATAGATATATATTTTGTCGCAGAAATATTATATACATCTTGCTGTTTTTCCACTTTTTTACATATATCATAATATCATATAGAGGTATAAACCTGCCGCCGCAAGCGGCGGCTGTAGCAAATGCCTTTCATAGTAGGGAAAGCGCTCTCTTGCAAGCGCTTTCCCTCTTACCAAACAGTCCACCGGACTGTTTGGTAATTCACCCTTTTCAGAGCGCCTCCGTATGGGGAATTTCGCCGTCTGCGGACGGCGACAAGGGACGCTGTCCCTTGACCCTGCAAGCCTTTTTAAGGAAAAGGCTTGATCGAAAACCTTTTTAATTTTCCAACTTCATTTCCATAATAACTTCGCAGCGTGAAATCGACCTGCGGAGCAATCAAAACACTTAACATCTTACCGACTGTTGCAAATATGCGGAAAATGTGATAAAATATACACAGCAAACGCTTACGGAAAGAAGGCAGGATATGGACGTGAAAAATCTTCCGAAAATTAATTATCAGCGTCAGCTTGACCAAGTTATCTCACAGATCGGGCGCGGCGGCGAAGCTCCGACTCTTCTGCTGCACTGCTGCTGTGCGCCCTGCTCATCGTATGTTTTTGAATATCTTTCGCAGTATTTCAGGATAACCGCGCTTTTTTACAATCCGAATATTTCTCCCTTTGAGGAATACCGCAAACGCGCGGACGAGTTAAAGCGGCTGATCTCGGAAATGCCGCTTGAAAATCCGGTGACGCTTATCGAGGACGAGTATTCGCCGCAGGATTTTCTTGATATTGCAAAAGGGCTGGAGGATATTCCCGAGGGCGGCGAGAGGTGTTTCAGGTGCTACAGACTTCGCCTTGAACGGGCGGCAAAAGCGGCTCGGGCAGGAAATTTCGACTACTTCACGACCACGCTTTCCATATCACCGCACAAGAACGCCGCAGCGCTGAATCTGATCGCAGGCGAACTTTCGGAAATTTACGGCATAAAAAATCTGCCCTCCGACTTCAAAAAGAAGGAAGGCTACAAGCGTTCTATCGAGTTGTCCGCCGTTTACGGTCTGTATCGCCAGAACTACTGCGGCTGTGTTTTTTCAAAAAAAGCGGCTGTCGGCGCGTCCGACAAATAATTTGCCAAGGCGAGGCAAGCCCACGGAAATCAATTTTTAAATTTTATGCAAGCACTTTAATATATTTTACTTGTCAATGCAGGCTATCGGGTTATTTTTCGCCTTTGACATAAAATATAACAAAGATCTTACAAAACTGCATTTAAAATATGCGCCGCAGGCGCTCCTTGTCTTACCTCTTACCTCTTAAAAGCGCAGCGCTCTTACTTCTTCGGAAATCAAAATTTGATTTCCATGCGGCAAGCCGCCCCGTGCAGTAACGTCAGTTCCTGCCGCCTATGATAATTGATTCGTTTACGACCATATTCTTTCCGTTTTCTTTGCCGTAATATAAGCAATCGTCCGCCGCGCTGATGATCTTTTCATACGAGATCCCCTGCCTGCTCTCGCTTACTCCGAACGTGAGCGTCACGCCGAAGCTTTCGTTTTCGGCGTCAAAGCTGAGAGCCTCCACCTCGCCGCGTATAGTTTCGGCAATGCGCGTTCCCGTTTCGCAGTCGCAGGACGGCACTATAAAAAGTATCTCCTCTCCGCCCCAGCGGCAGACATAGCCCTCGGTCGGCACCTGACGCATTATCAGCTGCGATATACGGACAAGCGCCGTGTCGCCTGCCTGATGTCCGTAGGTGTCGTTTATCATCTTGAAATTGTCAATATCGCACATCGCAATGACGTACTTTTCGCCCGTGCGCTCCGAATTGTCATGTATACTTCTGAGATAATCGGTCATAGCCCGACGGTTGAAAAGCCCCGTAAGCGGGTCTATCGCCGCAAGCTTTGAAAGAGATTCATTCTGCTCCGTAAGCCTTCGCTGCGTGATCTCACGGTTTATCCTGAAAAATGCGGAAAATCCTATCAGCATAACAAACGAAAACACACTGTTGAACAGATACAGAGAAGTCGTCATAAAAATATCGCGCTGAAGATAAACGACGTGCCTGTCGCCTGCCGTGTAAATTTTCAGGCAGATAAAGACCGCCACCATAGCCGCCGACATCAGATACATCAGCCGTTTTTTCCTGAATCTCAAAAAGAACGGTATCGGAGCAATGCAGACTATAAACATCGCAAATCCGCAGTTCCACCCGGCATATACCGTTGCCGCTATCGCGTGGAAAACTATCTCCAGCAGTCCCAGAGAAACGATCACCGTGTAATTTTTCATCCTGCAAATGAACAGCGCAAGCGTCAGATAAAACAACACGCTCCCTATATTAAAGCACACCATTTCAGATATGCCCATATGTATGAATATGAGAGTAAAGACAATATGTATCATAAGACACAACAAGTCCACTATCAGGACTACCAGGCGCAGTGAGACCCTTCCGCCGTTGAGCGATTCGTTTAACGCACCGTCAAATCCCGATATTGTTCCCTTGGCGGATTGCAGCCTTTTTCGTACTTTATCTATATCCACTCGCCTGCCTTTCGGTAGAGATCTATATTGTAAATATCCGTATTAATATCTTGTTAATATACACAATCACACATAATAATTATACAATAAATGTTCACCTTTAACAATGGAAATTTTACACAAAAAATCCTCATAAAAATTAGTACATCTAAACATAAACCTGCGCCGGCAAAAAACCAACGCAGGTCGTAATTACATTTTCCGTTATCGTTTCATTCCGTCCCGAGCCTTTCGGCTGCATATGTCAGAGTAAGCAGGCTGTCGCCCAGATGAACGTTTTCCACGGCTATATCTTCATGATCTATACTGAGATCGTAGTGTGAAAAATTCCAGAAAGCTTTCAGTCCGAGACTTACGAGCCGATCGGCAATTTCCTGTGTATTTGCTTTCGGTATGCACAAAACGGCGATCTCCGGCTTGTTTTCATTGCAGAATACTTCAAGCTCGTCGGTATGCCGTATCACGGTCTTTCCGGCAAGAGTTCCGCACAACTGTCTGTCGGCGTCGAACACTCCGATAAGACGGCAGCCGCGCGTATCGAAATTTATGTGCGCCGCTATCGCTCTTCCAAGATTTCCCGCGCCTATTATAATAGTTCCGCGGCTCTTGTCCGCGCCGAGTATCCTGCCTATCTCGGAATACAGTCCGCTGACGTTGTATCCGTATCCCTGCTGACCGAATCCTCCGAAACAGTTAAGATCCTGCCGTATCTGCGACGCCGTCAGATTCATCAGTGCGGAAAGTTCCCTTGACGAGATCCTTTCCACACCCTGTTTCTTTAATTCTCCGAGAAATCTGTAATACCTCGGCAGCCGCCTGATACCCGGATTTGAGATACCCTTGCTTTTTGACATGAACAGAAATCATCTCCGAAAAATTTTTTACTCAAGTTCTCAGAGCATCACGGAAATCAATGTTTACAAAATTGATCTTAAAAAAACATGAGTTTCAGATACAAGAAGAAAAAATTTACAAAGCGGACTAATATTTAAAAATTATTTTAAAATAATCCGCCGCAGGCGCTCCTTGTCTTACCTCTTACCTCTTAAAAGCGCAGCGTTCTGACTTCTTAGGAAATCAAGAATTGATTTCCATGCTCAGAGCATAGCCGCAAGCCGCTTGTCGATCTCCCTGAGAAATTCCTCGGTGTTTACCTTTCTCTTATTTTCAAGAGTTGACATCAGATAGAGATCGCCCGTCATAACGCCCTCTTCTATGGTGCTGATAGTCGCTTTCTCCAGCTTGTCCGCAAAGTCTGCAAGCTCGGATATGCCGTCAAGCTCTCCCCTCTTGCGCAAAGCGCCCGTCCACGCAAAGAGAGTTGCCACGGAGTTTGTGGAGGTCTCCTCGCCTTTGAGGTGCTTGTAATAGTGACGCTGCACCGTTCCGTGCGCCGCCTCGTACTCATAAACGCCGTCGGGAGATACGAGCACCGAAGTCATCATTGCGAGCGAACCGTAAGCCGTCGCCACCATATCGCTCATAACATCGCCGTCATAGTTCTTGCACGCCCAGATGTATCCGCCCTGCGAACGAATCACTCTCGCTACCGCGTCGTCAATAAGCGTGTAGAAATACTCTATTCCTGCGGCATCAAATCTCTCCTTATACTCATTATCGAAAATTTCTTGGAAAATATCCTTGAATGTGTGGTCGTATTTTTTGGAAATGGTGTCCTTTGTCGCGAACCACACGTCCTGTTTCATATCCAGAGCGTAGTTAAAGCAGGCTCTCGCAAAGGAGCTTATAGAATCTTCCCTGTTGTGAAGTCCCTGAATGATACCCGCGCTGCCGTTAAATTCGTGGATAGTTTCTTTCGTGACGTTGCCGTCCTTGTCGGTCAGCACCAGTTCAGCCTTCGCACCCTCGGGGCATTTCAGCTCCACGTTCTTGTAAACGTCGCCGTAAGCGTGACGCGCGATAGTGATCGGCTTTGTCCATGTCGGTATATACGGTGTGATGCCCTTTACAAGTATCGGCGTTCTGAAAACCGTTCCGTCCAGTATCGCCCTGATCGTTCCGTTAGGCGACTTCCACATCTCTTTAAGATCATACTCCGTCATTCTTGCCGCATTGGGGGTGATCGTCGCACACTTTACCGCAACGCCGTACTTTTTAGTAGCGTTTGCCGAATCGACAGTCACCTGATCGTTCGTTTCGTTTCTGTGTACAAGACCCAGATCGTAGTATTCCGTTTTCAGATCAACATAAGGCGTGATGAGAATATCCTTTATCTCTTTCCAGATAATTCTGGTCATCTCGTCGCCGTCCATCTCAACGAGCGGTGTTTTCATCTGAATTTTCGCCATAATAATTCCTCCTGTTTTTGCATATGAAGTCTATGAAATGTGCGGTCATACCGCCGAAAAGCACATAAAAACGAATCCTGCCGTCAGCAGTATCCCCGTCGCTGCCGTAAGAGAATACCGCAAAGCCGACAATTTTCTCCCCTCGCCGCGTCCGAGTATCAGATATATCACTGCGGTGACGGCGGCAAGCGCCAACAGAAACACAGGCATTGCCTTTCTAAGACCGCTGTCGGTCTTAAGCCCTTCTATAAGTCCGGCAAGGTTATCCGCAGAGCGCATTATCTCATACACTGCTATCATTATTATTGAAATGACTAACAGCACGCCGACTAAAATATCGCCGAAATTCTTTTTCTTTTTCATGACCTCTCACTTTCCCTGCCGTTCTCATGGTATTGCAAAGACTTTATATCTTAGTCTGTTATTTCAAAGCCTCTCTCGTGTAGTCGAGAAGTCCTCCTGCTAAAACTATATCCTTGGTGCGTCCGGTAAGCTCGCAGAGAACGGGTATCTGCGCTCCTGTAGTCTTGTTTACGACCGTGAGCTGCGTTTTTCCGTCAGCCACTGCCGCTCTTACATCGGATATAGCTATTTCGTCGCCCTGACCTATCTTGTCATAATCCTCCTCGTTTACAAAAGTAAGCGGAAGTATTCCTGCATTTATAAGATTTGCCCTGTGTATTCTTGCAAAGCTCTTTACCAGAACTGCTTTTATTCCCAGATAGAGCGGCGCAAGCGCGGCGTGTTCTCTCGAAGAGCCCTGACCGTAGTTAGAACCGCCGACAATGATCGACCTGCCGAGATTCTTGGCGCGTCTTGGGAAATCCTCGTCGCAGACGGTAAAGCAGTGCTGAGAGATCGCAGGTATATTCGACCTCAGCGGAAGTATCTTTGCGCCTGCCGGCATAATGTGATCGGTCGTTATGTTGTCGCCGACTTTCAGCGAGACCGCGCACTCGATACTATCGTCAAGAGGTGAAGTTTCGGGGAAAGGCTTGATGTTCGGTCCTCTGAGTATCTCCACCTTGTCCATTTCCTCCTCCGCAGCGGGAGGAACTATCATATTGTCGTTTATCGTAAACTGCGCAGGCAGTGAGAACTGCGGCATTTCGCCGAGCGTTCTCGGATCGGTAAGATAACCGTTAAGCGCGGATACCGCCGCCATTTCGGGAGATACCAGATATATCTGACCGTCCTTTGTTCCCGAACGTCCCTCAAAATTGCGGTTGAACGTCCTGAGCGATACGCCCTTTGAATTGGGCGACTGTCCCATACCGATACAAGGACCGCAGGCAGATTCGAGTATTCTTGCGCCTGCGTCGATCATTATCGAGAGCGCACCGTTCTGTGCAAGCATATTGAGCACCTGTTTTGAACCGGGGGCAATGCTGAGCGAAACATCGGGGTGAACGGTCTTGCCCTTTAAGATATACGCGACTTTCATCATATCCATAAACGACGAATTGGTACACGAGCCGATACAAACCTGATCTATCTTCAGCCTGCCTATCTCCTCGCAGGTCTTTACATTATCGGGCGAATGAGGACAAGCCGCCATCGGAACGATCTGCGAAAGATCTATCTCCACAATTTCATCGTAAACCGCGTCATCATCGGCTTTCAGTTCTTTCCATACGTCCGCCCTGTCCTGAGCTTTCAGAAATTCGAGAGTGACCTCGTCCGAGGGGAATATAGACGTAGTAGCGCCCAGCTCCGCGCCCATATTGGTTATTGTCGCGCGTTCGGGAACGGAAAGGGTCTTTACGCCCTCTCCCGTGTACTCTATGACCTTGCCCACGCCGCCCTTTACGGACAGTCTTTTGAGTACTTCAAGTATAACGTCCTTTGCGGCTACCCACGGCGAAAGTTTTCCCGTGAGATTTACTTTTACTATCTTCGGGTATGTAATATAGTACGCGCCGCCGCCCATTGCTACCGCAACGTCAAGACCGCCCGCTCCGATAGCGATCATACCGATACCGCCGCCCGTCGGGGTGTGGCTGTCCGAACCGATAAGCGTCTTTCCCGGTACGCCGAACCTTTCAAGATGTACCTGATGACAGATACCGTTTCCGGGACGTGAAAAATAAATGCCGTGTTTTTTCGCCACGGAACCGATAAATCTGTGGTCGTCGGCATTTTCAAATCCCGACTGCAAAGTGTTGTGATCTATATAGGCTACCGAACGCTCTGTCCTTACGCGCGGCACGCCCATCGCCTCAAATTCAAGATAAGCCATTGTGCCGGTAGCGTCCTGCGTAAGGGTCTGGTCGATCTTTATGCCGATCTCCTGCCCCTTGACAAATTCGCCGTCAACCACATGATCCTTCAAGATTTTTTCAGTGAGAGTCAAACCCATTTAAAACATCCTTTCATAATTTCATTATTCTAAGACAATTTTAATTATACTCCATAAAGCCGCCGATGTCAAGTAAATACCGACCGCGGAAAGCAGGTAATATACTTTAGAATATTTGCAGCTTTTGCCGATATAAACTTCCTCCGCCGCAAGCGGCGGAGGAAAGAAATGCCGCCCATACTCAGGGGACAACCTCAAACGCTGCGCGCTTGAGCCGAAATAAAATTTTAACCGCCCGATTTCCAAAGTTTAACTGCGCCGCACACGGCAGAGGGCGACAAGCCCTGCCCGGGAGGGCAGCCTTTTTAAGGAAAAGGCTGGAGCGAAAACCTTTTTAATTTTCCCACTTCTTACATCTTATCTCTTTTCTCTTTCCTCTTTTTATTTGCGCAAGCAAACAAAAAGAGGAACTCTAACTCGAGTTCCCCATTGAACTTTCTCATCAAAGCTGATGCACTACAAATATTTCGTATATACTTTTTACGGCTGCTTCAAAATCCTTTTCCTCAACGCCGATTATTATATTCAGCTCGCTCGAGCCCTGATCTATCATCTTTACGTTTACATGAGCGTGGGCAAGCGCGGCAAATATCCTGCCTGCCGTTCCCCTGTTGGACTTCATCGCGCGTCCCACCACGGCGATAAGCGCAAGATCAGTTTCAATGTCTATCGAATCGGGGTGGACGTTGCGGTGCAGACCGCTAAGTATCTCCTGCTCTTTCGGCTCAAATTCCTCCTGATGAACGATAACGCTCATGGTGTCTATTCCCGACGGCATATGCTCAAAGGAAATGCCGTTCTTTTCAAACACCTCCAGCACGCGCCTGCCGAAACCAAGCTCGGCATTCATCATATCCTTTTCGATGTTGATTACCGTAAAGCCTTTCTTTCCTGCAATTCCCGTGATAGTGAACTGCGGCTTCTGAGATGTGCTTTCAACGATCATCGTACCGCTGTCCATGGGAGCGTTGGTGTTGCGTATGTTTATCGGTATGCCTGCTTTTCTCACGGGGAAGATCGCGTCCTCGTGGAGAACTCCTGCGCCCATATAAGAAAGCTCGCGCAGCTCTTTGTAGGTGATCGTGGTGATGGGCAGAGGATCGTCAACTATACGGGGATCGGCAATAAGGAATCCCGATACGTCCGTCCAGTTTTCGTATATGTCGGCATTCACCGCGGCAGCCACGATAGAACCCGTAACGTCAGAGCCGCCCCTTGAAAAGGTCTTGATAGTATCGTTCGGCATAGAGCCGTAAAATCCCGGTATGACCGCTCTTTCGAGCTTGCTCAGACGCTCCGACGCCGCCTTTGCGGTGCGTTCGGGATCAAATTCGCCCGAATCGGTAAAGAAAATAATATCCGCAGCGTCCACAAATTCATATCCCAGATAAGCGGCAAGCACGATACCGTTGAGATATTCTCCCCTTGACGCGGCATAGTCTCTGCCTGCTCTTCCTATAAAACAGGACTTGACTGTCGAAAATTCATCTTCCAGAGAAAGATCGAGCCCCAACTCGCTGATTATTTCATTATATCTTTGCTTGATACGCTCAAATTCCTCGTCAAAATTCTTTCCCTTTGCCGCAAGATCATAGCAGGCATAGAGCATATCCGTCACTTTTGTATCGGACGCAAATCTCTTTCCCGGAGCGGACGGCACGACGTATCTTCTCGCGTCCTCGGCGTGGATTATATCTCCGACCTTTCTGAACTGCTCCGCGCTGGCAAGAGAACTGCCGCCGAATTTTACAACTTTAGTCAATTATCTCGATCCCCTTTTCATTGCGGCGGATAAATACCGCGCCGCAGCGCTTATCCCAATAAATTATATCAAGGCAGCAATGCCGCCTGACGACTTCATCACCGCCTTATTAATTATAAACTCTTTATATATTTTCGTCAATGGATAATTCAGCTAAATTTGTGTTAATTTTCTGTGTATGTTTGTGAAATACGCCTGTACACCGACCGCGCACACATTTTCCCCGTCAGTCCTTTCGCGAGCGGAATATCGCCCACGCCGCCCTTGCCGGAATGAACATCAGGCACAACAGAGCGAAATGACCTATCCTTGCCGATAATTTTTTCTTTTCCTCTTTCGGTTTCACAGACGCAGCCTCCTTTCACAGTCAATTTGCGCTTTTGGCATTGGAACTTGTGAATTGCAGCCGGCGGAACAGCAGCAGGAACACGAGCATACATATCGACGCGATCGCAACGATCACTGTAAATATCCCCTCTCGGCTCGCAAGATCTACACCGATCGTCTTTTTGATAAAATCGACGATCTGTGTAAGATTAATGACGATCACCATATACACGACCCACAGCAGGATAAGGAAAATTGTCCTGCGTTTCGGGGGTAGCAGCGCATTTATGGTATAGAATCCGTATATCGCGAACACCTCGGCAAAATAGGGTACGCACTGATAGAGCAGCGCAAGGGGCGATCCTGCCTTTTTGCCTGTAAACATCTCATAGAAAATGCTTACTTTGTACTCAACGTCCATTTTTGCAAATAACGGTCCGGCAAGCTTTTCAAATGTGAACGAGACCGCTGCGCACATAAGAATAATGACCGCCGCGCCGACAAAAAGCGAGAGCAGCACCGTTTTGCGCGAGATACTGTTGGCAGTACCCACGCGGTACATTGAGTCTATATTAAGGTATATAGGCGCAATGACCGCAAGCAGTATCATTGTGGGTACTATTCCGCTCGAACTGCCCCCTCCCCATATCACGGCAAAGAGCGCCACCATCACATAGGAAAATGCCGTTATACCGAGCGCGTAGCAGGCGGTATTCTTTATTCCCGTTCTCAGATCGTAAAGGAACATATCCTTGAATCTCATTGTCATCTTCCTTTCTAAATAAACACTTTATCCTCGAGCGACCATTTGTCCACAGTCTCCCAAAAAACTATCAGCAGCGTCACAGCCAGCGCCGTCAGCACCGTAGCAAGCACGTTGAGCTGCGGCAGAAGATGATCGCGCACCTCCGTAAGTCCGACAGTCGCGATTATGACCACGACGGCAGTGGAGAACACCAATCCGATCGTTTTAAACAGTCCGAGTTTTGTGCCGATAAGATATATATCCGCCAAAAACACAAAGAACATAATTATTATCAGCAGCTTGATGACAAGCATCTTATCTATGCCGAGATCGGCGAGCCGCATTATATCTATAGTCTGACCCTTGTATTCGTATGACGAATAGAGAAGTCTGAGTATCAGTACTCCTGCCGCGCAGCTGAGAAAACTTGCCGCAAACATCAGCATTTCGGCTAAGATCATCAGGATAATAAACGCCCTTTTCATAATGCGCCTCGGCACCTGCATTGCAAGAGATATTCCGAACAGTTCGGTAAGGCAGCCTATCCAGAACACCGACATTCCGCCCACCGCCGCAGGAAGTATCATATCAAAAAAACTTTCTATATTCATTGCCGCATCGGGATCGCTGTATATCATTGCGGCATTGCCGCTGTCTACCCCTTTTTCAAATATCTCTTTTATCGTATCATACCGCTCCCCGAACATAAACACCGCCAGCGCCGCCGGTATCAGGATACACACCGCAAAAAGTCCGCTCCGTTTCATATATCCGCAGTTTTTGATAAACCTGAGAGTTTTCATTGCCTCACCCCTATTTATTTGTAAGCTGTATAAACAGATTCTGTAAGCTTGCTCTGGAAATTTCCAGTCCCTGCGGAACTTTATCCGGCTTGCCCTTTATGTATGCCGATTTGAGTCCGCCGATCGTATCCGCGCCCATTACCTCTTTGCCTTTGCAGTAGCTGTCTACCAGCTCCGCTCCTCCCGAAACGGTGTACGCTCCCTCGAGAAGTTCCTCCGTTTCCTTGTCGAGAATTACTTTTCCCTCCTTGACTATCACCGCACGCTCTATAAGATTGGCACATTCTTCGATAAGGTGTGTGGAGATGATATACGTTCCGCCCTGCTCGCTGTACTTTTGCAGCAGTTCCTTATAGAACAGATCTCTGTGATGCGCGTCAAGTCCAAGGACGGGTTCGTCAAAGAAAACATAGTCCGCGTTGCAGGAAAGCGCAAGGATAATTTTTGAGATAGAAGTATATCCCGTTGAAAGACTGCCGAGCTTGCTCTTTGGGTCAAGTTCAAATTTTTCGGCAAGCTGCATGGCGTATTCCTTATCCGTATCGGGATAAAAATTCCCCGTCACTCTCACGCTCTCCGAGAATTTCATACTGACGGGCAGCAGGTTCTTTTCGCTCATACAGAACACCTTTGAAAGCGCCTTGTCGTTCTCAACCGCGTTTTCGCCGTCTATCAGCACCTCTCCCGATGTGGGAAATATGCGGTTTGAGATGATGTTGAGCATTGTGGATTTTCCTGCGCCGTTTCGTCCGAGCAGTCCGTAGATCTTTCCGCTCTCAAAACTTAGCGACACATCGTCAAGCGCAAGATTCTTTCCGTAGTACTTTGTTACTCCCCTGAGTTCGATACCGTTCATTTTTCAGTTCCCCTTCCTATCATTTCGATCAATTCTTCGCCTGATATACCAAGCTTTTCCGCCTCGTCAAGCATTACCCTGACATAGTTGTCAAAAAACTCCGACATTCTCTCGCGGCGCAGCTTTTCCACCGCGCCCTCCGCCACGAACATTCCCAGTCCGCGCTTTTTGTAAATAACGCCCTTATCGACCAGCATATTCACCCCTTTGAGAGCCGTAGCCGGATTGACCTTATAGGTCACGGAGATCTCGGTGGTGGACGGCACCTGCTCCCCCTCTTTAAGCTGCCCCGAAATGATATTGTCGGAGATCCACTCGGCAAGCTGCTGATAGATAGGCTTTTCATTTTCAAGTTTCAGTTCCAATTGACCTGCCCCCTTTTCGCCTTTGATCTTCTTTCTTTGGTTTTACACACAGTCCGTTTTCCGATAAGTTGATTTGTTGATTGGTTAATTACTCCTGTAACTAAGTATATATCATACCTGTATATTTGTCAACTATTTTCTTAAATTTTCCGACAATTTGTATATATGCACAATTTTCATAATGATTTTAATCGCCTGATTGTACCGATGTTACAAAAACAGTATTATGTGTTGACAAATAATATTATATGCTGTATAATATAGTTGACAAAACAGTATGTAACTATATCTACGGAAAGGAGAAGTATAATAATGAGTTTTCCGATAAGCTCAGGACTTCTGGACGCTATGGTGCTGTCGGTGGTAGACAGAAAAGATACCTACGGCTACGAGATCACTCAGTATCTGCGTTCGGCGGTAGACATATCCGAATCCACGCTTTATCCCGTTCTCAGACGGCTGCAAAAAAACGAATTTCTTGAGACCTATGATCGAGAGTATATGGGCAGGAACCGCAGATACTATCACGTCACCGCAAAGGGAAAACTTTCGCTGACAGAATACCGCAGCGACTGGGAGCGGCATAAAGCTCTGGTGGATAAAATATTACTTGAAGAAAAGGGGAAAACGGAAATTGAAAAGACAAGAATTCCTGAACAAGCTTGAAAAAGGTCTGGATAGGCTTCCCCCGGAGGAGTTAAAGGACGTTCTGGAATATTATAATGAGATATTTCTTGACGCAGGCGAGGAAAACGAGGAACGCACCGCCGAAAATCTGGGGAACGTGGAGGACATAATCAGGCAGATATACGCCGACAACGATATAGACCCTGACGGCAGACCCGAATTTGTTATCGAAAGCGTCAGGATACCGAAGGGAGCGCAGAACGGCAGCCGTTCCAACAGATCTGACGGCTCTCACAAGCGCAAAGACTTTCGGATATCCGACAGGTTTGCAAAGGTACTGCTTGCGGCGCTGCTCTTCCCTTTCTGGTTCCCGATCGCGGTGGTAATATTCTCCTTGCTGGCAGCTCTGGTGATCGCCGCCGCAGCGATAGTGTTTACTCTGGGGCTTGTCGGCGTAATACTGTCCGTAACGGGAGTTGCGACTATATTTACAGTTCCGCCGGCAGGATTCATTATGGCGGGGATAGGTATGGTGATAATAGGCATATTCACACTCATCACAGTGCCGATCTTCAAAAGTCTGGTGAGAGGTTCGATAAATTTACTCGATAAGGCGGCAGGCAAGCTGCACTCGCTGCTGATAGGGGCGGTAAACTTACTTGATCGGGCAGTATGTCGGCTGCACGCTCTGCTGTTTGCAAGGAGGTAGCATTATGGACGATATGAGACCAAAAAGCTTTCCGACGGGAATTATATTTATCATCGTCGGTATAATACTTCTGGGGATAGGCATAGTCACCTATAAATATATCGGCACGCAAAAGTATATCGAAACGGAGGATATCAATTTATCCTTTGACGGTTCGCAGGTAAGCGAGCTGGATATTACGTCAGCCGATTCGCGCCTTACCGTCCGCACCGACGAGGTGGACGACATCACGGTCAGCATCGCCAACGCGCCCAAGGGTCGCTATAAAGCATCGGTGAGCGGCGGCTGTCTTAAAGTGGAAAGTGTCTCTGCGAAATGGTACTCGGTCAGCAGCCGTGTGACCGATAAGTCCTGCAATACCTCAATTGTGATAACTCTTCCCAAAAAGCAATATGCAAAACTATCTCTCGATACCGCGGTGGGCGAGACAAATGCGGCAGGCATATCGGCGGACGATGTATGTATCGACTCGGGCGTGGGAACTGCCAAATTTACCGACTGCCAATTCGGAAGTATGGACTGCGACTGCGGCGTGGGCGATTTCACATTCAACGGCAAGATCACCGACGGACTGACCGCCGACTGCGGTATAGGTACATGCACCTTTAATTTAAAAGGCAGCTATGAAGATCATTTTATAAACGCCGACAAGGGACTTGGGGCAATAAACGTTCAGCGCGGCAAGACTGTCGGCACTCTGCAGGAAAAAATACCGCTTGAAATAGACTGCGGTATCGGAGAAATAAATATTAATTTTGATTAAAGGAGAGAATGATATGAAAAGGATCTACAGACTTCAGAGAGGAAAGATGATCTGCGGAGTATGCGCAGGAATAGGCGAATATTTTCAGATCGACCCGAACATTATCAGACTGCTGTTTGTGCTGTTTGCACTCTGCGGCGGCAGCGGACTGCTCTTTTACATTGCGGCAGCGGTAATACTGCCTGAGTACGGTGAATGACAAAGCGCATAAAAAGCGTCCCGACCTGCACATACAAGTCGGGACGTGATTTTTTTGTTTTATGCCGTCAGGCGTAATATCTTATTCCGTTCTGAGGGCGATAACGGGGTCTTTCTTTGCGGCGATCCTTGAGGGGAACAAGCCTGCTATCAGAGTGAGCAGCATACTGATAACTATCAGTATCACCGCGCCAACGACAGGTATAGCCGCTCTCATGGGTACATCGGTCACGTGATCTATTATCATATTTATCGGGATAGTCAGCAGGTAGGAAATAATTATTCCCATTGCGCCGGCAACGAATCCCACGATAAGCGTTTCCGCATTGAATACTCGGGAAATATCCTTTTTGGACGCACCGATACTTCTGAGTATACCGATCTCCTTGGTCCTCTCCAGTACGGAAATGTAGGTGATGATACCGATCATTATCGAAGAAACTATCAGCGAGATCGCAACGAACGCGATCAGGATATAGCTTATCGCGTCGATAATGGAGGTCACGGAGGACATCATAAGTCCCACCATATCGGTATACTGGATAACGTCCTCCTCAGCCGCGCCCTTGTTGTACTCGTCGATAAGTTCGGTGATCTTTTCCTTTGCGGCGAAATCCTTGGGGTAGATATTGATATTTGACGGATCGTTCAGATCGGAAACTCCGAGCAGGAGCATATTGTCGTCATAAGTATTGTCGGCATTGTCGTCCGACGACGCGCCGCCCATAGATTGCAGCAGAGCCGCAAGTTCCTCGTCGCTCAGACCGTCAAGCATAGCTTTCTGTTCGTCCGTGAGGGAATCGAGGTCGATCCCTGCAAGCAGTTCTTCCCTTGACGGAATATCCGCACTGCCGCTTTCCGTGCCGCCCTGCGGTTTATCCTCAGGCGCGGAGGGTGTTTCTGCTGTTCCTGCCCCTGCCTGCTGTGCCGCCGCAAGAAGTTCTTCATCGGTCATTGCGTCGAGCTGCGCTTTCATCTCATCGGGCAGAGTATCATACCCCAATGCCGCAAGCAGTTGTTCTCTTGTCGGAGCAGCCGTTTCTGCCTGCGAGTTATCCGAAGTAACATCGCTGTCGGCAGCGGAAGAGGTATCTGCGGTTCCTGCCCCTGCCTGCTGTGCCGCCGCAAGAAGTTCTTCATCGGTCATCGCGTCAAGCTGTGCTTTCATCTCATCGGGAAGAGTATCATACCCCATTGCCGCAAGCAGTTGTTCTCTTGTCGGTACAGCCGTTTCTGCCTGCGAGTTATCCGAAGTAACATCGCCGTCGGCAGCGGAAGAGGTATCTGCGGTATCCGTCTTTACCTCGCTGTCAGCCATTACTGCGGACTCTGAGGGAGCGGCTGTGGGAGCGTTTATCGACTCTTTCGTGAATTTTTCTCCCGTGAACACGTTTATATCGGGAGACGCTTTCTGCTCCTTGACGATCTCCGAATCGTTCACCTTATTTATGAGCAGTTCCATAAGGTCGTGACGGTAGGCGATCGAGCCGGATATCGAGGACGCAGACGCCTCCTCGTTCGGTCGGATAATTCCCACGACTTTGAGGGTAATGCCGTTATCGACCTTTTCTTTCATATACGCCTCGTTGTCGGACATATCCACCCACTTGTTTCCCGACTTCTTGTAGTAGTCGGTGTTGAGGATAAGTTTATATTCGAGTGAGAGTATATCATCATAAGAAAATTCCATTTTGGGATTTTCAAACGTTTCGCCGTTCATCACCGCCCTCATTATATCGGCGAGAGCGTCCTGATCTTTAAGACCGAGAGTATAGAGCGCGAAATCGTCCAGTTCGTTATACTTGTTTACAACTACCGCTATTTCCTCCGGCTTTTCGGGCATATGACCTGCGATAACGTCATACTGAGAATTGATTATATCCATATTGCCGATCATTTCCGTCCAGACGGTAAAGCTCGCCATAGATGAATACATATCTCCCATCTGTCCGCCGAATCCCATTTTTTCATACACCTGAGTAGGATTTACCTGCAAAAGACCGTTTTCCGTATCCGCACGGTAAACGTTCATCTGGGTGGTGTAGCCGTACTGTATATCGCTCGTGTAGTCCTTTATATCGCTGCTCTCGAGATACTCCTTGAAAGCGGACATATTGTTATGCGTAGTTTCTGACAGCATAATATTGAGCATTTCGCTCATTCTGTCGCCCGAATAGATCTTGTCGAGCGGACGGTCGGGCTCGCTGTCCCTCGTTTCCGCCATTGCCTGCATCATACGGGTAACGTCCGTAGATGTTTCGGTTATCGTAAGCGGATAGCTTGACAGCGTATCCTCCTGCACCTGATCTATATAGGTCTGCACGCCGTTTGAAAGGGAAAGTATCAGCGCAATACCGATAATTCCTATACTTCCCGCAAAGGAAGTCAGCAGCGTCCTCGCCTTTTTTGTGAGAAGGTTATTTCTCGACAGCGAAAGCGCGGTAGTAAACGACATCGAGGTTTTCTTTGTCTTTTTCTTTTCGGACTTCTGCTTTTTTTCGTCAGGGATAGGCTCTACCACATTTGCGGAATAGGGGTCGGAATCGTCCGTCACCTTGCCGTCAAGCAGACGTATTATTCTTGAAGAATATTTCTCGGCAAGCTCCGGATTGTGAGTGACCATTATAATGAGCTTATCCTTGGAGATATTTTTCAGTATCTCCATTATCTGCACGCTTGTCGCCGAATCGAGCGCGCCCGTAGGTTCGTCGGCAAGCAGTATATCGGGGTCGTTGACAAGCGCACGGGCGATCGCCACACGCTGCATCTGACCGCCGGACATCTGGTTAGGTTTTTTGTTGAGCTGATCTCCCAGACCTACCTGCTTGAGAACGTCTATCGCACGCTGACGTCTTTCACTTTTGGAAACGCCCGAAAGGGTAAGCGCAAGCTCGACGTTTGACAGCACCGTCTGGTGGGGGATAAGGTTGTAGCTCTGAAAAACAAAGCCTATTGAATGGTTTCGGTAGGAATCCCAGTCGCTGTCTTTGTACTCCTTTGTCGATCTGCCGTTGATGACGAGATCACCGCTGGTATATCGGTCAAGTCCGCCGATAATGTTGAGCAAGGTAGTTTTTCCGCAGCCCGAGGGTCCTAAAATTGATACAAATTCGCTTTCACGAAATTCAATATCCACGCCCTTTAACGCTTTGACCGTTTCATCGCCCGTTACATAGTCCTTGACGATGTTCTTTAAACTAAGCATTGCATATCTCCTTACTGAAAACGGATAGAACTGATCTGCCGTTTACGGTTATTGCGGCGCGGAACACAACGCCGCTGTTTTGTCATTATATACCTCCAATATTAACTGAATATAAACTTTCAAGGATTTTTTCGGGTATTTTTCCGCCTGATACTGCCGCCGTTTACGTCTTTGCGGCTGCAAACTGTAGATTTGTACAAAAAAACACTCAGTTTTCACCGTATTTTATACGCCGCGGAGGTCAAATTTCATTTGCAATTTGGCGTTTTGTGGTGTATAATTGATTATGTAGAAAAACATATCGGCTAAAATAACTTCGGCTCGGTCGCTGACCGACAGCCGTTCTTTGACATTTCAGGGGGTTCTTATATAATGAGTAATAACAGCGGCGCTCCTGTTTCTAAAGAAGAGCTTGCAAAACAGATAGCCAGAACAGTGGCGCTAAAAAGCGGCGAAGAGCCTGACGATATTTCTTTTGCGAACGATCAGGTCAGGTATGCGTCTGCCGCCGTGAAAAGCAGACCCGAGCAGTCGTACTCTCAGCAGCAGAGAAAAAGACCGCAGCAGCACTCTTCATCTGAAAGACCGCGCTCGTCATCTTCCGGAAAGAAAAAGAAAAAGGGTATGTCAGGCGTTCAGAAGGTCACTATCGCGCTTGTCGTGCTGCTTATCATCATAGGTCTGATAATTGCAGGGGTATATCTTTACGGAATGAACAAGGTGCAGGGCAAATTCCTTGCGAATACGTTTATCAACGGCGTGGACGTAAGCGGTCTTACGCAGAAGGAGACTTACGACCTGCTGACGGAAAAATCGGTACTTCCCGACAAGATAACGCTCAAAACGATCAACGGCGATACAGTTTCGATACTTTTCAGTCAGATAGGCTACATTGATAACGTCCAGACGACTATTTCCCAGTATTACAGTCAGCAGAATCATTATATGTGGTTTCGCAATCTCTTTTCTACCACCGAGTACAGCTTTTCGTCGGATTTTGAGTACGACAAGGAAAAGCTCCACAGCGAGATAAAGCGCAAGGTCATTGATCTTGCAACGTCGACCGAACCGCAGGACGCTTACATAAAGAAAACAGACGACGGTTTTATCGTCATCAAGGAAGTCCCCGGCGACAAGATAGACCCCTCCAAGATAGAGTCGGTGTACGATTTTGTTGACAGCTATGTAGAATCGGGCGAATATGACGTTGATCTTTCCCTGCTCAACTGCTACAGTATGCCGCAGGTCACCGAGGAGGATCTTCAGGCTGAGGCGGATAAGCTCAATTCGCTTTACAGTATCGAGATAACCTACGACTTCAACTACACGACGGAAGTTCTCGGCGGCGAAGAGATAATGGACTGGATAATCTTTAACGAGAAAGACCCAACAAGCTACAAGGTGGACGCGGACAAGGCAATGGCTTATGTCGAGGAGCTTGCCGCAAAATACGATACATATGACAAGCCGAGAAAATTCAACTCAACGAGCCGAGGCGAGATAACCGTCGAAAAGGACGAGGACGACAAGGGCTGCTACGGCTGGTGGATAGACCAGCAAAAGACCTGCGATCAGCTTGTGGAGATAATCGAAGAGGGCAGCTCCGCGCAGATAGAACCTATCTACTACACAAATCCCAATTCCGGATATGAGTACACCTGCAATCCCGAATGGAGGACAGCCGAATCGGATATTGGCGACACATACTGTGAAATCGATCTTGAAATGCAGCACTTCTGGTACTACAAAAAGGGCAAACTCGAATACGAATGTGATATAGTTTCGGGTATGCCGACAGCGGAGCGCAATACTCCCGGCGGCGTTTACAAGGTCTGGTTCAAGGACAAGGACCGCGTACTCAAGGGTACTCTTTCAACGGGCGAGACATGGAGCACTCCCGTTACCTACTGGAACAACATCAGCACTTTCGGCATCGGACTTCACGATGCGACGTGGCACCCGTATTTCGGCGGAACAAGGTACAAGTACTACGGCTCTCACGGCTGTATCAATATGCCTTATGACGCGGCTAAATACGTCTATGAAAATATAGATATAGGCACGCCGGTAGTTATGTACTGGTAAGCGGACAAAATAACAAAAATATCCCCGGGCAGACGCTGTTATCTGTCCGGGGTCTTGTTATATCCTTTTGATTTTTCAGCTCAGTCGCCGAAAGAAATACCTATATCCTTTGCGGTCTTTACCATCTGATCGTCAGCAGGAACGAATTTGGTCTTGCCTGCGACATCGGAAAGCTTATTCTCGGTAACAACATCGTCCACCATAGCTACCGCATAGCCGTACTTATCCTGCGAGATAAGCTCCGCTGCGTGTACGCCGAATTTCGTGGCAAGCACGCGGTCATACGCCGACGGACTTCCTCCTCTGAGCATATGTCCCGGAACGCAGACTCTCGTCTCGCAGCCTGTCTTTTGCTCGATCTGCTTTGCGATACGGCTTGTCGCGGTGGTTATTCCCGCCTCTGCACGCAGTCTTGCTCTTTCCTTCTTTTTAAGCTTAGCCTCCTCAACGTCAAAAGCGCCCTCGGCGACTGCCATTATCGAAAATCCCTTGCCCTCCTGCGCTCTTTTCAGACAGGCGTCCGCAAGTTTGTCGATGTCATACGGTATCTCGGGTATAACGATTATATCCGCTCCGCCTGCGATACCCGAATAAAGGGTGAGCCAGCCTGCCTTGTTGCCCATTATCTCCGCGACAAGAATACGTCCGTGGGAATTGGCGGTAGTGTGCAGACGGTCGATAACGTCGGTCGCTATATCCACCGCCGTATGAAAACCGAACGTCACGCTCGTTCCCCAGATGTCGTTGTCGATAGTTTTCGGCAGTCCGATAACATTGAGCCCCTCCTCGGAAAGCAGATTTGCGGTCTTGTGAGTACCGTTTCCTCCCAGCGTGAGCAGGCAGTCAAGATTCTGCTTTTTATAGGTGGCTTTCATAGCCTTCACCTTGTCGACATTATCCTCCTCCACGACTTTCATCATCTTGAACGGAGTGCGTTTCGTGCCGAAAATAGTTCCGCCCTGAGTGAGTATACCCGAAAAGTCGGAACGCTGCATTTCGCGGCATTGGTTGTTGATAAGTCCGGAATATCCGTCGTGTATTCCCACTATCTCGACATCATCGCCGAACCTCTCGTAGCAGGCTCTCGCAACTCCTCGTATCGTTGCATTCAGTCCGGGGCAGTCCCCTCCGCTGGTCAGTATTCCGATCCTTCTTTTCATAAGTAAACTCCTCCTTCTATCTCCGGCATATCCGCCGGAAAATGATCAGTATTTGTCGTCCTCATCGTCAAGAACTATTTTCAGACCGCTCTCGTTTTCCGCAGTCTGCGTCATATCCGCTGCCTGTACGGTATCCTGCGCAGACGGAACATCGTCAGGCTCGTCGGGATAAGCATACATATTGAGCGACGATGAACTGCTCTCTGCGGCGCTGTCCGCACCGTCCTCAAAATCGCTGTCGTCGTATTCATATCTGCCCTTTGAGGTTTCCGTGCTATCCGAAAGTCTGAACTTGGCGATCATATTTTTCAGGATAAGCGACTGTTCCGAAAGCTCCTCGCTTGCGGACGCAGCGCCCACGGCGGTAGACGTGTTTGCCGCTACGACAGCCGAGATCTGATCCACGCCAGTATTTATCTGAACTATAGCCTCCGCCTGCACCGAAGACGCGTCGGTTATGTTCTTTACGAGCGTCTGTATACGGTTTGAACCTCTTACTATCTTATTGAGCGACAGCGCGGTCTGCTCGGCGATCTCCGAACCCTTGCTTACTGCGGTGGTCGATCTTTCGATCAGAGCGGCGGTCTGCTTGGCAGCCTCGGCGGAACGTGACGCAAGACGCCTTACCTCGTCTGCAACGACTCCGAATCCCTTTGAGCCTTCTCTTGCAGCCTCTACCGCAGCATTTAGCGCAAGGATATTCGTCTGGAAAGATATTTCGTCAATTACTTTGATGATGTTCGCTATCTCGGAAGCGGAAATATCTATCTCTTTCATAGCGTCAAGCATATTCGTCATATCAGTATTGCAGGTGTCAATGGCGGCGGTATTTTCCGTAACGATATTATATGCCACCTTTGCGTCCTTGGAATTTTGTCTTACCTGAGTAGCTACTTCATTGAGCGTTGCGGACAGCTCCTCGATAGAGCTTGCCTGCTGTGTCGCACCCTGTGAAAGCGCCTGCGCGGAATTTGACATCTGTATCGCGCCCGAGTTCACCTGCTCGGAGGAGGTGTTTATCGACGCAAAGGTCTCCGAAAGGGACTCCATTATTTCGTTGAACGTACTCTTTATCTTAAAGAAATCGCCCTTGAACGTACCCTCTATACGATGGCGGAGATTACCCTCCGAGATCTGTGTGAGCGCGACGGTTATCAGATTGATATACTGTCTGAGCGATACGATAGTTTCTTCCAGCGAGCTGGAGAGTATGCCTATCTCGTCCTTTGAGTACCATATATCTACAGGATCGGTCAGATTGCCCTGCGCAAGTTCGCGTATACGGTTAGTTGTGGAAACGATAGGTCTTGAGATCGTCCTTGCAAATACCACCGAGATCACGATCGTGATGACAAGCAGTCCCACGCCTATGATGACTAAATTCCTGAGCGCGCTCTCGCTTGCTCCTGCAAAGTTATCAACGGGCGCACACACTACCACCGTGCCGTCAAAGTACTTGCTGTCCGAGTAGCCTGCCGCATAGTCCACGCCCTTGAGAGTATACTGACCTGAGCCGCTTTTGGTCTGTACTGCCTCGAGCAGCATTTTCGCATAGTCGTCGTAATCGCTGTCCGAATCGGCAAGCGCAATGGGGTTGAATCTGTTTACAGCCTCGCTGATGTCCTTGTGAAGGAGCGTTTCGCCGTTGCTGTTTATGAGGAAAGACGCTCCGTCCTCGCCGCAGTTCACCTGTCCGATAACATCATTAATGAGCCTTGCGTTTATGGTGATAGCAGCCGCTCTGCGTCCGCCTGCATCTAACTTGACGGGATAGAGCACGGCGAAGTAGATGTTGTCGTTAAAGGGCGTAACGTCGGTGATGACCACGTCGCCGCGGTCGAAAGCAAGCTTTACCTCGTCGGGAGAAATAACGTCCGCGCTTGCTCCCTTGGTGGCGGCGGTTATCGTGCCGCTCTCGTCATATACCGCAAAGGCAAAATTGTCAGACTGATCGGCAAGGTCGTTTTGCAGAGTTTCAAGCCTCTGTTCGTCCGTCTCCGCCCCCGTGAAATCGTCCGACTCAGCCACATAGGCAAGCTTTTCGCCGTATTCCTCGACGGACGTGTCAAACGTCTCCGACGCCTGTTCGGCAAGCGGTTTTATCGTTTCGTTGAGCGTATTTATGGTAGAAAGATTTATGTAATAGAATGCAATAACGCTCAGAATAATAGTTATGCCGAACGAAAGCGCAAGCATTGCGATCATAAGCTTTGAACGTATAGTTTTCAAATCAATTCCCCCCGGAAAAATATTATCTTATACTATTATATCAGATTTGCACAAATATTTCAAGTAGGACAGCCGAATTTTTTTGTAAACTGATAGATTTTTTTGATAAATGCCGCATATATTAAAAACGAGCCTGATTTGCCGCACGGCACAGGGCATAAGATAAGGAGCGATATTTATGTTTTTCAGTCTGAGGATAAAAACATCCGTAATTGCGGCGATAGTTACCGCCGCGGCGGTCATAAGCGTTGTGATATTTATGATATTCAGAGCAAATGCCGATGAAGATCACCGCGAGGGGGTATTCGTACCTATTATAATGTATCACAGCATACTGAAAGACGAAAGCGCATGGAACGACTATGTTCTGTCGCCCATAGAACTTGAAAAGGATATAGTATACCTTAAAAGAAACGGCTGGACTCCCGTATTTATAAGCGATCTGGTAAATTATAACAAGGGATTCGGCGATCTTCCCGAAAAACCTGTAGTGCTGACTTTCGACGACGGGGACTACAACTTTATGACCTATGTGCTGCCGCTGCTTGAAAAATACGATTTTAAAGCCACGGTGTCCGTTGTGGGAGGATTTTCGGAATATGCCTGTGAGGAAGCCGCACCCTCTCCGGCATATTCCTATCTTGACTGGGAGGATATAAAAACGTTAAGTGCAAGCGGCAGAGTGGAGATAGCCAATCACACCTACGATATGCATTCTCTCAAAGAGCGCAAGGGGTCGTCTATCAAGGAGGGGGAAAGCTTTGAGGATTACCGCAGGGCATTTTTCAACGATACATTCAAGACGCAGCAGCTGCTCAAGGACAACTGCGGACTTGTGCCGAAAGTCTACACCTATCCGTATGGGTTTATCTGCGAAGAATCCCGTCAGCTCGTAAAGGAATGCGGTTTTGACGCAAGTCTGGGAGTTCAGGAAAAGCCGAATTACATCGTGCGCGGCGATGAGGCTTGCCTTTACGATATGAACAGGTATAACAGACCCTCTTTCATAACGACAGACGAATTTATGAAAAAAGCCCTTTCGGCAGGATAAAGGAGGAAAAAAATAGAAGATAAGATATGCTGCACCGATCGATTTTGCGCTACGCAGTTGTGGAGAAAATGAAGTCGGCATATTAAAAAGGTTTTCGCTCCAGCCTTTTCCTTAAAAAGGCTGGCGGGGTCGAGGGGCAGAGCCCATCGTCGCCGTCCGCAGACGGCGAAAGCCCCTACCGTCTGCGCTCCGCAAGGGGTGAATTTCTAAACAGTCCAGTGGACTGTTTAGAAAGAGGGGACGCCCTGTAAGAGAGGGCGTCCCCTGAGTTTTGGCGGCATAGACCTTCCCTCTGCCGCTTGCGGCAGAGGATATACACATTGAAATTTATCCGTCCCGACATAATGATCTATCTATATCCCGAAAAGCAAGCTTAGTAAAAATTCACGCACGAAAATCAATTTTTACAAAATTAATCTCCTGAAACAAGATTTTTAGAGACAAGAAGCAAGAAAAAAGTCTGCAAAGCGGAATAATATTTTAAAATATGCGCCGTAGGCGCTCCTTGTCTAACCTCTTACCTCTTACCTCTTACTTCTGGAAATCAATAATTGATTTCCGCGAAATTCACCGAAAAAAGGTTGACGAATCGGCAGATTTATAATATAATAAATTAGAGATATGCTGAAAGTTAGGTGAATTTGTTATGAAAAAATCAAGCTGCGTAAGATCGGCCGTATTTGCCGCCGTCTTTTTTATAATGACCATTTTGTCCGCAATACCCGTTTCGGCACAGTGCACCGCAGAATTTATCATTCCCGACGGAGCAGTGCATACGGGCGAGCATTTCAACGTCACGGTGGTGTTCTCCGCCGATACGGAGATAGGCTGGGTGGAATCCAATTTCGTATATGACAATTCGGCTGCACAGTTCATTTCCGGCAACGGGGCGAACGGCGGAGGAGGTATTCTCACGCTGAAGGAATTTGCCTCGGGAGAAACCAACGAATTATCCGTCACTCTTGAATTTGCCGCGCTGAAAGAAAGCAGCACGGAAATGTCCGTATCAAACTGTGCGGTGTTCGGACAGGACAGCTCGATGCTCGGTTCGCCTTATGCCTATGGAATAATAACCATAGCGGAGGGCGGCGGCGTTTCCTCCTCATCTCAGGACGAACCCGAAAGCCTGCCTGACGATACCTCATCGGCTGCGGAAAGTCTGCCTGACAGCAGCTCGGGCAGCGCCTCCACGGAAAGTCTTCCTCCCGTTGCGACGGACGAAAACGGCAACCCCACCAAGGGTGCGCTGAAAAGTCTTACCGTGTCGCAGGGAAAACTTGTTCCGGAATTTTCTCCCGACATCTACAATTACACAGTCAAAGTGGATAACTCGGTGGATTATCTCGAAGTCGAGGGAGTTACCGCAGGAATAACCGACTACATATGGTATGAGGGCAGCAATTATTTACAGGTAGGGGATAATATCCGCAGGATAACCGTCACGGCGGATACCGGCGCGAAAAGAACATACATAATCACGATACAGCGCGAGGCAGGTCCCGAAAATGAGCAGGCAAATGCCGATACGTCGCTTGCGGACGAAAGCGCCGCTCCGCCTGCGAACGAAAGCTATACCGATTCGAGAGATCTTCATTCGAGAGTCATTGTGGAAAGTGAGGAAGACCCTCTTGACAGATACAAGAAGATACTTATGCCGGCTCTCGGTATCGTAATGTTCGTACTTATCCTTGCGCTGGTGATAGTGGTGACGTGGCTGCGCAAAAAAGCCGATGCCGATAAGGATACGCACAGATCTGCAAACAAAAAAAGATAGTTTGGCGGATATTTTCTGAAAGGACTTAAAAATGAGCGATAACGATAACAAACAGGACGGATTTATTCCGGACGAGGACTACGAATACGAAAAGCAGCTTGCAGATGAGGAGCGCATACGCCGTCAGCAGCGTGAGGAAGCCGCAAGGCAGCGCGAACTGGAGCTTGAACGTCAGGAACGTCTTGAACGCGAAGAGCGCGACAGACAGATCGCACGCGACAAGGTCGAGCTTATGAAGCTGAAAACGGGTGTGATCTCGGAATCGGATACCATAAAGGAGGAGCATACCGAGTACGAAAAGCTGCACGGAACAAAGTGGATAGCAAACTTCTGGTATCACAACAAGATATGGATAATTTTCGGCGCGTTTGTCGCGGCGTTCGTCATATTTATTATGTACGATCTGCTTACGCGCGTCAAGCCCGATATAACGGTGCTGATGATCGCAAACAACGGACTTGCTATGCGCGAAGAACAGCTTGAAAGCTTTTTTGAGGAGTATACCGAAGATCTCAACGGCGACGGCAAGGTGGAGGTTCTTGTCATAACCATGCCGCTCGATCCCGAAAGCACCGACGAGCTGCAAACCACATACCAGTCAAAGTTTTTAGCCAATCTACAGGATTCGCAGAGCATTATGGTCATTACCGATTCAAACACGGACCCGGATTTTCTTTCCATTATGAAACACGATCTTGCCGATGACTTTCCCGATTCGCCTTATGTAGATCAGTACGGCCTTTCTTTGAATTTTAAATTTCTGGCGGACAAGCTTTCTTATCCCGAAATGCCGAACGACGTTCATTTATCTATGCGAACGCCCGTAAAAACGCTTGCGGACAGCAAGGAGGAAATGGAGGAGAGCTACGACCGTTCGTTCAAGGTCTTTGCCGCTATCGTGGACGACCTCACCGCTCAGGCGCAGGAAACCGACGACCCCGGGCTTGAGGACAATCCCATTCACGTCGACTACAGCAGCTCATCAGCAGAGAGCGGCAGCTGAAACACATCTGAATAATATGTGAATATAAAAAGCGCGTCTGTTTTATCAGGCGCGCTCGATGTATATGCGAAACTTTATTTGCCATGGAAATCAATTTTTAAATTATATGTAAGCATTTTAATATATTTTACTTGTCAATGCAGACTATTGGATTATTTTTCCTCCGCCAACGGCGGAGGAAAAATAATTTAATGTTATATTCTCCGCCGTTGGCGGAGGATATAACAAAGATCTTGCAAAACTGCGCGGAATAATATTTTAAAATATGCGCCGCAGGCGCTCCTTGTCTTACCTCTTACCTCTTAAAAGCGAAGCGTTCTTACTTCTTCGGAAATCAAAAATTGATTTCCGTGCTTTATTTGCCCTCTACCATTGCAAGAGTATCCCTTGCGATAAGCAGCTCTTCGTTGGTGGGGATCACCCATACCTGAACTTTTGAATCTGCCGAAGAGATCTTTGCGACTTTTCCTCTGGTATTGTTGGCTTCGGGATCGACTTTAATTCCGAGATAATCCATATCCTTGCAGACGTTCTCGCGTATATCCGCAGCATTTTCACCTATACCGCCGGTAAATACTACCGCGTCAAGTCCGTTCATCGCAGCGGTATAAGAGCCTATGAACTTCTTGATCTGATAGCAGAATATCTCTCCCACGATCTTTGCTCTCTCGTTGCCTGCTTCAGCCGCAGCGGTAATATCGCGGTTGTCCGAGCCGATACCGGAAATTCCCAGAAATCCCGATTTTTTATTCATATACTCGGTCATCTGGTCGGGAGTGAATCCCTTTTTCTTTTCTATGTAGTCGATAGCCGAAGGGTCTACCGAGCCGCAGCGCGTTCCCATAATAAGTCCGTCAAGAGGGGTGAATCCCATAGAAGTATCTACGGAAATGCCGCCGTCTACCGCGCTTATGGACGAGCCGTTGCCGAGATGGCAGGAAACGATCTTGAGATCCTTTATATCCTTTCCCATTACCCTTGCAAGCTCGGAGGTGACATATCTGTGAGATGTGCCGTGGAAACCGTACTTTCTTACATGGAGATCCTCATAACATTCGTAAGGCAGTCCGTAGAGAAACGCTTTTCTCGGCATATTTGAATGGAATGCGGTATCGAACACCGCGACCTGCGGCACGCCCTCGGGAAGTACCTTGCGGCAGGAACGCAGAGCGAGAGCGTTGGGGTGATTGTGTACCGGCGCAAGCTCCGAAAGCTCGTCTATCTTGTCGATAACTTCATCGGTAGCAAGGCAGGTCTCCTTGAAAAATTCTCCGCCGTGTACGACTCTGTGTCCGACTGCGGAAACCTCCGCCATGGAATCCATAACTTTGGTCTCGCCGGAAGTAAGCACCTCTACCAGTTTTTCAAACGCCTCGGTATGAGTGGGAAAATTACAGTCCGCGTCAAAAGCTCTGCCGTCGCCCGTCTTTACCGAAACGTGACCGTCTATACCGATCCTGTCGCAGTTGCCCTTTGCGATGACCGACTCGTCGGTCATATCCAGCAGCTGGAATTTAAGCGATGACGAACCCGCATTTACAACCAAGATTTTCATAAAATAAAAATCTCCTCTCATAATTGAAATAAAATAACAAGACCCGACTTGACAACAGCCGGATTATCATATACTATAATTATAACAGCGTGTGCGCTTTATTTCAAGTCTATTTTGTACAAATATACATTTTGCACAATTACCCGCAAATGCTTTTATTCAATATAACAATATTTCAGGAGGACGGCTATGCTTGGTATCGGTATTATCGCGGAATATGATCCTTTTCACAACGGTCACAAATATCTTGCCGAAAAAGCGAGAGAGCTCGGAGCTTCGCACGTTGCCGCAGTTATGAGCGGAGCGGCGGTACAGCGCGGCTCGGTGGCGGTATACGACAAATACTACAGAGCCGCAGCTGCCGTGAAAAACGGCGTCGATCTGGTGCTGGAACTGCCCTGCCCTTATTCCTGCTCGAGCGCACGGATATTTGCTGACGCAGCAGTCAGACTTCTTTCCTCGGCAGGAAAAGATGTCATAGGCGGAATATGTTTCGGCAGCGAAACGGACGACAAGTCCGATCTTCTTGCCGCAGCCGACGCGTCGCTTGCTCTTGAAGATTCTCAGTCGGTGAGGGAAAATCTTGCCTGCGGAAAGTCATATCCTGCCGCAGTGGCGCAAGCCGCCGCAGAAGAGTACGGCGAAAAAGTTTACTTCGCTCTCAGCAATCCCAACAGTACCCTTGCGGTGGAATATATAAAAGCCGCACACAGGCACGCGCCGTATCTGGAATTTTTTCCTATCAGGAGAAAAGCCGCCGCCCACGGAGAATTGACGGCATATGACGGGTTCGCCTCCGGTGCGGCGATAAGACAGCTCCTGCGTGAGGGAAAAGACGCCGCCTGCTGTCTGCCTCAGTGCGGAGAACCTCCCTCCCCCTGTTTTCTTGAAAATATGGACGCGGCTATGCTGTATCTGCTGTCACGCGCCGACAAGACAAGGCTTACCGATCTTCCCGACGTGAGCGAAAGTATGGTGGACGTTATGTCAAGAGAAATTAAAGCTATGCCGCAAAGCACAGAGCAATTCCTTGCCGCCTGCAAAAGCCGCAGCGTTACTCTTGCCAGACTGCGCAGAGCCGTTCTTGCGCTGACGCTTGACATTCGCCGCAGCGATGTGCAGATACCCATACCCTATGGCAGGATACTTGCATTTAACGAAAAAGGCGCGCAGATGTTAAGAGAATGGGGGAGAGCCATACCCATAGACACCTCCCTTGCGCGGCTTGAAAAGACTTCCCCCCAAGCGGCAAGGATCAGCCGTCTTGAACAGAACGCCGCCCGTCTGCAATACCTCTGCGGCGGCAGGAACGAAAAATTTATAAACGAATATGAAAGAAAGATAACGATAACGTTTTAAATACAGGATTTAGTAAATATATATGAAAATCATAGAAAAAATTTATCAGTTTTTTTTCAAAAGTACTTGAAAAAGCGTCGGAGATGTAGTATAATAAATATATAAATTTATTAGGAGGTAAATTAATTATGGCAGTTAAAGTCGCAATTAATGGTTTCGGACGTATCGGACGTCTGGCATTCAGACAGATGTTCGGTGCAGAGGGCTATGAGATCGTTGCTATCAACGACCTTACCAAGCCTTCAATGCTGGCTAATCTTCTCAAGTATGACACCGCACAGGGCGGTTACTGCGGAAAGATCGGCGATAATCTTCACACTGTAGAGGCTGACGACGAGGCAGGCACTATCACCGTTGACGGCAAGACCCTCAAGATCTACGCAATGGCTAAGGCAGCCGAGCTTCCCTGGGGAGAGATCGGTGTTGACGTTGTTCTCGAGTGCACAGGTTTCTATTGCTCTAAGGAGAAGAGCCAGGCTCACATCGACGCCGGCGCTAAGAAGGTCGTTATCTCCGCTCCTGCCGGCAATGACCTCAAGACTATCGTTTATTCCGTAAACGAGAACACCCTTACAGCTGATGATAAGATCATCTCCGCTGCGTCCTGCACTACCAACTGTCTTGCTCCGATGGCTAAGGCTCTTAACGACTATGCTCCTATCCAGAGCGGTATCATGTCTACCATTCACGCTTACACAGGCGATCAGATGATCCTCGACGGTCCTCACAGAAAGGGCGATATGAGGAGAGCGAGAGCAGGCGCTGCTAACATAGTTCCTAACTCCACCGGCGCTGCAAAGGCTATCGGTCTTGTTATCCCCGAGCTGAACGGCAAACTGATCGGTTCCGCTCAGAGAGTTCCCGTTCCCACAGGTTCTACCACTATCCTTACCGCAGTTGTCAAGGGCGCTGACGTTACCAAGGAAGGCATCAATGCCGCTATGAAGGCTGCATCTTCCGAGTCCTACGGCTACAACGAGGATCCTATCGTTTCTTCCGACGTTATCGGTATGAAGTACGGTTCTCTGTTCGACGCTACACAGACTATGGTTTCCAAGATCGCTGACGACCTCTATGAGGTTCAGGTAGTTTCCTGGTACGACAACGAAAATTCTTACACATCTCAGATGGTAAGAACTATCAAGTACTTCGCAGAGCTTGGCTGATAAAAATCACTCAGGACCGTTCCTTCGGGAGCGGTTCTTTTTTTGTCTGAAAATGCCGCAAAAAAATCCCGCCGGTGCTGCCGACGGGAAATTTCACCTAAATACTTTTACTGGACTCCGCATTCCTCATAGTCCTTCCACTTTTCGTAATGCGCCTTATCATCGAGATATTTGTAAACGAACAGCGCGGTCGAGGCTATAACAAGAATAAGCGTTCCCATAAGCGCCCAGAAAGATTTCCTCTGAGAATAATTTGACATAGTACATCGTCCTTTCAAGAATAAATTGATCGCAGTTTCTTCGTTCTTAGTATATCATAACGGCTTGAAATTGTCAATACGTTACTTCAGCTCCACCACCGTTACGCCGTCCTCGCCCTCTCCGTACAAGCCTTTTCTTGACGACTTGACGTGAGGGTGATGTTTAAGATGATTTCTTACCGCGTTTTTAAGTACTCCCGTGCCTTTGCCGTGAATGATCGTCACCATGGTTATTCCCGAAAGCACCGCGCTGTCGAGAAAACTGTCTACCTCGTATATACCGTCGTCTGCGGCATATCCGCGTATATCGAGCTCCGTCCGGACCTGCCTTGTCATACGGCTTTCCACTCCCTTTAGCGATACCTGCGGAGCGCTTTTCTTCTTGGGAGTTTTGACAGGCTGCTGCTTTTCAACAAGCCGCAGCTTTGATACGTCCACGCGCGTTTTCATAACGCCTGCCTGCACAAAGCAATTGCCTTTGCCGTCAGGCGGCGTGATAACTATAGCCTTTCTGCCGCTGTCGGTCATTATCACGCTGTCGCCCTTTTTCAGCGGTCTTGGCAGCACATAATCGTCGTTTGGGGTCTCCGTGACCGGATTTGATTCCAGATACATCTTGTTCATAACGCTTTTTTGTTTCTGCCTTGCCTCTATCGCTCTTCTGCTGAAATCCTCGCTGTCCTTTTCCTTGCGCAGGCGATCGAGCTCGTCGACAAGCTGCTGACTTTCCCTCTGCACCCTGTTTATTATATCTGCCGAGCGCAGTCTTGCTTTTTCAAGTTCGGATTCCTTTTCGACAGCGAATTTCTTTCTTTCCTCTTCAAGTTCCTTTCTCAGCCGCTCACATTCCTGACGATCCGCTCTTGCCGCCAGTCTGTCCTCCTCGAGCCGCGAGCGCGTCTGCTCCAGTTCGTCAAGTATCTTTTCAAATCTGCGGTTGTCGTCTGATATCATCGACCGCGCACTGTCTATTATCTCCTCGTCTATACCAAGACGGCGCGAGATCTCAAAAGCGTTGGATTTTCCCGGCATACCCGTGATAAGTCTGTATGTCGGTCTTAAAGTAGACACATCAAATTCGCAGGAGGCGTTTTCCACGCCGTCAGTATCGAGAGCGTACATTTTCAGCTCCTGATAATGGGTAGTGGTGACTACCGTTGCTCCCTGAGTACGTAGTCTTTCGATTATTGCAACCGCAAGAGCCGCTCCCTCTACAGGGTCAGTCCCCGAGCCGAGCTCGTCAAGCAGGATAAGGCTGCTGCCGTCCGCTTTTTCGATTATCTCCTTTACGCCGTTCATATGAGCCGAGAAAGTCGATAAGCTCTGCTCTATGGACTGTCTGTCGCCGATGTCAGCCAGAATGTTGTCATAGACGGATATTCTGCTGCCGTCAGACGCAGGTATCAGCATACCGCACATAGTCATAAGCGTAAGAAGTCCGACCGTTTTGAGTACCACCGTCTTACCGCCCGTATTCGGACCGGTGATGACGAGGGAATCATATTCCTTTCCAATGGAAAAATCAATAGGCACGGCTGTTTTGGGATCGAGCAGAGGGTGTCTTGCCTTTTTCAGCAGGGTAACACATTCCTGATTTATCTCGGGACGGCAGGCGTTCATTTTCGCGCCGAGCTGAGCCTTGGCAAAGTAAAGATCAAGTTCCGCGGCAGCCGAAGCTCCCGAGATAAGTCTTTCTGCCGCCGCGCCGCAATCCGCCGACAGCGAACGGATTATCCTGTTTATCTCGTCGCTCTCCTGTCCCTTTAAAATTCGTATATCGTTATTTGCCTCCACTACCGCCATAGGTTCGATAAACAGCGTTGAACCAGACGCCGACGAATCGTGTACCAGACCGCTTATCTGCCCTTTGAATTCCGTTCTGACGGGCAGGACGTATCTTCCGTCGCGGACGGTAACTATGGCGTCCTGAAGATATTTCTGCACGGAAGATGATCTTATCATCTTGTCGAGCGTTTCCCTTATCCGCGAACCTGCGGACGCTATCTTTCTGCGTATTGATCTCAACTGCGGACTTGCGTCGTCCGAAAGAGTATCTTCGTCGATAATACAGCTGTCAAGGCGGTTTTCCAGATATTTATCCGGAAAAAGCGCACCGAACAGGTAGTCCAGAGGATTATCCTTATCCGCACACTGACGATACCAGTCGCACAGAGCGTTTATCTGCTGCAAAACTTTTTTTATCTCGATAAGTTCTTTAAGACTGAGAGCCGCCCCCGACGCGGCGCGGCTTACCGAGCCTTGTATGTCGCTGATATTATAGAATATCGGCATACCGTACCTGACCGTCATATCCAGCGCAAAGGAAGCTTTATCTATCTCGCGCCTCACCGTATATATATCCGTCGACGGCTCAACGGCAAGCGCAAGCCGCTTTGACGTTTCATTGGCGCACTCGCCTGCAAGCAGCAGCAGTACCTTATCCAGCTCCAGCGTTTTATAATATTTATTCAATTTCTCACCGTCCTGTTATTATGCATATCTCACTGAGAGATAATTCTGTAGAATCTCAGCGTTTCAAATCCGTCCTTGAAATGAAATCTTACAAAATCCTCCGTAAAAACCGACAGCCTTTTCAGATACCTGTCGCTTATTCTGAAACTGAACAGTTTTGAAAGATCGCTGAGAGCGATATATCTTATTATGTAAAGCATAGTCCTGTCAAGCGCATAGGAAAACACTCCGTTCTTATTGATACAGCATTTTTCACATTCCAGCAAACCCGATCTCATATTGAGATACATTATGTCGCCGTCGTATGCATAGCATATGCTGCACCCGAGCAAAAACGGTCTGAATCCTATATCGCAAAGCAGTCTGAATTCAAAAATACATTTGAGCAGTTCGGGATCGCGCTGCCCGTTGTCAAGAAAATAAAGAGTATTGAGCGTAAGTTTAAGAATATCGCCGCAGTCTGAATTTTCTATGCGGCAATAGTTCAGCAGCTCGGCAAAATACGCCGCAAGCGCGGTTTTCGCCGCGTCGAGCCGTATGTGATAGAACATAGTCAGATTTTCCGCGCTGTTGAGGTAATAATTCGTCTGTCCCGAAGCGTCTTTTTTCTCTTCAAGACAAAGCAGCGAATATGCCAGCAGCTGAGTGGGAGACGAAGTCTTGGAGCTTTTCATTCCTCCCCTGACAAAGACGTCAACGACTCCCCTTTCATCGCTCAGCACCGTGACCGACTTACTGCTTTCCCCACGGGGAGTTTCACGAATTATCAGACCCTTTATCGTTATCATCGCTGTTTTCCTCTTCTAAGGCTTTGTATTTCAGATAGTCCTCTATTCTGCCGCTGCGGCAGAACACTTCCCACATATCCATAGTTTATCCTTTATCCTCCGGCTATCAACGTTTACGATATTATCTTCCGCCGCAGGAATAAGAATATTACAGGTAATTTCTACTCACTTATGACAGTCCGAAATTCCTTATCAGACCTTCGCGGTTGCGCCAGTCCTCCTTGACCTTTACCCAGCATTGCAGATTAACTTTTATATCGAAAAACTTCTCCAGCTCCGCTCTCGCCTCGCCGCCGATCTTTTTGAGCATACTTCCGCCCTTGCCGATAACTATACCCTTGTGGGATTCCTTTTCACAGTAGATGACCGCGGAAATATCCAGAATGGTCTCTCCCGACCTGAGATCGCGCTCGTTTACCGATTCCACCGTCACAGCTATCCCGTGAGGTATCTCATCGTTTAAATTTTCCAGCGCTTTCTCCCTTATCATCTCCGACATAATTACTTTTTCAGGCTGATCGGTCACCGCGTCGTCCGGGAAATAGTGTACCCCCTCGACCGCGAATTTTCCTATTGCTTTCATTATTATGTCAAGACCGTCTTTTTCAAGGACGCTTACGGGTATCACCTCGTCAAATTCCCTCAATGAAGAATACTCCGCGATCTTCTCCATAAGCTGCGACTTGTCCTGAAGAAGATCTATCTTGTTTATTACCAGTATCGTCTTTGCATTTTTAGAAAAGCTCTCCGCAAGAGCGCGTTCCTGATCGGAAACTTTTTTCGTGCAGTCGGTCATCATAAGAATAATATCGACTTCCTCGACCGACTCGCCGATCGCCTTGACCATATGCTGCGAAAGCTTGTTGTGCGCCCGATGTATGCCGGGAGTATCCATAAAGACATACTGCGTGTTGTCTTGGGTAAGCACACCTGTTATCCTTGTCCGCGTCGTCTGCGGTCTTGAACTTACGGCGGCTATTTTTTCGCCGATAAGAGCGTTGAGCAGGGAGGATTTCCCCGCGTTCGGTCTGCCTACTATCGTGACAAAAGCGTTCATTGACGGCTTTTCACTTTTATTCTCAGCCGACTTGTTATTTCTGTTTTCACTCATCATATCTTTCCTTTTTGGTATTTGTACTTTTTTCTTTTATCCCTGCAAAGAAAACGAACCATATCCATATCCCTGCACTGACGATCAGCAGGACGCTCTTCACAGGCGACGCGCAAAAATATCCCAACAGCCTGCCCGGACGATCCGCGTCCGCAAAAATGGCTGCGCCCACTCCCACGGCTGCCAATGCGGCTGCCAGCACCGCGCCTGCGGCAGTATCTTTCGCAGCTTTTGCAAGGTGCGAATACTTGTCCGTCACCAGATCGACACAGTTTTCCACAGCGGTATTTGCCGCCTCCAACGCAATTACCAGTCCGACGGTAAGCGCAAGCAAGGCAGTTTCCGCGCGGCTCGTTTTGCAGATGACCGCCGCCCAGAAAACGTAGAACGCGGCGCACAGGTGAAAGCGCATATGCCGCTGAGTCCTCACGCAGAAGAACAATCCGCTGAAAGCCCAGACAAAGCCCTTGAAAAAGCCGTTATTCTTTATGTTCATGTTCGTCGATCACAAAGCTCTGATCTCTCGAAATGCCCAGACTTGTAAGTATGGATTCTTCTTTTTCGCGCATTATCCGCTCCTGGAGCTTGCCAAGCTCGTGGTCATAGCCGAGCAGATGCAGCATTGAATGTACCGTAAGAAATCCGATCTCGCGTTCAAGCGAATGTCCGTATATCTCAGCCTGACGGCAGGCGGTCTCCACGGAAATGACTATATCTCCGAGCATATACGCATTTGTTTCGTTATTGAAATCAAATACTCCGTCCTCCCCGAGCGGAAAAGACAACACGTCCGTGGGGCGGTCAACTCCGCGGTACTGTTCGTTAAGACGGTGGATATTGCTGTTGTCCGTCAGAGTAACGCTTACTTCATAATCCTTATCGGTCATACCTTCGTCAGCCAGAACGGCGTGACAGCACTTTCTTATCAGCAGTCTTATGCCGGTAGGGATCTTGATATCCCTCTGCTGATTTGTGATCGAAACTTTAACCTTTCCCATGATTTGACGTATTCCCCCTGTCATAATATTTTTCATACGCTTTGATAATATCCTGCACCAGCTTGTGGCGGACAACGTCCTTTTCGGTAAAGCGGTTGACGGAAATATCGTCAATGCCTTTGAGGACTTTCACCGCCTCAATCAGTCCCGATCTCCTTGCGTCGGGAAGATCGATCTGCGTTACGTCTCCTGTAATAACTATTTTTGAATTGAAACCAAGTCTTGTAAGAAACATCTTCATCTGTTCGGGCGTAGTGTTCTGCGCCTCGTCGAGAATTATAAAAGAATCGTCCAGCGTTCTGCCTCTCATATACGCAAGCGGAGCGACTTCAATACAGCCGCGTTCCTGCTGCTTTGCAAAGGTATCGGGTCCGAGCATTTCAAACAGCGCGTCATAAAGCGGTCTTAAATAGGGGTCTACCTTGTTTTGCATATCGCCCGGGAGAAATCCCAGCTTTTCGCCCGCCTCGACAGCCGGACGGGTGAGGATTATTTTATTGACCTCGTGAGCGCGGAAAGCCTTGACCGCCATTGCCACGGCAAGATACGTCTTTCCCGTGCCTGCCGGTCCCACGCCGAGAACAATGGTTTTCTGACGCATAGCGTCCACATATTTTTTCTGACCGAGCGTCTTGGGCTTGACTATTCTGCCGTTCATGGTAACGCATATCCCGTCGTCGGACAAATTGCGTATCTCCTCCTGTGCGCCTTCTTTTACCAGACTGAAAACATAGCGTATGTTCTGCTCGTTTATGTTTTCGCCCTTGTTCGCCAAGGCAATAAGCGCCTCCACCGCTTTCGACGCGGCATAGACGTTCTCCTCATCGCCCGTGATCTTTATATCTCCTCCGCGGCTGAGGATAACGACGTTATATTCGCGCTGTATCATATTTATATTCTGATCGTAATTTCCGAACAAATTAAGCGCAAGCTCCACACGGTCCACATTGATCGTTTTTTCTACCATTTGATTTCTCCTTTTTTAAGGGAACATTGATGGAATCAATTCTTGCGTTGCAGAAGTAAGAACGCTGCGCTTTTAAGAGGTAAGAGGTTAGACAAGGAGCGCCTACGGCGCATTATTTTAAATATTAGTCCGCTTTGCAAATTTTTTCTTGTTTCTTATCTCTAAAACTCTTGTTTCAGGTGATTAATTTTGTAAAATTGATTTCCGTGTCCCTTAATAAACTTCCCTTTGAATATTATTATATCACAGCCAAAAGCCGATTGCAACAATTTTACATAAAAAAAGGACGGAAAACCGCCCGTTTATTTTACTTCCCGTCCTTGCAAGCCCACATCGTGAGCAAAACCTGTTCTTATTTTTCATTATCTTTATCCGTATCCGCGCCGACAGGCGTTTTCGGCATAAAAAATTCCATTTCCTCGCTTATTTCTCCGTAGAGGGTATATTCAGCCGTTATCTCAACGCCGTTTTCGGTGATCTTTTCTTTTTTATCGACTTTCTTTATCTCATATCCGCAAAGAAAATTATTCCTGAACCGCTCCTCCTGCTTTTCCGCCTCCGCCTTTGCCTGCTCCTTATCGAGCGTTTCGGTGCGGTAGTAAAATTCTTCGAGATGAACGTTTTTTATATTAAGCGGAGTTTCAAGACCGAAAAGTGAAATGTTCCTTACATCGGAAGTCTCGCTGTATCTTCCCTTGCTGCCGCCGAAAAACAGCGGTATATCTATATCGCAGACCGAAAGATATTTCAGATCTTTTTCTTCTCCCGTCGGCTGGCGGCGCTGTATCTCAAACGGCTGCGTGAATGTTTCCCTGCGCGTGAACGTTCCGTATATCTTTCCGAGAGAGCGTGCATAGCGTACCTTTTCATCTCTTATTTCCTTGCCGTTTTCATAGGTTATCTTTTCGGTCACTATCTTTCCGCTCACGAGAACGTCCCCCTTGCGCACTCCGCTGCCCACCGTCGTCATAAGCTGCCCGTCGTACACCTCCACTTTGTCTATCACCGCATCGCATTTTGCCACAAGATCGCTCGGCATACGCGTTCTGAGCTGCTCGGGCTTTTCCACATTTGCGATAACGTCGATAATGAGCGTTGTGCCGTCGCAGCTTATCCCTGCCCACGAGATACCCTCGACATTCTGTTTTAACTCCCTCTCCAGAACGGTAAGATCGAGAGACGGTATAAAGCTGCCGCCCTTTACTCCGTTCTCATCGAGAACCGCCATTATGCCGCTGCGTATTTCGGGATCGTCGCTGAGTATCTCAAATCTGAACACCACGTTTGAAAGGAATATCACCGCCGCTGCCGCTGCAAGTCCGCCAAGTATCAGCCCGGGACGCAACAGCTTTTTTATTTTGAAAATTATTCCCCTGCTGCCTGTCCTGCGGTATTCTATGCCGTGCTGCTCCATAAATTCCTCAAGCTGACGCCTGCGCTCCGCCATACAGGAAAGATACAGCGTTTCTCCTTTCTGCTGCATTTCAAAGCAAGGTATCCCCTCCGCGCTTATGTATTTCAGCGCCGCCGCTCCGCCGCCGTTAATTTCATAATCAATATATCCGAGCATAATCTGTTACCTCTCCGCGTCAGCCGTCCTTCGGAAGATTCCTGCGTCTTGAACTCAGCGATACCGATTCGACCTTTCCGATGACCTCAACGCTGTGCGAATCGTAATTGTTCATCATCAGCCGCTGCCCCAGTATCTCCACCTCAAAGCTGCCTGTTATGACTCTCGCCATGACCTCGTTACATTCAAGTATCTGCTTGCAGTTCTCCACTATCACCTTTTCATTGTCCAGTATGCTTATATAGGAATTCAGGCATAAAAGCTCCCTCGCTTTGCCCGAAAACCTGAGCCTTGGTTTGCCGCCCTCCACGCTATCACCCTTTCCGAGGTATACCGCCTCTGAATAATTATATTATTTCATTTGCGGACATATACTTATATTGCACCGCCGATCGGTCTTTGTCTGTCAAAAAAGATCAGAACGGTGTATTCAAGGAGGTAATAATAATGAGATCGCAACAGGTTGTGAAGATCAATACCAATGCGTATACCGCTGCGGCGGCAATGACGTTTCTTTGTCTGGCTGCGGCTGTTTTTCCTAAAGAAGTATCAGACGCAGTCGCTGCGGCGGCATACCGCTGCATAAACGTCATAATTCCGTCATTGTTCGCTTTTATGGCGTTTTCGGGGATAATAATAAACAGCAGGATATATACATATATTTCCAAACCGTTTTATCCCATATCCCAATATCTGCTGAAAATGCCAAACAGTCTGTTTTTTGTCTTTCTTATGGGCAACGCGGCAGGATACCCTGTAGGCATATCGCTGCTGTCCGATCTTGTCAGACAAGGCAGGATAGAAAAAAAGACCGCCTGCGCCATGAGCTGCTACTGTTATGCAGGCGGTCCGGCATTTTTAACATCGGCGGTGGGGCTTACTCTTTTCGGCAGTGCAAGGACGGGTATGATTATTTTTCTCTCCATACTGACCTCAAACCTTGTAATTGCCGCCGTGATAAACCGCATAGTCCCTATCAGGGAAAGATCTGCCGTCAGCGGCGTTCGCCTGAGCGGAGAGATACTTACCGATTCGGTGGAAAACGCAGGACGCTCGCTTTTTCGTATGTGCTGTATGATATTGTTTTTCGCGGCGCTGCTTGCAATACTTTCCGCGTCGGGAGTGTATGGGATATTGACTGCGGCGGCAGGCGTGAAAATAAAAGCGGTCTGTCGGGCAATGCTCGAGATCACCGAGATAACCGCTTTTCCCTCTCCTCTTGCGGCGGACATTCCTCTTATTGCCGCAGTGTGCGGTTTCGGCGGATTGTGCGTGATATTGCAGGTATTTTCCGTTTGCAGAGGAACATTTTCCCTAAAGCCCTTTTTGCTGACAAGACCTCTCTGTTTCGGCGTTCAGTATGCCGCCGCCAAGGTCTTTGCGCGGCTTTTCAGGGAAGATCATTTACAAGCATTTTCCATAAACAGAAGAGCGACCGTCAATTTCAACAATTTTATACCGTCGCTTTGCTTGATTATAATGATTTTTATAATTGTTTTCCGAAAAAAGCTTGCAATTTCACAAGAGCTGTGATATAATATCAATGTAAGATAATTTTCGGGCAGGCGGCAGTCAGCGCGGCTTTCCCCGGCTAAATAAAAGGAGTTGTATTTTCATGGCCAAGAAAAAGAATTACTTCGGTAATGGTATCCAGCCTTCATGTTCCTATTGTATGTTCGGCAACCGTTCTAAAGAAGGCAACAAGGTCCTGTGTGAAAAGCAGGGACTGGTTGATGCCGATTACAACTGCAAGAAGTGGATATACGATCCTATCAAGCGTGTTCCCAAAAAACAGCTCAGTATTCCCAATCAGGAAGACGATGTTATCTGACGCTTTATTTGACGCATCATAAAAGCACGCCTTGCTCTCGGACGAGGGCAGGGCGTTGATTTTTTGTATTTATGAGGACTGTTATTCCCCATTGGGGGAGAACAGCGTTTATGTATATCCGGCGCGATATTTCGGCAATAGGCGCGTACCCTCTGCCGCAAGCGGCAGAGGGAAAGTTCTCACCAATCAAACTTAGGGGACGCCCTTCTTGTAGGTCGTCCCCTCTTTCAAAACAGTCCACCGGACTGTTTAGAAATTCACCCCTTGCGGAGCGCAGACGGTTGGGGCTTTCGCCGTCAGCGTTTAGAAGTAAGAAGTAAGAGGACAGAAGTAAGAAATGCTCATTGTGACTTTTGCGCGGCAAAAGAAAAACCGGAAATTTCTTTCCAACAGATTATTAAAGTAAACGCCGCCGAAAAGTTTAACCGCCCGATTTCCAAGGTTTGACTGCTCCGCACACGGCAGAGGGCGCATTGCCCCGCCCGGGAGGGCAGCTTGCGACGACGTACAATTATCCCAGCTTTTTAAGTATGATCTCTTTCATCATTCCGGGGTTCGCCTTTCCCTTTGAGGCTTTCATACACTGACCCACAAGGTATCCGAGCGCGTTTGTCTTGCCGTTTTTGTAGTCGCTCACCGACTTTTCATTGGCGGCAAGCACCTCGTCGGCAATAGCCTCCAGCGCGGAAGAATCCGACACCTGCGCCAGTCCGAGTTTATCGACGAGCGCGGCTACGTCCTCTTTCTTTTCTATGATGACCGCAAAGATCTTCTTTCCGCCTGCATTTGAGATAGTTCCCTTTTCGATAAGTCCCACCAGCTCGGTGAGGTTATCCGCGTCAAGACAGGTATCCGAAACGCTCTTTCCGGTATCGTTTAAGTACTTGATAAAATCTCCCAGCAGCCATGTCGCATAAGCTTTAGCCGGATATTTTCCTTTAGCCATACAGCCGTCAAACAAAGCCGCAAGCTCGGCGGATTCCGCGATAAACGTCGCCTCTTTCTGAGAAAGACCGAATTTTCTGACGTATCTTAACAGCTTGGTATTCGGCAGTTCGGGTATCTCGTTTTTCAGCGCATTTACCCTCTCCTCGTCAACTACGATAGTCAGAAGATCAGGCTCGGGAAAATATCTGTAATCCTGCGCGTCCTCCTTGGAACGCATAGAAACGCTCTCGCCCTTTACATCGTCCCAACGGCGCGTTTCCTGCTCTACCCTGCCGCCGTTTTCAAGTATCTCTATCTGACGGTTGACCTCGTAATCTATACCCCTTACCGCCGCGGAAAAGCTGTTTACGTTCTTCATCTCCGAACGCGTACCTAAAGGCTCTCCCGGCTTGTGGACGGACACGTTCACGTCGCAGCGGATAGAACCCTGCTCCATTTTACAGTCACATATGCCGAGATACTGCAAAATGGATTTGAGCGTTTCAAGATAAGCCTTTGCCTCGGCGGAACTGCGCATATCAGGCTCGGAAACTATCTCGATAAGCGGCACGCCGCAGCGGTTGAGATCGACCAGAGAACAGCCGTCAAACTTATCCGAATGTAAAAGCTTGCCTGCGTCCTCCTCTATATGGATACGGGTAACGCCTATCCTGCGCTCCTCCCCGTCCACAAGAATATCCACATATCCGTTTTCGCAAAGAGGGACTTCCGCCTGCGAGATCTGATAAGCCTTGGGCAGATCGGGATAGAAATAATTCTTTCTGTCCTGCTTGCAGACTCTGTTTATTTTGCAGTTAAGCGCGTGTCCCATTTTTATAGCATAATCGACTACCTTTTCGTTCAGCGTCGGCAGCGCGCCGGGCATACCCATACAGACGGGGCAAACCTGCGAGTTGACCTCAAGACCGAACTGGTTCTTGCAGTCGCAGTATATCTTGGACTCGGTATTCAGCTCGGCATGAGTTTCCAGACCGATAACTACCTCGTAACCTTTAACCATTTTCAAGACTCCTTTCCTGTCATATCACGGCAGCGGGAAAACCGCCTCTGAGATGCTCGTAAGTATAAGCGGCGTTAAGCAGTCTCTGCTCGGTGAACTTTCCGCCGATAAGCTGAAGTCCCACAGGCAGTCCCTTTGAGTCGCAGCCGCACGGAACGGACAGCGCAGGAAGTCCCGCAATGTTCACGGTAACGGTACATATGTCGGTAGCGTACATTTTCAGCGGATCGTCGGTGTTTTCGCCGATCCTGAACGCCGTGGTCGGGACTGTCGGCGTTGCGATAACATCGACTTCGCCGAACGCGTCGGAAAATTCCGCCGAGATCCTTCTCTGCAAAAGCTTGGCTTTCTTGTAGTACGCGTCAAAAAATCCCGAGCTCAACACGAAAGTACCCAGCATTATACGTCTTTTCACTTCGTCGCCGAACCCTTCGGAACGCGTCTTTTCATACATATCTATAAGACCGTCGTAATTCTCCGCGCGGTAGCCGTATCTAACGCCGTCATACCTCGCCAGATTGGAGGACGCCTCCGCAGATGAGATAATATAGTATGAGGACAGCGCATAATCAGCCGACGGCAGTGAGATCTCCTTTACCGACGCGCCGTTCTTTTCAAGCAGTTTTACCGCGTCCATTATCTTCTGCTTTACTTCCCCGTCGATACCGTCGCCGAAATATTCCTTTGGTATGCCGATCTTCAGTCCCTGAGCGTTATTCTCAAGTCCCCTGAAATAATCGGGATATTCTCTTCTTGCAGACGTTGCGTCCATACGGTCGTGTCCGCAGATGGCGGTCTGGAGCATAGCCACGTCCTCGACCGTCTTTCCTATCGGTCCTATCTGATCGAGCGAAGATGCAAACGCTACCAGTCCGAAACGCGAGACCGCACCGTAAGTAGGTTTGAGTCCGACAACTCCGCAGTAAGCCGCAGGCTGACGGATAGAACCGCCCGTATCCGAACCGAGAGCCAGCACAGCCTCTCCTGCCGCAACTGCCGCAGCCGAGCCGCCCGACGAGCCGCCGGGTATCCTGTCGGTATCATACGGATTTTTTGTAGGCTTGAAATATGAAGTCTCGGTGGACGAACCCATAGCAAATTCGTCCATATTGAGTTTTCCAGCCACTACGACTCCTGCGGCGGCAAGCTTGTCCATGACCGTCGCGTTAAACGGCGGCTTATAGTCGGCAAGCATTTTAGATGCGCAGGTGGTGGCAAGTCCCTTTGTGGAAATGTTATCCTTTATGCCCATTACTATTCCGGCAAGGGGAGAAAGCTCCTCTCCTGCCGCACGCCTTGCGTCTATCTCAGCCGCGCTTTTGAGAGCGTTCTCCCTGTCGAGAGTAACATACGCGTTTATTTTTTCTTCCGTTTCGTCAATGCGCCGAAACACCGATTCGGTAAGCTCCACGGAGCTTATTTCCCTGTTTTTCAGCATAGCGGAAAGCTCCGCTGCGTTTTTGCCGTAAAGTTCCAATAATAACACCTCCTATTCAACAGTCTTTGGTACTACCAGACAGCCTGCTTTTACCTGCGGAGCGTTCGCCATAAGCTCCTGTCTGGTATATTTGTCGGTAACGGCGCAGTCCTCTCTGAGCGTCATGGGATCATTCTCATCGAGCGCCAGCTCCTCGTCAATATCCGGCAGATTTTCCACCATATCGACTATATTCTGCATTTCTTTTTCAAATTTTTCAAACTGATCGTCCTCTATGCGAAGGCGTGCCAGCTTTGCAATATGCCTGATGTCGATATTCATTTATGCATTTCCTCCTATCTTACAGCCTGCCGCGGTTCTCGCCGCCGCACGGTCTTTTTGTCATATCATCTATAAAAGCCGACTGCGGATATAGTCCTCCGTCAGCCTACAGATCAAAACGGTCTGGATCTCAGCCCGTCATCTGCTCTCGCCTATCATTTCAAGAAATTCCTCCTGAGAGATTATCGGTATGCCGAGCTGCCTTGCCTTGTCGAGCTTACTGCCGGCAGCCTCTCCCGCAAGCACATAGGAAGTCTTTTTAGATACCGAACCGCTTGCCTTTCCGCCGTATTTCTCGATAAGAGCTTTCGCCTCTTCCCTTTTCATATCCGGCAGAGTTCCCGTCAACACAAAGGTCATTCCGCTGAATCTGTCGTCGACGGTTTCCCCCTCGTAGAGCATATTTACTCCCAGAGCTTTCAGCCGTTCTATAAGCGCGGTCATATGCGGCTCTTTAAGCTCACCGACAACGCTTTTTGCCATGACTTCTCCGAAGCCCTCTATCGCAGCTATCTCCTCTTGTGACGCCGACATTATGCCGTCCATACTCTTAAAGCGAGCGCACAGCAGCTTTGCGCTTGCCTGACCGATATTCCTGATACCCAGACCGAACACCAGACGGTCGAGCGAATTGTTTTTTGACTGCATTATCGCGTTATAGAGATTCTGCGCGGACTTGTCCTTGAAATTATCAAGCCTCATAAGCTTTTCGGGAGTAAGCTCATAAAGATCGGCAACGGTCGTTATCATACCCGAATCGAGCAAAGCGTCTGCCACTGCAGGGCCGAGCCCGTCAATATCCATAGCTCCTTTTGACGCAAAATGCACCACGCTGCGGAAGATCTGTGCAGGGCAGCTCATATTCGGACATCTCACCGCCGCCTCTTCTTCCGACTTTACGACCTTTGTGCCGCAGACGGGGCAGACATCGGGCAGTCTGAAAAAGCCGTCGCTGCGTTTCTCGCTGACGCACACGACTTCGGGGATTATATCCCCTGCCTTTCGCACGGTGATAATATCTCCTATGGCAACATTTTTCAAGATCATAAAATCCTGATTATGCAGCGTCGCCCTTGAAACGCTCGTTCCTGCCAGAAATACAGGTTCAAAGACCGCCACGGGGGTGATAACTCCCGTTCTGCCAACGTTCAGTTCAATATCGAGCAGCTTTGTCTGTTTCTCCTCGGGAGGAAATTTATAAGCCGCCGCCCACCTCGGCGTTTTTGCGGTAGAGCCGAGTATCTCCCTCTGGGCAAGGCTGTCCACCTTTATTACCACGCCGTCTATATCGTAGGGAAGTGAAAAGCGTTTCTCGCCTATTTCCTCGATACGGCGTTTTATATCCTCAAAACTTTCCGCAAGCGTATATCCCGGCACCGTGGGAAATCCGAGCGACTTTATATAATCGAGCGACTGCTTGTGGGAAGTTATCTCCCTGCCCTCAATCCTCTGTATATTAAAGCAGAAGATACTCAGGCTCCTTTCGGCAGTTATGCGGCTGTCCTTTTGCCTGAGCGAACCTGCGGCGGCGTTTCTCGGATTCTTGAACGGCTGTACGTCCTCTTCCTCCTGACGCTTTACCAGTTCCTCAAAGACTTCTCTCGGCATATAGATCTCACCGCGAACCTCGAGCAGGGGCAGCTTGTCCGAAATACTAAGAGGTATTGCGCGGACGGTTTTCAGGTTGGCGGTGACGTTTTCTCCCACAAATCCGTCGCCGCGTGTAGAACCAATTGCAAATACTCCGTCGTGATATTCAAGCGATACCGAAAGACCGTCGATCTTCGGTTCGACAACGAACTTGGGCGAATCCACCGTCTGACGGACATTATTTACAAACTGTTCAAGCTCCTCAAAGGAAAAAACGTCCTGTATCGAGCCCATCTGAACGGTATGGGTGACCTTTTCAAATCCCGACGCCGCCTCACCGCCGACACGTCTTGTGGGAGAATCGGGGCGTATAAGCTGCGGAAATTCCTCTTCAAGTTCTTTAAGCTCGCGCTGGAGCATATCGTATTCATAATCGGAGATCTCGTTGCGGTTTTCAACATAATAGAGCCTGCTGTGATAATTGAGCAGCTCCACCAGCTGATCCACTCTCTCCCTTGCGGCATTTATATCCATATTTCACTCCCTGAATAATGTTGTATCAAGCAAAATCACAACATTATTATATCACATCGCAGGGCAAAATACAAGTACTTTTTTCGTAATGACCAAGGTGCAGGTCGGGAAAGATAGATAAAAAAATTGTAGCTATAGACCATATGAACTTTGACCGCCCGATTTATAAGGTCTGAACGCTACGCACACGGCAGAGGGCGACAAGCGCGCCCGCGCGAGGGCGCAAAAACAGGGCGCCCCGAAAAGGAACGTCCCTGTTCTTGCGTATATGGATAATCAAGCAGGATAAGTAAGAGTTTGTCAGTTCGACGCTGCAGGCGCGATCGCCTGATAGAGATTAGACGCAGGCATGGTCTGGAGCCATACTCTGCCGGGACCGGTAACTCGGGTGTTGAAGAATCCCTCACCGCCGAGCAGCTTGTTTCCGAGTCCCTTTACCGATTCAATATCTATCGAACAGGACTGCTGCATAAGAGCAAGACAACCGGTATCGACAAGGATCGACTGACCTGCCTCCAAATCGTATGTTATCAGGCTGCCGTCTATTTCAAGAACGACATTGCCCGTGCCGCTGAACTTCTGCATAATAAAACCTTCGCCGCCGAAGAAACCTGCTCCGAGCTTTTTCTGGAAGAACATTTCCATATTTACTCCCATTTCGGACGCAAGGAAGGAAGATTTCTGCGCCACTATAGGATTGTTGGTAACGTCAACTACCATCATCTCGCCGGGGAAACTTGACGCCATAGCGATCATTCCCGGACCGCCCTGAGCCGTGTAGATATTCTGAAACATTGCCTCTCCCTGCAGCGCTCTTGAAAACATTTTTCCGATACCACCGCCGGAAGTGGTCGACATCTGCATATTCGGGGACATCCAGCTCATTGCGCCCTTTTCGGTCCTTATAGATTCTCCTGCCTCGAGATAGCAGATAGCTACCGGCAGCGGAGTTCCTTTTACTTCAAATCTCATTATCATTACCTCTTTCTTATATCGCATAAAGACGATAGTATCTATATAAACGCCACAGTTGACGTACCCTCAGCCGACACAGAACACACCGCCATGTTATGAGCGGACAAAAGCCGGTCAATAATGCCGTTTACCTCATATTATTTTTCTGCGTTGTCGGAAATTATTCCTTTCAGTCCTGCCGCAAGACCTGCAAGTCCCTGTATCTCACTGGGTATGATGATCTTGGTCGCCTTGCCGTCGGCAGCTTTCGCAAATGCCTCCAGGCTCTTGAGCTGGATAACGTTCTCGTTAGGATTGGCAGCGTTGAGTTTTACCAGACTGTCCGCCAGCGCCTGCTGTACCATCTGGATAGCCTGCGCCTCACCTTCCGCCTCGAGTATCTTCTGCTGTTTTACCGCGTCTGCCTGGAGTATCTTCGACTCTCTGTCAGCCTCGGCGCGAAGTATCTTGGATTCCTTTTCGCCCTCTGCAACGAGTATCTGCGACTTCTTTTCAGCCTCCGCCTGAATTACCTTTTCACGTCTTTCACGGTCGGCTTTCATCTGTTTTTCCATAGCGTCGCGTATCTCCGCAGGAGGAAGAATATTCTTAAGCTCGACTCTCTGCACCTTTATGCCCCATCTGTCGGTAGCCTCGTCGAGTATCTTTGTGATATTCGTATTTATAAAATCGCGCGAGGTGAGCGTCGCCTCCAGATCCATATCGCCCACTATGTTACGCAGAGTGGTAGCGGTAAGATTTTCAATTGCTGAAATAGGTCTTTCAACGCCGTATGTGAACTGCATAGCGTCGGTTATCTGGAAGAACACTACCGTGTCGATCTGCATTGTAACGTTATCCTTTGTAATGACCGACTGCGGTTTGAAATCCACGACCTGTTCCTTGATAGAGACCTTTTTAGCGATCTTGTCGATAAACGGAAGTTTACCGTGAAGTCCCGTTCCCCACGCCTTGTGGAACGCTCCGAATCTCTCGACTACATAAACGTAAGCCTGAGGCACTACCTTGATGTTTGCGATCACGATAACAATAACAACTATTGCTACGATCAAGCCGATAACAAAACCATCCATAATACATATCCTCCGTATTTATTTTACTTTCAGCAGGCGGACTGCCGTATCGTTTCGTGCGGCTATTTCGCCACGATGAGCTTAGCTCCCGATACCTCGCGCACAGTCACCACCGCGCCCTCGTCAATGACCGAACCGTCCTCCGAGCGAGCCGCCCAGTTAGTTCCGTCAAGTCTTACTCTGCCCTCCGACAGAGAATTGTCGATCTTTTCCGTAACTACCGCCGTTTTTCCAACGTCCAGTTCAAAGTTTGTAGCGTGTTTTTCGCCCTGTATCTTTCTTGCCAGCGGACGCGTGGCGATGAGCATTATCACCGATGAGATGACAAATACCGCAAGCTGTACTTTAAATCCGACTCCGGCGATCGCAAAGAACATAGAAACAAGCGCGCCGAATGCCAACCAGATAGATACGAGCGCCGCCGATGTGGCAGCCTCCACCACTACAAAAAATACAAACGCTATTGCCCAGCCGACGATGTACAATGTTTCAGCCCCCATAGTAATACCTCCATTCATAATCGTTTCACGGATAGGGTAATATTCCGCCGTCTGACATTTTCGTCATATTCAATAATATTCCCGTTCGGCTGCAAAACAGACCTATCGGGGATAAATATTATTTACATTTGTATTATAACATAACTTTTTACATTTTTCAATAGATTTTTAAGCGATTCTGAAAATTTTTTTGAATTTTCGCCAATATTTAAACGACGCGGCGTTCGGGTGGCAAAAAAGACAGTCTGTTCTTTCCCCCGTGGGGGAAGAACAGACCTCTGAAAATCGGTATCATAAATACTGCAAATGCGGCGAAAATAACGCTCATAAATATATTTCCCTGTCAGCGCCGCTCTAAACCTCCCTGCGGACAAAACCGTCCCACGCAGTGAGAATAAACACCGCCATATGCGCGATTATCACACCGATCGCAAAGCCGAGCGTCTGATGTGCAAACATTGGATTTCCCTCGGCAATGGACGTAAGGTTCATATTTGAGAATACGAGGTATCTTGCCCAGTCCATTTTAAGGTTAGCAAGCAGTTCTGCAATGCCTGTGCCTGCCAGCATAAAGAACACGCTTATTCCGATAGAGAACGCCGAGCTCCTCAGCAGAGAAGATACCGCAAATGCAAGCGTCGCCATAATAACGATCGAAATGCTGTTGAGCAGGTAAGCCTTTGCCACCCAGAGGAAAGAAGAACCCTCCGTAACAACGCCGTTCGTGCAGGAAAGGAATGGTGCGCTAAATGCGTCAAATCCCACCGCGATACCCGACGCAGGTATCATCACGACATACAGGATAGCGAGCATAATATATCCCACCGACAGCACGGTGAAGTATTTGGACATAAGTATCTTCCAGCGCTTGACGGGGTTTATCAGCAGGAATTTGATCGTTCCCTGAGAAAATTCGCTCGCCACGGAATTTCCGGCTATGACGATTATCAGCAGTCCGACCAGCGGAACGAGATTTGCCGCGGTTATCATCGCCTGCCACATAGTAAAGTTTCCCGACTCGTCCGTGAATGACAGCTCTGCCGAATCCACATTGGCATATTCCAGATCGTTTTCAAGACGGTAAAGCGCGATCGCCTCTTCATTTTTTGCCGCCTGTCTGTCCCCTCCGTTCTCATCAAACAGATTCTCATCAAACAGATCCTCTGAATTTCTGATATCCGCCACCGTACTTATAAGCTCGTCTTTCCAGGTGTTCCCGGGGCAAATATCATTGTCGATACGGTACTGATATTCCCACTTCGTACCCTTCTGCGAATCGTCCGTCTTTTCAAGCATTGTGCCGAGGATATTCTTCCAGTCCTTTTCTTTGAAGATAAGATCGAGATATTCCTCATATTCGTCCGTTCCAAGAGAGTCGGGCAGTTCGTATGCCATATCCGCCCTGAAATCCTCCGCATTTTCGCCGTATTCGATAAGATATTCATACATCTTTACGCGGTTTTCCCAGCCGGGCGTTTTGGTATTTTCTTCCCAGTCTATTTCAGCTCTGTAGGAATCCTCCCCCTCGGGACTGCCGTAAGGCATTGAATCCCATCTTTCATATTCCGTCTTTGTAAGAGCCGCTATACCGCTCAGACCGACTGCCGCAAGCACCACAAGAACGAACATTATCCTCGTGGATAATTTCTTGAAAGTCTTTATATATTCATTATGCACAAGTCTGAAAAACTTAGCCAATTTGTCCGCCTCCCTCCTGATCGTCCGCAGTAAGCTGAATAAATACGTCCTCCAGCTTTTTGGTCTCCACAGCCGTTACCGTGTAAAGCTTTACTCCCGATACGATCAGCTCTTTATTTATTCTGTAGATATTCTCGTCGGCATTTTCCGCGCCGATCTTTATTTTCACAATGCCGTCGTCAATGCTCTTGTCCGCGTCCGGCAGATCTATAGTCCGCAGAGCCTTTTCGGGATCGTCCGCATGTATATGATACTCTCTCTTCTCGTCGGCGGTCTGTGACACAAGCTCTTCCATTGTATATACGCCGAGCATTTTTCCGTTCGCGATAATTCCCACTCTGTCGCACATAAGCTCCATTTCCGACATAAGGTGCGACGAAACTATCACGCACACGCCCTCGTCGTGAGCGAGGTGTTTGAGTATATCTCTCAGTTCCTTTATGCCTGCCGGATCGAGACCGTTTGTCGGCTCGTCAAGTATCAGCAGCTTGGGGCGGTGGAGTATCGCCTGCGCAACGCCCAGACGCTGACGCATACCGAGAGAATACTTTGAGATCTTATCGTTTATGCGGTTTGCAAGCTTTACCGTTTCGACCACTTCATTGATACGCTCCTCGGTAATGTTATCTCTCATTCTTGCGTACTGCATAAGGTTTTGTTTTCCCGTGAGGTATTTATACATTTCGGGATTTTCAACTATGCCGCCGACATTCGCCATAGCCTTTTCAAAATTCTTGTTTATCTCCGAACCGTCGATATATATCTCGCCCTCGTCCAGTCCGAGAAGTCCGACGATTATTTTTATCGTCGTGGTCTTTCCTGCGCCGTTCGGTCCGAGGAATCCGAATACCTCTCCCGAGTATGCCTCAAAGGAGATGTCGTGCAGTATCTGTCTTTTGCCGATCGTTTTGTTAAGATTTGATATCCTAAGCAAAGCCTGTGAATTGTTTTCCATACTTTCTCCCCTCTCTTTATGCGTCTGTTTCTCCGCTCTTATCCCTTGTTTCATCTAACGGTACGATGTCGTTCATATATTCCGAGTAATATTCCATCGAGGTTATCTTCCATTCGCCGTCTGTGTAGTAAAGCTGCACGGTTATGTTGTCAAATCCGCCCGAGTAGGTATATTTCGTTACGGTATCATTTTCCTCCTCGTCCTCGTCATCTTCATCGCCGTATGAGTACATCATATTTGACAGGTCATAAAATGCGTCGATCTCAAAGACGCTCGGTTTGCCCGTGAACACGCAGTAAAAATCCGCTCCGAGGTCTACGACCGCGCCGTTCGGACCGTTCTTTCTTATGCTCGTGATATTGATGTCCATATTATATTCTTCGATCTTTCCCTCTGTCGGCGTATAGCCGCTGCCTCTGTAAGAGTTCACGCTCTCGAGCAGGCCGGTCAATCCCGAATAATTGTAGTCAGCCGCCTTGTCGTATATCCAGCAGTCGCTGACGATCTCGCCTACCTTTTCGGCGGTTTTTTTACTGTCGTCAGAGACGTTCGCCTCGCTGATACGGCTGAAATAGTCGTTCACGGTTTTGTCTATGTCCGACTTGCTGTCCTTGAATCTTATATTATCGACTATGACATACCCGACCGTACCGGCTATCAGTACCGCGCCGAGAATAAGACCGCGATTGATCCTTTTGAATTTCATATATCTCTTCCTTTCTTTTCGGATAACAAAGGGAAGTCCTTTGCCATAAAAAAGTATATCACACTATCGGGATTTTTGCAAGCGGTTTTTGCGCACCTTAAGATTTACTTAAGAAATCTTAAGACTTATCTTCGGTTTATTATCCGCTCACGTTGCCGCTAAGATCGGTGAAAAGATTGATTTCACGCTTTTAATTTTGGTTGATAAGCAGATGGCAAAATAAAAAGGTTTTCGCTCAAGCCTTTTCCTTAAAAAGGCTTGCAGGGTCAAGGGACAGCGTCCCTTGTCGCCGTCCGCAGACGGCGAAATACCCCATACGGAGGCGCTCTGAAAAGGGTGAATTACCAAACAGTCCGGTGGACTGTTTGGTAAGAGGGAAAGCGCTTGCAAGAGAGCGCTTTCCCTACTATGAAAGGCATTTGTCACAGCCGCCGCTTGCGGCGGCAGATACGCACCTATTGCCGAAAATATTGCGATAATTTAAACGCTATTCTCCCCCAAGGGGAGAACAGCATTTTCTAAACAGCTTCTGCTTGCGGCGGAGGACATATCCCTATCCCCATTAAATTATTTTTTCAGTACACTTCTCACGAGCGCGAGGAAATCTATACCCCATACTTTTTCTTTATACGGGTAAGTATCTTCCCTATCGTCACCGAAAGAATAAGCAAAAAGACAATGTTCGATACCGCGTATATGATCGTAAACGGCAGCGCAGACAGCATAGACGTTATATATAACCCCGGGTTGAATTCGCCGTCCGCCCACAGTACTACCCATATATCCATAATGAGAGAAAAAGCCGCTCCGCCGATAATGCCGTAAATTATCATCAACACCTTGCTGCGCTTTAAAGGTTCGCTGAGAAGTCCTGCTATAAACCCGATTATCCCCCACGCAAACATCTGAAAAGGCGTCCACGGTCCCTGACCGAAATAAAAGTTAGATACCACCGCCGACAGCGCACCTACCGCAAATCCGCTTTCCGGACCGAGATACATAGCGCTTACTATGACAAAAGCGGTTACGGGCTTGAACCCCGGCAAAGGCGCAAAAAGTATCCTGCCTGCCGCGGAAAGAGCCGCCAGCGACGCCATAAGCGCAAGCTCGCCCGTCTTTGCAGTGCGCTTTTCAAAAGTCAGCGCAAACGGTATGCAGGAAAGTATCGTCACGCAAAGAGATATCCACGCATACTGCTTGTCCTTAAAAAGCTCCGCGCCGCATACGATCACGGCTGGGACAAGTATACAGCATATGACGGCGGATATTATTTTTCTTACGTCCGCCCTTTTGTTTTCATTTTCATTCATACATTTTCACCTTTACTTTTTTTACAGTATTCCGCGACGTCGGCGCAGGTCACGGCGTCGGGATAGACCCCTCGCGCAATGCGGTTTGCCGCCGTGGTATAAAAATTATTGAGCGCAAAAAACTTTTTAGCGCTGTCCTCCGAAATGATCTCCCCGTCAAAGAACAGACCGCAGCGGTCGGCGCACTCTGCGGCAAATTCAACGTCGTGAGTTACCATTATTATCGTCCTGCCCTCTTGTTTCATATTACGCAAAAGCTCCCTCAGTTCAGCCTTTGACGCCGCGTCAAGCCCCTTGGTAGGCTCGTCTATAAGCAGTATCTGCGGCTGTGAGAGCAGTATCTTGGCAAGCGCACACTTCTGCTGTTCGCCGCCGCTCAGATCATAAGGGTGCTTGTCGAGCAGATGTGATATTCCGAGCTTTTTTGCCGTTTGGGCGACCAGCCGCTCCCTTTCCCCCTTTGCCGCGTCCGCAAGGAGTTCCTCCATATCCGCCCTCACGCTGTCGCGCACAAATACCGTCTGCGGATCCTGCGGCAGCAGCGCAAGCATTCCGCGGTAGAGCGAATTTCCCTTGTAGTCGGAGATCTTCCTGCCGCCTATGAGTATTTTGCCGCGATACGCTTTTTTAAGACCCGAGATCACGTTCAGCGCGGTCGTTTTTCCCGTGCCGTTTCCGCCGAGTATACACAAAAGCTCCCCCTTGTACGCTTTGAGAGAAAGTCCCCTCAGTATATCCGGCTCGTCCCTGCCGTATCTGAACCAGACGTTTTTAAGCTCCGCGCCGACCGTTTTTCCGACCGTCTGTGAAATTTCTTCCTCTTTGCTTTCTGAAACGGGTTTGAAATTGCTCTCGATATGATCTCTGCCCTCTCTGACCGTCAGCGGACATTTACCTTTTCCGCCCGTCATCGCGAATATCCTGACCGCGCTCGGAAGTCCTGCAAGCATGGGGTGACCGTGAGATATATCTTCAAGGATTCCCGCTATTTCTCTCGGCTCTGCGCAGGCGGAAATGACTGCCTTGTCCATAACTATCACCTTGTCCGCAATGGGAAAAACCTCTTCAAGACGATGCTCCGCTATGATGATCGTTACGCCCAGCTCACGGTTAAGCTTTTGCAGCGTTGCGATAAAATCCGCCGCCGCTATCGGGTCAAGCTGACCGGTAGGCTCGTCAAGTATCAGCAGACGCGGCTGCATTACCATGACCGACGCTAAATTGAGCAGCTGCTTCTGCCCTCCCGAAAGCTGATCTGTAGCTTTGCGGAACCAGTCCTGTATGCCGAAATAGCTTGCCATTTCTCCGACTCTTCGGCGTATAACGGAAGTCTGCTCTCCCAGATTTTCAAGACCGAAAGCAAGCTCGTGCCACACCTTGTCGGTAACTATCTGATTTTCAGGATTCTGCATAACAAATCCTATATCCGCAGCAAGCGTCCTGTCGTCAAGCTCCTCCTGCGGTCTGTTGTCTATATATATTTTCCCCGACATCTCGCCGTGCGGAGCAAGCTCTTTTTTTATCAGCCGCAGAAGAGTAGTCTTTCCGCAGCCCGAACTGCCGCATATCACTATGAACTGCCCCTTGTCCACGGTAAAGGATATGCCGTCAAGAGCCTTGTCCTGCGTTTCGGGATATGTAAAACTCAGATCTTCGATACGAAGTATTTCCACTTCAGCGCCTCCTTTACTTCTATCATAAAAGGCAGAAAAGCCATTACCGCGAAAGAAACATATACCGCCGCAGAGCCTGCGTTTATATCCGCCGCGCTTATCCGAGGATAATAGTAAAAATCAATATACCCGAGCGCATATCCTCCGATGACCGCCGCAAGCAGCAAAAGGGTCGTCACGGTAAAAATACAGTCGCGCAGCGTAAATCTGAAAATTGCAAAATTCGTTCTGCCTTTCAGACCGTACCCTCTCGCTTTCATAGCGCAGGAAGTTTCCATAGCGTTTTCGAGCGACCACGACACCATAGCCGCAAAGACCCTCAGCGCGCCCCTTATCCTGTCGGTATAGCTCTTTGAGGAATAAAGCCCCATTCCTTTCTGCGCCGCGCTCACCTTTTTCATCTGCCTTTTGAACATCGGAACGAACCGCAGCGCCATAGATACCGTGAGCGAAAGCGCGGGAACGGCTCTGCCCATAATATACAGCAGCTTGTCGGAAGTCATTACCTTTGTAAAATTCCTGCACCAGAGCAGTATACCCGTCATCATTACCGCAAGAACGATACCGTAGATAACCGCCTCGAGCGTCACGGGATTGCCGTTTAAGAAAAACAGCGGCGTTACCCCGTTGTGCGAAAAGAGCGGATTTATCAGCGCGATCATAATAAACATCGGTATATAAAATCCGAGATCGGACTTTATCTCCCCCCTGCCGCCGATAAGACAAAACGCAGCAGCCCCAAGCAGTGAAAACAGCTGTATCATCGGCGCGGAAATGAACATTCCCACCAGCATTACCGAGACAAAATACACTGCCGCCGCCACGGGATCAATTTCATCAAAAGCTTTCATTCTCCCTGCCTCCCCTGTAACCAGCCGCAGCCTGCGTCCTTTCCCAGATCGCAGGTGTACACCCATTCTATCACATCGCCGTCCTTCGGCTCGTACTCCGAACAGCCGTAATTCGGGAACTGTCCGTTCACCTTGTAAAGCCACCCCGACAGCGGTCCGCAGGAAAACTCGTACAGATAATTTATCCCCTGAATGTAAACGCTGCCGAATTTATTCTTGTCAGCCCCCTGATACTCCATTTGTATGCGGTCGTGTCTTACCGCGCGGTCGAGTATGTCAAATACCGAATCCCCGTCTCTTAAAACATATTCCGTCGGGGGAAGTATCTCTCCGTCGGGCGGCACAAATTCCTCCGATCTGAGATTCTCGTCAAGATCGTCATAGTTGTCAAGAACGGCGTCGCAGCGTATGCTTATCGTAACGGTTTCGCTTTCGGGAGTTATATCGTCGATATGCGTGAGATAATATTCCTCGACCGACTGTATCTCCGTGCCGTTTATTATCACCGCAATGATAAGCACTATAGCGAATATCGCCAGAATATCCTTTTTCACTCCGCCGCTCACTCCTCGTCTTTATACATAGCCGCAAGCTGCTCCATTTCGTTCTCAGCCCTTGCGCGGCGTTTTCTTATCCTGAATATCGTTGCCACAGCAAGCGCCGCCGCAGCCGCCCCGAGACAGCAGCCGATAATTATACCGCGCAGCCTGTTGTCAAGCTTTGTCTGCGTCTTTATCACATCTTCATAACGCTTTATCTGTCCCCTGTCGTAGTCGCTCAGCTTTTCGCAGCGTTTTACTATGTTCTCCACCGTTTTTCTGTCCGAAAGTCCCATATCCTCAAACGGATAAAGCTTATCGGTTATCTCGTTATTTATGCTCTCCACCTCTGCGCGTATGCGTGATATTTCCTCCCGCGCTTTTTTCAGCTTTTCGAGATACTTTTCCTTTCCCTCAAAATCGGGAGAATTTTCAAGCTTATCCAGCAGCGACGTCACCGACACATAGTACTCTCCCGTAAGCTGCTGGGGCAAAGAATCCGCCTTGGCTTTGTCCTCCTCCGTGAACTCCTCCGACTGCGCTGACGGCGTATTATCTTGTGCAAAAATTATCTCCGTACTTTTTTCAGCCCCGTCAGTATCTATACCCTTATCCTTTGCAAGATCGTACAGCTTTGCATAATTATACACATAGCTCCGCTCGTCAGGCTCTATGGAAAAGTAATCTTCAAGCAGTGAAATAATCTCTTTTTCGCCTGCATTTTCCGAAAGATCTTCAATATTTTCCGAAAGCGTTTTTATATGCGACTTCAGCTCTTCGCTCTGCTCGGGACGGAAATCATAAAGGGTACGCATTGAATTTTTCTGACGGTAGACTGCCGCAAGCGCATACAAAGCCTGCTCTCCCGACATCGTATTCGATACGTCGGGCTGTGCCTGCGGATTCTGAGGATCATAGACGAATGAATGAACAAATCCGCCGTCCTCCATATGATACTTCATAAGTCCGTCCATAAGCGTATTTCCGTTTTTTATGAATCTCTCGTCCGAAAAAGGGTCTATCCCCAGACAGCAAAGCGCGACTATAACCTGACAGACGCTTTCGCTGTTTTCCGTTCCCCAACTCATAAGATCACCCGTACCCAGCTGCAATTGCGACAGACATTCCACCGCCTTGTCAACACATTCTCGCACCGTACAGCGTTTTTCCTCTCCGCTTTGCGAAAGAGAATAGCCGTACACCTTTTCACTGTTGTAATACGGAGCGAGAGCCTGCACCGCCATTGCGGTCATATCGGGATCGGCAGTATCTCCCGTCAGCGCAAAGCCGCCGTCCGCAAGCTGACGGCTAAGTATCTCGGTAATGATGTCATCTCTTTGATAAAACGCGTCCTCGGGTACTTCATACCGCAGACTGTCAAGCGCTATAAGTCCCCATATCCAGCCGTTTATGCCCTGTCTGCCGAGCGGAGCGGTCTTTCCCCTGTCATAAACGCCGTCGCGGATAAGGTCTATAGGTTCACCGTTTTCGTCCTCCCCCAAGCAGGTCGGATCGCCCCCTGCCGCAAGCACCGAAAGGGATATTCTGTGCCATTCGGTCGCCTTTGCCGCGCTTAGCTTTCCCGGCTGTGCGTAACGCTCCTCCACGCAGTCGGTAACTACCGCAAGATAGCCGCCGTAATTATCCTCATATCCCAGACGGCTGAGACCTATCGGATACCAGTCCCCTGCGGTCGAACCTGCCTGCTCAAGAAAGCTGTCGTTGATAAGCATATCCTCCGAGCCGTTGTCGGCGGTCTTCCAAGCCACTATCCCGTCGGCGATCGTCATTATATCGCCGTCATACGCATATGCAGATATTGCCACCTGCGCCGCAAACAGGGCTGCAAGCGCAGCCGCAATAAGCTTTTTAAACATAGTTTTCAGTCCTTATGGGAAATATTCTCACGCCGTTTTCTTATGACGATCACCGAAACGCCGCCTATGATAACGACCGCGCCGACCGCCGCAATAACTATTGTCACCGCGCCGCCGCTGCCGCCGTCAGGCTCGTTCTTGTCGGCTTTACGTATCACATTTTCAGCCGATACCTTTTGCTCGGTATCTTCCTTCTGACGTGATATTTCACCGCTTTCGCGCCGCGTATCTTCCGTAATGTTCTCCGCAGCCGATGTCAGCGGTTTTGTATCTTCCCCCTGCATAGATGTCAGAGCCGCCTTTTCGTCTGTATTTGTACCTTCAGGCTTTGCGGAGTAAGTTTTTTGCGTATCTGCGCCGCCCTGAACGCTGCCGCTCACGCTTTTTGCCGTTGTGGTTTTGGTACTGTTTTTTGGACTGTTATCCCCTGCGGTCGGATCGTCCGCAATATCCCTGCGCGCCGTTGTCGTAACGAAAGAAGTCTTTATTGTACCTGCCGCGCCTGCGGAAGTCTTGTGCGGACGGCTTGCCGCCGATGTTGCTGCGGCAGTGGTCGAAGTGACTTTTTGTATATCCTGTATATCGTCGGGAGCAGCAAGCGCGGTATTGAGAGCCTTTGCGGCGGAAAGTGAATCTTCATCAGAACAATCAAGAGCCTCCGCAGCTTTCAGAGCTTTTTCATACGCTCGTGCAACATTCGCGCGGTCAAGCAGTCCCGAAGAACGCGCACGGCATATCGCCCTTGTCAGCTCGTCCTTATCCGCAGCGGCAAAATATCCCGACGACGGCTGCTTGTCCGTTCCCGGAATAAGAGTCCCCACAGAACCCAGTCCTCCTATATCCGCGCCGTAAGAAAGAGTAAACTGCACTCTCATAACATCGCCGTCGCAAAGGTAGCAGTCGGAAAATCCCACATTCGGGAAATTGTTGTTCACGCAATACATCCAGCCCGAGCCGTTGGATATGACGAACTCTCCGAGATAGCCGTCCCAGTTTGCGTAATCGCCCGCGTCGTAAAAGGACATATCCTTTTTGAGCTTAGCGTCAAGCGCGGCAGGTATCTTCGGAGAGAGCGTTATCTCCCTCGGGGACGCCGCCCGACCGCTATTGGTATAGCCGTTGTATTTTTGCGGCAGATCATCCCCTCCCGATATATAAGCGAGATAGAACGCCGAATCGGGCGAACCGTTGTAATATCCGCACAGACCGTTTTCACTAAGCATTCGCAAAAGCAGCTGCGCCGCGTTTTCGCCCTCATAGATCGGCATTTCGCAGGGGTAAATAAGGTATCCTCCGCCGAGAGTGAACATCTCAACGCTGCACACCGCGCTGCCGACAGGCTCGCCCTCTGCCGTCCTGCGGTAATCTATATGATAGGTCAGCTTTTTCTTTCTTCCTCCGTCGGACGAGGCGGAGATCTCCACAACGTTATCCCCCTGCTTTTGAAATTCAAGGGTATAGCTTGCCTTTTCGCCGTCGTCCCATGTGGGGATAAGCTTTTCGCCGTTGAACGTCACTGCGGCGTTTATTTTTTCTCCCTTGGAATTTCTCGCCCATACGTCAAAATTTCTCCTGCTGCTTTTCTGTATCATTCCGTCCGTCAGCGTGGTCTTTATCTGCGGTCCTGCGGCGTATGCTCTCAGTCCTGCGGTCGGCGCAAGGAAAATGAGCATAACCGCCGCGCATAACATCGCCGCGATCTTTTTCATAAAATGTTTTCACTTCCCGTAATATAATAAACACTGCGTCACACCCCACGAAAATCAGTTTTTAAAAAATTGATCTTAAAAAACATGAGTTTCAGAGAAAATAAGCAAGAGGCAAGAAAAAAGTCTGCAAAGCGGAATAATATTTTAAAATATGTTTAAAATATGCGCCGCAGGCGCTCCTTGTCTTACCTCTTACCTCTTAAAAGCGCAGCGTTCTGACTTCTTATGGAAATCAAAAATTGATTTGCGTGGGCAAGCCCCGATCTCACGGAGCATGCGCAAGCCGTTGATGTTATTTTTTCTTTATGCACAACAGCGCCGCCGCGATCGTTACCGCAAAGGCAGCCGCCGCAGACGTTCCCGTGTCGGGAAGCTCGTCCTGCTTATTTGCACCGCTGCTGTCCGCATTTTCGGACTTATTATCTGTATCTTTATCCTGATCACTGTCCGTTTCTTCGGACTTGTTATCTGTATCTTTATCCTGACTGCTGTCCGTTTCTTCGGACTTGTCATCTGTATCTTTATCCTGACTACTGTCCGGTTCTTTGGACTCGTTATCGTTATCCTTATCTTCATCATCGGGGACAACGGGCTGTCGGGAAAGCTCTTCAAAGCGTTTTTCCGCCGCAGTCAGCAGATCGTAATTGCCCACATATCCTTTAAGCTCGTCGGAAAGGCTGTCGTAAGCCTCTCTTGCCGCCGAAATACGCTGTGCGCTGTCCTTGTCAACTTCGCCTATATTTTCTATCCTTTGCACCACATCGTCTATATCGTCTGCGTCAAACGTATTCTGATAAATCAACAGAGGATAGCCGCCGTTTACAAGACCGTATCTGTCCGCCTTGAACATATCTCCGAGTATTTCAAGGAATTTATCCTCTTTCATCTGTAGAGTTTCCATTCCGAGAACGCCCTCGCCGTCCTCTTCTCCGCCGACTGCCGATCTTGCATATGCGTTGTCGTAATAGCAATTTTCAATGCTGTTATCACTCGTCGCCATTCCTGCAATGCCGCCGGGAAGATCGTACACCAATTCCCCGTCAACATTCGTAAACGTTCCCGTCGCCGTCAGCTTTCCGCAGTTATAGCAGTTGTATATCCTGTGACCGTCCTGCAATGCTCCCGCAATTCCTCCTACCGACATATTGCCCGAAACATCTCCCGAATTGTAACAGTTTTCCACATCTGCCGAAACATTCGCCGCAAGATGTCCCACAATGCCGCCGACAGCCGTACCGTATGCGGAAGTCACACCTGCGGTATTGCAGCAGCCGCTTATAACGCTTTCTCCGCTGCGGACTGTTCCCACAACGCCGCCGCTGTAGCCGCCGCAGACGATCTCCGCGCCGTTCTGACAGTTGATAACGTCCGCTCCGCTGCTCCAGCCTAATATTCCTCCCACAAATAAAGAGCTTGTGTTTATGCTGCCGCTTGCGAGTATGACGTTTTCTATCCTTGCGCCGTCCGAGGCATATCCGAACAGTCCGCCTTTTGAGGAAACAAGATTGTCCACGGCATAGCCGCAGCCGTTGAATATTCCCTCAAAGGGACGTGAAGAATAATATCCTATCGGTGTCCAGTCGCCGACCGCGCTGAGATCTGTATTATCACCGAGTGCAAAATATTTTCCCGAAAAGCTCTCCCCGTCGTTTACCCTTTCCGCAAGAGCCGTGAGCTGCTCCGCATTGTTTATGATGTAAGGAGAATCCTCGCTGCCTTCGCCCGTCCACGGCATTTTCCTTACCACTCTGATATTTATTTTTTCCTTGAACGCTTTTGTGATTATGTATATGTTCTCCGTCCCTGCGGCAAGTTCTCCCGACGGATATACGGTGTAATCGTCAAGAAGCTTTTCCGAACCGTCGCTGTAATGAGCTGTGACCTTAAGACCGTCCCTTTCAAAAATATCCCCTTCGATATATTCCGTTTTGTAAGGCAAAGCGGTTATCTCGACCGCGCATATGTACGGCTCGTCCGTATCGGTATGACCGTCAAGTATCTCAAGTCCCCTTGCAAGCCTGCCGTAATTGCGAATATATCTTCTCTCATCGGGAGCAACTTTTTTCACCGCCGCATATGCATTGCCGACCGCCTCGCGGTATCCGTTTTCTCCCGGCTGAGGGATAAGTTCTATAGCGGACTCGGCATCGGTTATCTGCGCAGACCTGTCCGTGTCCTCTCTCATATCGTAAAGGGCGCGCATTTCATTTTCAAATCTCCAGTAGGAAACAAGCGCATATGCCGCCTGATCGGTAGCCATTGAATTCCAGCCGCCGCCCATTATATGCGAAAAGCCGCCGTCCTCAAGACGAAATCTCAGCAGACCGTCAAGAATGGTCTTTCCGTTTGGAGTGATAAATCTTTCGTCCCGTGCAGGGTCTATCCCCAGAGAACAAAGTGCGACAAGCACCTGAGAAACGCCCTCAACGTTATTGGTGCTCCAGGAGGAAAATCCTGCGTCGTCGTCCATCATACTGCCGAGCCTGTCAAGAGCCTCGTCAACGCACCTGCGGACAGTCACGCTCCGCTGCGCCTTGCTGTTCTCATTCGTAAACGTGTACACCGTATCGTCATTGTAATATGGCGCAAGAGCCTGTATCGCCATAGCTGTTATATCGACGTCCGAGCTGCTGCCGTAGCCGCCGAGTACCCAGCCGCCGTATTCGCTGCCCTCTACTCCGTCGGTAAGCTGCATTTTAAGTATCTCTGTAATAAAACGCTCCCTGTCATACTTTGCATTTTCGGGAACTTCCGCATTTATCGAATCCAGTGAAATAAGTCCCCATATCCAGCCGTTTATGCCCTGCGCTCCCGGACCCTTGTCCAAAACGCAGTTATAGCTGCCGTCCGCGATAATATCTATCGCCTTTTCTTTATATGTTCCGCAGTTTTTGGGATCTCCTCCCAGCGCGGCTATCGTCACCGCCGCTCTGTGCCATTCGGTCGCCTTTATCCTGTGGAGCAGTCCGCCGCTGCGCGAATATGTATCTTCTATGTACCCGTTCATTGCCGTCAGATATTTTTCATATCCGCCGTCGTCGATCATATAGTGGTATCCGTTTGAATAATATCCGAATCTTCCCATAGCAAGCGCCATCCAGTCGGTATCTGTAGAGCTTGCCGATGAAAGAAAATCATCGTTTCCGAGCAAAGAATCCTCCTGAGAAAGTCCTGCGTGCTGCTTTGCGCTGTTTACCGCGGCGCGGATATATACCGCCAGCTGTGCCGAAAGTGCACTCTTCTCAACAAACTGTGACGATGCCGGCGGCTCTTCGCTGATATTCTTTTCCCACGCAAGCAGGGGCAGATCTTCGCCGTCCACAAACGCGCTGCCGAGCATATCCGCCGTTATCCTGTCCGCCTGAGAAATGCCCGACTTGTCGTTGCTGCCCGTACCGCTGAGATAATAGCAGTTCGTATTTGTTCCTCTCGACGCGCCGACCACCGCGCCGATATTGTTTGCCGCGCCTGCGGTATCGGTGACTTTTGCGGCGTTAAAGCAGTTTTCAAGCTGCACAGATGCCGCCTTGTGACCGCCTGCCACGCCGCCGACCGTTGCCGGACCGCTCACCTCTCCGAGATTGCGGCAGTTTATTAGCTTTCCGCTTCTCCAATGCTGACCGGAAATTCCGCCGATATATCCGGTAGTTCCCGAAACGCTGCCCTTGTTATAACAGCCGCTTATCGTGCAGTCGCCGTTCACGCTTCCGACAATGCCGCCGACGTCTGCCGCTCCGCTTACCTCCGCTTCGTTTCCGCAGTCGGTTATGTTTCCTGCGGTGAGCCTGCCGACGATACCTCCCACGTCGGAAGAACCGCTGACCTTGCCCCTGACCACCAGTTCTTCAACATTTCCGCCGTCTATCTCTCCGAAAAATCCGACTGACGCTCCGCCGCTGACATACAATCCGCTTATGACGTGATCTTCTCCGTCAAACACACCTCGAAAGGGAGTATCCGCATTTCCTATCGGCGTCCACGGCGAATCCTCCCCACCGAGATCGATATTCGCGGCAAGTCTGACCGTTACGCCGTCAAAGTCGCTGCCCGAATTGACCTGCGCCGCAAATTCCCACAGTGCGGACGGGTCTGAGATAGTGACGATCTCCTGCTCTTCGGCTGCCGCGCCGAACGGCAGCGCACTGACGGCAACAGCCGCCGAGATCAATGCCGAAAGCAGTCTTTTTTCCGTAAAATTCATTTCTTTTCCTCCTTTTTCTTACGGCATTTTTGCAAGAAATACCGCAGCAAGACTCTGAGGAGCAGCGCCTGCACAAAAGTACGGGCTGTCAGCGTTTCGTGCTGCCGCGTGCCTGTTTCAACCCTGCCGATTCAAGGGCGCGCGGCCAAGGTCCGAGAAACGCTTTTATTCTGGAGCGCGTCGCCTCGTCAAAATCATCTTTACGGGGCAGTCTGCCAAGCTCTTTATATTTTTCTCTGAGCATTTCGCACGCCCACTGCTTTTTTTCCGACGAGATCACGCAAAAACCTCCAAATAAAAAACTCCTCCGCTCGGGACGGAAGAGTACAGACCGATCTTTCAAAAGCCGCAGGCAAATAACGGCGCACACCGAAGCTCTAAGCCCTGACAAGAAGATAAGACTGCCTCCGGCGCCGCTGACGGCAACTGATAAACCGGCTGCACTCTTCTCACCAAAGCCCGTGTTGAACCTTACGGAAATACGGCAGGTATCCTGACTTATGATCATCGGCGCGAAACGCCGCGAAAAGAACGCCTTCTCGGAAAGACCAATGGCTTTACGCCGACGGCACGGCAGACCTGCTCTGCACCTGCGCGGCATAAATGTTCTTTTACATCGTCAAATACAGTAATGGCGGTTGTTCCGGATTCAAACCGGATTCCCTTTTCATCTACTCAGCTAACAACTTTTCAAACCGTATTTCCCTTTATCAATATATAAAAAATATATCAAACGCAACTATTATAGCATATTACCGCCGCAAAAGCAAGCGGACTATGTAACAAATCCGTGAATTTTACCGCGTTGTAAGAAATTTAATGGCGCGCTCGATAGAGTCTTTGGAATTTCCCCAGTCGGCGTCCTTGCCAGTGTTTCTGTAATCGTACATCTTGCAGTAATGGGAAACGTCAGCCTCGAGAGAATCGAGATATTTTTTCGTAAGTTCGCCGCAGGAGTCGATAAACTGTTTCTGCCATTTCTTTTCCATATTTTCCGCAGACATACTCACCAGCAGATCGTAATGCGGCAGACAAAGCATTTCCTGCTGTGAAAACAGCTCTCTGAATTCGCGTTCTTTCTGGAACATCTCAAAGAACGTCACCATAAGTCTTGACATACCCCATTCGATCTTAGAGCAGACAAAGCAGTCGTTATTGATCGCGGATACCTTCTTCTGTTTTGCCGTTCTGCCCTCAAAAACGCTCTTGCGGTCAAAGATGTGCTTTTGTATATCCTGAAGATGCGATTGCAGCATAAGCGCAAGCGAAAGGCGGTTCTTGCAGGCTCTCATCTGTTCAAAATGCTCCTTGCAGAACCCCAGTCTGTTAGTTTCTATACGCACGTCAGGCTCCATCATCGCCGCGCCCATAATGTACTCCACCGTCCGCTGTTCGAGCATATCGCGCATACGGCATATGGGGCAGCCGCACTTCGGCTCGAATATTTCGCTTACCGGTATAGTCAGTATACTTTCTCTCATAATTCTGCTCCTTTTCCGATATTTTGGCTCACCTGCGGCTTTTTGCTCACGGAAATCAATTTATAAATTTCAAGTAAGTATTTTAATATATTTTACTTGCCAATGCAGACTTTTGGGTTATTTTTCCTCCGCCAGCGGCGGAGGAAAAATAATTTAATGTTATATTCTCCGCCTACGGCGGAGGTCCTCCCGGACGGGGCATTTCCGCCCGTCCACGGTACATATCGCTCCGTCTTTATAAACAGGGCGGATAAAGTTTTTTGCATTTGCCTGACTGAGAAAAATATAGTTATTAGAATAAAAACACTATTATAAAATTGAATTCCGTGCTTTTTGCTCAAAAAAGCTTGAAATAAGCCGATATATATAGTATAATATCTTTGACAAGATTTTTCAAGTATTATCTGCCGCAGAAAATAAAAATCGGCTTTAAAATTATATGCAGGCGTTATTTTTTCTCTGCCTGCTGCGCGGAAAAATAACCAAAACAGTTACCTTTATTGATCGGAGGATTTTATGGATTACAAGACCGACGGAAAAGATCTTCTGCTTTATCAGGAGGATCTCGACCTTGACCAGACATTTGACTGCGGTCAGGCTTTCAGATGGCAAAAGATCGACGAAAATACATATTCGGGACATTTTCTTAATACTCCCCTGACTATATCCTGCGAGAACAGGGAGAAACACATTTTTAGATTAAAAGACACGTCGGAGCGCGGATTTATTGACAAATGGTGCAATTATCTGGACTTATCCACCGACTATTCGGAATTAAAAAAACGTTTTGGTGAGGACGAAACTCTTGCAAAGGCGTGCCGCTATGCAGGCGGAATAAGGATACTTCGTCAGGACGGCTGGGAGGCGCTGTCGTCTTTCATTATCAGCCAGAACAACAATATTCCCCGTATCAAGGGAATAATCGGCAGACTTGTGGAACATTACGGCGGCTATCCCGATATTTCGCAGATGACTTCCGAAACGGAGGAAAGCCTTGCCTATCTGCGCTCGGGATTTCGGGCAAAATATCTGGTGGACGCAATTTCAAAGATAACCGCGGGCGAGGTCGATCTTAAAAGAATAGCGGATATGCAGCTTGACGACGCGCGCAAGCTCCTGAGGAACATAAAAGGAGTAGGTCCGAAGGTCGCCGAGTGCGCACTGCTTTTCGGATTCTACCGCACGGAGGCTTTTCCCGTCGACGTCTGGATGAAACGCGCTCTGGAGAAATGGTATCCGAACGGTCTGCCCGACTGCGTAAAGGGGTATGAGGGTATCGCACAGCAGTACCTTTTCCACTATATCCGCACCGCAAAAGAGGAAAAATAAGATAAATAAAAAAACGACAATATAAATCAATTCCGGCAGGAGCAAACGACCCTGCCGGTCTTTATTTTACACGAGATCAATTTTGAAATTTTACGCAAGCATTTTAATATATTTTACCGATTCAAGCAGACTTTTGGGTTATTTTTCCTCCGCCAACGGCGGAGGAAAAATAATTTAAGTGTATATTCTCCGCCGTTGGCGGAGAATATACACCCGAAACCGACTATTATCTCACAATTGGGAGAAAACAGCTTTCAAAAAATTGAAAATTGATTCTTGTGATTTTCAAATATGATCCATTTACATTGATTCGGGACAATCTATCTTCAGCATGGTGAGTATGTTCGAGATCACCTGCTTTACCGCCAGCGAAAGAGCCGCCCGCGCCTGCATAATATCCTCGCTCTCGCCTGCTATGCGGCAGTTGGTGTAGAACTTATGATACATCGACGCAAGCTCCAGCACATACCTCGTGATACGCGCAGGGTCGTAATTTTTTGCCGCCTCGTCTATCACGTTCGGCAGAGTAGACATATACTTTATCATCTCCGCCTCTTCGGGAGCGGTAAGCTTGGCAAGTCTTTCGGCAGTCGGCTTTTCGATGACAACGCCGTCCTCTTTGAGCTTTTTTAATACCGAACAGATACGCGCATGGGCATACTGAACATAATAAACGGGATTCTGCGACGACTGCGACACCGCAAGATCGAGGTCGAAATCAAACTGCGAATCAGGTTCGCGCAGATTAAAGAAAAACCGCGCCGCGTCGATCGGTATCTCGTCCAGCAGTGTGGAAAGCGTGACCGCCTTGCCGGAACGCTTTGACAGCTTGTATCTCTCGCCGTCGCGCACAAGATTAACCATCTGCATTATCACCATATCGAGCTTTGAGGGGTCTATCCCCAGAGCCTGCATAGCCGCTTTCATTCTCGGGATATAACCGTGATGATCCGCTCCGAGAATATCTATCGCCTTGTCAAAACCTCTTGTCACCAGCTTGTTGTAGTGATATGCTATATCCGGCACAAAATAAGTAGGCACGCCGTTTGCACGAACAAGCACTCTGTCCTTTTCATCTCCGAGTTCGGAAGATCTGAACCACAAAGCCCCTTCGGTCTCATAAGTATATCCGCTCGCTTTGAGCTTTTCGATTATCTCCGTCACCGCTCCGCTTTCGTGCAGACTGCTTTCTCTGAACCAGTTGTCGTAAACGATACGGTACTTTCCGAGATCCTTTTCGAGATTCTCGATGTTTATCGGCAGCGCGTGATCGCAAAGCGCCTGACGGCGTTCCTCGCTCGGGCAGTCAACATACTTGTCGCCGTACAGCTTTGCAAAATTTTCGGCATGGACGGTTATATCTTCGCCGAGGTACATATCCTCCGACATCTCCACGCCCTCTTTGTAAAGCTGAAGATACCGCGCTTCCAGAGAAGATTTGAATTTCTCTATCTGATTTCCCGCGTCGTTTACATAAAACTCTCTCGAAACGTCATAGCCTGCTTTTTCCATAACGGACGCCAGACAGTCGCCTATCGCTCCTCCTCTTGCGTTGCCGATATGCATAGGTCCCGTCGGATTTGCCGAAACAAATTCGATAAGCACCCTCTTTCCTGCTCCCGTATCGGTAGAGCCGTAGTTTTCGCCCTCTTCAAGAACGCTTTGCACCACGCTTGAAAACCACTGCTGCGACAGGAAAAAGTTTATAAATCCCGCGCCTGCCACCTCACACTTATCAAAATAGCTGCCCGGAAGATATATCCTCTTTACGATCTCCTCGGCGATCTTTCTCGGAGCAGTCCTGAACGCCCTCGCGCACACCATAGCGGCGTTTGTCGAAACATCGCCGTTTTTCGGATCGGCAGGTATCTCCACATTGAACGCCGGCAAAGGCTCTGCCGCAAAAACTCCCTCGGCTACACATTCTCCCAGTGCTTTCATTACAAGCTCTCTTGCCTGGATATGCGACTCTTTTATAAGATTTGTCATATTCCTCTACAGTCCTTTCACGTTATTGCTGCGGCTTTACGTCGATAGATACTTTAAAATCTCCCACATAGCTGGAATTTATATCTATCACATATGCAAACTCCAGTCTGCCGCCGCCGTCGGCAATATCCGTTTTTATTTCCTTTGCGTTTATTCCCACCATAAAATCCCCGTAAGGAGTTCCATAGTGGCAGTGATGTTTCTTGCCTGCCTCGATAACAAGATTTGAGGAGGCGGGACCCGAACGCGTCATGACCACCTTGCTGCTGCCGAAGACCTCCAGCTTTGTCACCGCTCCCTCATATCCCGTCGCCTCGGATTCGTCATAGCTGAGTATATATCCGTCCGCCGTCCGGGCGTATCTTCCCTGTGTGATAAGCTCCGTCTGAGCCGATTCGTCACCGTCGTACTGAGTGCTTATCAGCGAGATCGTTACATTCTTTTTCAATTTATACTTCCTTCCCTTCCGTGACCGCACCACGGAATTAATTTTAAAATTTTATGTAAGCATTTTAATTTATTTTACTTGGCAATGCAGACTTTTGGGTTATTTTTCCTCCGCCGCTCGGGGAGAAAAAATAATTTAATGTTATATTCTCCGTGCGTGACCGCACCGTCAGATAGTCAGACTGCATTTTGATATGCTCATATCTACCTTTCCCAGAAAAGCCGCCGCATTTTCCGCAAAAAGCTCCTCGCTGTCGGTACAGTAAAGCTCCAGCGCGCCTTTTTCCCGACGGTCGGTAAGCGCGTCAGCCTTTTCGAGCGCGTCTCTTGCCGCCCTTGCCGCCTCTCTTCCCGAGGATATGAGCGTCACTCCCTCTCCCATAACCTCTCCTATGACCGCCTCGAGCATAGGATAATGCGTACAGCCGAGTATAAGCGTATCGACCTGTTCTTCTCTCATCACCTCGAGATATTCTTCCGCAATAAGCCTTGACACCTTATCCTGCGGCGATGTGTAGCCGTTTTCCACCAGCGGAACGAACATAGGGCAAGCCTTTGCGGTGACGCGTATATCGGGACGTATTTTCTTTATCGCGTCCGCATAACATTCGCTGCGTATAGTCGCCGGAGTGCCTATCACGCCGATCCTACAGTTCCTCGTAGCTTTGCAGGCGGCTTCGACCGCAGGCTCGATAACTCCGCCGAACGCCCTGACCGAGCTGCCCTCAAAGATCGGCACCGTCATCATAACGGACGACACTGTGCCGCAGGCGACCAAAACCATTTTCACGTCATGTCTTTCGAGAAATCTTATGTCCTGCCTTGCGTAATGAGCTATTGTATCGCGGCTCTTTGTACCGTATGGCACTCTTGCCGTATCACCGAGATATACGATGTTCTCGCAGGGCATTATCCGCCGCAGCTCCCCGACGCAGGTAAGTCCCCCCACGCCTGAATCAAAAACGCCTATAGCCGAATTATTCATGATCTATACCCGCCCTTTCAAAAGCCAGTCTGATAAGTCTGTCTTCCTGTTCTGAGGGCGATATGCCTTTATGCTCCATAAGCTGCGGATACATACTTATCGGAGTATGACCCGGCATGGTGTTTATTTCGTTGAGTATAATGCCGCCGTCCGCGCAGAGGAAAAAGTCCACTCTTGCAAGTCCCTCGCAGCCCATAGCCTTATACGCTTTAACAGCCGTTTCTCTCAGCCTTTGCGAATCTTCCTCTGAAATGTCCGCAGGTATGACCGTCTGCTGACGGGGGTCGTTGTACTTGGATTCGTAATCATAAAAATCGTTCGCTGCGTTTATCTCGCCTATCTCGGAGGCAAACGGCTGATCGTTGCCCATGACCGCACATTCGCATTCTCTGCCCGTCACGGCTTTCTCAACTATCACCTTTTTGTCGTGAGTAAAGGCAAGCTTTATCGCCTCGACAAGTTCCGCGCGGTCAGACGCCTTTGAGATACCCACCGACGAGCCGCAGTTGCAGGGCTTTACAAACACGGGATAGCCGAGCTTTTCTTCGATAAGGCTGTATTTTTCTTCCAGCCCCGAATTAAGCTCGCTTTTGAGTATTCTCACCCATTGCGCCGTTTTTATTCCGTTTGCTTCCAGTATGGTATGAGTAATATCCTTATCCATACACATAGCCGATGACAGAAGATCGCAGCCGACATACGGTATCTGCGCCATTTCAAGTATGCCCTGTATCCTGCCGTCCTCGCCGTTTCTTCCGTGTATAACAGGGAACACGCAGTCTATCTTTACTATCCGTGCGCTGCCGTCCTCGCCGTATTCGATAAAGCCTTTATGTATCGGATCGGGACTTAAAACGCAGGGTACGTTGTCGGGGTGATTTTCCCATATGCCGTCGCTTATTCCCGAAATGCTTCCGATATATCTGAACCATCTGCCTTTTTTCGTTATTCCTATGCGTATGACGTCGTACTTATCCTCGGGTATGCTGCGGATAATGTGAGCCGCCGAAACCAGAGAAACTTCATACTCGTTTGATCTTCCGCCGAAGATCACCGCTACTCTTATCTTTGCCATAGCCGTATCACCTTTCTGTCAGAAACGCACCGTCCGCCGTGATAGGGGGCGCTTAAATTTAACATCGCCTGCTGTACGGCGATCTGTACACAGTATTATATTATAGCATACCATGCGATAAAATGCAATGGAAATTAAATGAACTTTACAAAAATCAATTAGCGGAGGAAAAATAACCCAAAAGTCTGCCTGAACAGCGGAGAATATACGCCCCCCAAAAAACAACTTTCAGAGCAGTCTTTATCTCACAGCCGATAAACGCTCAGCTGACAATTTCCCTGAAAGAATCCCATAAACCTCTCAACGGTCATATCGTTGAAATATGTGTCGATAACGCGGCATATCCCTCCGTGGCAGACGGCAAGCACATTCTTATCGGGATAAAGCCGTTTCACGTCGTCGATAAAATTATACGTCCTCTGCACGAGCTGAAAGACCGATTCTCCGCCGTCGGGCATCTTACAGCCCCAAGCCGCCTTTGCCTCGGCAAATCCCGAAGTAAAACGATCCTTTCCCTCAAAGCTGCCGTAATCCCATTCTCTGAGGCGTTCGTCCGTAATTATCTCAAGTCCGAGCCTGTCCGCGACCTCACGTGAAGTCCGCAGCGCTCTTTTCATCGGCGAACTGACAATAACGTCTATATCCCCGACCCTCAGACATTCTTCCGCGAGCCGCCGCGCCTGCTCTATGCCCTCATTTGATAATTCTATATCCGTCGAACCGCATATCCTGTCGCATTTATTCCATTCGGTCAGACCGTGCCGCGTAACATAAAGCTTACTCATCTTTACCTCCCGAAAGCCGCAAGTTTTTCAAAGCTGAGTTTTCCGCCGAAAATATCGAGCGCGCTGCCGACCGTGAAATCGACTTTGCCGTCAGAAAGTCTGTCAAGCAGCTCTATATCCTCATATCCCGATATTCCGCCCGCGTAGGTGCAGGGTATGGGACATTCCTTTCCGAGCAGTGCGGCGACTTCTTTTTCAATGCCTGCCGTTTTGCCCTCAACGTCCGCCGCGTGGACAAGAAACTGATCGCAGTACTTTGCAAAATAATCAAGACTTTTCCCGTCAAGCCGCACGTCGGTGAATTTCTGCCACCTGTCCGTGACGATGTAGTATCTGTCCTCTCTCCTGCGGCAGGAAAGATCGAGCACAAGCCTGCTTTTGCCGACAATATCTTTCAGGCGGCGAAGATTATCCTCATTCACCGCGCCGTTTTTAAAAACAAAGCTGGTGACTATTACGTGGCTTGCCCCTGCGTCAAGAAAATCACGGGCATTGTCGGCGTTTATCCCTCCGCCGATCTGAAGTCCTCCCGGAAAAGCCGCGAGAGCCGATCCCGCCTGCACTTTATCTTCCTCATAATACTGCGAACCGACGGGATTGAGTATAATTATATGACCGCCCGTCAGATCGTGTTCCTTGTACATTTTTGCATAATATCCGCCGCCGCGTGACGAAACGTAATTTTCTTCGGCTTGATCGCCGCTGTCGGCAAGGGTCGAGCCCACTATCTGCTTGACCTTTCCGTTATGAATATCTATACACGGTCTGAATCTCATTGACCTGCACCACCTCTTAATAATTATACCAGATATATCGAAAGACAATTACCGCTGTCGGCAAGCTCCGCCATATACACAAGGTAGTATTGCGAAAATTCCCATTCCAGAGGGCGAAGATAGTCCTCATACAGTTCGGGATAAGTTTCCTCGTAAATATCATCGCCTATCGTGATACCGAGATCGTCCGAAAAGACAACGTGAACGCTGTCGTCATTTGCCGCTATTGCAGCGCTGACCGCCTCAGCCAGTTCGGAATAGCTGCCCACTTCGCGTAGGGTGCAGGACGGGAAAGAATGTTTTATATCCCGAACCGCCAAATCCTCCGACGATTTCCAGATATGCCCCGTATCGCGCATTTTATCTTCCGTAACGTTATAAAACTCGTGACTGACAAGTCCGCCGTTATCGGGAACGGGATCGTCCCACGTCACGTCCACATAATACCGCTCGCCGTTTATGCTTATAAGATCCCACGCGTGTTCTTCTCCCTCATCGTTCGTGCCCGAAATTATATCACACTGAAAGCCGAGCATTTCCGTCAGCAATTTAAAGCTTTGCGAATAGCCGCCGCATATAGCCTCGCCGTTAAAAAGCGCACCGTATGCGTTATCCGCATTGAGCGAATGTCCTCCGAAAACTCCGAGAGCCTTTTTATCATATGTACAGCGTTCCACCAGCATATCGTGAACGGCAAGTTCCTTTTCAAAATCGTCCATATCGTCGGTGATTATCTCATCGAGCAGTTCTGCCGCCCTATCAAGCACCAGCTTTTCGTCATCGGTAAGTCCCGACAGATCGCCCGATCTGTACGCCTGCGCCATTTTCTCCGTATCGAGATCAAGCTGTCTGTCTGCGGTATCCTTGACGTGGGAGCTTTCGCTTTGCGCTGACGAGCCGTCATTCTCCTTAACGCGGGAACTTTCGCTTTGCACTGATGATCTGTCATTTTCCTTTTCAAAAGCGGGGACGTTTGTGTCGTTTTTTTCTTTGACAGACTGCACTGCCGCAAATATTATAAAGCCTGCTGCCGCCGCGATCGCTGCCGCCGCTGCCATTCCGGTAATGTTCTTCATAAATCCGCCTCCTCCCGATCTGCGTTTTGCGGTTTATATGTACTTTAACAATTATACTACATTATTGCGCAAAATTCAAGAGCACACCCCAAACACTTTGTGTTTGGGCTGAAAGTAAATTTCCTTTGCCGACATTATGCGGTCGGCAATTTTTATTTTACTGCGTAAAATAAAAACCGGAAATTTCTTTCCAACAGATTATTGGAGTAATTGCCAAATAAAAATTTTAAAATATAAATGCAAAAGGTTAGATTTGCTAAACAAACCAAAACGGGTTGGTAGCGCAGCTGCCGCCGCAAGCGGCGGAGATAAGATATGCCACCCACACTTAGGGGACGCCCTTCTTGCAGGTCGTCCCCTCTTTCAAAACAGTCCACCGGACTGTTTTGAAATTCACCCCTTG
>CANRDT010000005.1 GCA_947629455.1 uncultured Ruminococcus sp.
ATAATGACTCTTGCCATTGTAAATGTAGTAGGTTCTTCAATTGCAAGGGAAGCGGACAAGGTGTTCTACACTCTTGCAGGACCTGAAATTGCGGTGGCAACTACAAAGGCTTACAGCACCCAGCTTATTGTAAGTTATCTTCTTGCGGCAGAGTTTGGAAAAGTCAGAGGAGAGCTCACCGAAGAACAGTACCGCAATTACATAAAAGAGATACAGGATATCCCGGATAAAATACAGAAGATAATCGATGACAAAGAGCGTTTGCAGTGGTTTGCTGCGAAGTTTGCAAATTCACAGGATATGTTTTTTATCGGCAGAGGGATAGATTATTCGGTAAGTCTTGAAGGCAGTCTGAAGATGAAGGAGATAAGCTACATTCATTCGGAAGCTTATGCTGCCGGGGAACTGAAGCACGGGACTATTTCCCTGATAGACAAGGGGACGCTTGTTATCGGAGTCATTACCCAGGGTGAGCTGTACGAAAAGACGATAAGCAATCTTGTGGAAGTCAAAAGCCGTGGGGCGTACCTCATGGGGCTTACGAGCTATGGAAATTACGCCATTGAGGACACTGTGGATTTTACGGTGTATATACCTAAGACCGACGATCATTTTACCGCAAGTCTTGCGGTCATACCCTTGCAGCTTCTGGGATACTACACCAGTGTTGCCCGCGGTCTTGATGTGGACAAACCGAGGAATCTGGCTAAGAGTGTGACGGTGGAGTGAGGCAGAAAGATCCAATAAATTTTGAAGGGAGTGAATAAATTGGTTGAGCTTGAAACTGTTGAAATTGAACAACCGAAGATCCATGTTGTGCAAGACAATATATAATTTAAGCCGAATCCGGTTTATGACTTCTTTAAAAGGGTGTTTGACATTGTTGTGGCGGTGATTTGTTTACCTTTCTACATTATTGTCACTTCTGCAACTATTATTGATAATTTTAAAAATCCATTTTGGTTCAGTAGTGGATAGGATATAAAGATAAAACATTTAAAATGATTAAATTCAGAAGAATGTAGACTGACGTAGCTTCTCTAAGGATTGATTTGATGGAGCAAAACGAATATGAAAGTGTCCATTTTAAGATGGAAAATGACCTGCAGTTTACTAATATCAGAAAATTTTTAAAGCGTACTTTGTTGGATGAAATCACGCAGGCTGTGAATATTTTAACAGGTTCTATATCAGTCATTGAGCCTCGCGCCTTCGTAAAATCGAAACAAGATTAGCTGCATTCTGACAGGTCTTGTGTTAAGTCGGGATTGTATTGCTATTGGCAGATCGCCGATACTACTAAGATGTCTGATGAGGAGCAGCTGGAGTTGGATTATCGATACTTAAGATAACGGTCGGTTTCAACTGAATTTAAAATAATCGAAATTACAATTTTGACAGTTATTAAAGGGAAAAATTGTTGAGCAAGGAGAATGATTTAGTGCCTATTCGTGTTGCGCAGGTAGTTGGGAAAATGGTAAACGGCGGTGTTGAAGCGGTAGTGATGAATTACTACCGGCACATTGACCGGGAAAAAGTGCAGTTTGATTTTATTGTTGATGAGGATTCAACGGTTATCCCGAGGGAAGAAATCGAATCGCTCGGCGGACGAGTTTTCATCGTACCGCCGTATCAAAAATTGAACAAATACATACCTGCACTGATAAAATTATTCAAAGAAAACAGGTACAAAATTGTACATTCACATATAAATACGCTCAGCGTTTTTCCGCTTTTTGCAGCGAAATGCGCAGGTGTTCCCGTGCGGATAGCGCACAATCATTCAACTGCGGCGCCGGGCGAATGGAAGAAGAATATTTTGAAATATACACTGCGCCCCTTTGCAAAAGTTTTTGCCACACATTATGCGGCGTGTTCAAAATATGCAGCTGAATGGCTGTTCGGCAAAAAAACAGTTGCACAGGGGAAAGTGAAAATTTTCAATAACGCTATCGACCTTGACAAATTTAAATTTGACGAGAATGTACGAAATGAAGTCCGCAAAGAGCTTGGAATTGAAGATAAATTTGTGATAGGTCATGTAGGAAGGTTTTGTTACCAGAAAAATCAGGAATTTTTGATAGATGTTTTTGCGGAAGTTTACAAGAAAAATCCAAATGCGGTTTTGCTGTTGATCGGCGAAGGTGAGGATAAAAAGAAAATTGAGCAGAAAGTCCATGATATGAAACTCAAAAACGTTATGTTTTTAGGCAACAGAAATGATGTTGACAGACTTTATAATGCTATGGATGTGTTTGTTCTGCCGTCGAGGTATGAGGGATTACCTGTTGTTGGGGTTGAAGCGCAGGTTAACGGACTGCCGTGTTTGTTGTCGGATAAGATGACTAAGGAAACGAAAATGACGGAGAATGCGGAGCTTTTATGTGTGGAAGAGGGGCTTGAAAAATGGGCGGATTCAATTTTGAATAAGATCAATTTACCGAGAAATAAAAACGGATATAGAAATCTTATTGAAAATGGATTTTCAATTAAAGAACGTGTTTGTAGATTAGCCGATTATTATGAAAGGATATCAAAGTGAAAAAAATTGCAATAGTTTCCTGTTATTTTAAACATAATTATGGCAGTATGCTTCAGGCATATGCAACACAAAAAATTCTGGATAAGCTCGGTTATGAAAATGAAACGATAAATATATCGGGTTTTAATTCAGAATTAAAAAAAGAAAAAATTAAATATTTTGCAAAAGCATCACTGACATCTGATATTTTACTGTCTAAAATCGGCATGGCTAAAAATGTTTTATATAAAAAGTTAGTGAAAAACAATTACACTGCCAAAGTAAAATTACGGGATAAAAAATTTGATGATTTTAAAAATAAATATTTTAGATTATCCGAGCAATTTTCTTCAAAAAAAGAGCTTTCAGATAAGTGCGCTGAAAAATATTCCACGGTGATCGTCGGAAGTGATCAGTTATGGCTGCCGGGAAATATTGAGGCAGATTACTATACCTTGAATTTTGTTCCGAAAACTATAAACACAATCGCTTATGCTACCAGTTTTGGGCAGTCTTCTATACCGCGCGATTCTGCAAAAAAGGCATCTTGTTTCTTAAAGAAAATCAAGCATATTAGTGTAAGAGAAGAATCAGGGAAGAAGTTGGTAAAACAGTTTGTTGGCCGTGACGTTCCGGTTGTCTGTGATCCTACACTCCTTTTTACCGGAGAAGAGTGGTTGAATATCCGGCAGCAGGAATCAATTGTAAAAGGCAAATATATCCTTTGTTATTTCTTGGGTAATAATCCACCTCATCGGGAGTTTGCAACTAGGCTAAGAAAAGAAACGGGATACAAAATCGTGGCGCTTACACATCTTGATGAATATATAAAAAGTGATGTGGGGTATGCTGATGAGACACCATATGATATTGATCCTGTGGATTTTCTGCATTTGATAAGAAACGCTGAATATGTTTGTACAGATTCTTTTCACTGTACAGTGTTTTCCATTCTCTTCAAAAGAGATTTTTATACGTTTCGTCGATATAACAGAAATACAAGGCAGTCAACGAATACTCGTCTTGATACATTGTTCAAGATTGTGGGTATTGAAGGAAGATTGCTAACTGGAGATGAGAATATTGCAGATTGTATAAGAATTAAGACAGACTTTGATGAAGTATATAAAAAATTAGACATCGTAAGACAGCAGTCATTTGATTATTTAAAAAGAGCATTACAAGATGAAGGGAGTACAGATTTGTGATAGAGATAAAAGATAAACAAGATTGTTGTGGCTGCTCGGCTTGTTCGGCTGCTTGTCAAAAAAATTGTATAGTTATGACCGAGGATGAAGAGGGCTTTAAATATCCGAAAATCGATACTTCAAAATGCATTAACTGCGGTCAATGTGAAAAGGCTTGCCCTATCATAAACAAAAATGAAGAAAAGCCTTTTGCGCAAAAAGGTTATGTTGTGCAGCATAAAAATGCAAAAATACTTAAAGAAAGCACTTCGGGCGGTGCTTTTACTGCAATTGCTTCTTATGTTATAAAACAAGGCGGAGTAGTTTTCGGTGCGACATTTGATGAAAAATTAAATGTTGTTCATATATATGCAGAAAAAATTGACGAGCTTGCAAAATTCAGAAACAGCAAGTACGTTCAAAGCGATATGGGTAATTCTTTTCGACTTGCGAAGAAATTTTTGCAAAGCGGAAGATTGGTATGTTTTAGCGGAACGCCTTGTCAGATAGAAGGGCTCAAATGTTTTCTGCAAAAAAATTATGATAATTTAATAACTATAGATGTGGTGTGCAGAGCTGTTCCCAGCCCAATGATTTTAAAAAAATATATAAAAATGCAAAATAAAAAAACGGCTTCCGGTATTTTTAATATAAGATTCAGAGATAAAACTAAAGGATATAAATATTCCGCTTTGAATTTATATGATAAAAACAATGTATCATTATATCATAATGGCATTGATACCGACCCGTATTTGCGTGCATTTTTTTCTAATATCTGTGACAGACCTTCTTGCTATCATTGCGCTTTTAAAAAGCGTTATAGAGAGTCAGACATCACCATATGGGATTGCTTTGAGGTAGATGAGATGTTCCCGGAGGCTGACAATGACAGGGGTGCGACAAAGGTGCTTATACATAGTCAAAACGGAAGAAATATTTTTGATAAAATAAGTGGTCAATTAATTTTTACCTCTTTACCATTGGATAAACTGTTAAACAATTCAAAGGAAATGGTATGTTCTGTTCCGATGAATCCGAAAAGAAAAGAATTTTTAGAAGATGCAAAAAAATATGACGATAAAGAGCTTTTTGATAAATATTTTCCAATCACATTTATGACGCTGTTTGAAAAATATGTAAGGCTTATTTCAGGTGAATTTGGGGTTTATAAATATATCAGAAAAGTCTATAGAAAACTTTTTGGAGAAAGAAAAAGGTGAAAAATGCAGGTAAAATTATAATTTAATCATTTGATTCTATACTTTGATTATTTATATAGGGAGAAAATATGTTAGTATTTATATTTTTTGGAACGATACTTTATGCTTTTATAAAATTTACAAATATAGAAAAAATAAGAGAATACCTATTTTCTTTAACTATTATTTTTTGCTTATTTTTCTTTTCATCAAATGAGCCAATATTCGGAATACAGTTATATATCTATTCAATGTTGCTGAGTATAGCTCTTTCTATTTTCTCGTGTAAAAAAGTAAATAAAAATGTTTTTTTGTCAACAGTCATTCTATTTTCATGTTTAGCTATTCCTATATTTGAAATTGCTATGGGTTCTATTAATCAAAAATATTTGATTTTAAAAACAAGTAATACAGATGTTATGAATATAAACAGTGAATTACGAGTGCCAACATTTAATTTTACTATATTTAAACATTTTATGTATTTTTTTATATATATTCTTTTTGTGGTTTTAAATGCCGATCTATATAGATCAGAGTTATTCTTATCGAAAATTATAGCAAAGGTATGTGCTATATTTAAAATTTTAATATCACTAATAATTGTTGAATGGTCCATAGTAAATATTCTTGGCGGATACAATGATCGTAGTCTTATGGATTTTATTTTTTCCTTAAATGGCGTTAATCAAAAAACAAATTGGTACGGATGGGGAAGTTATAATGTAGCTTTATGGTTCACCGAGCGGTCAAATTTTTTTATTATAGCTATATATTATTTGATTTTATTAAATAAGAATGATATCTCAAGAAAAGATTGGAAATGGATAATTCTTTCTGCCGTAGCGTGCTATTGTACAGGATCAAGCAGTGCTTTGGTTATTTTTGTTCTATATATTTTACTTCAGGGATCAATAATTATATTTAAGACTAGAAGAGTAAAAACATATCTAATTTACAGTGTGGTATTTCTCTTTGCTGCAATTACTTTGTATAAATTTTATCCTGTGTTTTCTCCAAAAATTTTAAGTTTTATTAATAATAAAAGTGAGTGGAGTTCCTCCCATTTTCGTATGCAGTCAATAGAATATGGTTTGAAAGCTTTTGCTTCAAGACCTTTTTTAGGTGTAGGAATTGGAACTGTATTTGCACATAGTATGTTGGTACAAACATTATCTAATATAGGTTTAATAGGTTTATATTTTACATTATACATTCATCAAAAAGTATGTCCGATATGTTTAAATAAGTTTCAAAAAATTGTCGGAATATTCTTCTTTATATTTATAAGTTTCGGAACATTTATGTTTCAGCACTTTTCTTCGCCTATTATAATTACATTTTTTCTAATATCTCATATGAAAGGGGAAATTTTAAATGCAAGAGCGGATTCCTAAAATAATTCACTATTGTTGGTTTGGTGGAAATCCTTTACCTGAATTAGCTATTAAATGTATTGAAAGCTGGAAAAAATATTGCCCGGATTACAAAATTATTCAGTGGGACGAGTCAAATTTCAATATAGACTATAATCAATATACTCGTGAAGCTTATGATGCAAAAAAATGGGCATTTGTATCTGATGTAGCGCGTTTGTATGCACTTGTTACCTGTGGCGGAGTTTACATGGATACAGATGTAGAAATAATTCGGCCAATTGATGATATTTTGTGTTATAATGCAGTATCCGGATTTCAACATTTAAATACAATACCTACTGCACTTATGGCTTGCGAAAAGGGTTTTACTCTTTTTGATGAATTTTTGCACGACTATGATGATACGCATTTTTTGCTTTCAAACGGTGAATTTGATTTGACAACAAATGTTACTAGAATGACTAATATCTGTTTAAAATATGGTTTTATTCCAAATAGTCGCGAACAAACAATAAGAGAGTTTAAATTGTTTCCTCCGGATTATTTTTGCCCTAAAAATCCCGACACAGGTGAGATTAACATAACAAAAAATACGTATGCAATACATCATTTTGATGCTTCATGGAAATCTGATGCGGAACGAAAGGCTATTTTGTTTGCAGTGAAATATTCTAAGGTTTTACCTATTAATTTACTTAAGTTTATCGGAACTATAATGTATGGGGATCCGAAAACCGCTATAAAGAAAGCAAAAAGTTATTTATTCAGAAAAAAAGGAAGATGAATGTTTAATGAACAAAATGTGTAAAAATCGTGGGGGGGGTAAACGGCTTAATAGCAATTTTTTGTGGCTATATTTTGACCCTCATTAAAAAAATAAACACTTATTGCATTAAGCGATATAATACATATAAATTTCAAAAATATAACCCTGAGTTATTATTTATAGGTGCTGATGTTAAATGCGATAATCCCAAAAATATTGTTATTGGTAAAAATTCATATATTAACGGTGGAATGCTTTGTGCCTCTGATGGCAAAATTGTGATTGGTGATAATTGCATGATATCATTTAATGTGCATATAAGAACCGATATGCATATTCATGATTCAATTGAGATTCCTATGATCAAGCAAGGTGTATCTTCTAAAGATATAGTAATTGGAGATGATGTGTGGATCGGATTTGGAGTGCAAATCATGCCGGGTGTTCACATTGCTGATGGCTGTATAATTGGTGCCGGTGCTGTTGTAACACATGATTGTGAACCATATAGCGTATATGGTGGAGTTCCTGCTAAATTAATAAATAGACGAAAATGAATTTGGAGTATTAAAATGAATAGATATCAATTTTATTATATAAAATCATATGGTATGCTGACCGCAAACCAGGATAAAATATTTAATGATTGGGAAAATGATTCGCGTGTTAAATCGATTGAAACTAATCCAACCGGTAAAAATAAAATTTTATTTATTTTGAAAAAAATACATTTTTCACGAAAGCTAAACGCCAAGTTTTCTCTACCATTTAAAAAGATATGGGGAGATGCCTTGAAAACTGTAGATTTGGATAAATCAAAAATAAATATCATTCTTATACCTCATGGGGTACTTTCATATGTTGATTTTGATTATCTACAGAAGGAAAAAAATCATTGTAATATAAAATGCTGTCTTATTCTTTTAGACTATTGGGATTCAATATATTCCGCAAGAGCGCGTGAAACAGTAAAAAAAGGTGTTTTTGATTATATATTTACTTTTGACCCTAATGATGCTCAAAAATATAATTTTATTTTTTATGATACGCCATATTCTGTTTTGCTGAATAAAAAGCCCAAAATAATTGAATTGGATCTGTATTTTGTAGGAAATGCTAAAAAACGTATTTCGTTATTGCATAAAGTTTATTTTGATGCAAAATCAAATGAAATAAAGATGAAATTCCGTATATCTCAAGTTAAAGCAAAAGATAAGCTTGATGATGGTATTATATTATATAATAAACCGATAGATTATCCTGCATCATTACAAGAAATGATTAAAGCTAATTGCATATTAGAAATAATGGATCCGGGTCAATCAGGTGCTACTCTGCGCTACTACGAAGCTGTCTGCTACAACAAAAAATTGTTGACTAACAATAAAAACGTAGTAAATTTGCCGTTTTATGATTCACAGTATATGAAGGTCTTTGAAACACCGGAGGACATCGATTGGGAATGGGTGAAGGAGCGTATTCCGGTAGATTATCATTATGACGGAAGGTTTTCACCTAAAAATATATTGGATCACATCATTTCTATAATGGAAAAAGATAATTTATAATACAAGAGGGAAAAAATGAAAAAAATAATGCTCGTCTTCGGCACGCGTCCCGAAGCAATAAAAATGTGTCCGTTAGTAAACGAATTGAAAAAACATTCGGAATTAAAAACAATAGTCTGCGTAACCGGACAGCATAGGAGTATGCTCGATCAGGTGCTTGAAGCGTTTAATGTCGTGCCGGATTATGACCTTTCTATAATGAAGGACAAGCAGACGCTGTTTGATATAACGGCAAATATTTTGCTAAAAATAAAAGACGTTCTCGAAGAAGTAAAACCTGATGTTGTGCTTGTTCATGGTGATACTTCCACAACATTTGTTACCGCGCTTGCCTGCTTTTATATGCAAATACCTGTAGGTCATGTGGAAGCAGGACTGCGTACATATAACATTTATTCTCCTTATCCGGAGGAATTCAATCGTCAGGCGGTCAGCATTATCAGCAGGTATAATTTTGCGCCGACAGAGCTTTCAAAGCAAAATCTTATTAAAGAGGGCAAGGATGAAAGTACGATCTTCGTGACCGGAAATACCGCTATTGATGCACTTAAAACAACAGTCCGTGACGATTATTCCCACCCCGAACTTGACTGGGCAAAAGGCAGCCGACTGATAATGATAACAGCTCATCGGCGTGAAAATTTAGGCGAACCCATGCAGCATATGTTCAAAGCGATAAAGCGTGTTATGGATGAATTTGACGATGTGAAAGCAATTTACCCGATACATATGAACCCTGTTGTGCGTGAAACGGCAAATTTAATTCTAGGAAATGATGAAAGAATACATATTATCGAACCGCTTGACGTGCTGGATTTTCACAATTTTCTTGCAAGAAGCTATATGATCCTGACTGACAGCGGCGGGATACAGGAAGAAGCTCCGAGTCTTGGAAAGCCTGTGCTTGTAATGCGTGATACAACGGAACGTCCGGAGGGAATTGCCGCAGGAACTCTTAAACTTGTCGGAACGAGCGAAGAAACGATCTACACGGAATTTAAACGGCTGCTGACTGACAAGGCAGCTTATGATGCTATGGCGAAAGCAAGCAATCCTTACGGAGATGGTCGTGCGTGTGAGAGGATAGCAAGTGTCATTATTTTTAAATAATTTGTTACGTTAATATTAGATTTGAAAAATAAAATCAATATAATATCTATAGTTTCAATCCCCGGTATATGAAGGTATTTGAAAAGCCTGAGGATATCGACTGGGAATGGGTGAAGGAGCGTATTACCGTGGATTATCACTATGATGGAAGGTTTTCGCCGAGGCATCTTATAGACAAAATAATCGAGCTTGAAGAGGAGAGAGAAAAAAAGAAGAATGGCGAAAAAGAAAATAACTGATCTTGTAAAAAATATGTCATATACGGTTGGTTCTAATGTTCTAACTACATTTATAGGTGCAATCATGGTGCTTATAGTGCCAAAACTCGTGGGTGTAGAATCATACGGATACTACCAGCTGTATTTATTCTATACAAGCTATGTGGGCGTATCATATTTAGGCTGGTGTGACGGTATATATCTCCGTGAGGGCGGAAAGTATTATAAAGATCTGAGGAAACCGCTATATTCTGCACAGTTTAAAATGCTCGGAATATTTGAAATAGCAGTATATATGTTGCTTTTTGCGGTGCTTATGTCCGTCGTTTCCAACGAAAACAAGCACTATGTAATAGCTTGCACCTGCATTGTCGCGGTCGGAATGTGCCTGCGCTGGTTTATTACATTCATTTTACAAGCGACCGCGCGGATCAAGGAATTTGCGATCATAACTATTTCAGAAAAGATAATTTTTGTTATCTTCGTAATGACCCTTATGGCAGTAGGATACAGGGACTTTAAACTAATTCTTGTTGCAGACGTTTTTTCAAAATATTTCTCGTTGTCTATTGGAATTTTTTATTGCAAGGATCTGGTTTTTTCAAGATCCGCACCATTTAAAACAGCTGTTCCGGAGATAAAAGAAAATATGTCTGCCGGAATAAAATTGATGCTTGCTTCCTTGTGCAGTATGCTGATAATCGGCGTAGTCCGTTTCGGAATAGAAAATCACTGGGATATATCTACATTCGGCAAAGTATCGCTGACGCTAAGTATTTCAAATATGGTGATGACGGCGATAAACGCAATAGCAGTTGTGATGTACCCGATCTTAAGGCGGTCAAATGCTGAAAATCTGCCGAAAATTTACGGTATAATGCGCATGATCTTAATGGGCGTGATATTTGGAGGAATAATTTTATACTACCCTGCCTACATACTGCTGTCGATGTGGCTGCCCCAGTATTCGGAAAGCTTGCGTTATGCGGCGATCTTGTTGCCTATGTGTGCGTATGAATCAAAAATGTCCATGCTTGTGACAACGTATTTCAAAACGTTGCGTCTTGAAAATCTGATGATGAAATGCAACATGGCAGCGCTTGCTTTAAGCGTTGTCTGCATATTGACTTCCACATTTTTGTTAAACAGCGTGACGGCAGCGATAATTTCAATTTTAGTCGTTCTGATCTTCAGATGTATTATCAGCGAACTGATATTATCAACAAAGATTTCTGTTGACGTGACTAAGGATATAATTATCGAACTGCTGATGACCGTTGCATTTATCGTCTGCAATTGGTTTTTTGGCTTTGTTGGAATGTTAATTTACGCACTTTGCTATGGCGTTTATTTGCTTGTGAAAAAGCAGGATATTCACGGAGTTTTTGATTTCATAAAGTCAATGAGGTGATAAAAATGCCGCAGAACGAAACGGAAGAACTGCTTAAAAAGATAGCTGAAAAGAACAAAACCATCAATGTAGAATTAAAAAAGATTTCGCTAATGGAATGCACAAATTGGCACTATGATGAATTATATGGAGAGATCCGCAATTCAGACGCCAGTTTTTTTCAGATAACCGGCTTGCAGATAAAAAGGGACAATAAAATAATTTGTGAGCAGCCGATAATTCTCCAAAACGAAATTGGCTATCTGGGCATTATCTGCCGGCGTTTTAACGGCGAAATGCATTATCTTATGCAGGCAAAGATCGAACCGGGGAATATAAATAAAATACAAATTTCTCCGACAATACAAGCGACTAAATCAAATTTTACGCAAAAGCACGGCGGCAGAAAACCGGCGTATCTTGACTACTTTATCAAGGCTTCCGACCATCATATAATAGCGGATCAGATCCAGTCTGAACAGTCGTCAAGATTTCTGGGCAAACGCAATAGGAATATCATAATTGAAGTAGATGAAGATATCGAAGTCCTTCCTTCGCATATGTGGATGACCCTGCCGCAGATAAAAGAACTTATGCGTTATGATAATCTGGTCAATATGGACACCAGAACAGTGTTGTCCTGTCTGCCGATAGAAAAGTATACGTCAGAATTCTCGGACATTACCCTGCTTCGCTCTGTTCAGGGTGGAACAGATGCTCTTCCTGAAATATATCAGTACATAAATAATTTCAAAATGTTTACAGAACAAAATCGTACACTTGTACCACTGTTTTCATTGGAAAATTGGGAAATGAAAAACGGTGAATTTGTTTGTAAAGAACCATATAGCTTTAAAGTAGTGTTTTGCGAAATTGAAATAGAAGGCCGCGAAGTCAAGCATTGGTGCCAGCCGCTTTTTGAGGCAACGGGTATAGCTGCTTTTGGACTTATGACCCGTGTGCATAACGGAGTTAAAGAGTTTTTGGTAAGAGCCATTCCCGAAATAGGCTGCTTTGACGGGATAGAACTTGGTCCCACAGTCCAGCGCGAATATATCCACAAGGGTGAACTCACTGACGTGGACAAGCTGTTTGAAGAGAAACTAAAGAACAAGGAGGGCGTTGTCTTTGACACTCTTCTTTCGGAGGAGGGCGGACGCTTCTATCACGAGCAGAACAGGAATGTAATTATCGAAACGAAAGACGGCGAAATTGACAAACTGCCTCCGGGATATTTCTGGACAAATTACAAAACGTTGAATACTTTGGTGCAGGTAAATAACTGCCTGAACATACAACTCAGAAATCTTCTTTCGGTATTGGAGTGGTGAGATGGAAAAGGTAAGAATAGGCATAATATGCCCGTCGGAAATAGCTTTCAGGCGGTTCATGCCGGCAATTCAAAAATGTGAAAGCGCTGAGTATATAGGCGTAGCACACGCAAACGCAAATGAATGGTATGGCGATAGCAATCCCGATGAAAAACTGATTTTATCAGAAAAAGAAAAAGCCGAAAACTTTCAAAAAGAATATGGCGGAAAAGTCTTTGACAGTTATGCCGATCTGCTTTCTTCAGATGATGTAGACGCAGTTTATCTTCCGCTGCCTCCTGCGCTGCATTACAGATGGGGTAAAAAGGTTCTCGAAGCTGGAAAGCATTTGTTTCTTGAAAAGCCGTCCACAATTTCATTTGAAACTACTAAAGAATTAACAGAGATTGCAGAAGAAAATGATCTTGCGCTGCATGAAAACTATATGTTCCAATTCCATAGTCAGATAGATCTTATCAAAAAAGAAATTGAAAAAGGCACAATAGGAGAGGTGCGGCTTTATCGAATAGCATTCGGCTTTCCGTTCAGAGGGAAAAATGATTTTAGATATAATAAAGAACTGGGCGGAGGTGCGCTCTTAGACTGCGGAGGATACACGGTAAAACTGGCAAGCATTTTGCTTGGAGAAACGGCTGAAATATACGTTCCGAAACTTAATTACCGAGATGATCTTGACGTTGATATTTACGGTTCGGCGACAATGATAAACGACTCCGGCGTGACTGCGCAGCTTTCGTTCGGAATGGACAACAGCTACAAATGCGAGCTGGAAGTCTGGGGAAGTACGGGTACTATTTTCACAAACCGCATACTTACCGCACCGGTTGGATTTGAACCGATAGTTACAATAAAAAATGCGGAGGGAGAAAAAAATATAACTCTTTCCGCTGACGATTCATTTAAAAAATCAATTGAAAAATTCGTTGAATGTATTGAACATGAAGATGTAAGAAAACAAACTTATTCTGAAATTTTAAAACAGAGCGAATTCATAGATAAATTTGAAAGGAAATGATCTTATGGCACAACTGAAAATTACCGAACTTGAACTTCCCGGCGTAAAGATAATCGAACCTACATATTTTGAGGATTTCAGAGGTTACTACTGTGAAACATATTCGTCTCGTACAATGGCGCAGTATGGTATGGAACCTGTTTTTGTGCAGGATAATCATAGTTGCTCAATAAAAAAAGGTATTATTCGCGGAATACATTTTCAGAATAATCCAAAGCCACAATTGAAGCTTGTGCGCTGTACAAGAGGTCGTGTAATGGATTATGCGGTGGATCTCAGAAAGGATTCTCCGACATTCAAAAAATGGGTCGCTGTAGAACTTTCAGCGGACAATCGCAAGCAGATCTGGATACCTTCGGGCTTCGGGCACGCGTTTATTACACTTGAAGATAACTGCGAAGTGCTTTACAAGGTCGATGAATGGTATTACCCTGAACTTGACAGAGCAATTGCTTGGAATGATCCTGAGATCGCTATTGATTGGGGAACAGATTCTCCGATTATTTCTGAAAAAGATACAAAAGCGCCCACACTTGCAGACAGCGATGTTAATTTTACTGTAAAGGAAAATGGCTGATGAAAAAAGTAATTGTAACAGGCGCCGGAGGATTTATAGGCGGAGCTTTGACTACGTTTTTGCTCAATAAAGGAATAACCGTATACGGCGTAGATATTTCTGAAGAATCTCTTAAGCGGCATTCTGGAAAAGAGAACTTCATTCCGGTGATCGCAGATTTTACGAAATATCACGAACTACACAATATGATATGTGATGAAATAGACGTTTTCTATCATTTTGCATGGCAGGGAGTTTTCGGAAAACCGTTCAAGGACTATCGCTTGCAACTAAGCAACGCCTCAAGCACAGGTGATGCAATTACAGAGGCAACCAAAATAGGCTGCAAGAAATTTGTTTTTGCAGGAACTATGAACGAGTATGAGATGGACGATTATATAAGATCGGATTATTTTGAGCCAAGATATACATATATCTATTCAGTCGCAAAACAAGCAGCCGAAGCGATAGGGAAAACGATTGCCATTAACAATAAAATAGAATTTTGCTGCGGAAGAATAGCCATGGCATACGGCGAAAATAACCTTTCAATGATGATCCCGAACGTAGTCATGAAAAATCTTTTGTCAAACATCCCCTGCAAGCTCATAGAGGGAAATAATCTTTATGACATGATATATATTGACGATATTGCGGAAGCTTTTTTTGCTATAGGTGAATGCGGAATAAATATGAAGAGCTACTATGTAGGGCATCGCCAAATAGGAACATTCAGAGAAATAATTGAAAAGATAGCAGACATCTTAAATCCCGATTGTCTGTTGCTTTTTGGCGAATATCCTGATGTTCCGTCTGGTGTGGATTACAAAAATATTGATTTAAATGCGCTTTACAATGACACCGGCTTTGAATGTAAGTCTGATTTCAAAGAAAGTATTTTAAAAACAGCCGAATGGCTGAAAGAAAACATAACGGAGTGATAAAATGAAAGGCATAATACTCGCCGGCGGCAAGGGCACGCGGCTTTACCCGAACACAATATCTGTCAGCAAACAGCTGCTGCCTATCTACGATAAACCACTTATATACTATCCACTCTCGGTTTTACTGCTTGCAAATATCCGTGAAATTCTTCTGATCTCAACACCTGATGATATTTCAAATTATGAAAAATTGCTCGGTGACGGCAGCCGTATCGGCGTACATATTGAGTATAAGGTGCAGGACAAGCCTCGCGGACTTGCGGACGCATTCATTTTGGGCGAAGATTTTATCGGAAGCGACAGCGTTTGTCTTGTGCTTGGCGACAACGTTTTTTACGGTCAGCACTTTTCCGCAATTTTACAAAGCGCGAAAGATCAGGCTGAAAAATTCGGCGCTGCGATTTTCGGATATCCTGTGAAAAATCCTAAAGAATTTGGCGTTGTAGAATTTGATGAAAACAATCGTGTGATCTCAATCGAGGAAAAACCGGAATCTCCAAAGTCAAATTACGCCGTTCCCGGGTTGTATTTTTACAATAATGAAGTCGTAAAAATTGCAAAGAATGTAAAGCCTTCGGCACGCGGAGAGATAGAGATCACATCGATAAACAATCATTATCTTGAACAGGGTAAATTGCAGGTAACGCTTATGGGACGCGGTATGGCATGGTTGGATACGGGATCTCCCAAAGGCATGCACAAAGCCGGAGATTTTGTAAAAACTGTTCAGGAGATGCAAGGATTTTATGTTTCCTGCATAGAAGAAATTGCATGGCGTCGCGGATTTATCAGCGATGAACAATTAAAAATTTGCGGCGCAGAATTAAAAATGACGGAATATGGGAAGTATTTACTTTCGTTAGCGGAGGACTTTAGATGAGTGAAAATAGAAATATTTCGATTGATGTCATAAAAGCAACAACAATATTGTTTGTGATTCTTGGTCACAGTATTCAGTACGGTTGTGGGACGGAATATCTTGAAAGCAAATCTTTCTTTCAGAATTCTCTTTTTGAATATATTTATTCATTTCATATGCCGCTGTTTGCGATGATAAGCGGATATTTGTTTTATTATACTGTAAGCAGACGCAGTTATAAAGAGGTTATAATCAATAGAATTCAAAGATTGTTTATACCGATTTTGTCATGGCAGATAATTTTGTGCATATGGACAGGAGTTAAAAATGTTATAAAATTCGGGGGGTAGACATATTATCGGTTATTCTAAGTTATAAAGATGTAATACATAATATGTGGTTTTTATGGAGTATGTTAGGACTGTCTCTTGGCACGGTGTTTGTGCATTTTATTTTTAAGGACAAAGTTTTGATATATATTTTAGGATTTGTAGTTTCTCCTTTTTTACCTTATTTTGAAAACTTTATTTGGTTATATCCGTTTTTTGTCGGTGCTTATTTGTTTGCAAAACATAGCGATAGACTTAAAGATTTGATTGAAATTGCAAAGAAACCATACTCCATTGCAGCGTTTATCATTCTGCATATTGTTTTGGTTTTGTTCTGGAAAAATGATTATTATATTTATGAACCACCCGGCTTGGGATTTACGGTATACGGTCAGGAAAATTATTTGAAATTTTCGATTGCATTGGTATATAGAACATTTGCCGGAGTGATTGGCAGCATTGCTGTGATACTGATAATTAATACCATTGTGAAATTCGTTGATTTTCAAAATGTAAATAAAAATATCAGTATGCTATCGAGATACTCACTCGGAATATATGTTTTTTCAGTTCATATATTGAACGGAGTTGTATCTTGGCTTGTTCCGGGGAACGGTTTTAATCTATTTACTGTATTTATTATTGCATTTGCTCAGGTTACTATATCATTGATCATAATGATTATTATAGATAAAAGTAAGGTTTTTAGAAAACTTCTATTAGGAGGAAGATAAATGAAAATTATCGTTACCGGCGGTGCCGGATTTATCGGCTCAAATTTCATTTTTCATATGCTGGAAAATCGCCCTAATTACCGCATAATTTGTCTTGATAAATTGACTTATGCAGGCAACCTGTCCACCCTGAAAAGTGTGATGGACAAGCCAAATTTTCGTTTTGTTAAACTTGATATTTGTGACCGTGAGGGCGTGTACAAGCTGTTTGAGGAAGAAAAACCTGATGTTGTTGTGAACTTCGCTGCGGAATCTCATGTTGACCGCTCAATTGAAAATCCGGAGATTTTTTTGCAGACAAACATTCTTGGAACGCAGGTATTAATGGACGCTTGCAGGAAGTACGGCACAGCCCGTTATCATCAGGTCTCCACTGACGAAGTTTATGGCGATCTCCCCCTTGACCGTCCAGACCTGTTCTTTACAGAGGAAACGCCGATTCATACGTCAAGCCCCTATTCAGCGTCAAAAGCAAGTGCGGATTTGCTGGTACTTGCTTATCATCGGACTTACGGCTTGCCCGTGACAATTTCAAGATGTTCCAACAATTATGGACCTTATCATTTCCCGGAAAAACTTATTCCGCTGATGATAGCAAACGCGCTGAATGACAAGCCTTTACCTGTTTACGGCGAGGGATTAAATGTTCGTGATTGGCTGTATGTTGAGGATCATTGCAGGGCGATAGACTTGATTATCCATAATGGAAAAGTCGGCGAAGTTTACAATGTGGGCGGACACAATGAAATGAGAAATATCGACATTGTGAAGCTGATATGCAAGGAACTGGGCAAGCCCGAAAGCCTTATCACACACGTTGAGGACAGAAAAGGTCACGATATGCGGTATGCAATCGACCCCACAAAAATTCACAACGAATTGGGGTGGCTGCCGGAAACTAAATTTGAGGACGGTATTAAGAAAACTATCCGTTGGTATCTCGATAACCGTGAGTGGTGGGAGGAGATAATTTCCGGCGAGTACCAAAATTATTATGAAAAAATGTATGGCAGCCGTGCGGAGGTGTAAAGATGAAATATGATTATCTAATAGTCGGCATCGGTTTATACGGCGCAGTATTCGCCCAACAAGCCCACGCCGCCGGCAAAAAAGTCCTTGTTATTGACAAACGTACGCACATCGGTGGCAACATTTATACCGAAAAAATCGAGGGCATCAACGTCCACAAATACGGCGCACATATTTTCCACACCAATAACAAAGAAGTGTGGGAGTTCGTGAACCGTTTTGCGGAATTTAACAGGTTTACAAATTCACCTGTTGCAAACTTCAAAGGCGAGCTTTATTCAATGCCTTTCAATATGTACACTTTCAATAAAATGTGGGGCGTTGTGACGCCGAAGGAAGCAGCTGCAAAGACCTGCCCGCATTTATTATCAAGCGTCTGCCTGTCCGCCTGACTTTCGATAACAACTATTTCAATGCGCTTTATCAGGGTATTCCTGTCGGCGGTTATACAAAAATGGTTGAAAATCTGCTTGAGGATATTGAGGTACGGCTTAATACCGATTATCTGGAAAACAAAACGGAACTGGACAAGCTTGCGGAAAAAGTGGTTTATACGGGTCCGATAGACGCTTATTTTGGTTATAAATTGGGTTATTTGGAATACCGTTCTGTAAGATTTGATACAGAAATTCTGGACAAGCCTAATTTTCAAGGAAATGCAGCTGTAAATTACACCGACAGAGAGACCCCGTGGACAAGAATAATAGAACATAAATGGTTTGAATTTGGCAAAGACGAAAACGGCAACGACCTGCCCAAAACGGTCATCAGTCGTGAATATTCCTCCGAGTGGAAACCCGGCGACGAGCCGTATTACCCTGTGAACGACGAGAAAAATTCCGTGCTTTATGCGGAGTACAAAAAACTTGCCGATGCCGAAAGAAATGTCATTTTTGGTGGAAGATTGGCGGAGTATAAGTATTATGATATGGATCAGGTGGTGGCTGAGGCGTTGAAGAAAAGCGTGCAGGTAATATAAGCTTTTAGGCTCTCTCATATGCCACCCACTATATCACAAATCCCATGAGAGTCAAAAAAATTTGCCAAAGTAATAAGGAAATGATTTTAGGTATAAAAGATAATTATTGCAAAGTTAATAAATATCTCAACCAGAAAGGGGAAATCAAATTGAACGGCAAAAACATACTCTCCTTCCTCGCCGGATTCGCACTTGCATCCGGTGCAGCCTTTGTCCTGTGCCGCAAAAAGTGCAGGAAAACCCCACCGCCTGCCGTAAATTCCAAGCCGAAAGAATCCGAGCAGCCGGAGCAAAACCAAAGACCAAACAGACCTGTCTTAGGCGCACAAAAACCTTTTGCCGCATCGCCTGATCCGTTCGGTGATTCAACTCCGATCATTAATATCGACCCTGCGCGAAGCGTAGCACAGCCTGTACGCCCTGACGGCTTCACATATCGCGATATCTTCATCGCTCCAACCGGCAGCTTTTCTACCTATCGCCTGACGATCAAGAAGATCGACATGAGCCTCAACTATCGCTATGGTGTTGCAGGATATAACGTGAATACCGGACTTGCTGAGGATATTCCGGAACGCGGTTGGTATGACGCAAAGGACGGAAAGATCACATTCCCAATTCTTTTCGGTGCGGCATTTGTCGTTACTTCCGATGGCGCAGCCGAGTCAAAAACAAGCACTCCTGCGCAGCGGTTTAACGCAGGCAGAGGTGTCAAGGTGGTCGCACCCGGCTCGGAACAGTTCTACATTATGCGTCCAGTAATTCCGTCCGCCGTTGTGCGCAGCGGAAACACATTGGTTATCCGCCGAACTTCGGTCACACAGCAGTATTCCCTTATCAATCTAAAAACCGGTTATCCGGTGTATATGTGGATAGACGGTAACGGCGGTGATTTGGGATTTGATTACGAAACATTTCCGGATTTTCCGATCATGGCGGTAACTCGTGCAAAAGATCATAACGCAGGAAGGATCGTTCCGACACGTCCCATGCTGATCCCCGGCGCAGACCCTGCGCATACCAAGACCGGTTTTGATGAGCGAACTGGACAGGGACTTCTGATCGTGGACACGACCGAGGGATTTGCATATGCGATTGCTAAAGAAAACGGCGAAATTTTGACGGAAGCCGAAAAGATATTCTGGAGCGTTACCGCAGACACCGATGATATTGATAAGGGCATGACCGTGACCGTCAACGAGTGGGGCTTCTATGCTGCACCTGCGATCGGCAACCAGATTCGTTTTCGTGTGCCGCCCGGTGGAAAATATTACATGGTCACACGGTTGGACGATGGAACAGTTGTCCGTTCCGAACTGCTTCAAGTGCCGTCTACCGGTAAGAATGTCACAATTGGGGACAATCCGCAGAGCGGCAGACCGAAGACTTTAATAAAAATCGAACCGGTCTCCGAGTTTGCGGAATATGCCACAGTGGATAAACGTACCGGACAGGTCAACGATTTTGTTCCTGCGCCGAAGGATCTTTATTTCATGCGCATTGAAACCAATATCCCCAAGGATAAGGTGGGCATCACAGCTCGTCCGCGTCCTTTTCCGTCTGAACAGAAAGTAAATATTGATACTTTACCGCAGACAGAGGTTTCTGATCTGAAAATTCCAACCCTGAAGCGCGTAAAAACAAGCGATCTTCGCCGTATCGGCAACGAGATCACTGTAACGAATACCGCAGAAGATCAGGAGTACGCATTGTATGTACCCGGTACGGTAAATGCCGCATCTGCATGGCTAAAGCCGATAAAAGGTGAGGTAGATTTCCTACGTGTTACGGGAAAAGTCAAAGTGGTGACAAGAAAGTCCGTTTCCGAACCCTTGCCCGCCATGACCGTACAGGCAGACGGCGTGTAACAAAAAATCATTCCAAAGGAGGCCTCAAGATGGTTTTATCAACAACCAGCAGCGATTTTCTCACATTCCAACGCCAAACTCTCAATAAATCCCCGCAGGACATTCGGGCATACTGGACTCCCGAACGCAAAAAATCAGCTATCCCCGCGCATAGAACACATTCAGGCATAATGGGAACAAGTACGAAGGGCAATCTTGATATTGTACAGCCGAACGCTGCCAACGCCGCTCCCACGACCGACCCTAAACAAGCTGACATGAGCCAAATGCCGTTTATCACGGGCGGAAAGCTGTTTTTTACCCTTGACGGCATTGATTATGTTGCAAGCGGAAATATTTTTATGAAAAATAATCTGCTCCTGACTGCCGCCCATTGTGTGCAGGACGATAACACAGGTCACCTTGCTGAAAATTTTGTGTTTGAACGTTGTTATACCGGCGAGCTGTCAACGGAGGACTTCACCTTCCGAACCGTCGCACTTAAAGAGAATTGGTACACGGAGAAAGATAACAAATGGGACTATGCTATCGCAATACTGAACCGTGATTCCTCGGTCGAAAAACCGCTGCAATACAAAATCGAAAACCTTGTCGGCAGAACCGTGACAGCTTCGGGCTACCCAACGGATATTTTCGACGGCGCGCAGATGATGTACATAACCGGCACGGTAGACGATCGACCCGATTCGTGGATGATACGCGGCGGAAAGCTTTCAAACGGCGCTTCGGGCGGTGCATGGGTACTTGATGACGGCGAAACAGTCGTCGGACTTAATTCTTTTAACGGAACTACCGCAAAAGGCGCAGCCTACATTGGCTCGCCCAAATTCGATGCGGAATTTGATAAGCTGTATAAATATGTTCTGACACTCATATAGAAGGAGGATCGCAGATGAATAAAACCCCCAACGGCGGAAAATTTATGCCAATGCAGCTCGGCAGCATTGACAATTCGCCGCATGACATTCGAGAATACTGGACTCCAGAACGAAAAAAATCGGCTATCCCCGTAATAGGCGGTGCGCCCGTTTCGCAGGTAATGCTTGGTGCAGACAACGCTCCGCCGCCACCTCCTCCGACCGACCCGAAAGAAGCGAATCTTGCTGAAATGCCGTTCACAACAGGCGGCAAACTGTTCTACACCATGAACGGCAAGGACTTCGTAGCAAGCGGTAACATTTTTATGAAGAGCAATATGCTTCTTACGGCGGCGCACTGCATACAGGACAAGGATTCCGGCAATATCGGGGAAAATTATGTCTTTGAATTGGACTATACCGGCGAACTTTCGTCCGAGGATTTCACTTTCAAAACCGTAGCGCTCCGAGAGAATTGGTATCAGACTAAGAATGAAAAATACGATTACGCTATAGCAATTCTGGACAAGCCATCGCGCGTTGCTACTCCGCTCAGATATACGACTGATACACAAATCCGTGATAAACAGATAACCTCAATGGGCTATCCGACAGCATATTTTGACGGCGCACAGATGATGTTCGTCAAAGGACTTGTTGTCCCGATATACGGGCATTGGGCTATGTTCGGCAGTAAAATGGGCGCAGGCGCTTCGGGCGGCGCGTGGGTACTTGATGACAACATAACGGCTGTAGGTCTGAACGCCTACGTTTCCGTATCGGGCAAGGAGATACTTTATTCCGGCTCTCCGCTGTTCGATAAGGAATTTGACAGTCTATATCAATACGCGCTGACACTTATGTGATAGGAGGCAGAAAATGAATACATTACGTTACTTGAAACTTCAAAACGACGGAGCGTTTGTCGCGCAGATCGTAATGGAATACCGCGAACGCCACACCGACGGACAGGGCAACATCAGCTTTGCCGGAGAGTGGAAAAGCTGGTACACCGCAGGATACCGTGACATCTTGCAGTATGCCGAGCGTTCTGTAGATCTTGCAAAGGATTCCAACATTCCGAACGGCTCACAAGTGCGCTTGCACGTCTATGTTGCGGCAGGATACAGCAACCCGTCCGTCCAGCAATACATATTTGATAAAGACAGCGGTGCGCAGGCGGTTTATGAGATCAGCGGAACGACGCTGAATAATTATTTGAAGCTTGTTTCTTATGGGTGATGGGTAGGCAAGTAAAAAAAGAAAATGCCGTGCTTGTCGGTGCATAAAATGCAGAGAGCGATTTTGTTGCGATTACATACGGTTTCGGTTTCAAACCGAATGAAAATATCGCTGAGAAACATATAGGTGTTGCAAATTGAAGTGATGAAATAATTTGTTATGTAATAAATTGAAAACAGTTTAATATTGGCAAAGGATGCAATGTATTTGGATTTTACCAAAAAAATTCATGTACCCTTTGCCTATTTTTATATAACCGAAGTCTGTGTAAAAACACACAGGCTCTTTTTGTGTCCGCCGAAAGGACACAGATATGTTAAATCGATATAAATGGCTGCCACAGACAGCAAAATATCCATAAACTTCGTTTTGCCTTTTCAAAACAAAAAAGTCAAAACGGAGGTTTAAAAATGGAAAACAGGACTTTAAGAGTTTACGATACAACAACAGGTGAAGTGGTTGAGATCGAGGTCTCTCAGGAAATTTACGATGCATATATGAGGACATTCTGGAACATTCACGATAACAACGAATCGTTTTTTGCACATGAGATACAGTTTTCACAGCTCATTGGCGGAAACAATAATAGGTTTGAAAATTTTCATGAGTTTATGGCGGATAAAGAGATTACGGAACGTGAGGCTGTATACCGTATGATGTACAAAAGACTGCATGAGTGTATAGAAATGTTGTCTAAAAACGATCAGGAGCTTGTCAAAATGCTATATTTTGAGATGAGGACAGAGAAAGAATGTGCAGAAATATTACATACCACACAGCAAAATATACACAAAAAGAAAAAACGCATTTTGTGCAAGTTATACAAACTTTTATAAATTATCAAAAAAAGGGTTGTTAAATGCCCGACTTCTTCCCCTATACAAGCGGAAGGAAAAAACAACTCCTTTTCAAGCACCTTGACAATAGAATATACCACTCTGCAAATACGTTAATCATACGGTCGGTACGAAATCTCGGCAGCCAAAGAAACCATACGCCAGGACCTCCTAAAGAGCGAGCGAACAATATGATGTTTCAAAATTCGGAACAGCTTTCCGGAACGGCGATGAAACGTATGAGGATAATGATACTTCCGACTCAGCCACAGATCGAGCGTGATATGTTGCACAAAAAATTGTGTAATTAAGCCGTCGCAATCAATGGGAGCGGCTCCAAGAGAGAGAGGGGTTAAATGCCAATGAAGCAGTTAAGCTGACTGCTATTTGCAGAGCGCCGCCGTGACGGATATCGTGGATAAATATCACGGAAAACGTCTGTATCTAAAAAGATCAGACGAAGGCAAAACGAATCAGTTATTTCGTGCTGTCTTTTTTGGGCAGCACGAATTTAACTTATATATTACGGAGGTTAAAATGTTGACAGAAAAAGATGTTGCGGATTGGGAAACGATACGCAAACCATTCTTGAAATTAAAAGAAGAAGTAATGAAAAATTCTTGCGGAAAATGTCTGTGGTCGGATACAACGTCAGGCATAATTCTTTGCTCAAGAGATTGCCCTAAAAAACACAAGTTATAAAGTCATATGAAACTATATAAACTTTGGAGGTAAAAATGAATAATAGAAAATATTGTCAAGCTGAATATATGCTTGCGATCATGTCGGCAATAGTAGAAAAATTAAGGACTTGCGGAGCAATTTCCGAAGAACAGGAACGCATGATAAATGCGCTCAACAAGCAGACGGTTTTTGTGAATTATTCGTCAGCGATCGAGGTGGAACTTGCGGCATGAAGCAGGCAATATCACCAAACAGCACACAAAAAATCTGTACGGTCTGGTGATAGCAATTCGAGGAGAAAAATGGTATCCTTGTAAGCTGAAAGGAGCGTGAGCGCATGGCAAAAGTAACGGTAATCGAACCTACGAAAGATACAAGCCTTGTTAGAAAACTCCGCTGTGCAGCTTATTGTAGGGTATCGTCAGCAAGTGAAGATCAGCTGCATTCATATTCCGCACAGGTGAAATATTACGGAGAAAAATTTAAGGACAGCGAGAGTGAAGAACTTGTGGATATTTACGCTGACGAGGGCATAACGGGAACTTGTCAGGACAAGCGCGAGGAATTTCAGCGGCTTATGAAAGACTGCCGAAGAGGAAAGATCGACCGTATTTACACAAAGTCCATAAGCCGATTTTCAAGAAATACAAAGGATTGTCTGCAAAGCATAAGAGAACTAAAGAACCTTGGAATATCAGTATATTTTGAAAAAGAAAACATTGATACCGCAGAAATTTCCGATGAGATGATGATAACAATAATGGGCGGTCTGGCGCAGGAAGAATCGACTTCTATTTCACAGAATATGCGGTGGAGCATAAAGAAAAGAATGGAAAGCGGTACGTTTGAAGCATCAAGTATTCCATATGGATATGACAAAATAAACGGTAAACTGATAGAAAACAAATCAGAGTCAGAAATAGTTAAATTGATCTATGAAATGTACTTGAATGGCTGCGGAGTTTTGCAGATACTTCTTTATCTTAACGAGCATAATGTAAAGACGAAAACAGGAAAAACAAAATGGAGCATATCTTCTGTAATATACATTCTTTCAAACGAAAAATATGTAGGAGATACGCTGCTTCAAAAGAAATTCACTACAAATACAATGCATGCAAGATCATTAGTAAACAGAGGAGAATGTCCGCAGTATTATATTAAAGATACTCACCAAGCAATAATAGAACGAGAATCATTTGACAAGGTACAAACTGTTATGTCCGAGCGTTCCTCTAAAATCAAGCAAAAAGAAAAAAAGAAAAACGTATTTTCTGCGATTCTAAAATGCGGAAAATGTCAAAGCAGTTATCGAAGAAAAAAGGTAAACGGCATATATTATTATGTATGTAAAAAGCATGATAAAAAAGCTGATTTTTGCCCGTCAAAGCCAATACCCGAAGAAAGTATAAGGCAAGCGTTTGTACGGCTGTGCAATAAATTACTCCTGCATTACAAAGAGATATTGCTGCCAATGCAGAAAACTCTCAGAGAACTGAATACAAAGCGTTTCAGCGGCAATGCAAAAGTGTTTGAATTGCGAAAAGAAATTGCAGAGATAAGGGAACAAAAGCATATAATTTCAAGACTGCACACAAAGGGTTTTATTGACGAGCAGAAATTTGTTGAGCAGACAACTTCTCTTGAAAACAGGATCGAAAAGTTAAAACGTGAGCTGAATAAAATTTCAAGATCAGATAATGAAGATGAAACTTCAGAACAGCTCGATATGCTGATAGATATTTTTGAAAATAGAAGTGAAATATTCACGGAATTTGAAGAAGATATATTCTCACAGATCGTTGAGAAAATAACCGTAGATGATAATACTCTAAAATTTGAACTGATGTCCGGATTGAAATTCGGCGAAAAAATATAGGCGTTCTGAACAAAAGTAAAGACAAAAATTTATACGGTGTGGTGATACCATTCCGGATATTTTTGTGGTATTCTTGTAGGCTGAGGAGGTGTGAAGTATGAGTAAAAACCGAAAGATACCCTTCGGCTACTGCATGAAAAACGGAGAAATAACGACCGCACCAAATGAAGCTTTTGCAGTCGGGAAAATATTCGACAGCTATGTTTCAGGGAAAAGTCTGCTTGAAATTGCAAAGGAAATGCAGAACGGAAATATCCCATACGATCCCGATGATGACAGACCTTGGAACAAAAATATGGTCAAGCGTATACTTGAAAATGAAAAGTATCTCGGCGATGAAAGCTATCCGCAGATAGTTTCCGAAAAAATTTTCCGCAGTGCAAACGAGCGTAAAAAGAAAACCGCAAATAATCTGTGCGTTGTTCCCGAAGATATGAAGTCTTTACGAAGTTTAGTTGTCTGCAAACAGTGCGGAAAGCGGCTTTTCAGAAATCAGAACGGAACTTGGAGCTGCAAAGCATATCGATGTTCGGAGTACGGATATATGGTTTCTGATAATACTATAACTTCGGCGGTTATGAATATTCTGAACTTGGCAATAGCAGATGTAAGTCTGCTTAAGGTTGAGGGCGAGTTAAGCGTTTATTCTCCGGACGGAAATATATCACGTCAGTTAAATGAAATAAACAGACTTATGGATTCGGCTGACATTGAATATGACAGAATAAAAACTGAAATTTTCAGACTTGCTGAAATGAAATACGACTGCTGTAAATATGACGATGTTCCGCAGAAAACCGAGTATTTAAAATCAATTTTATCACATCAGAAAAGAATAAATGATTTTGATAATGAAATTCTGAAAAAATGCGTAAAACGCATAATTGCATATCATAATTCGATGATAGAAATTGAATTTATCAACGGCGTAAAACTTAGAAACGAGGTGAGATAATGGAACAGGCAGCACCAAAAGTCACGGTAATTCCGGCGAAGGTCATAACGGCTGAAACTCGTGACAAATATCATCAGTTAAGGGTGGCTGCATATTGCAGGGTTTCTACCGAGCAGGAGGAACAGCAAAACAGTTATCAGGTGCAGATCGACTATTACACCGATTTTATCAGCAAAAACAGAGAATGGACGCTTGCAGGCATTTTCGCAGACGAGGGAATTTCGGGAACGCAGACTGCAAAGCGAACCGAATTTAACCGCATGATAAGACTATGCAAAAAGAAAAAGATCGACCTTGTGCTTTGCAAGTCGATAAGCCGATTTGCCCGAAATACCGTTGATTGCCTTGAATATGTCAGGCAGCTTAAAGAGTTAGGTATCGGGGTCATCTTTGAAAAAGAAAATATCAATACGCTGACAATGACAAGCGAGTTTATGATAGCTCTGTACGGAAGCTTTGCTCAGGCAGAAAGCGAGTCGATAAGCAAGAATGTGTCATGGGGAGTTGAAAAATCATTCCGTGAGGGCAAGGTGAGATACAACTACAAATACTGGCTTGGGTACAGAAAAGGCGCTGACGGCAAGCCGGAGATCGTTCCCGAAGAAGCTGAAATTGTCCGGCAAATATATTCAATGTTCCTTGACGGAATGAGTCTGGCGGACATCGGCACGACACTTGAAAACAGAGGTGTTTGCAAAAAGACGGGCGATACTGTCTGGAACAGGGTCACGATAATGAACATACTTAAAAATGAAAAGTATGCAGGTGATGCGCTGCTGCAAAAGACATACACCATAGACTGCATATCTCACAAAGCGGTAAAGAACAACGGCGAAAGAGCGAAATATCTTGTAACAGATGCGCACGATCCGATAATTGACCGTGATACATTTAACCGAGTTCAGCAGGAGCTTGCAAGGCGGTCTTCCAAGCGCAAGAAAAGCGACAAATGCGTTACCGAGCAAGGAAAATACTCAAGCAAATATGCGCTTACAGAAATAATGATCTGTGGGGAATGCGGTTCGGCTTACAAAAGAGTTATATGGACGGTCAAAGGTAAAAAGCAGGCGGTCTGGAGGTGCATAAGTCGGCTAGATCACGGTTCAAAATACTGTCACAGGTCGCCGTCAGTGCATGAAGATAAGCTGCAAAATGCCATTTTGAATGCTATAAACGAATATTACGACTGTGGTGATGATATACGAAAAATAGTAATGGGAAATATCGAGGCTGTACTTACCGATTCATATAGCGGTGAACTTCGTCAAGCAGAAAAACGGCTGCACGAGATCGACAAAGCGAGGAATGATCTTATATCGCTGATAACTTCCGGTTCGGTCGATGAGGATTCCCTTGACGGAGAGTTTCAGAAGTTATATGAGGAAGAACAACAGCTGCGCAGAAAAATAGAAGATTTCAAAGTGCAGAATGATACAGCTGCAAAAACTCAGGAACAATTAAAAGATGGCGAGGAAATAGTCAAAGGTTTCCCTTGCAGGCTGGCTGAATACGATGAAGTGATCGTAAGAAAGCTAATCGAGTGTGTGAAGGTAATGAGCAAGACGGAGATAATTGTCATCTTCAAGGGTGGGTATGAGGTGACGGTCGAGGTGGAAAAATAGCGTAAAATATGGGGTTTTATGAATCATCTTTTTCGTTAAGGGGTCACAGCCCTCGCGCGGGCGGCGCAATGCGCCCTCCGCGAACTTTAAAACCGTCCGATGTTCGTAAGTCGGGCGGTTAAACTTTTTTATATGATCAGAATATTTTCGTGGACAAATTCCGCTGCGACTTTTTTCTATTTTTCAATTGCACTCGGAAACGGCAGTTGTTTTGTCCGCCCCCTTTTATGAAGTCAATACGATATGCACCAAGGACGGGCGGAATTGCCCGACCCGGGAGGGCGCGCTCACAACGGCTCTGCTGCGCTACCAACTCGTTTTGGTATATTGAGCAAGTCTTACTTCTTATTTCTTACATCTTATTTCTAAAAGCTACTTCCCCCCCCAACAAAAAACTCCCGATCAGCCTTTTTGAGTCAGGTCCGATCGGAAGTTTTATTTTTTTCATTTCAAGTGGAGATCGTCGGCGGCTGCCGACCAAGCATACCGCGCCGCTAACCCGTGTCGGTTTTCGGGGTCTCTACCGCTTTGAATCTCGCCGCGCTTTGCGGAGAATCGTAATTATCCGACGAATTTAATTTTGCGTCGAATGTTTCATAGCTTATTACGTCGCCGTTTGCATCATCAAACCGCCATTCGTAACCGTCGGTCAAAAGCACATTCAGCTGATCTATAAGCGTATTAGAATCGCCAAGCCAATAAAGAGTGCCTTTTGTACCGTCAGCTTTGGTATACTCAATGCTTGCTCTCACCGCGTAAAGGTTCATATTTCCGCTTACGGTCTCTCCTGCGGAAACAAATCCGGTTATATCTTTCGGATCGGTAACAGGTTCGGTAATAAATCCGGCAATATTTTCACTATCGCTTCCGCCAAAATTGTAGATCATATCTGCCAACTCACTCAGATTTTTTTCTGTCAGCACAGAGTTAGCTTTTACCAGATATGGGAAAGTTTCTTGCCATTCACCGTTTGCATAATAATATGCCATTATTTCATATCCGCAATATACATCAGTAGATTCTTGAACACTATCATAAAACTGCGAATATCCGCCATTATCATTAGGAGTTATCCAAACGCAGCCCTCGGGCGGTGTAGGAATATCGGTCACTTCATACATTACATAGCAGTGAGAAATTTCCTCATCATTTAAATCATGAAAAGTAACTTTTTGCAATTGCCAATCGTGAACAAAGTACAGTCTTAGATATGAAATATAATTGCCGTTGTCAATACGTTCCTCTGCAAGATCGCTAAGCTTCATATCACTTGTAAATTCATTGAGATCGGCAACGGAATATACATCAGAAATGTCACTCTCCGTAGTGTAGTATATTTTTACGGTCTGATATCCATTTCCTAAAATATCCGCTTTGCACTTTTCAATTGTCTCTTTGAATTCCTCAGGGCTTATATCATAAGCATAAGGCATATACTGCATGGGGAACCAATGAAGAGTTGACGGATCAAAATCACCGTTGTCGTTATAGTCGACAAGTCGCTGGAATGACACTTCGATCGGAACGTGCGTATAGACCGCTTTGAGTTCCATGTCGCCGTCAACATAGTCGGTACCGTCTATTGCATGACCATTTAGCTGCCACTCACCGGTATAATAATCTTTTTTCGGCAGCTTATCATCAAACACACCCCAAAGATACGTGCCATATTCCACCTGTACTGGAGCAGGCATTTTCACTTCTTCGTCATCACACACAAACGTCACGGTGTACATATTTAACACATACTCAAATTTTACGGTTATGTCTTTCTCGACCACATAGCTCGGTGTGACTTCCTGACCGTCAACAGTCCATTTTGCGGTGTAGCCTGTCTTTTCACCTACAGTCGGCAGATAATTTGACAACGCCCAGCCGTGCTGTACTGTAATTGGTGCAAACAGTTCCGCACCCAACTCCTCTTTGGTCTGATCGTCACATTCAAACGTCACGGTATATGTATTAATAGTATAAACCGCCGTAACTGTCACATTTTCAGTCACTATTTCATCTGATATATCCTGACCGTTTATCTGCCACTTGCCGGTGTAGCCTTCCTTTTCGGGCAACAGCTCGTTGATCTCGTCGGCAAGGTTTTTGCCATACTCTACCTCTATCGGGTCGGGAATATCGACTTCTTCATCGCATTCAAACGTTACGGTATATGTATTAATAGTGTAAACCGCCGTCACGGTAACATCTTCCGTAACTGTCTCGTTTGATATATCCTGACCGTTTATCTGCCACTTGCCGGTGTAGCCTTCCTTTTCGGGCAGCAGCTTGTTGATCTCATCGGCGAGACTCTTTCCATATTCCACCTCTATCGGGTCGGGAATTGTGACGGTCTTATCATCACATTCAAACGAAATAGTGTACTTATTAATGGTGTAAACCGCCGTCACAGTAACATCTTCCGTAACAACATAATCCGCATCGATCTCTTTTCCGCCAATAGTCCACTTACCCGTGTAACCTGTCTTTGTAGGCACTTCGGGAAGATTCTCGGCAAGCAGAGTGTTATAGTCAAGCTTGCGCGATTCGGGCATTGTAACGTCCTGCTCGTTGGTTTCAAATTTTACTGTGTATTGATTAATAGTGTAAACTGCCGTAACTGTCACATCAGCCGTAACCGCATAATCAGACTCGATCTCTTTTCCGACAATTGTCCATTTACCAGTGTAGCCCGTCTTTGTCGGCACATCTGGAAGTTTGCTAACAAGCAGAGTATTGTAATCCAAAGTCAGCGACTCGGGCAATGTAACAGTCTTATCATCACTTTCAAATTTTACTGTATACTGATTAATAGTATAAACCTCCGTCACGGTGACATCTTCCGTGACTGCATAATCCGCCTTAATTTCCTCTCCGCCAATTGTCCACTTGCCCGTGTAACCCGTCTTTGTCGGAACATCGGGAAGATTCTCGGCAAGCAGGGTATTATAGTCAAGCTTGCGCAATTCGGGCATATTCACATCGGTTTCCTCGGTTTCAAATTTTACTGTGTACTGATTAATAGTGTAAACCGCCGTAACGGTGACATCTTCCGTGACCGCATAATCCGCCTCGATCTCTTTTCCGCCGATTGTCCATTTACCTGTGTAACCTGTCTTTTTGGGGCAGCAGCTTGTTGATCTCATCGGCGAGGTTTTTGCCATATTCTACCTCTATCGGGTCGGGCATTGTAACGCCCTGCTCGTCGGTTTCAAATTTTACTGTATATGTATTAATGGTGTAAACTGCCGTAACCGTTACATTTTCAGTCACTGTCTCATTTGATATATCTTGACCATTTATCTGCCACTTGCCGGTATAGCCTTCCTTTTCGGGCAGTAGCTTGTTGATTTCATCAGCAAGACTCTTTCCATATTCTACCTCTATCGGGTCGGGCATTGTAACACCACGCTCGTCGGTTTCAAATTTTACGGTATATGTATTAATGGTGTAAACTGCCGTCACAGTGACATCTTCCGTAACCGCATAATCCGCCTTGATTTCTTTTCCGCCGATAGTCCATTTACCCGTATAACCTGTCTTTGTAGGAACATCGGGAAGATTCTCGGCAAGCAGAGTGTTGTAATCAAGCTTGCGCGATTCGGGCATTTCTACGTCAGTTTCTGCGGTTTCAAATTTTACGGTATATGTATTAATGGTGTAAACCGCAGTCACGGTGACATCTTCCGTAACCGCATAATCAGATTCAATCTCTTTTCCGCCAATCGTCCATTTACCTGTGTAGCCCGTCTTTGCAGGCACATCGGGAAGTTTGCTAACAAGCAAAGTATTGTAATCCAAGGTCAGCGATTCGGGCATATTCACATCGGTTTCTTCGGTTTCAAATTTTACGGTATATGTATTAATAGTATAAACCGCTGTCACGGTAACATCTTCAGTCACTATTTCATCTGATATATCCTGACCGTTTATCTGCCACTTGCCGGTGTAGCCTTTCTTTTCGGGCAGCAGCTCGTTGATCTCATCGGCGAGACTCTTTCCATATTCTATCTCTATCAGGTCAGGCATATCAGCGCCCTGCTCGTCAGTTTCAAATTTTACGGTATACTGGTTGATAGTATAAACCGCCGTAACCGTTACATCTTCAATCACTATTTCATCTGATATATCCTGACCGTTTATCTGCCACTTGCCGGTGTAGCCTTCCTTTTCGGGCAGCAGTTTGTTGATCTCATCGGCGAGGTTTTTGCCATATTCTACCTCTATCGGATCAGGCATTGTGACGCCCTGCTCTTCGGTTTCAAATTTTACGGTATATGTATTAATAGTATAGACCGCAGTGACGGTAATATCTTCCGTAACTATCTCGTTTGATACGTCCTGACCGTTTACCTGCCACTTGCCGGTGTAGCCTTCCTTTTCGGGCAGCAGCTCGTTGATCTCATCGGCGAGACTCTTGCCATATTCTACCTCTATCGGGTCGGGAATTTTAATTTCTTCATCGTCACATTCAAACGTAATAGTATACTTATTAATGGTATAAACCGCCGTAACGGTAATATCTTCCGTAACCGCATAATCCGCCTCGATCTCTTTTCCGCCGATCGTCCATTTACCTGTGTATCCCGTCTTTTTGGGGACATCGGGAAGTTCGCCCACAAGCAGAGTGTTGTAATCCAAAGTCAGCGATTCGGGCAATTTCACATCGGTCTCTTCGGTTTCAAATTTTACGGTATATGTATTAATAGTATAAACCGCCGTTACAGTCACATCAGCCGTAACCGCATAATCAGTCTTAATTTCTTCACCGCCAATCATCCATTTACCCGTATAACCCGTCTTTTTAGGCACATCGGGCAGTTCGCCCACAAGCAGAGTGTTATAGTCAAGCTTGAGCGATTCGGGCATATCAACGCCCTCTTCATCGGTTTCAAATTTTACTGTATATGTATTAATAGTATAAACTGCCGTCACCGTCACATCTTCAGTAACCGCATAATCAGACTTTATTTCTTCGCCGCCAATTGTCCATTTACCCGTATAACCCGTCTTTGCAGGAACATCGGGAAGTTCATCAACAAGCAGAGTATTGTAATCCAAAGTCAGCGAATCGGGCATTGTAACGCCCTCTTCATCAGTTTCAAATTTTACTGTATACTGATTAATAGTGTAAACCGCCGTCACGGTGACATCTTCAGTAATCAGATAATTCGCAAGAATTTCCTCACTGCCGATAGTCCACTTACCCGTATAACCCGTCTTTGTCGGCACATCGGGCAGTTCGTCAACAAGCACGGTATTATAGTCCAAAGTCAGCGAATCGGGCAATTTTACATCGGTTTCTGCGGTTTCAAATTTTACTGTGTACTTATTTATGGTGTAAACCGCCGTAACAGTCACATCAGCCGTGACAACATAGTCCGCAGGAATTTCCTCTCCGCCGATCGTCCACTTACCCGTATAACCCGTCTTTGCAGGCACATCGGGAAGATTCTCGGCAAGCAAAGTGTTATAGTCAAGCTTGCGCGAATCGGGCATTGTAACACCCTGCTCGTCAGTTTCAAATTTTACCGTGTACTGATTGATAGTATAGACTGCCGTCACGGTAATATCTTCCGTGACCGCATAATCCGCAGGAATTTCCTCTCCGCCGATAGTCCACTTACCTGTGTAACCCGTCTTTTCGGGGACTTTGGGCACTCTGTCAACAAGCACAGTATTATAATCTAAAGTCAGCGAATCGGGCATATCAACGCCCTGCTCGTCGGTTTCAAATTTTACGGTATATGTATTAATGGTATAAACCGCCGTGACGGTAATATCTTCCGTGACCGCATAATTTGCAGGAATTTCCTCTCCGCCAATTGTCCACTTGCCCGTGTAACCCGTCTTTGTCGGAACATCTGGAAGATTCTCGACAAGCAAAGTATTATAATCCAAAATCAGCGAATTGGGCAATGTAATGTCCTGCTCGTCGGTTTCAAATTTTATGGTATATGTATTAATAGTATAGACTGCCGTAACCGTCACATCAGCCGTAACAACATAATCAGACTCGATATCTTTTCCGCCAATTGTCCATTTGCCCGTGTAGCCTGTCTTTGTCGGCACATCGGGAAGATTCTCGGCGAGCAGAGTGTTATAGTCAAGCTTGCGCGATTCGGGCATTGTAACGCCCTCTTCGTCGGTTTCAAATTTTACTGTATACTGATTAATGGTATAGACCGCCGTAACCGTCACATCAGCCGTAACAACATAATCCGCCTCGACCTCTTTTCCGTCGATAGTCCATTTACCCGTGTAACCTGTCTTTTCGGGGACTTTGGGAAGTTCGTCAACAAGCAAAGTGTTGTAATCCAAAGTCAGCGAATCGGGCAGTTTCACATCGGTTTCATCGGTTTCAAATTTTACTGTGTATGTATTAATAGTATAGACCGCTGTCACGGTTATATCTTCCGTGATCGCATAATCAGACTCGATCTCTTTTCCGCCGATCGTCCACTTACCCGTGTAACCCGTCTTTTCCGGGACATCGGGCAGATTCTCGGCAAGCAGAGTGTTATAGTCAAGCTTGCGCGAATCGGGCATTGTAACGCCCTGCTCGTCAGTTTCAAATTTTACGGTATACTTATTAATAGTATAGACCGCTTTGACAGTCAGATCGGAGGTCACTCTCGCTCCTTCCGCTATCGCTGCGCCGTCTATCTGCCACTGTGCCGAATATCCCGGCTTTTCGGGCGCGTCGGGTAACGCCTCGGCGATCAGCGTGCCGTATTCAACGACCTTGGACAAAGGCAAAGTAATATCCGGATCGTCGCTTTCAAACGTGATCGTGTAGCTGTTTATCCTGTAAACCGCCGTGATCTCCTTGTCCTCGGCGAACGAATATGACGGGTCAAACGGCTCGCCGTCCATTCTCCACTCGCCGCTGTATCCTGTCATCGGCGGAATTTCGGGAACGCGGCTCAGCTGCGAGCCGACTTCCACCGTTTCTTCATAGACAACATTTCCGCCTGCGTCCTTGAATACTACCGAAACCGTTTTCGGTTCGGGGACTTCGGTAACGTCCGCAGTAGTCGTAGTCGTGGTAGTAGTAGTGGTAGTGGTGGTCGTAGGTTCAGCCGTTATGGCAGTTTTAGATGTTGTAGTAGTCGGCGCAGGAGTTGTGGCAGCCGCAGATGTTGTAGTTGTCGGCGCAGGTGTTGTGGCAGCCGCAGATGTAGTAGTTGTTGTCGGCGCAGGCGTTGTGGTAGTTACAGTTGTAGTTGTAGTCGTTGTTGTCGTCGTTGGCGCGGACGGAGTTTCCTCCCCGCCCCTGAGTATCTCTTCTATTTCCTTATCGAGTTTAAGCAGACCGCTGTCGTCCGAGGCGAGAGCCGTTTCCTTTATCAGGTCGGAAAGCAGACTGAAATCGGTCTTATAGGGCGCGGCGTCCATATCCTCGCAGGGGATATAACCGCCGTCCTCGGTGCGGTAGACAAAATACGCGTTTCCGTCCACATCGGGAGAATTTTGCGTATCCTCATTCGGGTCGATAACGATAGTCACCCTGTACCCCTTGGTGACTAAGACCTCATCGCCCTTTTTATTGCCGTTTTCATCGTACAGCCGGACTGCGACCTTGCCGTGTATGACATCGAGATCGGTGGTGTAGCTGCCGTCCTGCATTTCCTGCGTGCGTACATCAAAGCTCGTGCCCCTTACAGCCATTGTCGCTTTTGGTGCATTTACTTCATATGTTGAATTATCCGAAAGGGGTTCGGTTATTTCGTTGAGTATCTCGCCCTTTTTCAGCTCCACTATAGTCTTGCTGTCCTTTGCGGTATTTTCCGCCACAAGAGCAAGCTCACTGTCGTGATCCATAAGGATATACTTATCCCCGTCGAGCGAAATGCGCATATTGCTCTCGTTTCCCGTGGAAACAAGATCGCCGTTTTGCAGATTCATGCCGTTGTAAGCGTCAAGCATACCTGCTTTATCTCTGTCTACCGTGTTGTGTTCTCCCTGAGTTTCAAATACTTTTACCACACGGAATTCAATTTTATAGGAGTGTTTTTATTCTTATAATTATATTTTGCTCAGTCAGGTGAGATAAAATGTCAAAAACTTTATCCGCCCCATTTATAAAGACGGAGCGATATGTACCGTGGACGGGCGGAAATGCCCCGTCCGGGAGGACCTCCGCCGCAGGCGGAGGAAAAATAATTTAATGTTATATTTTTCGCCTTCGGCGGAAAATATAACAAAAATCTTGAAAAACTGCACGGAATAATATTTTAAAATATGCGCCGCAGGCGCTCCTTGTCTTACCTCTTACCTCTTAAAAGCGCAGCGTTCTTACTTCTTAGGAAATCAAAAATTGATTTCCGTGACTATATCCCAAGCGGTCTTGACAGCGCGGAAGATATAATCGTCCAGATCGAACGGCGCATTGAACACCGCCATTGCAGCGTCGCCGATAAATTTATCGAGCGTTCCGCCGTTTGCAAAAATAGAGTTTGTCGTCAGATTCAGATAGCTGTTGAGTATATCCACCACCTGCTCGGGCTCGAGAGCCTCTGATATCGGCGTAAATCCGCGTATATCCACAAAAAGCACGGCTATATGGCGGTTCTCTCCGCCCAGCTTGACGGTATATCCGCCCTTTTGAACATCTCGTCCACCACCTGCGGAGCGGCATATTTCTTAAACGCTGCGGTTATCCTGCGCTTTTCGATAGTTTCAAGCGCGTATCTTCTCACAAGATTGAACAAAAACGCTATCGGGATAAACACCGCGCAGTATGCAAGCGGTATCGTACTGCCGTGAGCGTTGAGCATAACGCCGCAAAGACCGTATCCGACAAGAGCGCCAAGGGTGATCGGCAGGCTGAACCTGACCTTAAGCTTTTTGAAAATGACGAACACCGCCAGAACGGCAACAGAGCTGACCGCCGCGGCAGCCGATGCTATTATTCCCCGTAATGGCGGCAAAGGAAATTTTCTTTTAGCCCAAACACTTGTATTTGGGATAGCCCAAATACACAAAGTGTTTGGGATGTTGCATATTTGCGTGCAACTAATCCCCCTTTTTTCATTATTTATAGAGAGACTCTCATATTTATTTATCGTTCCTTGGGTGAGAACTGTTTGCCTGCGAAGAGCAGCTTAAACAGGCAGAAAACAAAGGTTTTAGGGAATCAAAAGACCGTTATCGAAGTCGTCCCTTATGCGGCTAAGACTAATCTCCTTTCAGCGGAGCTTATGCAGGCAAATGTGACGACCGCTCAGAGTATCCTCGGGCAACGCCCAAAAGCAATAGGACGTAGACGGTCACATATTTAAAAAACGACTCTGAAAAAATTTTTTCAAGAGCCTTAGAAAAACTATGCCCAAATTCGGAGTTTCTGTAACAGAAACTCGGGTTATTGCAGCAAAAACCCCGATTATTGCAGCAAAAACAAGGGGAAAGAAGACAAAATAAAACAAAATAAAAGTCTTCTTATACGCGCACACGCGGTTTTAAGTTATGATAAATGGCTATTCTCCCCAACAGGGAAAAACAGCGAATTGTCTATGGCTATTTTTCCCAACAGAAAAAATGGTAATTTCTTTCTCTCAGATCATTAAAATTTATTGCCGATAGACAGTCACAATGACCAATTCTTACCTCTGACCTCTTACTTCTAACTCTTACCTCTGTTCTCTTACATCTTACTTCTAATTGGAATAGGCTATTCTCCCCCCCCAACAGCGAGGAAACAGCACGGAACTTTCAAAAAATCGTTATTAAATCACTTCGGACGGGGAGAATCCCTCAAAACAGTTTTCAGAAAACTAAAAATTAATTTCCGTGAAAGACGGCATAAACCAATTGACGATATATCCTATCTATGCTATAATATCAGCAGCATAATAAAGAGATCGGGTGCAGTGCAATGAAAACAGACAGATTAATAGGCATACTTTCAATACTCCTACAGCGCGACAAGGTAACGTCACGGGAGCTTGCGGAAAAATTCGAGGTGTCACGGCGAACGATACTGCGTGATATAGAATCTATCAATATGGCAGGGATACCGATCGTTTCAGAGCAGGGAAAGGGCGGCGGCATATCTGTCATGGACGGTTACAAGATCGACCGCACACTGCTTTCTTCCGGTGATATGCAGGCGATACTTTCAGGCTTGAAGAGCCTTGACAGCGTCAGCGGTACGAATCGCTACCGTCAGCTTATGGAAAAGCTCTCCGCCAATGAAGCTGCGTCTGTCAATGCCGATAATCACATCATAATCGACCTTTCAAACTGGGATAAGTCAGTAATTACAGATAAGATCGAGCTGATAAAGAAAGCTATTGAACAACGGCATATCATCACATTCCGCTATTTCTCACCAAACGGCGAGAGTAAACGCCAAATAGAGCCGTATCATCTGATCTTTCAGTGGTCTGCGTGGTATGTGTGGGGCTATTGCACCGAGCGTAAGGACTACCGAATGTTCAAGCTCACCCGAATGACGGAGCTTGCCGTTACCGATGATATTTGCAAAGACAGAGCCGTTCCCGAATACACCTGCGATAAGCTGCGGCATACAAAAGGTGAAATAAAGGCGACCGTTAAATTTGATACTTCCGTAAAATGGCGTATCATAGATGAATTTGGAGTTGATCATCTCAAATACGACGACAACGGCGACCTGCTGATGACGTTTACCTGGTCTGATGTTCCTTCGTTTTATCGCTATATACTGACATTCGGCAGCAATGCTCAGATAATCGACCCGCCCGAATATCGTTGGGAATTTGCGGAGCTTGTAAAAAATATTATCTCACAATACGAAATATGACATACTGTTGTCATATTAAGAATGATATAATAAAGCCGTAATTTTTACGGAGATCAATTTTATGTGAGCGCTTTTAGTATATTCCGCACAGTTTTGCAATTTTTTTGTTATATTCTCCCCAAGCTGTGGGGAATATAACAAAATGCCAAAAAACTTTATCCGCCCCATTTATAAAGACGGAGCGATATGTACCGTGGACGGGCGGAAATGCCCCGTCCGGGAGGACCTCCGCCGTTGGCGGAGAATATAACACTTAATTATTTTTCCTCCGCCAACAGCGGAGGAAAAATAACCCAAAAGTCTGCTTGAACCGATAAAAAATATTAAAATGCTTATATAAAATTTTAAAATTGATTTCCGTGCATAATTTTTATGAAAGGTCGGTTTGTATGAGTGAGATCATAAGAAAAGATGTAAATGAGGAATGGGCGCATTCGGGCATTATCAAGGCAGGAGATCTCTGCTTTTTAAGCTATTGTGCCGCAAATGTCGGCGGTACTGTCGAGGAACAGGTAAACGGCGCTTTTGATGAAATGGAAAGGCGTCTTGCGTTGTTTGATCTGACGCTTGAAAATGTGGTGCATATGGATTGTCTGTTCAGAGATGTGTGGAACATTCCCATAATGGAAAAGGTCATCAAAAAACGGTTCAACGGTAAATATCCTGCCCGCAAGTCGATCAGGACAGATTTTGCTCATGTGGGCGGTGAAAGCGGTTTGCAGTTTCAGGCTGATGCGGTCGCATATTGCGGCAAACAGAAATAAAAAATATCTGTACAATAATTCGGACTTTTGGGATAAGTCTGCAATTGATACGGAGGACATTGTACTAAAAATTTCATAAACAGAGATTTTATTCTGCAAATCGTGATTTGAGGTGAAAATATGGCGTCAAGCAAGGAATACTTAGAGTTTATTTTAGGGAAGCTGTCCGATCTGGAAGAAGTTACTTATCGAGCTATGATGGGAGAATTTATTATTTATTATCGCGGCAGGATCGCAGGCGGTATCTATGATGACAGACTGCTTGTTAAACCGGTGAGATCAGCGATAAGTTATATGCCCACAGCTATGTATGAATTACCCTATGAGGGAGCAAAAGAGATGTTGTTGGTAGATGAAGTTGATAACAAGGAATTTTTAACAGGTTTGTTCAATGCTATGTATGAGGAACTGCCCGAGTCAAAGAAACGGAGGAAATAATATGCCGTTTGATTACAAAAAAGAATACAAAGAATTTTATATGCCGCCGAAAAAGCCTACCGTCGTGACCGTACCGCCGATGAATTATATCGCCGTGCGCGGTAAAGGCGATCCCAATAAGGAAAACGGAGAGTATAAACAGTCGATCGGTCTGCTGTACGCAATTGCATTTACCATAAAAATGAGTAAAAAAGGCGCTCGGCAGATAGAGGGCTATTTTGATTATGTCGTGCCGCCGCTGGAGGGACTTTGGCGGCAGGACGGCAGGCAGGATATTGATTATGCTCATAAGGAAAATTTTCGGTTCATCTCACTGATACGTCTGCCCGATTTTGTGACGAAAGCAGACTTTGATGCGGCGATAGATGAAGCGGCACGCAAGAAAAAAACGGACTTTTCCAAAGTCGAATTTCTGACCTATGACGAGGGCTTGTGCGTGCAGTGTATGCACATCGGCAGCTATGACAACGAGCCTGCAACGGTTCGGCTTATGCACGAATTTTCGGAGCAAAACGGTTATGCATTTGACATTTCCGAAAAGCGTTTACACCATGAGATATATCTTTCCGACGCGCGCAGGACAGCCGCAGAAAAGCTGAAAACGGTGATACGAGCGCCGATAAAATGATCACGGAAATCAATTTTCAACTTTATTAAAACTGTTTTGGGTGGTATGTTCTTCGCCGGCGGCGGAGAATATACCATTAATTTTTTCTCTCCGCCATTTATGCCGAAGGGGCGGTTAGAAGTAAGATGTAAGGGGACAGAAGTAAGAATTACTTTGGCAACTGTGTATTTTTCCAAAGAAATATTATAGACAATTTGCTGTTTTTCCCCCGTAGGGGAAAAATAGCTTTTAAAGTAAGATATAAGAATTTTTGTAGCTTTCTTACGGCGACAAGCCTTAATAATCTGAAGAAAGAAATTTCCGGTTTTTATTTTACGAAGTAAAATAAAAATTGCAGGCATAATATACGCCTGCAAAGGAAATTTTCTTTGAACGCAAACGCCGTTTAGAAGTAAGTGGTAAGATGTAAGAAGTAAGATATGTGATTTACGGCTTTTGGAATCATAAAAAAGTTCAACCGCCCGACTTACGCACATCGGACGGTCTTAAAGCTGACGGAGGGCGCATTGCGCCGCCCGCGCGAGGGCTGGTGCGCCTGACAGGAATTGAACCTGCGGCCTTCGGAGTCGGAGTCCGATATCCCTAATTTTTTGAAAAATTTTACAAATAATTTAAGTTGTTTCGCTCATTAAAATTTTACATTTTATGAGCGAATTTTTTCGCTAAAATTCACACTTTATCTATTGACAAGCCAAAAGTCAAGTATTTTTCGGGTTAAAAATATGTTGTATAATATAACTATAGATAGGTAGCTACTTCTATAAGTGATCTATTTCAACTGATATTTTTGATAAGGAGTAATGAAAAAATGGCTTACACGATAGTTGGTTTTAAAGAAAATTCCGGCAAACTCGACAACGGCAGAGAGTGGAAAAACTATTCTGTTTACTGCACAAAGGACGATACAAAAGTAAACGGCAAAAGCGTTCAGACAATGCGAGTGCCTGCCGATCTCTTGCAGGAAACATTTCCTGACAGCAAATCCGTTATCGGTTCAAGAGTTACATTTGATGTGGATATTCGCACATATGGCGGCGTTCAAAAGGTCGTTGTATGCGGTATCAATATATTAGGAAAGGAGCATTCATAATGGAGTCCACTATTACTTCCGGTCTTGAAACTATTACTTCTGTAGTTTCAAGTGTCTGGACTATAATGACAGGCAATCCCCTTGTTATGGTTTTCGTTGCCGCATCGCTTTTGGGCGCGGGTATCGGAATCATACGCAGGCTGACAAAGGGCAAAGCCTGACGCGTAAGCGGAGCGGATTTCTTCCGTTCCGCTTTTATTTTGAAAAGGAGTAATTTTATGAAAAAACGATTATGCGCCTTTGCGCTCACTTGTGTATTCATTGTTACATCTGCTTTTGGTGTTCTTTCTTCTTCCGCTGCTTCCGGCGGCGGTGCGCTTGACAGTGTTGTCAGAGGTATGATGTACGATATTTTTGTTACACATTATTTGGATTCAAATGATTCTATGCCTGAGAATTATATTGTAATTTATTGTCAGTATTCTCCAGATAATCTTGTAGGTATTTTTTATACAGATGAAAAATCTCCCGATAGAGTAACAATGCCGACTAAAGTGTCATTTGATTTTGGCTCTACAAATTGGTTAGGCACAAGTCATAGATTTTCCGGCGAATCTTGTACCCGTGAAGTTAGTTTGTCTCCTGATTTATCTTATATGGAGGGATATGGTGGAGGTTTTGACATACTATATTCCACCGTGCCTATTTATGACGCTGACGGTAAGGACGTCAATCCCTCCAAATCCGCTTTAAATCCTTTTGATGTTACTTATTCTCCTGCGCTGTATGTTGATATGCCGCTTGAATATGAGTATCCCTCTAAAAGCGGCGGTACAGTTAAGGAATCATTTAAGGAATTATATATAACTATTTCTTTATCCAAAGATTATATAAGCGAATGTGTAAAAAATGCTATTATAAAACGATTAGATGATCCTGATCGCGTATTTACAGATGATGAATTTGAAGAATTGCTTACATACTTTGAAGAACATTCCGAAAACGGAAAGACCGGAATTGATGTTTCTGAAATGGTCAAAAACAAAAAAGGAATGTTTTTTATATCCGGTTCAAGTCCTAAATCATCTCCGTCAAGTGTGTTATCTTCTTCTGTGTACACTTATCTTTCATATCAAAAATATAGTATACTCGATATGGAAAGCGGTGATATAAACGGTTTTACAAGTTCTGCCGCCTATGCTAACGGCTTGTATCCTCTGTTTGCTTTAGACTTTGTAACAGATGTTGAAGATTTTGAAAATATAACACTTGAAGATTACAAAAATTTACTTGAAAATCCTCCTGTTTTTTCGTTTAAGGTACATTTGGCTAATATTTCATTTGATGATATTTTTCCCACATATTTTCCTTATTTGTTCTTGGGTGATGATCTCGCCTATAATGATGAGATGAAAACAACTACCGAAAGTTTTTCGGATTACTTTTATAATTATTGGAATTCGGATATCCAACAGCAATACGGAAATATGCATTATTGGTATTACGGTGATGAATTCAGCTTTGATAAATATCCCGATTTCGTGCCTTTTGAGTATAACGGCGAATACTATTCCCTTAAAGGCGATCCCTTTTCATTTTTGGGTGATTCTGCTTATCCCCCTGAAACATATCAGAGCGTAGACAAGGACGGTAACTTATCGCCTGAGCGTACACCAGAAGAACAAAGTAAATGGGATAATGAGCAAAAGTGGAACGAAAATTTTATGACAGATTTTTCGCCGGGGAGCATATCGGAGATATTCAACGGTACATCTACGTTTTATCAGTTTCTGACTGCAAGCATTTCCGTTCTGCCCTCTTGGTTTTTAACTATCCTTGCGTCTTTCTTTGTCATAATGCTTGCGATAGTCGTTGTTAAATTCGTTGTTTAGGGGTGATGTTATGGACGTTCTGGGAGTTATCAAACATATTTTTTCGGCTATCGGCAGAATATTAAGTCTGCAATTTCACTTTAACGGCTTTAACTTTTCACTCGGTTCTATGATAGTGGGATTGATCGTTATCGGCTGTAGTATTCAATTGCTTTCTTTCCTGTTCAGCAAGGATTGAGGTGTGAATTATGTTTAGTGTTTTTACATTCTGCATTGGCGTTTGTTTCGGCTACGCTATGTGCATATATCAAAGAGGGGGAAAATAAATGGTCTCGATACTTTTACTTATACTGAAAACTATCCTTTTCGGTTTCGTTATTGCCACAATTGTCGGTGTCTGCGCTTTCTGGGTAGACATCAGGACTTTCAGGTCTGAAAAAGAAATGAGCCTGCCGCGTCAAAAGCTGATTGAAAATCTTATTGCCGAACGGGAACTTGAATCTGAAAAAGCGGAAAATGAATCTGAAAAATGGGAAAATGAATCTGAAAAAGGAGGTAATGAATAATGCTTGTTGACATTAAAAACGCTTGCTATCAGCTTTTAAAAATACTCGGCTGTGATCTCGCGGCTGTGGACAGCATAACAAGCAATTATCAATTCGGCGTGCTGATTATGCAGTTTATATTCGCCTGCCTTGTGCTTTTCATTACTTGGAAAATGCTCTACAACTGTATGATACGTTTCTTTCATATGAGATAGGCGGTGCGTTATGGTTTTCTTTGACGTTTTCTATCGACTGCCTATGTTCGCCGCCTATACCGTCTATGATAAATGCTGTGCGGCTTACTTCAATTGGCGGCAGATATTTGACGGTTGGGGGATTCATCTTTTTGTCGGGAAATTCGGCGCAGGAAAAACCTCGCTTATGGTGACACGCGCATATAACCTTTGTAAGCGTTATCCGCAGCTGACGATACTTACAAACATAAACATCAAGAACTTTCCCGAATACACAAGAATACTGCCGCTCAACACCGCGCAGGATATTCTCAACGCGCCTAAAAATACACTTGTCCTCATTGACGAAATAGGCACTATATTCAACAGCCGCGATTTTTCGGGCGGTAAATGCGCCGTGCCTAAACCGCTTTTTCAACACCTCTGTCAATGCCGTAAGCGCAGAATGATGATCTATGCGACCGTACAGAGATTTAATCTGCTCGATAAACAGATTCGGGATATTACCGCAGATGTTACCGCTTGTCATACGCATTTCAAGCACCCGTTTACGCGTATCCAGACGGGTTATACATACGACATCGAGGAATACGAACTTTACAGCGAAAACAAGACGTATGAGCCGCGAATTATGTACAGCCGGACGTATATCCAGCGAAATCAATACAGACAGCTTTACGATACATCACAGCTTGTTACAAATATGCTTGCAAAAGAGTATTTGTCCGACAGTGAGATACTTGCCAACCGCGAGGGCGCAGATACTAACGCCCTGCCGCTCGATAAAAATCAAAAGCGCGCTATCCGAAAAAGAAAAAATGCGTGGTGATAAAAAACGCGCCCGAATTGGAATCCTTTTGGATTCAATTCGGCGCGTTGCCGTTCTTGTTCTCTGTTTCCTGCACCTGCATACCCTGCAATTGATTGCTTACATACAGCAGTTTTTTAATATCTTCAAGCTGATGTGTCATATCTTTCAATGTTTTTTCCATTCTTTGTATATTGTCCGTCATTGTTAAGAATCTCAGCCAATTATAAATTTTTATTCCTATCACCAGTACGATAACTATTAAAACTACTGCCGCGTAATTCTCAATGAACATTAATATGCTGTCAATCATTGCTTTCACCTTTTTTTACATCATCATCAATTAGTTTCTTGATGTATTTTGTTTTGCTCAGATTATGTTTTTCGGCTTGTGCGCGGATAATTTCGCCATATCCTTTCGGCATTTTAAGTTGAACTCGTTCCGTGTTTTCTTTATCCCATTTATCGTTTGCTCTCCTGCGTGCTTCTGATACCGACATATTATCACCCCTTTTTTTTCATTATACAAGAAATGCTCTGATTTGTCAATATACACGGTATGCCGTACACAATAATTTAACAACTCTTTTATAAATAATCTATGTACATTGTACGGTATACCGTGTATAATTATATATAGGATAAGGGTAGCGGAAAACACGATTATATTTAGGTGGTGAAAAGGAATGAAAGAACATATTGACCAGCTTAATTATTTAGCCGAAGTCCTTTATACTGAAACGAAAGGTAAATACACTGTGTCTTTGGACACTGCTGAAACCTTGCAATTAATTCTTGATGATATGTATGAAGAGCTTGACAAGGTTGTAAAAGAATTATATCGCCCTGAGTAAGGCAAAGACCTTTTCAAACTCTTGACAACTGTAATCTCTCCTCGGTCGTAGCCCACGTCACGCAATCAGTGAGCCGCTTGCGGCGCGACCGAAACGGGGTGCAGGGGATTCCCCTGCCTTACCGCGCGAACCGTTCGCGCGGTTTCCCCTGCGCTCCTGCGCCTTGTCGTTACACTGTGCTGTACCCTCTGCGCGGCAAGTCCTTATATGCGCTCCGTCAAGCGCTCTTCATTACCAAAAGGGGGGCGCGTTCAGCCCTGAGCGGCTACGCGCCATACTTCGGGGGGTACTCCCCCGAATCGTGAAGTCTGACGCTGTTTTCTCTGTTCATAGTTTGTTTAAATTCTCCCTCTTGACAAATGCAAACATATGTTCTATTATATTAATTAGAGAGAACAAGCGTTCGCCCCCCTGCTTTAGACGAAGTTGAGGTATAGTATTACCCTCAACTTCGTCACACGTCACAAGGTATCGGCAAACTCCGTTGTTACTGGGGTTTCCTCTGTGACAGGACTTTGTCACAACTTCGTCACAAGGAGGTGAAAACTTGTCTGAATTTACTTGCAAGTCCACATTCTGCGTTATCAACAATCCCGAATACACAATAACCTACAAGCACGATGAGCGCGGAGAGATCGTCAAGGACGAAGAGGGCAAACCCGTTATTCTCTCAAAAGAGCCTACCGAATATTACGGGCATACCCCTCAGCAGATATGTGACGAAATACTCAACAAGTGGATAGCGGACGGAAACGACCACACCGGAGCGGTGTTGTACTGCGTTTCTGCCGTAGGTCTGGAACATCTCCACTGCGTTTTTGAATCAAAAAAGACGTATCGCCCTCTTTCGGTGCTTAAACGGCTGTTCCCGAAAATACATATCGAGCCGACAAAGGGCAGTAAAAGGGACGTTGAGGACTATATCAACAAAGTAGGAAAATTTGAGGAAAAAGGCGAAAATATAACCGCTCGTTCTCAGGTCGGTGAAATAGTCGGCTGTCAGGGAAAGCGCAGTGATCTGATAACCTTAGACGAGATAAAGGCGCTTATTTTCGAGGAAAATTTAACGCCGAGAGAAATATTTCTCGCTCACCCTAAAGCCCTGAAAGAGGAAAAGGCGGTCACTTATCTGTATTTTCAGAAACGCTTGAAAGAAACGCCGATTTTGCGCAATGTGGAAGTAAACTGGCTGTGTGGAAGTACGGGCTGTGGAAAATCCTTTGAATATGTCCGTCTGTGTGAAAAATACGGCGCGGAAAATGTATTTATGGTCAGCGATTATCTTAATCCGTTTGACAATTATCAGGGGCAGGAAGTTATCATCTTTGACGAGTTTCGGGGACAATTCAGGCTTGCCGAATTTCTGCAATACACACAAGGGTACAGGCAGGAGATTCGCGCCAGATACGCTAACCGTTATGCTCTTTGGACTAAAGTATACATAACAAGTCCCGTAACGCCTTATGAAGTCTACAGAAAGGACGCCGACACAAGCGGTTCAAACGATAAACTGCAACAGATATATCGGAGAATAAACAACATAATCTACTGTTTCAAAGTCCGCAGAAACGGTTATACTTATTACTTCCAGAATCGCTTTGAGTGTCCCGAAGACGGCTGTGCAAAGGATATGTATAAGAGTTTCGGAGATTGCAGGAATTATTACACACGCAAGATAACTGTATTCAATGATTTCAACGGAGATGATTCCTGCACGGTATCGAAAGTAAAGGACGAGGGAGAGCAGGAGCAGGAAAAAAATTCATTTTAATTTGAATTTTCCAAAACATTAATTCATTTAACAAAAGTCAGGTCACATTTGACAAATATTTTTAACTGCTGTATTATATATCAGCGGAAAGGAGTTATTATGAAAAAAGTACCAGAAGTTCAGGCAGATGAGATAAGGTTGTTTTATCTCTGGTTATGCGGTCGGCTGAATGAGTGCAGGCAACGCGAAAATCTTGCAATTGTTTACATTGTCTGCCCCGAAATGCGCGACGAGTTGTTAAAGGAGTTCCTCACCGAATTTAATGCACAACATCGTTATTTACCTCTGCGCCGCGTGCTTTTCGGAAATCGTATGACGGCGCAGAACATCAATTAAAACAGAAAACCGCCTGAAACGCTGAATTGTAGGAGCAATTCAACTCGGCGGTTTTCAATGTATTTCAACCAGAAAGGAAATACCGATATGAAATTTAAAGAATATTTGCCGTTATATATGCAGACATATCAGACTGTAAACAGCAGAGAACACGAAATGTACATAAGAAATTATTTACTGGACGATTTAGGAGAAATGGAGCTTTGCGACATAAAGCCGGTTCATATAATGCTCTGTCTTGCAAAATGCGACAAGCATATGAGATCGTCCGGTTCAGTCAAAAAAGTATGCTCAGACGCCAAAAAGATAATGCGGACAGCTTATGCTAATGATCTTATTGATAAAGACATCAGCGCAGGTATTGTGTTTAAGCCTGTCACACGTCCTAACGACCGCAAAAAGCCTAAATGTTTTACCGAAAGTGAATTGCATTTTCTTTTTCTTGAAGACAGTTTTGTAAGTGATATGTTTCGTTTTCAGTACCTTTGCGGACTTCGCGCCGAGGAGCTTTTGGCGCTCAAATGGGAAAATATCACTAAAAAGAATGACCGCATATATATCACCATAAGCGCGGCTATTTGCAATGACGGCGGCAGGAGATATTATAAAGAAGATACTAAAACACATCATTTCCGTACTATTCCGTTAAGTGCGGAGGCTGTTGAGCTTTTATCCGGATTGCCCAGATATTCCGGTAATCCGTTTGTATTTGCCAACAACTTCAAACAGCGCAGCGGCGATCATCTTACACATTCATTTCATTTTCACAACTGGCAAAAATTTTGGTACAGACGTGACACCGAATATTTTCAAAAATACGGTATTCATTTGCCTTATCTTTCTCCTCACCATTTGCGTCACTCGTTTGCAGTTCATTCCCTTGAACACGGAATGTCGCTTGCCGACTTGTCATTATATCTTGGTCACTGCGATACTGCTACGACTACACGATACTATGTTGCCGGTCGTTATGACTTTTTACAAGCTCCGAGCCTTATAACTAAATAATCTCTTGCGGATTTGTACAAACTGTGTACAAGTCCGCTTTTTTTACTAAAAATCGGACTTTTGGTGCGCCTGACAGGAATTGAACCTGCGGCCTTCGGAGTCGGAGTCCGACGCTCTATCCAACTGAGCTACAGACGCATACTCCCCCCCACCGCGCTGCCGAAATACCCGACAGCACGCGGTTTCAGGGATACAAATCAAAATATCAAAATCAAAATCAAAATATCAAAAATATCCTGCCCCGACTTTACCTTATCTTCGTGCCGCAGGGCAGCGACTGATCGGGGAAAATAACGCTCGCTCCGCCCTCGGCAGTGTCCGCCGCACAAATCATTCCGTTCGATTCCACACCGCAAAGGGTAACGGGCTTGAGATTTGCAACGACGATGACCTTCTTACCGACCAGATCTTCGGGCGCGTACCACTGCGCTATGCCGGAAACTACCTGCCTGCCGCCCATACCGTCGTCAAGCTGCAAACAAAGCAGTTTCTTTGACCTCTTCACCTTTTCACACGACTTGACCAACGCCACACGCAGATCGACTTTCGCAAAATCATCTATTGCGATCTGCTCTTCAAGAGGCGCAGGCTCAAATCCGCTTTCGGCTTTGTCAGCGGCATTTTCATTGTTTCTGCCGATAATGCCGTTAAGCTCGTCTATCTCCTTGTCAACGTCTATCCTCGGGAAAATTATCTCTCCCTTGCACACCTTTACGTCCGCAGAAAGTACGCCGAACTTCCCTGCATTTTCATAAGTTATATCGCTCTCTGCCGCGCCGATCTGCTCCCAGACTTTCGGCATTGTCTCGGGCATAAAACAGCTGAGCAGCGTTGACGCTATCCTTATTGATTCAAGCAGATTGTAAAGCACCGCGGCAAGACGCGCCTTTTTGCTCTCGTCCTTTCCGAGTATCCACGGAGTAGTTTCATCGATATACTTATTCGCCCTCGATACCAGCTTGAATATCTCGGCAAGCGCATTGTTGAGCTGATATTTTTCGATATACTCGTCCACCCTGCCGCGCAGACTTTCAGCCTCGGCAATAAGTGAATCGTCAACATCTTCCTTTTCGCGCTGTACGGGAAGTCTGCCGCCGAAATACTTGTCCGCCATAGCCACGGTACGGGATACCAGATTGCCGAGACCGTTGGCAAGATCGGCATTTATACGGGTTATCATTATCTCGTTTGAGAATGAGCTGTCCGCGCCGAGGGGCATTTCACGGAGAATGTGATACCTGATAGCGTCCGCTCCGTATCTTTTGCCAAGCACAAACGGATCTACCACGTTGCCCATAGACTTCGACATTTTCTGACCGTTGAAAGATATCCAGCCGTGTACCACAAGGTGCTTTGGCAGAGGAAGATCGAGCGCCATAAGCATAGCCGGCCAGATTATCGCGTGAAAACGTGTGATGTCCTTTGCGACCATATGGATATTGGCAGGCCAGAAGCGTTCAAAATCATCATATGCGTCATTGAGATAACCGAGCGCGGAAATATAGTTTGAAAGTGCGTCTATCCACACATACACAACGTGTTTATCGTCAAAAGTCACGGGTATTCCCCATTTGAAAGTGGTTCGGGAAACGCACACGTCCTCAAGACCGGGTCTTATGAAATTATTCACAAGCTCCGTTGCTCTGCCCGACGGGATAAGATAATCCGTTTCGGTAAGAAGTTTTTCTATTCGATCGGCAAAAGGCGAGATCTTAAAGAAGTAAGCCTCCTCCTTAGCCTGAGTCACTTCGCGGTGACATTCGGGACAGCAGCCGTTTTCGTCAAGCTGACTTTCCGTCCAGAAGCTTTCGCAGGGGGTGCAGTATTTTCCCGAATACTCGCCCTTGTAGATATATCCCTTGTCGTAGAGCGCTTTAAAAATTTTCTGTACCGTTTCAACGTGATAATCGTCCGTCGTGCGGATATAGCGGTCGTAGCTGATATTCATAAAGCTCCAGAGTTTTTTGAACACCGCGACGATCTCGTCCACATATTCCTTTGGGGTAATTCCCTTTTCGGCGGCTTTCTGTTCTATTTTAAGACCGTGCTCGTCCGTTCCCGTGAGGAAGATGACGTCATATCCCTGCATACGTTTATATCTTGCGATCGCGTCGCAGGCTACGGTGGTGTAGCAGGTGCCTATATGCGGATTTCCCGACGGGTAATAGATCGGCGTTGTAATATAAAAAGGCTGTTTACTCATAAAAATGCTCCTCGATAATTATTTGTCAGTATTAATTATACAACATTTTTTCTTTGTAGTCAAGTAGCAATTGCTTTGATCTCACGCTCCGCAGTTTTGGAGAAAACGAAGTCGGCATATTAAAAAGGTTTTCGCCAAGCCTTTTCCTTAAAAAGGCTTGCAGAGTCAAGGGACAGCGTCCCTTGTCGCCGTCCGCAGACGGCGAAATTCCCCTGCCGCCTGCGTCCGCAAGGGGTGAATTTCAAAACAGTCCTGTGGACTGTTTTGAAAGAGGGGACGACCTGCAAGAAGGGCGTCCCCTAAGTATGGCGGTATAAATTTTCTCTCCGCCATTTATGGCGGAGGGGAATATTTTCTTTATGTAAAAATATCCATGGACAAAGAGCTGTTCTCCCCCAATGGGGAAGAATAGCATTTAAATTATATCCGCAATATTTTCTGCAATAGGTGCGTCGCTGCTGCCATAAATGGCAGCTGTAACAAATGCCTTTCATAGTAGGGAAAGCGCTCTCTTGCAAGCGCTTTCCCTCTTACCAAACAGTCCGCCGGACTGTTTGGTAATTCACCCTTTTCAGAGCGCACCTCAAACGCTGCGCGTTTGAGCTAAAAGAAAATTTCCTTTGCCGACATTATGCGGTCGGCAATTTTTATTTTACTGCGTAAAATAAAAACCGGAAATTTCTTTCCCACAGATCATTAAAGTAATTGCCGCAGAAAATTTTAACCGCCCGATTTCCAAGGGCAGAACGCTCCACACGATGTGGAGGGCGACAAGCGCGCCCGCGCGAGGGCAGCCTTTTTAAGGAAAAGGCTTGATCCAAAACCTTTTTAATATGCCGAGTTTATTTTCACCGTGAGTGCGGCGCGTGAAATCAGTCTGCAAAACAACTTTTACTTATTATCGTTTTCTTTCTTATGCTCATTTTCAAACTTCTCGGTGCGGTTTTTCAGCTTGCGCAGAGCGTAGCCCTCCTTGATCTCCGCCTTGGTGCGTTCGATAGCCAGAGCATTATCGGGAATATCCTTAGTGATAGTAGAGCCTGCCGCCGTGTACGCTCCCTTGCCCACGCGGACGGGCGCGACAAGATTTGTATTACAGCCGATAAACGCATTGTCCTCGATGACCGTGCGGAATTTCTTGTCGCCGTTGTAATTCACCGTCACTACTCCGCAGCCGAAGTTGACATTCGCGCCCACGTCCGAATCGCCGATATAAGTAAGGTGCGCCACTGCGGTATATTCGCCGATAGTGGAATTTTTGATCTCCACAAAATCGCCTATCTTAACGCCTTTTTTAATATGCGAATTAGGACGCAGCTGAACGTAAGGACCTATCTTCACATCGTCCTCAACGACCGAATCATATGCCTGAACATTGTTGAGATTTACGTTATTTCCTATTTTGGTATTTTCAATAATGCAGTTGTTGCCGATAACGCAGTTTTCGCCGATCTCGGTATTGCCGCGCAGGATAACTCCCGAATGGATTATAGTACCCTGACCGATCTTCACGCTGTTGCCGACTGAAACGCCGTCCGTACAGCAAAATTCAATACCCTCGTCAAGCCATTTACCGATTATTTCACTTCGCGCCACGTCGTTTAGCATAAGCAGTCCCCTGCGGTCGTTCGCGCCGAGAACAACATTCGGATTGCCCGAAATATATGCGTCGGCGATCTTGCCCTTGCCGATCATAAGCTCCACGCAGTCGGTGAGATAGTACTCTCCCTGCGCATTTTCGGGCTTTATCTCAAAGAGGACTTCCAGCAGGTCGGCAGTCCTGAACCAGTAGCAGCCGCTGTTGACTTCGGTTATCGCCAGCTGGTAGGGCGAACAGTCCTTATGCTCCACGATACCGCTGATACCCTCTTCGCTGCGGACTATCCTGCCGTAGCCCGTGGGGTCTTCCACGCGAGCGGTAACGACGGTAACGCTGCAGCCGCGCGTTTCGTGAAGTTCAAGAGCGTCGATTATCGTTTCGGGGTCTATAAGCGGAGCGTCGCCGCACAGCACAAGGGTGTTGCCGTCCTTATGCGCCTGCAAAAAATCCTTCGCCTGCATTACCGCGTGACCCGTACCAAGGCGTTCCTCCTGCATTACGGTGGTTATATCCGCCCTTGAATTTCTCGCCGCGAGGAAATCGTCTATCTGCTGTGCCTCATAGCCCTTTACCACGCAGACATCGTTTATTCCTGCATTTTCGCAGGCGGTTATTACCCATTCGAGCATGGGTTCGCCGATAACGCTGCAAAGCACCTTGGGTTTCTTGGTTTTCATACGTTTTCCCTGTCCGCCGGCAAGAATGATAACATTATTTTCCATATGCAAGACCTCATTTTCAAGATAATATTGTTTTATATATTATATAATATTTTGCTCTGTTCGTCAATAGACAAATTTCAGCGTTCGCGGAAGTGAAATTTCAAAATACTGTTCGGCGGCTGGGGTCATTTTACGCCCGAAGTGCTTATAACGGCGAGGAAACAGCATTTAAGGGTGTATTCTCCGCCAACGGCGGAAAATATAACAAAAATCTTGCAAAACTGCACGGAATAATATTTTAAAATATGCGCCGCAGGCGCTCCTTGTCTTACCTCTTACCTCTTAAAAGCGCAGCGCTCTTACTTCTTCGGAAATCAAAAATTGGTTTCCGTAGGACAGCTCAGCGGTTTATGCCTTTAACGTTCGTCCTGCCGAGGATATAATCCGTGGAAACGTTATAAAAATCGGCAAGAATAAGCAGATGTTCGACGGGGATAGTTCTCACTCCCCTCTCATAACGCGAATATACCGTTTGACTTGTAAATAAAATTTCAGCTATCTGCGTCTGATTAAGATCGGCGTCCTCCCTCAGATCGCGAAGTCTTTGAAAATACACGCTTATTCCTCCCACCATATTTTAGTACTGATTGGTACTATTGACTTTATCATATTTATGTGCGGTTTTGCATTCTCTAAAACCAAACGGTCTTATGATTTGTTGTTTAAATTGTCGGGAAACGAATGTGATTATTTGGTGAAAATGTCGAAAATGTTTTTAGTACCATATGATACTATTGACAATGCGTGATATGGTGGTGTATAATCATTTTAGTATCAATTGATACTAAACATATACGGAAAAGGGGAAAATAAATGTATTGTAAAAAATGCGGTAAAGAGTGTTCGGATTCTGCCAAATTCTGCGGTAATTGCGGTCAGCCGTTTAATGATGAAAGTACAGTTGCAACACCGATAAATGCTAACACAGCAGGCAATGCAAAAGTTGTCGTTAGAAGAAGTAAACCGATGATTATTTTTGGTATTATTTTTATTCTTGCTGCGGCAATATCATTGTATTTCTTTTATCAAGGATATGAAAATGCCGAAAGATGCTATTATTACTATATTGACGCTCCTGACGATTATTACTTGGGTGATGGTATGTTTAAAAATAATAGCCAATCAAATTTACAAGGTGCAAGAACAAGACAATCAGATATGCAAATGTATAAAACGCTGATGATAGTTGTCAGTGGCGGTTGCGGCGCAATAGGCATATTATTAATATGTTTAGGTGCTATCAAAAAGCCGAGATACAAATAAATTTAATAATTTCCTTGCAAAAAAATCTCGTCTGTGCTATAATATAAGCATAGGCGAGTTTTATTTTAACAGCCGTATCAGGGCGAAAACAGGCGGATTTCCTGTGATCGTCCGTTTTGTGCTGTCAGGAGTGTGTTACAATGAGTATATGGGACGTTTTTGAACGTATATCGGCGCAAAAGAATACCGCCGGAAAACCGGAGTACATCGTCTGCGGACTGGGCAACCCCGGCATAAAATATGAACAGACGCGCCACAACGCAGGATTTATGGCGATCGCCGCTCTGGAGGAAGAACTCGGGTTCAGGACGGAGACCTACAAATTCAAGGCAAAGACCGCCGCCGTGACTATCGCGGAGAAAAACTGCCTTGTTATGAGACCCGAAACGTTTATGAACAACAGCGGCGAGGCGGTCAGTCAGGCGATGAATTTCTACAAGATACCGATAGAAAACGTCATCGTCATCTTTGACGACATCTCCCTCGAGCCGGGACATATGCGCATACGCAGAAAAGGCTCGGCAGGGGGGCATAACGGCATAAAGAGCATTATCGAGCTGTGCGGTTCGGAGGATTTTCCGCGCATAAAGCTCGGCGTCGGCGCAAAGCCGTCCCCCGAATACGATCTTGCCGATTGGGTGCTCGGCAGATTTTCCGACGGCGACCGCGCACTCCTGAACGACGCGCTCAAAAATGTACGCGCGGCGGTCGAACTTATCCTCGGCGGCGGCATCGCGCAGGCGATGAATCTCTACAACCGCTGAATCGGCACAATTTGCGGAGGAATTTATGGAGCTTTTTCTGAAAATGTGCGGCGAAATGCCGTTTTATAAAGAACTTGAAAGGGCGGTGCGCGGCTCGTTTACCCCCTGTGCGCTTACGGGAGTTTCAAATATTCATAAAGCGCAGCTGTGCGGCGCACTTTCCGCACTTGAAAAGGTGCTTGTCATATGCGACGACGAATCCGCCTGCACAAGGCTCGTCGATGATATAAACGCGCTCTTCGGGGAAAACAGCGCGGCGCTTTTTCCTGCAAGGGATCTCAATTTCGCTTATATGGAGGGTATCTCGCGCGAGTACGAACACAAGCGGATAGAAACTCTCTCGCGGATAATGTCGGGCGGCTGCCGTATTGCGGCGGCGTCGGTGGAATCGGTAATGCAGGGGACTATCCCTCCCGAAACGCTGAGAAAATACTCCTTTGAACTTTGCAGCGGCGCACAGGTGGATACCACGGAACTTGCGCGTTCTCTTGTGGAGGCGGGATACAGCCGCACGGAGCAGGTGGAGGGTCAGGCGCAGTTTGCGATAAGGGGTTCTATCGTGGATATTTTTCCCGTACAGGAAAGCAGACCCGTGCGGATAGAACTCTGGGGCGACGAGATAGATACGGTTTCATATTTTGATACGCAGTCGCAGAGGAGGAGCGACCCGATCGACAGGATAACCGTCTCCCCTGCACTGGAGATACTCTTTTTGCAGAATGAACTTGAAGATAAGCTGACAAAGCTGTACTCGTCCGTAAAGGGACGCAGCGCGGAAAAGATAAAAGAGCATATCAGTAAGGATATAGACCGCGTGCAAAGCGGCATTGCGCTGACAAATTCGGATAAATATTACACTCTCGCCTACGACAGAACGTACACTCTTTTTGATTATTTTCAGGGCGGTATCTGCGTTTTCAGCGAATATCAGAACTGCTGCGAAAGAGCGAAAGACGTGCTGGCAAAGGAGCGCGAAGATCTTAAACTTATGTACGACGACGGTGTGCTTTTCAAAAGGCTGGAGGGATTCTGCACCGACTTTACTGCGGTAAAGGTCAGCGCAGAGAAAATGCAGTCCGTTTATATGGACACTTTTATGCGTTCGCACAACGATGTGAAATTCAAAAAGCTTATCAATGCCGACTGCCGTCAGACGGGCGTGTGGGGAGGAAATATAATCCACCTTGCGGAGGAACTGAAAGGGTTCTCGGAACAGGGTTACTGCACCGCCGTGCTGGCAGGTTCGGAAAAGACGCTGCCGATCATCGCGAAAGATCTGGCGGAGCAGGGTCTTGACGCGCGGATAATGACGGAACAGAGCGAGATACTCCCGGGCGTGGTGTGGCTGACAACGGGAAGTCTTTCGGGCGGATTTGATTATCCGGATATAAAATGCGCCGCCATAACGCAGATGAAAGCTATGACGGCGAAAAAGAAATTCAAGAAAAAACACCGCCGCGGAGAGGAGATAAGCAGTCTTGCCGATATATCCCCCGGCGATCTGGTGGTACATTCGATGTACGGTATCGGCAGATTTGCAGGTATAAGAAATCTCGAAACGAACGGTGTGACAAAGGACTATATCAGCATAAAATACGCGGGAACGGACGTGCTGTATGTGCCTGTGACGCAGCTCGATCTGGTGTCGCGGTATGTCGGACCGTCCGACGAAACTTCAGTGCGGCTGAATAAGCTCAATTCCGCGGAATGGAACAAGACTCGTTCGCGTGTGAGGTCGGCTGTAAAGGATATGGCGCAGGAGCTTATCAAACTGTACGCACAGCGGCAGACGGCTGAGGGGTACGCGTTTTCTCCCGACAACGACTGGCAGAGGGATTTTGAGGAGCGGTTCGATTATCAGGAAACGGACGATCAGCTGAGGTCGGTGCGCGAGATCAAGGAGGATATGCAAAAGCCCGTGCCGATGGACAGACTGCTGTGCGGCGACGTAGGATTCGGCAAGACGGAAGTCGCGCTGAGAGCGGCTTTCAAGTGTATGCTCGATTCAAAGCAGGCGGCTATACTCGTGCCTACCACGGTGCTTGCCTGGCAGCATTATCAGACGGCGGTAAAGCGTTTTGAGCATTTCCCGATAAAGGTGGAGCTGCTTTCAAGATTCCGCACTCCGGCGCAGCAGCAGCAGATAATCCGCGAGATAAAGCGCGGCACGGTCGATCTGGTCATCGGTACGCACAGGCTCGTGCAGAAAGATGTACAGTTTAAGGATCTCGGTCTGGTGATAGTGGACGAGGAGCAGCGGTTCGGCGTGGCGCATAAGGAGAAATTCAAGGAGAATTTTCACGGTGTGGACGTGCTTACACTTTCGGCTACACCGATACCGAGAACGCTCAATATGGCTCTGAGCGGAATACGAGATATGTCGGTCATTGAAGAACCTCCGCAGGATCGTCAGCCGATACAGACTTATGTCATAGAGCATGACGACGGAGTAGTTATACAGGCGATAAACAAGGAACTGCGGCGCGGCGGACAGGTGTACTATATCCACAACAGAGTGGAAACGATAGAAAGAACGGCGCTGAATCTTCAGGAAAAACTGCCGCAGGCAAGAATAGGCGTGGCGCACGGACAAATGGCTGAAAATCAGCTTTCCGAGATCTGGCGGCAGCTTATCGACAGGGAGATAGACATTCTCGTCTGCACTACGATAATTGAAACGGGCGTGGACGTTCCGAATGTGAATACGCTTATTATCGAGGACGCGGACAGGCTGGGGCTGTCGCAGCTTTATCAGCTGAGGGGACGTGTGGGACGTTCGAGCAGAAGGGCGTTCGCGTATTTTACTTTCCGCAGGGGAAAGGTGCTGACGGAGGTCGCCTCAAAGCGGCTCAACGCGATAAAGGAATTTACCCAGTTCGGTTCGGGATTCCACATTGCGCTGCGCGATCTTGAGATAAGGGGCGCAGGGTCGGTGCTGAGCGGCAGGCAGCACGGTCATATGGAGGCTGTGGGGTATGATATGTACCTGCGGCTGCTGAATGAAGCTATCGCCGAGCAGAAAGGGGAAAGCGTTCCGCGCTCCTCGGAGGACTGTCTTGTGGACATTTCTATAGACGCGTACATTCCGGAGGAGTATATTGAAAGTCTGCCGCAGAGGATAGACGCTTACCGCAAGATCGCGTCGGTAGTGACGGAGGAGGACGGCAGGGACGTGACGGACGAGCTGATAGATCGTTTCGGCGATCCGCCCAAAAGCGTAGTGGGACTTATAAACGTCGCGCTGATACGGAATATGGCGTCGCAGCTCGGCATAACCGAGATCGCGCAGAGAGGGGAAAACGTGTTTTTCTGCGCGGCAAGTCCCGAAGTGGAGCAGATACAGGCTTTGTCGGAAAAATACGGTTCGAGGCTGAGATTTACGGACGGCGCGAAGCCGGGATTTTCGGTGCGTCTTGAAAATAAGCAGAAAGCCGCCGAGCTTATGGCAGAAACGGTAAAGCTAATGTCAGCGGTAAGAGAAAAGAGGTAAGAAGTAAGAGTTACTAAACAGTGTATTTTCGATATGCGCGTGAAAATTAACCATAAAAAAATAAAAACAAAATTGATTTCCGTATTAAAAAGGAGCGTTGGAATGTTTATTACAGAAGAGGATAATCCGAGACTGCCGTATCTGAGGGATAAGACTTCAAAGCTGACTTCCTCCCCCGGCTGTTATATAATGAAAGACGCAGGCGGAAAGATAATCTATATCGGCAAGGCGAAAAATCTACGCAACCGCGTGACTTCCTATTTCCGCAAGGGGCAGGATCATCTCCCGAAAGTCGCCAAAATGGTAACGCACGTCAACGATTATGATTTCATAGTCACTGACAGCGAATTTGAGGCTCTTGTGCTGGAATGTTCGCTGATAAAACAGTATTCCCCCAAGTATAATATACTTCTCAAAGACGACAAGGGCTACAGCTATATCCGCGTCACCAACGAACCCTATCCCAGACTGCAAAGCGTTTTGCAGAAGTACGACGACGGCGCGGAATACATCGGACCGTACACCAGCTCGTTTGCGGTAAAACAGGCGGTGGAGGAGGCAAACAAGGTCTTTATGCTCCCGACCTGTAACAGAAAATTTCCTGCCGATTTCAAAAAAGCCAGACCCTGCCTTAATCATCACATAAAAAGATGTATGGGTGTATGCACAGGAGAGATACCCGAAGAGGAATACCGTCAGGCGGTAAGACAGGCGGTGGAATATATAAGGGGCGGTTCGCAGAAATCGGTTGAACGTCTTACAAAGGAAATGCAGGACGCGGCGGAACGTCTGGATTTTGAACTTGCCGCAAGACTGCGCGACCGTATCGCGGCGATAACGAGAGCGGCGGACAGTCAGAAGATAATAGACGAAAATATGAAAGACAGCGACATCATCGCCATATCACAAAACGGCGAAAAAGCCTGCGCAAGCGTGATAATGTACCGAGGCGGACGGCTGTTTGACAAGGCGGACTTTTTTCTCGGAGAAAAGGAAGATCAGTCGGTGATGAGGGAAAGTTTTATTATGCAGTTTTATTCGTCAAGGGACGACATTCCGAAAGAAGTCCTGCTTGACGAGCCGATCGAGAACGGCGAACTGCTTGAACGCTGGCTGAGGGAAAAGTCCTCCCACGCCGTCAGGCTGTACGCTCCGCAGAGAGGACATCTGCTGCGGCTCACCATGCTTGCAAAGAACAACGCGTCGGAGTATCTATCGATAAAAGTCGGCAGAACGGGAAGGGAGATAGTCGCCCTCGAAGAGCTTGCAAAGGCGCTCAGTCTGCCAAAGCCGCCGCGCATTATCGAATGTTACGATATATCAAACCTTGCCTCCTCGGATATGGTCGCCGGAATGGTCGTGTTTGAGAACGGCAGACCCTGCAAAAAATATTACAGAAAATTCTCCATAAAGACGGTCGAGGAGCAAAACGACTACGCCTGTATGAAAGAAGTCCTCGAGCGGAGATTTCGCAATTATTTTGAAAAGACGGACGAGGGATTTTCCACTCTGCCCGATCTTATCTTTCTTGACGGCGGTCAGGGACACGTCAGCACCGTCGCTCCGGCAGTCAGGGAAATGGGCATAACAGTCCCGATCTTTGGACTTGTAAAAGATTCCCGCCACCGCACGAGAGCGGTGGCAACGGGCGGCGGAGAGATAAGTCTTACGCGCTGCCGCAGTGCGTTCGATCTGGTCACGCGGATACAGGACGAGGTACACAGGTACGCCATAACCTATCAGGCGCAGAAGCACAAGAAAACTTCCTATCAGCTGGAGCTGACATCGGTCAGGGGAATAGGCGAAAAGAAAGCGATAAAGCTTATGACCGAATTTAAGACGAAAGACAATCTGAAAAACGCATCTCCCGAGCAGCTTGCAAAGGCGGCAGGGGTGAGCATTGAAACGGCGCGGCAGCTTGCAGAAATAATAAAGGAAATGTAGCCGCGCATTTTACGGACGGCAAAGGAGCGGTATAAATGAACGCAGAGGAATATGTTTCGACGTTTTCGCGTTTCGGCAGACGCGCGGAGGATCTCGGCAGGATAGCAAGCCTGCTCGGCGCGGCAGGCGATCCGCAGGATGGAATGAGGTTCATACACATTGCAGGGACGAACGGAAAAGGCTCTATGGCGCAGATGTTCAGCGAAGTTTACACACGCGCAGGGTATGTCACGGGGCTGTTCACATCTCCCTATATCATTGAATATTCCGACAGGATAAGGGTAAACGGGGAAAATATCCCTCCGGATGAGCTTGAAAGAACGGTTGAGGAGCTGCGTGCGGCAATAGACGCTCACCCGTTGAGGGAAGATTTTTCGCAGTTTGAGATAACGCAGGCGATAGCTTTCAGATATTTTCAGAAAAAACGCTGCGACGTGGTAGTCCTTGAGACCGGACTCGGCGGACTGCTCGACAGCACCAATGTCATATCCTCGCCCCTCCTGTCGGTCATCGGCTCGGTCGATCTCGATCACACGGCGATCTTAGGGAACACCATAGAGGAGATAGCCTTCCAGAAAGCAGGCATAATCAAGCGCGGCTGCCCCTGTGTGCTTTCCCCCTGCAACAGAGAAGAAACGGTGGAGATCGTCAGAAAAAAAGCCGCCGAATGCGGCAGCAGGCTGGTCATTCCCGATATGTCGCAGTGCAGTGTGATATGCAGCGATATAACGGGCAGCAGATTCAGATACAAAAATGCGCAATACCAAACGGCTATGGCAGGCGAACATCAGATACGCAACGCGCTGACGGTCATAGAGGGAATAAAGCTTGCCGCGGACAGTCTGAAAGTAAGCGATGAGGATATAGCCAAAGGCATAGCGGCGGCGAAGATATGCGGCAGGACGGAAGTGCTGTGCAGATCGCCGCTTGTGATACTGGACGGTTCGCACAATCCCGACGGGATACGGGCGTTGGGAAAAGTCCTGAGCGGACTGGGCGGTATCAGGATAAATGCGGTGATCGGTATGCATCGCGACAAGAACATTTTCGGCGCGGTCGGCGAGCTTACGGCGTATGTGGATAATTTCACGGCGGTTGACGGTTTTTCGGATATGGACGTGCCTGCCGAGGAGCTTGCGCGGACTATACGCGCGGCAGGGGGAAAAGCCTCTGCCGACGTGGGAGATATTATCAGCGTGATAAAACGCGCCGTCCGCGAAAATCCGAATGGTGCGACGGTCATCTGCGGTTCGCTCTATCTTGCCGCATATGTCAAGACGCATTTAAACAACAGCTTGTTTTCGACAATCGTTGATAAGCAGGGGAAAAATTAAAAAGGTTTTCGGTCAAGCCTTTTCCTTAAAAAGGCTTGCGGGGTCGAGGGGCAGAGCCCATCGTCGCCGTCCGCAGACGGCGAAATACCCCATACGGAGGCGCTCTGAAAAGGGTGAATTCCCAAACAGTCCGGTGGACTGTTTGGGAAGAGGGAAAGCGCTTGCAAGAGAGCGCTTTCCCTACTATGAAAGGCATTTGCTACAGCCGCCGCTTGCGGCGGCAGCTGCGCAGCCAAACTACACAACGTGAAATCAACCTGCGGAGCATATCTTATTTACCCCTGCTATTTTATCTCTTTAAGATTCATCGAGCGTATCTTCTGCTTCAGCGGAAGTATCTGCGCAGGCGTTACCGAGATCTCCGAAATTCCCATACGCAGAAATTCCTCGGTCAGGCTGAGATCCGCCCCCAGCTCGCCGCACATTCCTACCCAGATACCATGCTTTTTCGCATTCTCGCAGGCTATCCTCATCATACGCAGCAAAGCCTCGTGACCGAGATCGCGGCGGTAATTCTCCAGCTGTAGATTCTGCCTGTCTGTCGCAAGCACATACTGCTCGAGATCGTTCGTACCGATACTGAAAAAATCCACTTCCGGAGCAAGTATGTCGCTAAGCAGCGCCGCCGCCGGAGTTTCTATCATTATTCCCAGTTCTATGTTCTCGCAGTACGGCTGACATCTCGCCCTCAGCTGCGCCTTGGTCTCCTCGATAAGTTCTCTGGTGCGTATTATCTCGGAAATATCGGTTATCATCGGCAGCATTATCGAAAGCTCCCCGTAGACCGACGCCCTCAGCAGCGCCCTTAACTGTGTCCTGAAAAGCTCGGGTCTGGTAAGGCAAAGCCTTATTGAGCGCATACCCAACGCAGGATTTTCCTCCTTGGCAAGACCGAAATATTTTATATTCTTGTCCGCGCCGATGTCAAGCGTGCGGATTATCACCTTTTTGCCTTTCATACCCTCCAGAACGCGGCGGTAGGTGTAAAACTGAAATTCCTCGTCCGGCAGACGCTGATCCTGAAGATACAAAAACTCGCTCCTGAAAAGCCCTATGCCGTCCGCATCGTTTTCCAGAGCCTGTTCAACGTCGTCCAGACCGCTTATGTTCGCATAAAGCCGTATCTTCGTTCCGTCAAGAGTTATGTTTTTGCGCCCTTTGAGCCGTTTGAGCAGTTCCCGTTTCTTTCCCTCTTCTTCCTGCTTTCTTTCCATGGCTCGGCAGGTATCCTCGTCGGGGTCGATATATACCGCTCCGCCGTAGCCGTCTATAAGCGCGTCCCTGCCGCTGTAGCTTTCGAGCAGTTCTTTTCCCACGCCGATTATCGCAGGTATATTCATAGTCCTTGCAAGTATGGCGGTATGCGAATTTGACGAGCCGTAGCAGGTCACAAACGCCTGCACCTTCGATCTGTCAAGCTGTACCGTTTCGGACGGGACGAGGTCGTCCGCGCAGACTATCGCCTTTTCGCTCATTTCAAATCTGTTCTGCGATTTATTCTGGATATGCCGTATCAGTCTGTCGCTGATGTCCTTTATGTCGGCGGCGCGTTCCTTGATGTATTCCGAACCCATTTCGCCGAGTGTGTGGGAATAATCCCTCGCGGTCTTTGCCACGGCATAATCCGCGCTGTAGCGGTCGGAAAGAATATGCCGTCTTATCGTCTTGTCAAATTCCTCGTCCTTGATGAGCATCTGATGTATGATAAATATCCCTGCATCGCGCTCCCCCACGTCGCTGACAGCGGTCTGATAAAGCTCCTCCAGCTCTTTGAGAGCGCAGCTCCTGGCATATTCATATCTTTGCATTTCTATTTCGGTATTGTCAACTATCGTCTTGCTGACAATATTCTCATCACGGTGATAGAAGAGCAGCTTGCCCCTTGTTATGCCGCCGAATACAGCCTTTCCGGTCAAAATGATCATGGGATCACATCCTTTCGGGATAACGCTTTGTTTTCCTTTAAATAGATAAAGTGAGTGCATTTTATCTATTATCTATAATACACTATTTTTATTAAAATTTCAAGAGGTTTTTTATGCATTTTACATATTATTAATATTATCCTTTGATGGCGCAAATATTCCCGAAACATTTACCCAATAGAAGTAAGAAATTAGAGGTAAGAGGTAAGAAATGGTCATTGTAACTCTGTTGGCTTGACAAACTTCAGCGCGTGAAATTGATCCGCTTGCGAAAACAATTATCTACCTTAAAAATAACAGCCATAAAAGAAATTCCCTTTCGCAGTCATAAACAAGCCGTACAAGAATAAAAATTAATAAGAGCCTGTACGGCTGCTACAATGCAAAGGAGTGTTTTTATGGGATCCAACCGCTACAGCGGTCTTTCTCCTGCCGAGGCGGACAGACTGCTCGCTCTCGGCGGCGAAAACAAACTGCCTTCCAAGCAGAAAAATACCGCGCTGAAAATATTTGCAAATCAGTTCCACGACGTTATGGTGATGATACTGCTCGCCGCGACCGCCGTTTCGATCGCTCTCGGGCAGTACGCCGACGCCGTCCCCATTCTCATAATCGTGGTAGTCAACGCGCTGCTCGGTTTCATTCAGGAATACCGATGTGAAAAGACGCTTGAAAAGCTCGAGGAAATGACCGCCCCTGCCGCAAAAGCCATTCGCAGCGGCAGCAGGATAGTCATACCGGCAAGCAAGCTCGTCGTGGGGGACATAGTTCTTCTCGAGGCGGGCGACCGCGTTCCGGCAGACGGCGTGATACTGGAATGTAAGGATCTTTCCTGCGACGAATCGGCGCTAACGGGAGAATCCGTTCCGTGCGTCAAGAACACATATGCCGAGGGGCAGGACACGCGTTCGATAAATCTTCCGTATATGACGTATATGGGCACGATATGCACCAAAGGAACGGCAGTGATACGCATAACCGAAACGGGGCAGAACACCCAGATGGGCAAGGTGTCCCGAATGTTGGAGGACATCGAGCCCGACCCTACTCCCCTGCAAAAAAAACTCGGCGAGCTGGGAAAGACGCTTGCGCTTATCTGCGCCGGAGTATGCGTTCTGGTATTTACAGCAGGCGTTATACGCGGCGAACCGGTACTCGATATGCTTATGACGGGAATAACGATCGCAATTGCGGCAATACCGGAGGGTCTGCCTGCCACCGTTACCATCGCGCTTGCTATGGCTGTCCGCAAAATGCTCAAACGAAACGCCTTGGTACATAAACTTCATTCGGTGGAAACGCTCGGCTGCGCCACCGTTATCTGTACCGACAAGACGGGCACTGTCACCATGAACAAAATGAACGTCAGCCACATTCTCGTCTTTTCGGATAAGGAAAAGGAATACCTCACCGACAGAGCGACGGGAAAGATCGCCGACGCGCAGTATTCCTCCGACAGCGTTTTACACGAGCTGCTCGTCTGCGGAACAGCCTGCAACAACGCCGTTATCACCTATCCCCCGTCCTCTTCAAAACGCGACCGCGCAGGAGAATACGGTCAGCCGAAAGCTCAGGGCGATCCGACCGAGGCGGCGATACTTTCGGTCTGCGTAAGGTCGGGAATAGATTACGAAAACTTCCCATACACGCGCACGGACGAACAGCCGTTTGACAGCGAAACGCGCTGTATGGCAGTCACCTGCACCGACTCCGCAGGCGTATCGAGAATATTCAAAAAAGGCGCTGTGGACGTTATCTTAGGAGGAGCTTCACATAAAATGTCGGGCGACAGACTTATTCCCCTTACGGTCGCGGAACGCAGGCGCATACTTACGCTGAACGATTCCTACGCGTCAAGAGGACTGAGAGTAATGGCGTTTTCCGAGATACGCTCAGGCAGCTGCATTTTCCTCGGTATGATGGCTATGTCCGATCCTCCCAGACCCGAGGCGAAAAAAGCCGTCCGCGAATGTGAAAGAGCCGGAATAAAAACGGTGATGATAACGGGAGATCACAAGCTGACCGCCTGCGCGGTGGCGAAAGAGGTAGGAATACTCCGCGAGGGGGATCTTGCTTTTACGGGCGCGGAGCTTGACGAAATGTCCGACGGCAGATTGTCCGAGGTAATAGGCAAGACCTCAGTATTTGCAAGAGTAACTCCGGCTCACAAGCTGCGTATCATCAAGGCTTTCAAGGAGGCAGGACACGTCTGCGCGATGACGGGCGACGGAGTGAACGACGCTCCCGCAGTAAAAGAGGCGTCTATCGGCGTATCTATGGGCATTTCAGGAACGGACGTCACCAAACAGGCTGCCGACTGCATACTTTTAGACGACAATTTCGCCACGCTCGTGAACGCCGTGGAGGAGGGCAGGACGATCTATCAGAATATCCGCAAGTTCGTGCGGTATCTCATCTCCTGCAATATCGGCGAGGTGCTTACCATGCTCGGCGGCATTATAATGGGACTTCCGATAGTACTCGTACCTCCTCAGATACTGCTTGTAAATCTCGTTACCGACGGTCTGCCGGCAGTGGCTCTCGGGCTCGAGCCTGCCGAAAGTTCGGTCATGAAAAAGCCGCCCCGAAAAGAGAGCGACAGCTTTTTCAGCGGCGGCCTGCTCTACAGAATTATCCTGCGCGGAATACTCATCGCCCTGTCCACCCTTGCCGCGTTCACTATCCTGCTCAAAGCCGGCGGAGGTTTACAGGCTGCGCGTACCGGTGCGCTGGTAACTCTGGCATTTTCGCAGCTCGTTCACGTCTTTGAATGTAAAAGCGAGGAAAAGACCCTTTTTTCCGTGCCGCTTTTGTCCAATCCCTTTATGATCTTCTCCGTGATAATTTCCGCCGCCTGCGTTATCCTTTGTATGTATGTCCCATTCCTCGGCGGAGTTTTCTCCCTTTCAAGGCTGACGGTCTCACAGTGGATAATTTGCATAGCGCTGTCCTTCGCCGTACCTGCCGCCGCAGCTATATCTCACGGGAAAAAATAACGGTACTGAAAAACAATACCGAAACAGGCTGTTATTCCCCCCAATGGGGGGAATAATAGCACTATGTCCATAAAATTTTTTCCAGAAGTCAGAACGCTGCGCTTTTAAGAGATAAGAGGTAAGACAAGGAGCGCCTACGGCGCATATTTTAAAATATTTTCCGCTTTGCAGACTTTTTTCTTGCTTCTTGTCTCTAAAAATCTTGTTTTGGGAGATAAATTTTGTAAAAATTGATTTCTGTGCCTCTGTCCCCTTTCCTCTTCCCTATGAACGCTGTTCGCCGTACCTGCCGCCGCAGCTATATCTCACGGGAAAAAATAACGGTACTGAAAAACAATACCGAAACAGTACTAAAAAACGTACAGATAATATACGTTAAAAGCTATTTCCTCGCCGTTGGCGAGGAAATAGCGCATTATCCATAAAATTTGCGCGGCAAGATATACGGCTGTAAAAGCATATCTTACCTCTGTCCTCTTACCTCTTTATTGCAGCTCACCTTTGTTGAACTCGGTAAGGCTCAGACCCTCGTTGCGCTCCAATGCCCAGCGTATATTCCATTCGCTTGTAAAGAGCAGCAGATAATTCCCTTTGAGATCCTGCACAAGCTTTGTATCGCTGCTGATCTTCAACTTCTTGGGGTCGATGTCCTTGTTGTCTATCCACCGTATATAGGAATACGGCAGACCCTCCTTGACGATGTCCACGTTGTATTCGTTTTTCATACGGTACTCGAACACGTCGAACTGCAAAACTCCCACAACGCCTATCAGGACTTCCTCCATACCCGTATCGGGTTCTTGGAATATCTGGATAGCGCCCTCCTGCGCGATTTGCGAGATACCCTTGACAAACTGCTTGCGCTTTAAGGTATCTTTCTGACGGACGCGCCGGAAATGCTCGGGTGCGAAGGTGGGTATTCCCTCAAAACAGAATTTCGCCGACGGAGCGCAGACGGTGTCCCCTATTGAAAATATTCCCGGGTCGAAAACGCCTATGATGTCCCCTGCGTAAGCCTCGCTGATTATCTCACGCTCCTGAGCCATTATCTGCTGCGGCTGAGAAAGCCGCATTTTCTTATCCCCCTGAACGTGCAGCACTTCCATTTCCTTATCGAATTTTCCCGAACATACCCTCATAAAGGTTATCCTGTCGCGGTGCGCCTTGTTCATATTCGCCTGTATCTTGAAGACGAACGCCGAGAATTTCTCATCGAACGGATCGACAATGCCCGAATCGGACATTCTCGCAAGCGGCGGAGTGGTCATTTTCAGAAAATTCGCCAGAAAAGGCTCTACTCCGAAATTGGTGAGCGCCGAGCCGAAAAACACGGGCGACAATCTGCCGCTATGCACTGCGGCAAGGTCAAAATCCTCGCTCGCGCCGTCCAGCAGCTCTATATCCTCAAGAATACGGCTGCGGTTCTCATCTCCTATCAGATCGCCGAGCGCAGGGTCGTCAAGACCGACTTCCGTCGCCGCCACCTGACGCTGACCGCCCGTCGCCTCAAAAGATATGATGTGCTTTTTCTGACGATCGTAGACCCCTCTGAAATCTTTTCCCGAGCTGATCGGCCAGTTCACCGGATAGGTGGGCATACCAAGCTCGTTCTCTATCTCCTCCAGAAGATCGAACGGATCGCGCGATTCCCTGTCCATCTTGTTTATAAAGGTGAATATCGGTATATGCCGCATTGCGCATACCTTGAAAAGCTTTCTGGTCTGGTTCTCAACGCCCTTTGACGCGTCTATTACCATTACCGCCGAATCCGCCGCCATAAGCGTGCGGTAGGTGTCCTCCGAAAAATCCTGATGTCCGGGAGTGTCGAGAATGTTTATACAGTAACCGTCATACTGAAACTGCATTACGGAAGAAGTTACGGAAATTCCTCTCTGCTTTTCTATCTCCATCCAGTCGGAAACGGCGTGACGTGCCGACTTTTTGCCCTTTACCGCGCCTGCCTGCGCTATCGCACCGCCGTACAGCAAAAGCTTTTCGGTAAGTGTGGTCTTTCCGGCGTCGGGGTGGGATATTATCGCAAAAGTCCGCCGTCTGCCGATTTCTTTTTTCAGATCAGTCATTAATATACCTCCAATTAGTAAAACAAAACGCAAGACCGACAATGCGTTTGGCAAGGAAATCAATTTTTAAATTATATGTAAGCTTTTTAATTTACTTTAACTTGTTCAGGTTGACTTTTGTGTTATTTTTCCTCCGCCAACGGCGGAGGAAAAATAATTTAATGTTATATTTTCCGCCTTCGGCGGAAAATATAACAAAAATCTTGCAAAACTGAGCAGAATATAATTATAAGACCTAAAACACTATTATAAAATTGATTTCCGTGTGCGTTTGGTTTTTCGTATCTCAAAACAATGCCCCGCAAAGCTCAGAAAACCGCGCTTTGTGAGGTATTGCAGCTTTCGCGGATAAACCTTTTCCGCTTTACTCTTTTACCCTTTTCAGACTACGCCCTTTTGCAGCATTACGTTCGCGTATACCGCCTTTTCGCCCGTGGCAACTATTGCATACGCTTTTTGCGCCTCTTCGTAAAACTTAAACCGCTCTATCTGACCTATCGCCGTATCTCCCCTCGGGTCGTACTTGCTTATTATGGCTTTGTACTCCTCCCAGATCGGCGTCTTTACATCGTCGCCCGGCATTACCTGCATAAGACTGACAGGCTTGTCCGTGTAGGTATCAAGCGGAAAAAATTGCAGTACCGCGTCCAGTAACTCCGGTACGCCATGACCGTCGCAGCGTATAACTATCGAATCTTTACCCATGCTCTCACACGGGAAATTCCCGTCCGCTATAACTATCCTGTCACTGTGCCCCATCTCACAAAGTACTTTTAATAACTCGGGCGAAAGTATCGCCGGTATGTTCTTTAACATACTATACCCTCCGTTTCTGAATCTCCATACCCTCCACGCACTCCGACAAAAGGATACGGTATACCATATCCCACTTTGCCGCTGGGGAAAACCTTTCTGAAGAAAGGTTATTCCCCAGACCCTTTTCCAAAGACTTTTAATGATTTTTGCGAGGGGCAGTCAACCAATCAAAAAACTTTTCAAGCCGTTACCGCGCAGAACCGCAAACGCTTTGACGCCCCTCGCAAAAATAACTGAAAGTTTTAGGGAGGGGGTTTGGGGGACGACCCTTTTTCAAAAGGGTCTCCCCCAACAATAAAGCGGACACGGCATACAACATCATTCCGTCAGGGTGGGAGAAGGCGTTTGAATTGCGAGTAAGCGTCATTCCAGTCCTGAGTATCGCGAGGCTCGAACGAGCTGATATTTTCCGAGCGGCGGACGATCCGTCTTGCCTCGTCAAGGTCTTTCACCGCGCCCTGAGCGATAAGCTGTATAAGCGCGTTACCGATCGCAGTCGCCTCAACGGGGCCGCTGCACACGGTTCTGCCGCAGGCGCAGGCGGTAAGCTGCGAGAGGAATTTATCTTTCGTTCCGCCGCCGACCATATACACGACCGAGAAATGTTTTCCCGTGCAGAGTTCGAGTTCCTCAACGGCGAGCCGATATTTAAGCGCAAGGCTCTGATAGATACAGATCATTATTTCGCCGACGCTTTGGGGGACGGGCTGACCTGTACGTCTACAGTATTCCCTTATACGTTCGGGGATATTTCCCGCAGGGGTAAAATCGGGCGCGTCAGGGTCGATAAAGCTGACGAAAGGCTTTGCCGCCTTTGCCATATCTTCAAGCTGCGCGAAGGAATACTCGCAGCCCTCCCGTATCCACTGACGGCGGCTTTCCTGAATGAGCCACAAGCCGATGATATTTTTCAGAAAAGCGGTTTTTCCGCCGTATCCCAATTCATTTGTAACATTTAGCCGATAAGAATTATCGTCGATGATCGGCTGATCGAGTTCCGTGCCGAGCAGGCTCCACGTTCCGCTTGAAAGAAAAACAAAGTCCTTTTCCTGCGCAGGAGTTGCCGCAAGCGCACACTGTGTATCGTGACCGCACACGGCGACGACGTTTATCGGCTTTATGTCAAGCTCGCTGCAAAGTTTCTCCGACAGCTTACCTATCACGCTGCCGCTGCCGACCGTCTGCGGAAACAGCGAGCTGTCTATCCCGAGCTTTTTCGCAATATCCGCCGCCCAACGCTTGTTTTTCACATCAAAAAGCTGCGTGGTAGACGCTATCGACTGCTCGGCGACAAGCTTTCCGCTAAGAAAATAACCGAAAAGGTCGGGCATAAGCGCGATCTTGTCCGCTCTTTCAAGCAGATCGGGACGCTGTTTCACAAGACTGAGCAGCTGAAAAGCGGTATTTATTTCCATAAACTGATTTCCGGTGACATTATAAAATTCTTCACGATCAACGAGCTTAAAACTTTCTTCAAGCATACCTGCGGTACGTCCGTCGCGGTAATGGACGGGATTTTCCAACAGCCTGCCGTCACGATCGAGCAGACCGAAGTCCACGCCCCATGTATCGACCGCCACGCTTTCAACATTATACGGCTTTGCCTTTATCAGACTTTGCTTTATCTCAAAGAGCAGGCGCAGCACGTCCCAGTACATCGTTTTTCCGACTATCACCGGATCGTTTGAGAATCTGTGTATTTCCGTCAGGGTGAGCCTATCCCCGTCAAAGCTGCCGACTATCGCTCTTCCCGACGACGCCCCGAAATCAACAGCGAGTACGTTTTTCATCTGTCCGCTTTCCTTTCATAAATTTATTCGATCACAAGCGTCCAACACTCTTCCTCGTCCAGTTTATTATAGACGTGCTTGCCGATTATTCCGCGAAGATTTTTAAGATCGTCTGACACGGTCGAAGCAAACTCCTGATAACAAACATTGCTCGTACCGTCGTTTAACTCATCGTAAAAATCCGAAATGTAACAGGTAAATTCGTCCAGAATGTCTTCAAGCGGATACTGCGAGATGTCGGAAGAATCATCTCCCTCGTAAAGCTCAGGTTCCTGCTCGAATTGCAGCGACGTCACATATATTTTCTCGTTGCCGTCGTGATATTCGTAAATGCCGTCTCCGACGGGCTTATATTTGTCGGAAGAGTATTTCTCCGCGTCGTAGTTTTTTATATTTTTCATTTTAGTTTCCCTCCTGTTTGCTGTATGATTATCTTAGCAATAAGATCAATTTTAAAATTTTATATAAGCATTTTATTTTTATGTTTTATTTCATAGTATATTTTATCGGTACAGGCAGACTTTTTGGTTATTTTTCCTCCGCCAACGGCGGAGGAAAAATAATTTAGTGTTATATTCTCCGCCGTTGGCGGAGAATATAACAAAAATTTTGCTGAACTGAGCGGATATAATTATACGACTAAAACCACTCTCATAAAATTGATCTCCGTGCTATCTGATATTGCGGTACATAGGACCGTAAGCCGCACACGCGCGGAAATCCTGACCCTCTTTATCCATACCGAACGCATTCCACGCGGCAGGACGGAATATCTTCTCCTCGGGAACATTGTGCATACATACGGGTATTCTCAGCATAGAACAAAGTGTGATAAGGTCTGCGCCGATATGTCCGTAGCTGATAGCTCCGTGATTTGCTCCCCAGTTGTTCATCACGTCATATGCGCTCCTGAATGCGCCCTTTCCCGTCGTTCTCGGAGCGAACCAGGTACACGGCCAGGTGTAATCCGTCCTCTTCCACAGCTTGTCGGTAACTTCATCGGGCAGACGCACAGTCCAGCCCTCGGCGATCTGGAGAACGGGGCCGAGTCCCTTTACAAGATTGAGCCTTATCATAGTCGCAGGCATTTCAGCTTCGGTAACGAATCGCGAGGAATAGCCGCCGCCCCTGAAATATCCGCAGTCGGCGTAATTCCATGTCGTCGCTTTCATTATGCTGTCTATGTCGCGCTCGTTTATCTCATACCACGGTTTCATTACCGCCGCGCCGTTTTCGTCTTTCGCCTGACCGTTTGCGTCAAGGCAAGCCGCTCCCGAATTGATAAGATGTATAAATCCGCCCGATTCCTTTGCAACGCCCTCAAGCTCGTAGCCCGTCGCCTTTCTTACCGCCTCGGGCGACCAGTAGGTGCGCACGTCCGCAAAGATCTGTGCGCGGTTGGTGAGCAGTTTCATAAACAACATTCCCAGACCGTTGAGTACGTCGTTCTCGGTAGCAAGTATATACGGCTCTCTTGCGCCGTTCCAGTCAAATGAGGTGTTGAGCATAGCTTCGGGGAAATCGCAGTTGGGATAAAAATCCGTCCACTGACGCTGTCCCTGAAAACCTGCCGCGATCGCATTGTGACCTACAGCCTCTTCCTCACAGCCGGCAGGCAGTTTGTCGTTGCCGTTCATAAGATCCTTGATAATGCACATCATCTTTACGACAAATTCCCAGTCCTTATCTTTCTGCTCTCTGCTGCGCTGTATCTCTTCGGGATTCTTGTCAAATCCCTCGATACACTTTTCTTTTGTCCATGCAAGAGCCTTTTTGTATTCCTCTTCGTCATAGATACCCTCGGTCATTCGTCTGATGATCTCGACCTCGTCTACCGATTCAACTCTCATTCCGAGATATTCTTCAATAAAAGCAGGGTCTATTATAGAGCCGCCGATACCCATAGTCACCGAGCCTATCTGTAGGTAGGACTTTCCTCTCATAGTTGCGCAGGCGACCGCCGCTCTTGCAAATCTCAGCAGCTTTTCCCTCACGTCCTCGGGGATAGAGGTATCGTCCGCCTCCTGCACGTCGTGACCGTAGATACCGAAAGCAGGCAGACCTTTCTGCGCGTGTGTTGCAAGCACCGACGCCAGATATACCGCGCCGGGGCGCTCCGTGCCGTTGAATCCCCAAACGCCCTTTATGGTAAGCGGATCCATATCCATAGTTTCCGCGCCGTAGCACCAGCAGGGAGTTACCGTCAGGGTAATATCCACTCCTGCTTTCTTGAATTTATCGGCGCAAGCCGCGGCCTCGGCGACTCTGCCTATCGTGGTATCGGCGATTATCACCTTTACCGGCTCGCCGTTTGAGTATCTGATATTTTCCTCAAACAGTTTTGCGGCGGCTTTCGCCATATTCATGGTCTGTTCCTCGAGCGAACCTCTTACATTGAGTACTCCTCTTCTTCCGTCGATGGTAGGTCTTATTCCTATCACCGGATAATCTCCGATAAGCCTGCTCTTTGCCATATAAATAACCTCCGTCATCTGGTATAGTCGGGAAAAGCTTTCCCCTTTTTGGTATATATATCAATTATACCACATTGTCGGCGATTTGTCTTGCAATTTTTTCTTTGCATAAGTAAAATTTAAGCCGCCGATTTTGTGCATTTCAACCAAAAACGCCGCAAACCTGCGCCGGATCTCTCCGAAACGCAGGTCTGCGGCTATAATTTATAAGTGGGATGGGGGCTTAATTATTGGGACATCGTGAGCGTTATTCGCCCTCTACGTCCTGGAGAGCGTCATAGCCCTCCTCGCCGGTACGGATCTTGATAACATTTTCAATGTCGTAGATGAAGATCTTACCGTCGCCGATATGTCCTGTATAGAGCGCCGACTTGGCAGCCTCGACTACCGTGCTTACGGGCACTTTGCAGACGACTACCTCCGCCTTTACCTTGGGCAGAAGATTAGTTTCCACCTTAGCACCGCGGTAATATTCGCCCTGACCCTTCTGCATTCCGCAGCCGAGTACATTGGTAACGGTGATACCCGTAACGTCGATAGCTTCCATTGCGCTGATGAAGTCCTGAAGTCTTGTCTGCTTGAATACCACTACCACCTTGGTGATCCTCGGCGTGCCGTCGGGACCGGGAGCGGTGTAGCTCTCAACGGGTACGGCTTTCTCAACGGGGACTTTGGGAGTCGTATCTTTTTCGACCTTGGTAACGCTCTTGGCGTCGTCCTTGGTATATCCGAGCATAGCCTCGCTCATTGCGGGAGCGAAATCGGCATAGGAGGATACCAGTCCGTGTTCCGTAACGTCCAGACCGATGATCTCCTCCTGTGCGGAGGCTCTCAGACCGATAGTGTGCTTGATGATCTGGAATATGATTATCATAGTTATTGCCGTCCAGCCGCCTACAGCCGCAACGCCGAGCAGCTGCTTTCCGAGCAGTTCAAATCCGCCGCCGTAGAAAAGACCGTTGCCTGCGATCCCGCTTGCTCCGCCGTTCTGTGCAATTGCAAATCCGGGAGCGGTATCCGTCGCGAACAGACCGACTGCGATAGTTCCCCACATACCGTTCATCATATGCACCGCTACCGCGCCCACGGGATCGTCAACGTGGAGCTTGTAGTCCAGGAACCATACTCCGAAGCATACCAGCAGTCCCGATACTACGCCGACCGCGATCGCGCCGAAAGCGTCCATAACATCGCAGCCTGCTGTAATTCCGACCAGACCTGCCAGCGACGCGTTAAGGCACATTGAAACATCGGGCTTGCCGTATTTTAACCAAGTGAAGATCATACATACCACCGTGGCGACCGCAGGAGCGACCGTTGTGGTAAGGAAGATAGAACCCATCATCTCGATAGTCTTTGACGCTGCCGGATTGAATCCGTACCAGCCGAACCAGAGGATAAAGCAGCCGAGCGCACCGATCGTCAGGTTATGTCCGGGGATAGCGTGGACTTTGATCTCGCCGTCGCTGCCCTTTGAGAATTTGCCGATACGCGGTCCGAGGATAGTCGCGCCGACCAGTGCGGATATACCGCCGACCATATGGATAGCGCAGGAGCCTGACAGATCGTGGAATCCGAGCTGATAGAGCCAGCCGTCAGTACTCCAGATCCAGTGCGCTTCGATCGGATAGATGAGCGCGCTGATGACTCCGGAATAGATACAGTATGAAATGAATTTCGTTCTTTCCGCCATAGCGCCCGAAACTATCGTGGCTGTCGTGGCGCAGAACACCAGATTGAATACGAAATTGGAAAAATCAAAGTTGTCATATGCCGTGAAAATATCGAATCCGGGTTTGCCGATCAGACCGGCGACGTCCTCACCGCAGAGCAGACCGAAACCGATAAGAATGAACATTACCGTACCGATACAGAAGTCCATAAGGTTTTTCATGATAATGTTGCCGGCGTTTTTCGCACGGGTAAAGCCTGCCTCAACCATTGCGAATCCTGCCTGCATAAAGAATACCAGCGATACCGCGATCAGAAACCAGATACCGAAGCCCGTTTCGGAGACCGCCGATTGGATCGCGTCAATAATTTCCTGTGTCATAGTAAATTTTCCTCCTCAAAAACAAAAGGCGCATAAGATCGGGAGAGTATGCTCCCGTATCCTATACACCTCATTGTGCCGAAATATATCTGCCGTTATTTTACATAGAAAAGCAGTTGACCGTATGTGGGATAAGGCCAGTACTTTTCGCCGACCAGCGTTTCGATCTCGTCGGCAACGGCTCTCAGTTCGCCCATTGCTACGAATACCACATCGTGATAGAAGTTTGCAAGCTCCTGAACGTCCTGAATGTCATGCGCCTTGACCGTAGCGACTTCTTCCAACTCGCCCAGCTTTTTGTACATCTGCGTAGTGAGCGCCGAAAGTCTTTTTACCATTTCTGTCTCAAAGCCTGTATCCGCTCCGCAGTTCTTAGCAAGCTCAGCTGTCTTGGCAAGATCCTTGATGTAGGACGCCGCAGCGGGAAGAATGTCCTTCTTCGCCATATCCACCATTGTCAGAGCCTCGATATTCAGCGTCTTGCAGTACTCGTCAAGCAGTATCTCAACTCTCGACTGAAGCTCCGTTTCGGTATAAACGCCGTACTTCTCGAACAGCTCGACATTCTTCTTTTCAAGATAAGTAGGGATAGCCTCGGGCGTGGATTTGAGGTTCTTGAGTCCTCTTCTCTCAGCCTCCTCAGGCCACTCTGCGGAATAACCGTTTCCGTTGAAGATGATATTCTGATTTTCCTTGATAGTCGCCTTGATAAGATCGTCAAGAGCGTCCTGGAAATTGTCAGCCTTTTCAAGCACATCTGCAAAATCGTCCAGTACCTTGGCGACGATAGTGTTAAGAACGGTATTCGGACCTGCGACGGAAAGCTTTGAGCCGGGCATTCTGAACTCGAATTTGTTTCCCGTGAATGCGAAAGGCGAAGTCCTGTTTCTGTCGGTCGTATCCTTGGGGAAGTGGGGGAGGACGTCGACGCCGATCTCCATTTCCACTCTCTTGCCCTCGTACTTAACGCCGTTTATGATCGAATCCAGCACCTCGGTAAGCTCATCACCGAGGAAGATCGAGATGATCGCGGGAGGAGCCTCGTTCGCGCCCAGTCTGTGGTCGTTTCCTGCCGACGCAACGGACGCTCTCAGTACGTCCTGATATTCGTTCACCGCCTTGATGACCGCCGTCAGGAAGAGCAGGAACTGCGCATTCTCCGCCGGAGTTTTACCGGGGTCGAGGAGGTTCACGCCCGTATTTGTCGAGATCGACCAGTTGTTGTGCTTGCCCGAACCGTTTATGCCTGCGAACGGCTTTTCGTGCAGCAGGCACTTGAAACCGTGCTTTCTTGCGGTTCTCTTCATGATCTCCATGGTGAGCTGATTGTGGTCTGTCGCGATATTTGTCGTACCGAAGATAGGAGCAAGCTCGTGCTGTGCCGGAGCGACTTCGTTATGCTTTGTCTTTGCGTAGATGCCCAGTTTCCACAGCTGCTCGTCAACGTCTTTCATATACGCCGCAACTCTCGTCTTGATCGTACCGAAGTAATGATCTTCAAGCTCCTGACCCTTCGGTGCAGGTGCGCCGTAAAGCGTGCGTCCTGTATATATAAGGTCTTTTCTCTTTGAATACATCTCTCTGTCAACAAGGAAATATTCCTGCTCGGGGCCTACGTTCGCGGTAACTCTCGTAGCGTCCGAACCGAACAGTTTGAGTATCCTCAGAGCGGACTTGTTTACCGCCTCCATAGAACGCAAAAGCGGTGTTTTCTTATCCAGCGCCTCGCCGTTGTAGGAGCAGAACGCGGTCGGTATGCAAAGCGTCTTTTCCTTGATGAACGCATACGAGGTAGGATCCCACGCGGTGTAGCCTCTCGCCTCAAAAGTGGCTCTCAGACCGCCCGACGGGAATGAGGACGCGTCAGGCTCGCCCTTGATAAGCTCTTTTCCGGAGAACTCCATAATAACGTGACCGTCTTCGGTAGGCGAGATAAAGCTGTCAAGCTTTTCAGCGGTAAGACCCGTCATCGGCTGGAACCAGTGCGTATAGTGCGTGCAGCCCTTTTCGCAAGCCCAGTCCTTCATTGCGTTCGCAACGACGTTAGCTACCTCGATGTCGAGCGGATCGCCATTGGCTATTGTCTTTTTCAGAGCCTTGAAAGTCTGTTTCGGAAGTCTTTCCTTCATAACGGCTTCGTTAAATACGTCGCTGCCGAAGATCTCAGGGATACTCATAGTCTAATTCCTCCTAATATAATAAAAAATGCGCTGCGGACAACACCGTCCACAGCGCCATTGCTGTTTACATTACATAGTATATACCCTTGCGGAAGATTTGTCAATAGGTTTTTTTCACTTTCGGCGATTATAACAATGTCCCTCAAAATATCCGTTTATTTTTATGCAGAATATTTGTACGTACATTTTTATGACACATTTTTTCACATTTTTACATTTAAAATCAGATGTCTATGTAATCGCCGCCGTTCTTTTCGGCTCTTTCAAGCTCTTTGCTTAAGGCTTTAAGCTGCCGTCCGCCGACAAAGCAGCCCGAGAGATTCGTCACGCCCGAAATGAGCAGCGCCGCTCCCATAATGCGCACCGCGGAATCCACGGTGAAAAGCGGATCGCAGAGGATCACTATCCCGAGCAGGATAGTTATTGCCGCCATAACGCAGGGCATCTGCCACTTTCCGCTGCCTTTGCGTATCGCAAGCGCGTCCGACAGACTTACTATTCCGCTGAAAAGCATATAAAGACCGAACGCGATCGCAATGATCTTAAAGATAAAATCAGGCTTTACGATAAGGAAGATACCCATCGCGCACAATACTATACCCCGAAAAAGTGTGGACGTATACTCCCCTTTCTCATCTCCTGCAAGGAAGAATCTCAAAGCGCTGAGAACGCCAATCCCCAGCGAGATACCTCCTATCGTGTAGCTGATCGCCCTTGTGAAAAATCCGGGACTGATAAGCAGTGCAAGTCCCAGAATAACGCACATAAACGACAACAGCAGATAATTCTTGAATAATTTTTTCAACAGCTCCATATGGCTCCTCCTGTCCGGCGGTTCAGGCTTTTTTAAGCTTTGCCGCCTTTATAACTTTAAGTCGTGAAAATTCCTCACGTTCCTTTTCCTCCAGAGAATCCGAAATATACTTTACTATCTCTTCGTTTCTCGGGATAATGATATTTTTCAGAGCGTTCGCCCTGCGCTGCACCTTGCGCACCGCCGCCGCAAGACGGTATATACCGTTCTCTACTTCCGCAAGTTCGGCTGTGGTCTTTTTTACCTTGTCAAATGCGATGAACGCCCTGTCCAGCTGAGAGGTGGTCTGCGCAAATCCGTAGGTCACCTTGAGCGGTCTCGGCTCGAGCGTTACCGACGGCAGCTCTACTCCCATAACGCTCCTCGTGCTTATGGAAAGTCCGTTCTCAACGGGAACGCATTTCGCATACGGCGTTACCAGTCCAAGCGAGATATTGGCAAGCTGAAGCGCCGAATAAGCCTCGATATACGTCTGTTCCACCGAACCTTTGAGTTCTTTCGCCTTATCCGCAAGGCTCATAAGCTCGCGTATCAGAATATTTCTTTTGCGGTCGAGCAGATCGTATCCGAGAGCCGCGAGCCGCAGCGCCTTTCTGGACGACATAAGATTGCCTTTAGTCGGAAAAACCTGTTCCGCCATAAGCCTGACCTCCTGTCAAGAAAAAGTTAACGCCATTATAAGGCATAATGCGATCATCACGATCGAGCCGACAACGGCAAACGCGATAAAAGCGGAAGTCACTGACTTCCGTGCTTTTATAGTCCTGGGATCCGCATGCCTGCGTCCGAACAGCCGTATTCTTCCTATCACCATATTAAGAAGTATCACACCGGCGATCGGAATAAGGATATACAGTCTTATCATTATCTGAAAGCCTCCGCCGCAAGCTCGGGAGTATAGAATTTCTCGAGATGCTCGTCGTCAACTCTGTCAAGTTCGTTTTTCGGGAGGGTCGAAAGCAGTTTCCAGCCGAGGTCGAGAGTTTCTCCGATCGTTCTGTCCGTGTCGAATCCCTGATCCAGAAAATGCTCCTCAAACAGGCTGCCGAATTTCAGATACGCTCTGTCCGAATCGGAAAGCTCCTCTTCTCCGATGACCGACGCCAGCGCTCTTGCGTCCGATACCTTTGCATACGCCGCAAAAAGCTGATTCGCGCACATCTGATGATCTTCTCTCGTGTAGCCCTCTCCGATACCGTCTTTCATAAGTCTTGAAAGGCTCGGAAGTACCGATACCGCAGGATAAACGCCCGTATTTTCAAGATTTCGGTCAAGAACTATCTGTCCCTCGGTGATATATCCCGTAAGGTCGGGGACGGGGTGGGTTATATCGTCGTTCGGCATGGTGAGTATAGGTATCTGCGTTACCGAACCCTCCGAACCCTTTACCACTCCCGCTCTTTCATAGAGCGACGCAAGGTCGGAGTAAAGATAGCCGGGATAACCCTTTCTTCCCGGTATCTCACCCTTTGAGGAGGAAAATTCTCTCAGAGCCTCGGCATAGGAGGTCATATCCGTGAGTATTACCAGAATGTGCATATTCTTCTCATAAGCGAGATATTCGGCGCAGGTAAGGGCGCATCTCGGAGTAAGTATACGCTCGATAATGGGGTCGTTCGACATATTGAGGAACATCACGACTCTTTCAAGCGAACCCGTTTCCTCAAAACATCTTCTGAAATAATCGGCAACGTCGTTCTTTACGCCCATTGCTCCGAAAACTATCGCGAAATCCTGTCCCTGATCCTCCGCAAGTCTTGCCTGCCTTACTATCTGGACGGCAAGCTTGTTGTGAGAAAGTCCCGAGCCTGAGAATATCGGCAGTTTCTGTCCCCTGATAAGCGTGGTGAGCGCGTCTATCGAAGAAATGCCCGTATTTATATAGTTTCTCGGGTAGCTGCGCGATACGGGATTGAGCGGTCTGCCGTTTATATCCGCATATTTTTCGGGATAAACGTCGCCCAGACCGTCGATCGGCTTGCCTGCTCCGCTGAATATCCTGCCGAGCATTTCGGTGGAAAGCGGCAGCTCCATCGGTTTTCCCTCAAAACGCGTCGCGGTATTGACGAGCGAAAGTCCTTTCGTTCCCTCGAACACCTGAAGTACCGCTTTATCCTCGGATACCTCCACCACTCTTGCAAGACGCGAGCTGCCGTCGTCAAGACGTATCTCAGCCATTTCGTCATAGCCGATACCGCTCACGCCCTCCAGAGCCACCAGAGGTCCGTTTATCTCACTGAGTCCGATATATTTCAGGATCATTTAACGCACCTCCCGACAAGTTGTGCAAAGTCAGATTCCATTTTTTCCTTGTATTCCCCGAACATTTCAGGTCTGTCGTTGGGAATATCGTATTTTATCTTGATAAGCTTTTCCGCCCAGCCCGTGCCGAGAATATCGTTTATGCTCACGCCTGCGCCGAGAGCCTTTCCCGAAAGCTCGTAGAATCTGCAAATCGCCTGCATCATAAGATACTGCTTTTCAAGAGGGACATAGGTATCGTCCTTGTGATAAGCGTTCTGCTGCAAAAATCCCGTGCGGATAACTCTCGCCGTTTCGATAAGCAGTTTCTGGTCGTCGGGCAGCACGTCCGTACCCATAAGCTTTACTATCTCCATAAGGGTATTTTCCTGCGCGAGTATATTGCATATTTCCTGACGGACTGCGATAAAGTCCTCGGCGACGTTTTCGCTGTAGTAATCCTCCAGATCTTCGGTATACTCCGAATAGCTGGTTATCCAGTTGATAGCGGGATAGTGACGGGCGTAGGCGAGCGACTTGTCAAGCGCCCAGAAACAGCGCACAAAACGCTTGGTGTTCTGCGTGACAGGTTCTGAGAAGTCCGAACCCTGCGGAGATACCGCGCCGATGATCGTGACCGAGCCTTCCGAACCGCCGAGCGTTCTGACATATCCCGCTCTTTCGTAAAATTCCGAGATCCTCGACGGCAGATATGCAGGAAAGCCCTCTTCGGCAGGCATTTCCTCCAGACGTCCCGAGATCTCACGCAGAGCTTCCGCCCAACGCGAGGTGGAATCCGCCATTATCGCGATATGATAACCCATATCCCTGTAATATTCCGCCAGAGTTATGCCGGTGTAGATGGACGCTTCACGGGCGGCGACAGGCATATTCGAGGTGTTCGCGATAAGCACCGTTCTGTCCGTAAGGGGACGTCCGGTACGGGGGTCGGTAAGTTCTGAAAATTCCTCGAGCACCTGCGTCATTTCGTTGCCGCGCTCGCCGCAGCCGATGTAGACTATTATATCGGCGTCGCACCATTTTGCAAGCTGGTGCTGCGTCATGGTCTTGCCCGTTCCGAATCCGCCCGGTATCGCAGCCGCTCCGCCCTTTGCAACGGGAAGAACGCTGTCCACGATACGCTGACCAGTGATGAGCGGACGGCTTATCGGCAGCCTCTGAGCGCTCGGTCTGGGCGTTCTGATAGGCCACCTCTGACAGAGGGTAAGCTCCTCCTCCCTGCCGGAAGGGGTCTTTATCTTCACAACGGTATCGTTTATGGTATAGCTGCCGCCGTCTGCCGTCCAGACGACCTCGCCGCCCTCCGATAGCGGAGAGAGCATACATCTGTGTTCGATAGCCGGCGTTTCGGGACAGGTGCAGTAGATCTGCCCCGGGGAAAGAGTATCCCCGACCGAAACGGTGATGCGGCAGTCGTATTTCTTTTGCTCGTCAAGCGAAGAAACGTCCGCGCCGTCGCCGATAAACGCGCCGGTGATCTCCTCGAGCCGTTTAAGCGGACGCTCTATGCCGTCGAATATGCCGGAAATGATACCGGGTCCCAGCACGGCGGACATTGCCGCTCCCGAGCCGACGACGGGCTCGCCCGGCATAAGTCCGGTAGTTCCCTCGTATACCTGAATGGTGGTAAAGTCCGAATCAACTCCGATGACCTCGGAAATGAGCCGTTTTTTTCCTACATACACCATCTCCAGCATGGAAAATGTCGTCGTATCCCTGACCTTTACGACAGGTCCGTTTATTGAATAAATTACATCCATACCAAAGCTCTCCTACTATTCTGACGCAGCCGTCTGCGAATTGCGGCAGAAATCCTGTCTTTCTCTTTCGACCGCGGAATCAAAGGTAAGATCGAGTTCGGCGTTTATGCCCTCGAATCTTATCATAGCGCCGCCGAGACGGATAGCTCCGCTCGTCTTTACATCAAATCCCGTAGCCGACTTTATCTCGTCCGAAAGCTTTTCATCGCTGCCGCGCAGATAGACTGTCGCCCGTCTGTCGGGATATTTTCCTGCTGCGGCTGCCGCCGCCTTTTTCAGCCAGTCGGTATATCCGGGACCTGCGCTGAACTGCTCGACGCGGCGTCTGACGTTCTCAAATACCCTGTCTGCGACTTCCTCGCGGTGGGTAAGGATATTCCTCTGTGATTCCAGCTTTGCCGACGAAACTCCACGGATAAGCCTGCTATTCTCCTCGCGGTCGATCTTTGCGATCTCCTCCTGCTTGTAAGCCTCGGCGTTAAGCTCTGCTTTTTTGAGTATTTCATCTTTCTGCGCCTGCGCGTCGGCAAGTATCTTGTTTACTTTTTCGTCTGCCTCTGCGAACACTGCGTCCTTGAACCTGCGCAGCTTTTCGGTTTCGTCCGTCATGACAATCATTCCTTTCGGGCAAATCGGTACTTCTGACCGCTTGATAATTGTGTAACTCTTCTTTTATTCTTACATCTGATTCTTACATCTTATCTCTTATTTCTAATTCTTACATCTTACTTCTTATCTCTTACCTCTAAATGCCTACCGCTTCTCTGAGATAGCCTGCTATCATTTCGGATATGCCCGAATCCGCGTGGCGGTCGGGTATCTCGACGATCAGAGGGCTCGGCAGATTGAGCTTGCAGTCGCAGACTTTTTCTTTGCAAAGCGCAGCCGCTCTCCCCGTCATCAGTATTATGCCGATCTCTTTATCGTTAAGAGCGCCTTCAAGCGCCGCCTCCGCCTCCTCGGGTGTATGGACTACCTCGCCCTCTACACCGCTCAGGCGCATCCCTATCTGTGTATCTATATTGTCGCTTATCAGATAGAATTTCATAGCTTATATTCCCAGTACAGAATTGACGTTGGAAATAACGAGGATAGAGATCAGCAGTCCGTAAAGAGCGATACCTTCGCCCAGAACCACGAAGATCAGCGATTTTACAAAGTTCTTGGGGTCTTCGGAAGTCGCGCCGATAGCGGCAGGAGCGCCTGCGGCAACTGCGATACCCGCGCCGACGCAGGAAAGTCCGACAGCCAGAGCCGCGGCAAGATAACCGAGACCTGCTCCCGTGGTGAGGACTGCTTTTGCTCCGCCCTCAGCGGCAGCGGAAGCGGCAAGATCGCCGATAGGTACGATAAGTCCGATGAGCATAATTCCCGCAAATGCGCAGAGATTTCCGATAAACGCTCCCTTGGGCGATTTTCCGGTCTTTATCTTCCTTGCGCTGAACGCAAACGGAGCGCACAGCAGAACGACTGCGATAAGGGGCAGAACTAACAATTTAAACAACATAACAATTCCTCCATACTAAAAATTAACGTTACTGTTCCTGCGAAAACTCCAGCTTTACCGGCTCGAACGGCTTGCCGTCCCCCTGGTAGAACCTTGAGAATATCTCGTAGAATTCAAGTCTTATTATCTGAATGGCAACTATCATGCCCTCCATGACCATTACAAAAGCATTGCCGAGTATCAAAACGAGCGGTTGGGCAAGCGCGGCTGCGCCGCTTGACAGCGTCATTACGACCAACATCATTCCTGCGTGGGAAAGTACGAATCCGCCCACCCTGAGGAAAGACATCGTATTTGAAACGTAACTCAGCACATACTCGAACATCTCGAAAAAGTTTTCGACTATGAATCCGCCGACCGTCATCTTCTCGCCCTCGTCCTCCGAAAGCCTGAGTTCTTTATACTTGACCGCTGCGGCAAACGGCACGCGGCAGAAGATACATATTGCAGGTATGACTATCAGCAGTATAATAAACGGCGCGGACATTATCTTTATATCGAGCATCATCGTGCAGATGACTCCGGCGGCGACAGAACCGTAGAAGATCAGTCCTGCGATACCGTTGTTGCCGAATACCGCCCGTTCGTAATCGTGTTCTTTAAAGCCGATCGCTATGTTTATCAGCATCGAGATAACGATCAGCGCGATACCTATCCCGACTGCCGTCAGCAATATGAAATTTGTATCCCTAAACGCTTTTATCGGCAGAAAATCAATGCCGAGATTTTCATACACGGGATCGAGCAGATCTTCAAATCCGAATACCGAACCGTAGAGCGTTCCGAATATCATACTCGAAATGCCTACCCTGCTCATAATGCCGCCCATTGCCTTGTTCATCTTCTTTCCGACGAACAGACCGAGCAGGAATACCAGAAATCCCTGTCCCAGATCGCCGAACATTATACCGAACATAAGCGTATATGTCAGCGCGACAAAGGTCGTGGGATTGAATCCGCCGTAATCGGGCAGACCGTACATCTCGACAAGCATTGCAAAGGGTCTTGTGAGCCACGAGTTTTTCAGGATTGTCGGCGGAGTGCAGCTCTTGTCCGTGTCGGGCGGCATAAACATCACCGACGCCGAGCGCGTGTCTTCAAAAAGCTTTTCAAATCTGCCGTGCTCCTTTGCGGGGATAAATCCCTTGACGTATACCTTGTCCTTTATCGCGGCGGCTTTTTTGCGCAGCTCAAAGATGTCGCACTTTTTCTTCAGCAGCGTGTAAGCCGCCTGTATATCCTTTTCGTTTTCTTTTGCGAATTTTTCAAGATCAGCCTCCGCCCTTTCGACTGCGGCGGTATTTTCCTTTATCTCGTTTTCCAGCTTTTCAAACGCCTCGGATACGCTTCCCGTGACGAAATCGGGTATCATTATCCTCTCGAAGTACATCGACGAAAAGATCTCATCCACGATCTCCTTGCTCTCCACCGGACAGAAGTACATACCCCAGCAAAAGCTGCGGTCGCTGTCAAACGGGACGAAAAAGAACTGCTCGTCGTAAAATTCCAGCTTATCCTTACTGTCGAGCGGCAGCTTGCCGACCCTCACCGCAACGTGTTTGCAGGAAAATATCCTGTCAAATTCCTCGTTGAGCCCTTTCAGATGATTGAGCTGTATCACCGCGCCCCTGCGTTCCGAGATAGTCTGCATAGCGCGTCTGCGGTTTTCCGACTCGTCCGCGATCTCGGTCTCCAGCCTGTCGCAGAAATTTTCAAAGTCCTCCGCGCTTTCAAGCGTACAGCCCGAGGTATCCGACTGCTTCGGAGTGATATTGAGCGACGCAGCCACAGCCGCCAGTTTTTTCAGCGGAGCGTCGTAAGGGTTCTTGCCGTCCAGAAGTCTTATCCCCCTGCCCTCCGCGGAGGAGGTGACGGACGTTACGGCAGGTTCCATCTGAAAACAGCCGCTCTCGCAGCACTTTTCCAGCACCGTATCCAACTCGTCTATAAGGGCGACTACAGTGACCAGTTCCATCTTCTCTATTGCCATCAGATCACTTCCTTTCACACCACAAGCAGCTTTTCGAGCATTGACGGTTCCACGCCGTAGCGCACGCCCTCGATGATGTGGATTATATTCTCCACCTCAATGCTGCAAAGCCTTGTGAATGCATAAAGCACAGCCGGAACGGACGCCGAACACGCCACCGTGTGCCGCATCAGCCGGTAAATGCTCAGATTCATTTCAGTTTCTATATACCCTATATCGCTGCTGAGTTTTTGTCCGTAGACCGTTTCTTTCAGCCGCTGTATCATATCTTCGGGAGTATCCGCCTCGTAATACCTGTCCATCGCGCGTCTTCCTATCCGTGTGAACGGCAGCTGAGTCGCCTTTATCTGCGCGGGGGTATATCCGAAATACGCTTTCAGTCTGTACGCATTGATTATATTGATGACGTCTATCTCGCTGTATATCAGCTTTTCCAGCTCGTCCTTCGTCTTGCCGCTGAATTTCTTTCTCACCTGTCCTATAAGGCGGTTATAGTAAAACGTCCTTATTTTCAGCTCGCAGTCGGTATAGTCTACACCGCCGTCCTCGGTGCGCCTTACGCTCTTCAGCGGTTTAAGATACGGCGAGCCTTTCATCATAGCCAGAAGATCGTCATAGCTTTCCGCCTTTGAGAGTTTGAGCAGATCGAGATCGGAATGTCTTATCACATATCCCGGCAGAGTTTCCACGAACCTGTCAAGACCGCTGTTAAGCTCGTTCACCAGATTGAGCAGCTGTTCACATTCCCTTTTCTGTATAAGAAAACTGTAGAACGTTTCCTTATCCAGTCCCTGAAAACGGCAAAGCCGCAGGTAAAGGTCGAAATTGCTCTTGTTGAGCAGCGCCTCGAGGAATCCGCGGTGTACGGTATTTGGGTCGACGTCCTTGAACGCAGCCGAAAAGAGCGGCGTTTCGCTCAGATATTCCGCGACTTCCGCAACGCTGTGCTTTGACAGCATTTCGCGGTAATTATCGGCGGTGAGCATTTTCCCGAACAGAGTGCGTATCTTTGCAGCGGTCGCGTTGACCGCCAAGCTTTCGCCCACTTACAGCACCTCCCGGTCAGCCGCGATAATACGGCCGAATATCTCGTCCTCCCAGACCTTATGATTCTTTTCAAAGCCCTCGTCAAGAAGTCTGATACCGTCCTTCATGCCGCGTTTGATCTCTTCGATCTCTTCATTTATCCTTGAATCCGTTTCGGCTTGCTTGCGCTGCCTGTACTCCTGCGCCTGACGCTGCGCGTCCTCGAGAAACCGCTGTTCGCATCGTCCGGTCTCCTCCAGAATATTTCTGCGCTCGTCTTCAGCCGCTTTCAGCTTATCCTCCGCAGTCTTATCCGCGCTTAGGATCTCGGCAATAATATCCATAGACATCGCTCCTTTTACCGTGCAAATACCGTACAAAGCGCAGTATCAATAAAGCATTGTGCCGTCCTGCGCTCCCGTCCGGTCATTGCTTATGCAATATTCTACACCTTGAAATTTGTATTTTCAACTATCGTTTTGTGAACAATAAATATTTTTATCCGATTTTGTATATTATGCACAATCTTCAAACTCTTCTCACAAGCATTTTATACAGAATTTTAGCATAAACGGCGATTTTTTACAAGAGGCGGAGGGGTATTTGAAAATTTTATCCCCGTCCGTCAAAGAAAAATTGATAAAACTCTTGACAAAAGCCGTCGATTATGGTAAAATGCAAATAGTTGCATAAAATGATGTTTCAGAACTCATCATACAGCAAGTAAATTGACCACTCCCGTCATTTATGCACGCGCAGCGTTTTTGAAATACTGATGTAAGCATTGTTTGTTGTAACGGTGAAATTTATCCGTATTTTAAAGACCGTACACCGTGTCATTTATGTGAGAGTCATAGCCATACGGACAGCTCGGTCAAATGCCGATTGCCGATAAGCGCAGGGCGGGTAAAGCGCAGCTTTTCATAAACGCCGATACACGCTTACGGCTGGCAACTTCTGTTGCCTTATTGATTCTGACCTTTTTGGTCAATCGCTTTTTATAAGTTTGTTTCATTCATATCAACTTGTGAAACGGTCAATAAGAGAAGTAGTAAGGCATTGCGGCGGTCGTCTGCGCTGTCCTGATACACGGACTCTGAAACCTAAGATCTGTGAAAAGGCTTTTTTGCCTGCAACAACGATTTTAACGCACAAGAACGATATGTTCCTGTGCTTTTTTTATTGCTTATCGGAGGTCTGCTTATGGAAAACAAGATACGGCTCTACGGTTTCAACAATCTCACGAAATCTCTGAGCTTTAACATATACGACGTGTGCTACGCGAAAACCCCGAAGGAGCAGAAGGAGTACATCGCCTATATCGACGAGCAGTACAATTCGCGGAGAATATCCGAGATAATGACCACCCTCACCCGTATGATCGGCGCGCAGGTACTGAGTATCTCGCGTCAGGATTACGATCCGCAGGGCGCGTCGGCGACGTTTCTTATCGCGGACGATTCGATGATACCTGCCGGCGGCTCGGAAACGGTCGCGCACCTCGACAAAAGCCACGTCACCGTACACACCTATCCCGAATTTCACCCGCAGACGAGCATTGCGACTTTCAGAGTGGATATAGACGTCGCCACCTGCGGCAAGATAACTCCTCTCACGGCTCTCGATTATCTGATCGGCAGCTTTGATTCGGATATAATCACGATGGACTACCGCGTCAGAGGGTTCACGCGCAATGTTGACGGAGAAAAGGTATTCATAGATCACAACATAACCTCAATTCAGGACTATATCAACGAAAATACCCTGCGCCGCTATGACGCTATGGACATAAACGTTTATCAGGCGAATATCTTTCATACCAAAATGCTGATAAAAGAACCCGAGCTGCAGAATTACCTCTTCAACACCGACGTGCGCGAGCTGCCGCCCTCCACAAGACTTGAGATAAGCGGCGCGCTCAAACGGGAAATGATAGAAATTTTCAGCGGAAGGAATGTTTTCTGATGTACGACCAGAACCGCGCCCCGATATATGAGGCTTTGCAGAAATTCAAGAAAATGAGAGTCGTGCCGTTCGACGTTCCCGGTCACAAGCGCGGCAGAGGCAACGCCGAGCTGACGGAATTTCTCGGGCAGAGCTGTATGGACGTGGACGTGAACTCGATGAAACCGCTCGACAATCTCTGTCACCCGGTATCGGTCATAAAAGAGGCGGAGGATATTGCGGCGGAGGCGTTTTGCGCCGCAAACGCTTTCTTTATGGTGGGGGGTACGACCTCGGCGGTGCAGAGTATGATAATGTACGCCTGCAAGAGCGGCGACAAGATAATCCTGCCGCGCAACGTCCACCGCAGCGCGATAAACGCTCTTATTCTGTGCGACGCCGCGCCCGTCTATGTCGATCCCGACGTAAACAACAAGCTGGGAATATCGCTCGGTATGTCGCTCGGTCAGGTGAAAAAGGCGATAGAGGAAAATCCCGACGCAAAAGCCGTTCTTGTGAACAATCCCACATATTACGGCGTATGCTCCGATCTTCGCAGCATAGTAAAGCTCGCCCACGAAAAAGGTATGCTCGTACTGGTGGACGAGGCGCACGGAACGCATTTTTACTTCGGGGAGGACTTTCCCGTTTCGGCTATGGCGGCAGGTGCGGATATTGCGTCGGTAAGTATGCACAAATCGGGAGGAAGTCTTACCCAGAGCAGCTTTCTGCTTATGGGGGCAGGGATAAATTCCGACTATATGCGGCAGATAATAAATCTCACTCAGACCACCAGCGCGTCTTATCTGCTGCTGTCAAGTCTGGATATATCGAGAAAAAGGCTTGCCCTTAACGGAAAGGAAATTTTTGCGCGCACGGTCGAAACGGCAGGATACGCCCGTTCTGAGATAAACTCTATCGGCGGTTATTACGCGTTTTCAAAGGAGCTTATCAACGGCGACAGCGTATTTGACTTCGATACCTCAAAGCTGTCGGTACACACCCTTTCGATAGGTCTTGCAGGAATAGAAGTGTACGATATTTTAAGAGATGAGTATGACATACAGATAGAATTCGGGGATATAGGAAATATTCTCGCGTATCTGTCGGTGGGCGACCGCAGGCAGGACATCGAACGGCTGATAAGCGCACTTTCGGAGATACGCAGACGGTTCGGACGATCAAGCTCGGGTATGCTTTCGCAGGAGTACATTAACCCGATAGTCGCGCTTACTCCGAGAAAAGCTTTCTACGCGGATAAAGTGTCCATGCCGCTCGAACAGACTGCCGGACGCATATGCAGCGAATTTGTTATGTGCTATCCGCCGGGAATACCCATACTCGCTCCGGGGGAGCTTATCACGGACGAGATAATACTATATATAAAATACGCCAAGGAAAAGGGCTGTCAGATGACCGGAACGGAGGACATCACACTTGAACGCCTGAACGTACTCAAACGCTGAAATATAAAAAGGAGAGAATGACAATGGAGCTTTGGTTCACGGAACGGCACACGCCGAACGTAAAATTTTCAATAAAGGTAGACAGGCAGCTTTACAGCGGCTACAGCGAATTTCAGAGGATAGATGTTTTCGATTCCAAGGAATTCGGACGTTTTCTCACGCTGGACGGTTATATGATGCTTACCGAAAAGGACGAATTTATCTATCACGAGATGATAACCCACACGCCTATGGCGGTACACCCCAATCCGAAAAATATCCTTGTTATCGGAGCGGGCGACGGCGGAGTGGTCAGGGAGCTTGCAAGATACCCTGCGGTGGAGCAGATAGATCTTGTGGAGATAGACGAGTTGGTGGTGGAGGTGTGCAAGCAGTATCTTCCCACTACAGCCTGCCGGTTTGACGACCCGAGACTTAACATTTACTATGAGGACGGAGTAAAATTTATCCGCCGCTGTGAAAACAAGTACGATATTATAATAGTGGATTCGACCGATCCGTTCGGTCCGGGGGAGGGTCTTTTCACAAAAGAATTTTACGGCAGCTGTTTCAAGGCGCTCAGGGAGGACGGCATTATGGTAAATCAGCACGAAAGTCCTTTCTATGCCGAGGACGCCGCCGCTATGCAGCGTTCGCACAAGCGCATAGTGGAAAGCTTTCCGATAAGCAAGGTGTATCAGGCGCATATACCGACCTATCCGTCGGGACACTGGCTGTTCGGATTCGCGTCAAAGAAATATCACCCGACCAACGACTACAACGGCACAAAATGGAATATGCTGGGGCTGAAAACAAGATACTACAATCCCAGACTGCACATCGGCTCTTTCGCCCTGCCGAACTATGTTGAGGAGCTGCTGAGAGATGTTGAATAAAAACGTACAGACATTTATCGCCTGCGACTGTGAATATGACGACGCGGAGATCGTGCTTTTCGGCGCGGGATTTGACGGCACTGCAAGTTTTCGCCCCGGAACGCGCTTTGCGCCGCAGACTATCCGCAGCGAATCGTTCGGCATAGAAACGTACAGTCCCTATCAGGACAAGGATATGACGGATATGCGTTTTTTTGACAGCGGCGATCCCGAGCTGCCGTTTGGGAATACCGAGAGGGTACTGGACATAATAAAAGAACGGACTAAGACAATACTTGACGACGGCAAGCTGCCGTTTATGATAGGCGGCGAACATCTGGTCACTTTAGGCGCGGTGAGAGCGGCTGCGGAAAAGTATAAAGATCTGTATATCCTGCATTTTGACGCTCACGCCGATCTGAGGGAGGAATATCTCGGAGAAAAGCTTTCTCACGCCTGCGTTTTAAGAAGATGTCACGAGATCGTCGGGGACGGGCATATTTTTCAGTTCGGTATACGCAGCGGCGACCGCGAGGAATTTGCTTTTGCAAGGGAGCATACTTTTATGCACAAGTTCGATCTTGACGGTCTTAAGGATGCTGCGGCGGCTCTCGAGGGGAAAAATGTATATCTCACCGTCGATCTGGACGTTCTCGACCCGTCGGTGTTCCCGGGAACTGGTACTCCCGAGGCAGGAGGGGTGACGTTTGAGGAGCTGAGACAGGCGCTCACCTTCTGCTGCGGCAGATTGGATATTATCGGCTGCGACGTAAACGAGCTGAGTCCCCCCTGCGATCAGAGCGGAGTTTCCACAGCAGCCGCCTGCAAGATAATAAGAGAAATGCTGATAGCGCTGTAAGAGGTAAGAGGTTAGAGAAAAGAGGTAAGATATGCTCCGAAAGTTGATTATACGCTCCGCAATTGAGGTGTAAATGAAGTCGGCATATTAAAAAGGTTTTCGCACCAGCCTTTTCCTTAAAAAGGCTGCCCTCGCGCGGGCGCGCTTGTCGCCCTCTGCGATG
>CANRDT010000006.1 GCA_947629455.1 uncultured Ruminococcus sp.
GTCAGAACGCTGCGCTTTTAAGAGGTAAGAGGTAAGACAAGGAGCGCCTGCGGCGCATATTTTAAAATATTATTCCGATATGCAGACTTTTTTCTTACTTCTTGTTTCTAAAAATCTTGTTTTTCAAGATCAATTTTGTTAAAATTGATTTCCATCGCCGCCAAACGGGGTAAACTTGTTCAGGTTGACTTTTGTGTTATTTTTCCTCCGCCAACGGCGGAGGAAAAATAATTTAATGTTATATTCTCCGCCAGCGGCGGAGGTCCTCCCGGACGGGGCATTTCCGCCCGTCCACGGTGCATATCGTTTTGGTTTTATAAATGGGGCGGAGAAAGTTTTTTGGCATTTTGTCGTACTGAGCGGAATATTAAGAGCTAAAACACTCTCATAAAATTGATTTTCACGCCCGCATTTTAAAACCGCTTGACAAAATAAAAAAACTGTGTTATACTCTTATCAGTTTAATATATCACAGGCTTTGACGGGAATCAGTAGCGGCGCGGCGGCTTTCAGAGAATCTGCGGTCGGTGTGAGCAGACAGCGCGTACGTCTGACGAATTACCTCCCCGAGCTTTTCGTCTGAAAAAGGCGCGTTGTGCGCAATTCAGGACGAAACGTTTTCCACCGCGTTAAGGCTTAATGAGGTCCTGCCGCAAGCGTACAAAAAAACGTACAGCAAGTGCAGGATAAACTGAGGTGGTACAGCGTTTTTATTCGCCCTCGGAGAGTTTCTCTTCGGGGGCTTTTGGTATTTTAACTGTATGAAAGTGTGGGAACTCATAACAACAATGAGAGTATGAATATGTCTATATAACTATATATACGGAGCAGGGGTGATCTTATGATGAGAAAAGCCGTTCAAAGTGATGTAGAACAGCTTGCGCAGATAGCTTTTGAACTTCACGAGCTGCACGTCCGCGGCGACCCGACAGACTTTCGTTCTATGCCGCAGGAATATTTCAAGGATAGACTTGAGGAGTATTTGCAGGGGAAAGATCAAAGTATTTTGGTAAATGACGACGGCACAATAAACGCCTATGCCGCCGTTAAGATCATAAACATAGACGAACCCACCAAATATCCGCGCAGAGTGTGCATGGTAGACTGCTTTGCGGTAAGGGAATGCTGCCGCCGTCAGGGTGTCGGAACAAAACTTATGGAGTATGTAAAACGGTACGGCGAAGAACAGGGCTGCACCGCTATTCAGCTTGGCGTTAAGGCGTTTAACAAAAACGCATATAACTTTTATAAGTCCATTGGATTTAACGATCGCAATGTAATAATGGATATGAAAATTTAAAATTTAACGGAAAACGAGGAGAAGAAAATGACAGTATTTGAAGAACTTAAAAGGCGCGGACTTTTAGCGCAGCTTACCGATGAGGAAGAGATCAAAGAGCTTATCAACAACGGAAAGGCGACTTTCTACATCGGCTTTGATCCGACTGCGGATTCACTCCACGTCGGTCACTTTATGGCGCTGTGCCTTATGAAACGTCTGCAAATGGCAGGCAACAAGCCGATAGCGCTGCTCGGCGGCGGCACGGCTATGATAGGCGACCCCTCCGGAAAGACGGATATGCGCAAAATGCTGACAAAGGAAACTATAGAGCATAACGTTGAATGTTTCAAAAAGCAGATGAGCCGCTTTATAGATTTTTCGGACGGCAAGGCTCTGGTAGTAAACAACGCCGACTGGCTGCTCGACCTTAACTACATCGACGTTCTGCGCGAGGTGGGCGCTTGCTTTTCGGTGAATAAAATGCTCACCTTTGAATGTTACAAGCAGCGTATGGAAAGAGGTCTTACCTTCCTCGAATTTAACTATATGATAATGCAGTCATACGACTTTTACAAGCTGTTTCAGGAGCACGGCTGCAATATGCAGTTCGGCGGCGACGATCAGTGGGCGAATATGCTGGGCGGTACGGAGCTTATCCGCAAAAAGCTCGGCAAAGACGCTTACGCTATGACTATCACCCTGCTGCTCAATTCTGAGGGCAAGAAAATGGGCAAAACGGAAAAGGGCGCGGTATGGCTCGACCCCGAAAAGACATCGCCTTATGAATTTTTCCAGTACTGGAGAAACGTTGCCGATGCGGACGTTATAAAGTGCCTGAAAATGCTGACTTTCGTGCCTATTGAAGAGATCGAGGAAATGGAAAAGACCATGGAGGGCGCTCAGTTCAACAAGGCGAAAGAGCTGCTTGCGTTCGAGCTTACAAAGCTTGTTCACGGAGAAGAGGAGGCAAACAAAGCCCTCAAAGCCGCAAAAGCGTTGTTTTCGGACGGTTCGGGCGACGCGGATATGCCGTCTACCGTTATCCCCTCAGCCGATCTTACCGACGGAGCGATGGGCATTCTCGAGCTGTTGGTGCGCACGGGACTTGCCCCGTCAAACAGTGAGGGCAGGCGGCTCGTTACCCAGAACGGCATTTCGGTAAACGATGTGAAATTCACCGACCCAAAGGGTATGGTGGATCTGTCCGCGCCGGTAATTATCAAAAAGGGAAAGAAAGTTTTCCATAAAGTCAGCGCGGAATTTGGTAAATAAACTGTTTGGGGTGTATTCTCTGCCGGCGGCGGAAAATACACCCTTTTTTTGAAAAAATGCTTAAATAATATTTCAAAATTGCTCTCAATAAAAATCATCATCGCCCGTTTTAAATCCCTCGCCGAAGATCTGGCTTGCGCTCGTCACAAGAATAAACGCCCTGCGGTCGCAGGCAAGTATACGCTCTCTGACGGACGGCAGCGACTGCTTTTTCATCGCGCAGAGCAGTACTCCCGTATCAGTGCCGCTGTAGCCCGAAACGCCTTTCAGTATCGTGCAGCCTACGTTTTCTTTATAAAGCAGCTCGTAAGTTATCTCGCGGCTGCGCCGACTTATCACAAGTATCATTTTAGCGCTGTCCGAGCCGTAGAGTATGGCGTCCATTACCCTTGTCGAGATAAAAAGCGCGATAGCGGAATACATAGCGTTTTCGGCGTCCCTGTAGACGATACCCGAGAGCAGTGCTACTGCGCCGTCGAGCATTAATATAAGCGTTCCGAAACTGAGATAGGGATATTTCAGCTTCAAAAGTCGTGAAATAATATCCGTTCCGCCCGTAGTCGAACCCGACTTGAAAACGACCGAGCAGCCTGCCCCGACAGCCGCTCCTCCGAAAACTGCGGCAAGTATCGGCTGAGATGACAGCGGCGGCAGCATACCCAGAAGATCGGCGGATATTCCCGATATTACAATGGCTGCGGCGGTGGAAAGCAAAAAACGCCAACCCCATTTTACCAGAGAAATTATCATCAGCGGCAGATTCAGCAAAACGGTGAACGTGCCGACGCCTATCGGGAACAGGTCGGAAAGTATTACCGAAATTCCGCCGACTCCACCCGGAGCAATGCCGTTCGGCGCGAGCAGAAGTCCGAGAGCCGCGCCGTAGATGATCGCTCCTGCGGCGGTTGTGAGCCATTTTTTCAGCATATCCATCATCTCCCGGGAAATCAGGCGGTCCGTTTTGTATGCATTTGTAAAACGAGACCTTTAGCCTTATTTTTCCCGTTTGAGGAAAATTTATTCTGTTTTTATAAATTCCTCCAGCAGAGCGGCGGCAAGTCCTGCCAGTTCGGGGCAGGGGCGTTTTTTGTAATATTCCTCCGTCCGCGGAGTGGGAACGGGAGAGAATTTTTTTCCGTCAAGACCGAGCAGTTCGCGGCAGATGATAGTGCCTGCGCCGTTTTCCTCCTTGAATCTTTCGGCGAATTTCTGTATTATTTCGTACATTTTCCTTTTGCCATCGGTATCTTCGGGAGGGTAGCCGCCGAATTTTGCTCCGAGTATCATAAACGCTCCTGTGCAGGTACCGCAGACTTCTCTCATTCTGCCCATTCCGCCGCCGAATCCTGCGGAGAATGCCGCTGCGGTAGAAAAATCGAGACCTGCGTCCTCGCACCATGCCAGCACGACCGACTGCGAGCAGTTATATCCCTGTCTGAAAAGCTGCATAGCTTTCTGCGCTCTGGGCGAGCTGCTGAGATCTTTCATATCATCACCCGATCATAAAAATTTATTTGATATAGCTAAGTATAGCATATTGTCATGGTTTTGTAAAGCCCTCCCGGGCGGGGCAATGCGCCCTCCACATCGTGCGGCGCGGTCAGACCTTGGAAATCGGGCGGTTAGAATTTATTGCGGTAATAAGCTTTGATTTCACGCTCCGCATTTGTAGAGAAAGTGAAGTCGGCATATCAAAAAGGTTTTCGCACCAGCCTTTTCCTTAAAAAGGCTGGCAGGGTCAAGGGACAGCGTCCCTTGTCGCCGTCCGCAGACGGCGAAATACCCCTGCCGCTTGCGTCCGCAAGGGGTGAATTTCAAAACAGTCCGGTGGACTGTTTTGAAAGAGGGGACGACCTGCAAGAAGGGCGTCCCCTGAGTATGGGCGGCATTTGTCACTGCCGCCGCTTGCGGCGGCAGCTACTTCTTCAGATTATTAAAGCTTGTTGCTGCACAAAAGTCACATTGACCATTTCTTACCTCTTACCTCTTAAAAGCGCCGCGTTCTAACTTCTGGAAATCAAAAATTGATTTCCGGACTTGAAAATAAAAGGGAAGTGTGCTATAATGAATGTGTAAAAATAAATTTCCGCCTGCTGCGGCGGAAGATACTGAAAGGTTGGATAGTTATGGCTTCTATTTTAGTCACGGGAGGCGCAGGATTTATCGGAAGTCACACCTGCGTTGAACTTCTTCAGGCAGGTCATCAGATAATCGTTGCGGATAATTTTTCAAATTCCAAGCCGGAGGCTCTTAACAGGATAAAAAAGATAACGGGCAAGGAGTTTAAATTCTATCAGGCTGATATTCTCGATCTTGACGCTATGAACAGGATCTTCGACGAAAACAGGATAGACGCGGTAATACATTTCGCAGGTCTTAAAGCGGTCGGCGAGTCGGTATCTATGCCGGTCGAGTACTACCATAACAATATCACGGGAACGCTGATGCTCATCAAGGCTATGCGCTCTCACGGCTGCAAAAAAATAGTTTTCTCCTCGTCGGCGACCGTTTACGGTGTAAACAATCCCGTTCCCTATGTCGAAACTATGCCTACTAATTCTTCCACCAATCCGTACGGCTACACCAAGGTGATGATAGAGCAGATCTTAAAGGACGTCTATGTTTCGGACAACGAATGGTCGATCTCTCTGCTCAGATATTTCAATCCTATCGGAGCGCACAGCAGCGGACTTCTGGGAGAAGACCCCAACGGCATACCGAACAACCTGTTCCCATACATAGCTCAGGTGGCTACGGGAAAGCGCGAATATCTCGGCGTTTTCGGCAACGATTACGACACTCCCGACGGCACGGGCGTCAGGGATTATATCCATGTGGTCGATCTTGCAAGAGGACATCTCTGCGCGGTGAAGTATGTGCTTGAAAATACCGGCGTGGAGGCGGTGAACCTCGGCACGGGAAAAGGCTCGAGCGTTCTTGATGTTCTGCACGCATTTGAAAAAGCCTGCGGAAAAGAACTGCCCTATAAGATACTTCCAAGGCGCGCGGGCGACGTGGCGTGGTGCTATGCCGAACCGAAGAAGGCGAAGGAGCTTTTCGGCTGGGAGGCGCAGTACGGAATAGACGAAATGTGCGCTGACGGCTGGAACTTTGCAAAGAATAATCCCGACGGACTCTGACGCATTTTCGGAGGTCGCATATGAGAATAGGTCACGGTTACGACGTTCACAGGCTTGTCGAGGGAAGAAAGCTGATACTTGGCGGCGTGGAAATCCCTTTTGAAAAGGGGCTGCTCGGTCATTCCGATGCGGACGTGCTTGTCCACGCAGTCATGGATTCCCTGCTCGGCGCGGCGGCTCTGGGGGATATAGGCAAGCTTTTTCCCGACAGCGATGAAAAATATTCAGGCGCCGACAGCATAGGACTTCTGGGGGAAGTCTGCCGCGTGCTCGATGAGAACGGCTGGAGAATTTCCAATATAGATTCCACCGTCTGTGCGCAGTCGCCGAAACTTGCCCCTTATATTACGGATATGCGCCGCAGGATCGCCGCTGCCTGCGGTCTGGATATATCGCAGGTATCTGTAAAGGCGACTACCGAGGAGGGGCTCGGCTTTACCGGCGAAAAGCTCGGAATATCCGCAACGGCAGTATCGCTGATAGAAAATAAATAGATCATATCGTTATAAGAGGGCGCTTGGTATCTGTAGACAGCCGTATTTTTGAGCGGCTGCCTTAAAACAAGCTCTAAAAAAAATAGCAGCCGCGATCGTATTCTTTGATTGTCTGAGATATACGGTCGAGGCTGTTTTTGTTTTGATATTATCCGTAGATCTGTCCTCGCAGGACTTGCAGGCGTTTTTCACAGCCCGATCAGGTTCGCTTGGGAAAATCACAAAAGCTTATTATGTGGACAGGTACTCAATGCCTGATGTTTCCGTAAGATCAGGCTCGGCAAGGTTAATTACGGGCTTTTTGCTGTCAAGGGCATATTTCAGTGCGCCGTATGCTCCTCCGCTTTTTCGCTCGGCATAACAGATCACAAGATTGGAACGGTCGATCATATGCTTGTTGCGTATCTGTATCGCCGCTTTGAAGTAGGCTGACGAGGATTCCGAACATATCTCCACTTCATCGTAATACTCAAGAAAATGCTTTTGATTTTTCCTGTATTCCGCTTTCATATACGGAAGAACAAGCGTCATTGAGCAGTTGCCGTAATCGTACTTTTCCGCTGATCTTTTTATCACTGACGCGGCGAGTATGTCAAACTCTCCGTCGCGTCCTATAAGAAATTCCGTAAAATCTTTATGCGTGATCAGATGACTTATTACTCTTTCCAGCCTTTCTTCTGTCATAAACGGCTGACTGAGTTCCCTGTGACCGAAAAGACTTACAGTACAGATGTCCATAACTTCATCTCTCCTATATTTATATTACTATATACATAGTAACATTAAATATGTATATTGTCAATATGTAACATAAATAATAGAATGAAAGTAAGGGAGGAGTTTTTATGGAAATCACAAAATCAATAATAACGATCAACGACTACGGAAAAATAAATATCCGTCTGAACGATATTATGAAGAGCAGGAATATTACAAGAAACTATCTTGCAAGGACGTCGAACACGCGCTTTGAAGTGATAAACAAATGGTACAACAACGAAGTTGAAAAAATGGATCTCGACATACTTGCAAGAATATGTTATGTTCTTGACTGTTCACCGGCGGACATAATCAGGTACGAAAAGGATAATAGTAAATGACGTCGGGGATCGGTCTTTAAGATCGTATTTTCCGTCAAAAACAGCCTGTTTCCCATTGGGGAAAACAGCATTTTAGGACATAGCTGCCGCCATAAATGGCGGCTGTGACAAATGCCGTTCTTACTTAGGGAACAACCTCAAACGCTGCGAGTATTTGAGCTATCCCAAATACAAGCTTTGCCGACAATATTCTGTCGGCAATTTTTTTCAGATCATTAAAGTTTTTGCCGCTTTGAATTTTCTCCGCCCGATTTCCAAGGCTTGAACGCTCCGCACAATGTGGAGGGCGACAAGCGCGCCCGCGCGAGGGCAGCTTTTCTTTGCACTGTGCAGAGAAAAGCTTTTGTCGTAATGTTATATCCGCAGCGTCACATCAATTCACGGAACGACCTGAAATACAGATCGGATTCTTTTTTCATATCCTCCCAGTCGGCTATGTAATGCTCGTCAAGACAGGCAGCCGCGCAAAATCCTCCCGCCTTGGAGCTGCGCACGCCCTCGATAATATCCTCAAAGACGACACACTCGCAGGGGAGCAGCCCCAGCCCTTTGGCGGCGTATTCGTAAACGTCGGGATAGGCTTTTCCTCTGGCGACCTTTCCCGTATCGGCAAAGAAATCGAACAGCTGTGCAACGCCGTTGTTTTCAAGCGCCGCAAGATAAAGCCGCGGAGGAGCGGAAGTCGCGAGCGCAAGCTTTTTGCCCTGCTTTGAAAGCTCTCTGAGGAGATCTTCCGCGCCGTCCTTTAGCCATACGTTGTGCGAGTACTCATACAGCACCATTTGCATCCATTCGGCTTGTATATCCCTTGGATCTTCGCCAAGCGAAAAACGCTCGTTCGTGTAGACCGCCGCCGCAGGGAAATCCATTGCAGATACCGCCTTGAAATAATCGTCAGGCACGGTTATGCCGCGCTTTGACAGAAATTTTTCGTCCACTTCGCCCCATATATGAGAGGAGCTTACCAGCGTGCCGTCCAGATCGAAGATCATTCCCCTGAAACGGCTGAAAAAATCAGCGATCATAAAATAACTCCTTATTCGTAAAGATCATTCTGAAGTCCGCCGTAGACGTAGCTCATCACCTCGTCTGACGAAAATTCGGAAAGTGAGACTTCGCCGTCCGTTTTTTCTTCAAAAAGTTCACGCAGCTTGTCGTAATCTATCTCGGCAAGCGTTATATCCGTATCGTCGGGAATATCAAAGTCGTCTAAACCGTCAAGCTCCGATTCTATAGTATATCCTGCGACTGCCTGCGTATCGTTATCCGTAAGCATTACCGACGTTCCCATAATAAAATACCTGCCGCCTTCGATGTAGTCGCCGATACACTGCAGCTGTCCCGTGAACGCCTCGGGAAGAGTACCCTCCGGCACGGGGATCCTGACGTAGAGCGTTTTGTCGCCGTTTTCAAGAGCCTCCGCGATAATTTCGGGCAGAGCGTAAATGTCCTTACATTCCTTGGCGTTAAGTACGCTGTAGCAGTACTTGGTGGAGGTACATTCGGGCAGCGAGTCGTCCCACGGATAGCCGTCGGCAAGCTTTATCCTGTCGGTGACGTTGAGGTAGGAGTAGGACGGTTCGCTTCCGCCGCCGTCAAACGTAATGTCAACGTGATACCAGTCGCCGTCTATCTTTACGAGATTCCACGCGTGTTCGCCCTCTTCCGTCGAATGTATAAGCTCGTTTTCAATGCCGAGTATGTCCATAAACAGCTTGAAAGTCGTCGCGTTTCCTACGCATATCGCCGTGTGATCGTGCAGTACCCCATACGGAGTATGCGAAAATTCGTCGCTGTCGTCTATCGCCGAAAGAGAACCGTTGTCAAACCGTGTGGTCTTGTAGATGTATTCATAGACCGCTTTTTCTTTTTCGTAATCGGTCATATCGTCCTTTATTATCTCGTCTATAGCCTCGGTGACGGCTTTGAGGATAAATTTGTCCTTTTCGTCCGTAAGCGCGGAATCATCTCCGCTCTTGTATGCCTCCACCACGGCGGTATCATCGTATACTTCGTGTATTTCCTCCTCAAAATCGAAATCATCAAATTCGGCAAGCTTGTTTTCAAGCTCGGTTATCTTGTCGGAAAATTCCTCCACCTTTGCCTCGAGCGCGGATATTCTGCCGCCGTCCTCCGCTGCCTGCGATGATTCCGCCTTGTCCTCGGTATCCGAGCTGCTCTTTGGTTCGCTCTTTTTATCGGCGGTGCAGCCGCAGGCGGTCATTACCGCGCATACGCATAAAACCGAAATTATCCTTTGTCTGATCTTCATAATGATTATCTCCTTTTATATTATGTAATAGTATTTACAGCGCGTTTTTCAGGTATTCCTCGATACTGTCCGCGTCGTCCGAGATGATGAGCGCCGCCCAGTCGCCCTTGGTGAAAATGAGCGCGTTTTCTATCTTGTAGACCTCCTCGGGAGCGTATCCCTGAAAAAGATCGAGCCGCATTTGTTTTCGTTCCTCAAGCGCTTGGGAAAATTTATCGGCATTTCCCGAGCCGCTGCGGATAAGCGAGATCTCGTCCGCCATTCCGCCGCCGTCGTTGTAAAGTATACCTCCGTCGGAAAATTCTTCTATATCCATACCGTAAAGCTTGCGGCAGTTGTTTTCAAAGACGTCCTCCCCGAAATATGCCGAGCCGTCAAGATTTTCCTCGGAAATATCCTTTCTGAGCTGTTCAAGTATATCCTTAGCACTCTTTTCCGACGCGGTATTGTCACTTGCGTCTGCGGAAACGTCAGCCTGCGCCGATGTCTGCGCGTCGGCGGTCTTGCCGTCCTTTTCCGAATCGTCCTTTTGCGAGCCGTCTGCACAGGCGGCAAGCGAAAGCAGCATAACAGCAGCCGATAACGCAGCCGTAAATCTTTTTGCCATAGTTATCATCTCCTCGTGATGTGTATTTCAGGCAACGAGTATATTATAGCACAGTAAAACCGCGATTTCAATCGGTTTAAGAAATAATTAAGAAAAATAGAAAATTCAGACTGGATAATTTTTCACATATAGTAATAAAAATCCAATATAAATTTACAAAAAATTAATTGACAATATGCGGAAATCCCTTTATAATCAAAGTGAAATCTGATTAGTAAACTAACTAATGTTCAAATTCTGTCATCGGCTGTCCGCAGGGAGAGCCGTGAGGAAAATACGAAAGGGGTAAATCAAAAATGAGAAAGCGATCTGTTGTGACAGGTAATACCGACCTGCCGAAAACGCTCCTGCAAAGGGACGACGCTACTCCGTCAATGTTTATCAACGATATTTCAAAGCTGTTCTACACCGAGGTGAGGAGAGAATCCGAGAGGGTGGGAATATCTCACGGATACCGCAAAATGCTGATGAAGCTTTCCTGCGACGACGGCATAACACAGCTTGAACTGGTAAAGCATACTCATCTGACTCCGCCGACCGTGTCGGTAGCGCTTTCAAAAATGGAGGCTGAGGGACTGGTGAGCCGCACGGCGGACGACAAGGATCTGCGTCAGGTGAGAGTGCATATCACCGAAAAGGGTCTTGAAAAGGCTGAATTTATCCGCAGAAAATGCGAGGAAACGGAAAAGATAATGCTTGAGGGCTTTTCACGGGAGGATAAGGAGGAACTGGTGTCTTTGCTGCGCCGCGTGCTTTCCAATCTGGTGGAAAAGGAAGAGGAGAGAGCCTGAGCTCACATTTTTGTTAAGGATATGATAGTTTGAAGTTTTTAAAATATTTAAAGCCATACAGGATATACGCTCTGCTTGCGCCGCTGTTTATGCTCGGGGAGGTCACTGTCGATCTTCTCCAGCCTAAGCTTATGTCCGCCATAGTTGACGACGGCGTGCTGAAATACGATCTGCGTGTGATACTTCACACCGGCATATTGATGATGCTGCTCATACTGGTCGGAGGCGCGTGCGGAGTGCTTTCTTCTGTATTCAGCGGCTGCGCGTCACAAGGCTTTTCGCGTGATCTGCGCAGCGATGTTTTTTCAAAAGTAATGAGATTGTCTTTTCAGCAGACAGACAAATTCACGACGGGTTCTCTGGTGACAAGACTTACCGCCGATATAACCGCGATACAGCAGATGGTCGATTTCGCTCTTCGTATGTTCGTGAGGGATTCGATAATGTTTGTAGGCGGTATTTTTATGATGCTGTCTATGAACGTCCGTTTCGGACTGGCTCTCGCCGTCGCAATGCCGATAGAGATAGTCGTTGTTATCTTCATTATGAAAAGGGCGAACCCTCTGTATACCGAAGTTGCAAAGCGGCTCGATACGGTAAATTCCGTAATGCAGGAAAACGTGTCCGGCTCGAGAGTGGTTAAAGCGTGCGTCAGGGAAGATCATGAATCCGCACGGTTTGACGTCGCGAATACCGATCTTATGTCGGCGAATCTGAAAGTGCAGAAACTGGTGGCGATACTTCAGCCGCTGCTGATGATAGTGATGAATATGTCGGTGATAGCCGTTATCTGGATAGGCGGCCGGCAGGTAGACGCAGAAGAGATGAAGGTCGGTCAGGTAATGGCTGCCGTTACATATCTCACAAGGATACTTATGGGAATTATGATGCTTTCTATGATGTTCCAGACCGTTTCAAGAGCCTCCGCGTCCGCAAAGAGAATTGCCGAAGTGCTTGGTACCGAGCCTGTTATCTCTGACGGCAGGGGAGCGGCAGGCTGTTCGGGAAAGGGCAGCGTATCTTTCCGCGGCGTGACATTTTCATATCCCGGTTCGTCGGGAGACCCCGTTGTCTGCGGTATAGATCTCGACATCGCTCCGGGGGAGAACATCGCCATTCTCGGCGCGACGGGTTCGGGAAAATCGAGCCTTGTAGATCTCATTCCGAGATTTTACGATACGGACGAGGGGGAAGTCCTTGTGGACGGCGTGAACGTCAGGGACTACGCGCTTGACGACCTGAGAGGGAGAATAGGTATAGTGCTGCAAAAGAGCGAGCTTTTCTCGCAGACGGCGGCTGAGAATATCCGCTGGGGAAACAAGAACGCGGACGAAGAAGAGGTAAGGCTTGCCGCTGAAACGGCGCAGGCGGACGAATTTATCATGACTATGCCGGAGGGGTATGATACCCTTATCGCGGAAAAGGGAGCGTCGCTTTCGGGCGGACAGAAACAGAGAATGTCTATCGCAAGGGCGGTAATAAAAAAGCCTGAGATCATTATTTTTGACGATTCCACCTCCGCGCTCGACCTCGGGACGGAGGCAAAGCTGCAAAGGGCGCTCAGGGAAAATCTGAGCGGCACGACGGTGATAACCATTGCGCAGAGGATAGCGAGCGTAAAGAACTGCGACCGCATCGCGGTGCTGGATCACGGCAGACTTGTCGCCTGCGCAGCTCACCAAGAACTTCTTGATACCTGTGGTATTTATCAGGAGATATACCGTTCGCAGGTCAGAACGTCGGGAGGTGAGGACTGATGCCGCCTGTACCGTCTTTAGACCCCAAGGCTCAGCGCGGACCGGGAGGAAAAAATGCCGCGAGGGTAAATATGGAAAAGCCGCAGAACGGCAAACAGACGCTGAAAAAGCTGATACGCTATATCGGTGGCAGCAGGTATCTGTTCTTTACGCTTATCGGGGTAATGCTCGCGATAACCGTACTCAACCTTGCCGCCCCGATGATACAGCAGATAGCGATCGACCGTATGACAATTACGGGCGAACGGCTTGAAGTCGATTTCCCGGGACTTATAAAGGCGCTTGCCTGCCTTGCAGGAGTGTATGCGGCTTTGTCGCTGTTTACCTATTTGCAGGGGCTGTTTTCGGCAAAGCTTTCGCAGATAACGGTAAAGACCATACGCCGCGATCTGTTTGAAAAACTTGTCCGCCTGCCGATAAAATACTTTGATACTCACCGCCACGGCGATCTTATGAGCCGTATGACAAACGACGTTGAAAATATCTCGACGACGGTCTCGCAGTCTATAGGTTCGCTTATCTCGGGAGTGCTGACCGTTATCGGCTCGGTGGTGATAATGCTCACCTATTCGCCGCTGCTTACGCTCATCTGTCTGTCAACGATAGTGCTGACGGTGATCGTTTCGGGGATAATGACAAAGTTTATGAGGAAATTTTTCCTCGAGCAGCAGATACTTTTAGGTAAGCTAAACGGTCATGTGGAGGAATATGTAACGGGTTATCATACCGTGGCGGCATATTCAAAAGAACGCGATGCCATAGCCGAATTCAACGATACGAGCGACAAGCTGAGGATATGCGGCATAAAGGCGCAGATCTGCGGCGGTATGATGGGACCTATGATGAACTGTATCTCAAACTTCGGCTTTGTGCTGATAGCGGCGTTCGGCGGCTGGTTTGCGATAAAGGGTATGATAACGGTCGGCACGATACAGGCTTTTATTCTTTATTCCAAACAGTTTTCAAGACCGATAAACGAGATCGCCAATCAGTATGCAAATATCCAGACAGCCATTGCGGGCGCGGAGAGGATATTCGAGGTAATGGAGTCCGAGCGTGAAAAGGACGAGGGCAAGGCGGATTTCAAAGCCGAAAACGTAAAGGGAGATATTTCGTTTAAAGATGTAAAATTCAGCTACGTTGAGGGAAAGCCTGTGCTCAAAGGGCTCGATCTTGAAGTAAAGCGCGGTCAGAAGATAGCGATAGTGGGAGCGACAGGCTCGGGAAAAACGACTATAGTCAATCTGCTGACAAGATTTTACGAAATAGACGGCGGCAGCATAACGGTAGACGGGATAGATCTTTACGATATTCCAAAAAACGAGCTGAGAAAGTCGATCGCCATAGTTTTGCAGGATACCGTGCTGTTTTCAGGAACTATCGGGGAGAATATCAGCTACGGCAGGGAGGACGCGGACATAAGCGAGATAAAAGCCGCGGCGGAAAAGGCGTATGCGGACGAGTTTATCAGACGGCTGCCTGACGGTTACGACACCGTGCTTGCCGAGGGCGGTTCTAATCTTTCGCAGGGACAAAGACAATTGCTCTCCATAGCGAGAGCCGCGCTTGCCGACCCGGGGATACTTATTCTTGACGAGGCTACTTCCAGCGTCGATACCAGAACGGAAATGCATATCCAGTCGGCAATGGTCGCACTTATGAAGAACCGCACGTCGCTTATCATAGCGCACAGACTTTCGACTATACGCGACGCGGATAAGATAGTGGTCATTGACGGCGGCAAGGTGGTCGAAGAGGGAAGTCACGAGGAACTGCTCGCCCGTCAGGGGTGCTACTACAGACTGTATCAGACGCAGTTTGCGGGAAACAAGACATAAGAGCGGTCTGCAATAATTGATCGGAGCGGTCATTCCGTTCCGATTTTTTATTTAAATATATGAAATTATGATATAAATCAAGACGAAATTTGTCATATTTATGTGTTGTTTTTTCGGGAAGAATGGTATATAATTATAATGACTAAGAATATATATACCGAGTTTTGTTGGTATTTTGCAAAGCAATAGAGGGCAATATAATTATAAAGAGAGGATCAATGTTATGCCAGATAACGATAACAGACCGGATAATACTCCCGACGGGGATAACAATTCTCAGGATGCAAGTCTGGGCGATCTTATTTCCTCCGCTATCGCGGCAAGAAAAAATAACCGTGACGAGGAAAACAGATCGGCTGCGGCAGACGTTAAAAAAACTGACGAGGTTTTTGTAAAAAGTGAAAGCGATACAACGGACGGCGGAGCGGAAAAGTCCGTCGTTTCGGAAAAAAAAGGCAATATAGCGGACACGGATTTCGATCTGAGATTTGACGGCGGCAAAGAAAATACCTCCGCCGTTAAAAAGTCAAAACAGGGTGCGGCGGATAAAAAGCGTCCGCAGGCGGTAGCGGCGTCGGCGTCGGTCGCGGCAAACGGAGCGGCTGCTCCGCGCAAAAAGTCAGCGCAGTCCGCAAAGCCAAATCAGTCCGCAAAGTCCCGACAGTCGGGCGCAAAGAATAGCAATAGCAACAGCGCGGATAAAACGAATAAAAATAACGTCCGTCAGACGGAGAAAAAAGCTTCCCCAATGGACAAGCAGACGGGCAAGCCTGCCGATACCGAGGGCAAAAAGGGCTCTGCACCGAAAGACGGCGAGGGCTGGTCTAAAAAGAAAAAGATCGCGGTCATTGCCGGAGCGATCTTTTGCACTCTCTGCCTGTTGGTTCTGGCGGTAATACTCATCTTCCATAATTATTTCAGTATGCTCGGCGGCAAGTGGAAGGACGGCTCGACCGACGAAAGACCCGTCTACAGCGATCCCGACAGGGAATCGAAAGCGCCTACCATGACCGAGGAGGACGCCGAAAAACTGCTGCTCGATCAGCTGGAGCAGTCCGCGACCGATCTTATGAAAGACAGCGATGTGTTCAATCTTCTGCTCGTGGGAGAGGATCTCAGGACGACTTCGGGCGAAATGAGGGGCAATACCGACGTTATGCTGCTCATATCAATAAATCAGAAGCTTAAAACTATCACTCTTACTTCGTTTATGAGAGATATATATGTGTATCTTCAGGAATATGATTATTCAAACAAGCTCAATTCGGCATACTGGCACGCGGGGCCCGAGTATCTTGAAGATGTGCTCGAGAGGTATTTCGGAGTAAGCATTGACAGGTACGCGGTGGTCAACTTCAAACAGTTCATAACTATAGTCGATACGCTCGGCGGTCTTGAGCTTGACGTTACCGATGAGGAAGTCGCCGCTATGGAGGATCCTCAGAACGAGCAGAATATGTACCTCGGTCAGCCGTTCGGAACGGATCTGCTTAAAAAGGGCGGTACGGGACTTCTGCTTAACGGCAATCAGGCTCTGGCATATTCGAGAATAAGAAAAGGCGTGGGCGACGATTACGCAAGAACTCAGCGTCAGCGCGAGGTCATCTCCGAGATGATAAAGAAAGCCAAGAAGATGAGCCTTTTGCAGCTCAACGATCTGCTGCGCGAAGTCCTCCCGAATATTTATACGGATATGGAGGAGGGCGAAACGGCTGCAATGCTGCTGCACGCGTTTGAGTATATGAAGTATGACGTTCAGCAGCTGAGAATACCCGACGACGGACTCTTTACTGAAGAAACGCTGGCTACGAATATGGGCTATCTCGATTGTCTGGTGCTTAATTTTGAGGAGAATGCAAAGGTATTGCAGGAAACTATCTACGGCGAGTCGCTTGCCGATGACAGCTCGGAGGATACGGACGATACGCAGGCGCAGAACGGCGGCTATTACGACGAGTACGGCAACTGGGTGGCGGCAGAATAATTTTCTGACAATAATATTCTGATAATGATACTTACTGCGCGGCTTGTGCGGCTGCGCAGTTTTGTTTTTTGTTATGCGGTATATCGCGTCATACGGCAAATGGAAACCGAAAACCTAAAGCCGTAAAATTTACTTTAATATTTTTATATAATGCAACATATTTATATTGACAAAGGAATAATTCGGGTATATACTATAAAAAGTGTAATAATAAAATCGGGAAAGGAGGCGGAAAAAATGAAAATGCATTACACAGGTGTTACTAATAAGTATAAGTATGTGTATCAGAGTAATTTATGCCGCCTTTGTATTTGCCGATATTAAAACAGGTCTGCATAAAGAATCGTATCAAGTCTCTGATCTCACAGCGGTCAGGGGCTTTTTTGCGCGGTCATGAGGTTTAATGGCGGCTGATGCCGTTTGCCGTAATACTTTGCCGCAGGGATTTCACGGAAAGGAGTTTTTTATGTTTTTTGACATACTGCCCGAGCTTGCCAAACAAGAGCTGCTCAAACGCGGCGTTATGACCGACGAGCTGCTCTACTGCGTCAAGTCCGATCTGGACGGCGAGGGCTGTTATATAGATACATATATCACTTTTACAAAAGAAACTATATCCGTTCTGAGAGGGTACGAAAAGTACGGAAAGATGAAACGCGGCTCAAAGCGGAAAAATCTTGTGGAGTTTGAAACTGTCGGCTACGACGAATATCCGATAGATATCGTTGACGAGATGTATGTTGACCGCTACAGCAATTCCGCGCGGCTGATGATAAAGGATAAGCAGGGGGAGGAATTTCCTATTGCGAGGTTTTCTCTCGGATATGCGGACAAATTCGAGAAATTCTCACAGCGGGTAAACCTGACTTCGCGCGGCGAACCGATAGACGATTCGCTCCTTGAGGGAGTAAAGACGCACTGTCCGACCTGCGGCGAACCCTTCCCCGATCCGAACCGCCCCGTCTGCCCGAGATGTGTTGACCGCAGATCGGCTTTCAAGCGGCTGATGTCTATTTTCGGGTCGTTTCGCAAGGAGGTATTCCTCATTCTGCTGACGTTGGTAATAAGCAACGTTTTCGCGGTCATCTCCCCCGTGTTCGGCTCGCAGATGTTCTATGACGAGGTGCTGACAAAGGGCGGAAAGTACTACGGCAAGATACTTATGATCGTTATGATAATCGCAGGGATAAATATCGCCTCGATGGTCGCGCGTATCATTTCGGGAATAATCACCTCAAAAGTCGTTCCGGAAGTCACCCACCGTCTGAGGGTGAGCATTTTCTCTTCAATGCAGCGGCTGTCTCTTAATTTCTTTACAAACAAGCAGACAGGATCGCTTATGTCGCGCGTTGACCGCGACAGTCAGAATATCTACTGGTTCTTTGTGGATATTGTCCCCTACGGCGTTATGAACGTGGTGAAGATAATCGGTATCGCGATCGTTATGCTGCTGCTCTCGCCGTTTTTGTCGATAGGCATTATTCTGACGATCACTGTTATAGAGATCATACAGCACAGATTCTACCGCAGTCAGAGAAAGCTCTACCGCAAGTTCGACGTGGCAATGCGTTCGGCAAATTCGGTGCTTTCGGACGTTATGAACGGTCAGCGCGTGGTAAAGGCTTTTGCGAACGAGGACCGCGAGATCGAGCGTTACCGTCTTAAAAACACCGACGCTTTTCTCATCAATTCGAGGATAAATATGCGCATTGCAAACACCATTCCGGTCATCTCTACATTTTATCGGATAATCAACAAGCTGGCGTTCTGTCTCGGCGCGTTCCTTGTCATAAAGGGGTATATACTTTTCGGTGCGCTGTCGGCGCTTATCTCCTATACCGAAATGGCGATGGATCCTATAAATTTCTTTACCTGGATAGGCGACCGCTGGGCAAGGTGTATGGACGCGGCGTCGCGTATGTTTGAGATACTTGACGCTCTGCCGACCGTAAAGGAAAGCGACGCCCCCGTTCGTCTTGAAAGGATACGCGGAGATATTTCCCTGCGCAACGTTACGTTTGAGTACGAGCCGGGACACCCGATAATCAAGGACGTCTCGCTCGATATAAAAGCAGGTCAGATGTACGGTATCGTAGGAAAGACGGGTGCCGGAAAATCGACCATAATAAATCTTATGGCAAGGCTTTACGACGTGACGGGCGGCGAGATAACGATAGACGGAGTGCCGATAAGAAATATCGCGTTCGAGGATCTGCGGCGCAGTATCGGAATAGTTTCGCAGGAAACTTTCCTGTTTATCGGTTCTGTCGCGGACAATATCCGCTATGCTGATCCCGACGCGACTATGGAAGAGGTCATCGAGGCTGCCAAATCGGCAAACGCCCACGAATTTATAACGCGTCTGCCCGACGGCTACAACACCAAGGTGGGAGAGGGCGGAGTTTCACTTTCGGGAGGAGAACGTCAGCGTATCTCCATAGCGAGAGCCATAATCCAAAAGCCCGACATACTCATTCTTGACGAGGCGACCGCGTCGATGGACACCCGTACCGAAAGAAAAATACAAAACGCCATAGATCTGCTAAAGCAGGGCAGAACGATAATTTCGATCGCGCACAGGCTGTCGACTCTCAGGGACGCGGATATGCTCTGCGTTATCGAAAACGGCGAACTGAAAGAAAAGGGTACGCACGACGAGCTTATAAAGGCAAAGGGAAAATATTACGAGCTTTACAGACTTCAGGCGGACGCTTTGCAGTTTATAAACAATTGAGAACACGCGATAAAGGAGAATAGCCATGGATACGAATAACATAGAAGAAGAAATTTACGAGGTGGACAGACTCACCATACTTGACTGCCAAAAGCTTAGTATCAGCAAGGAAAAAAGCGGCTATCTCACGGTGGAGTATGACGGCAGGACATACCGCAAAGTCAATCCCACGCGGCTTACGCCCTTTTACTCAAAGACTACATACATCAGTCTTTCTTATGAAAATGACGAAAAGGAATTTCGTGAGATAGGGATAATCAGGGATATGAAAGAGCTGACCGACGAGCAGTACAGGCTGCTTGACGATTATCTCGAATACAAATACTATATGCCCGAGATAACCAAGGTCTACAACATAAAGGACAATATGAGAGGTTCTATATTTGTAAAGGCGGACACGACTTCGGGCAGCAAGACGATATGCATACGCGACTGGTATCAGAATTTCCGTATGCTCAGCTATGATTATCTCTATGTATGCGACGCCGACGGAAACAAGTATTTCTGTCCCGATATACACAAGCTTGACAAGAAAAGCAGGCTTGTACTGGAGATGTTCACTTGATCTTTGCGGATCTTCTTTGTTGAAATTGATCTTCAAGGTGTGAAACCGCGGAAATCAATTGATTTCCTAAGAAGTCAGAACGCTGCGCTTTTAAGAGGTAAGAGATAAGAGGTAAGAAGTAAGAGGTAAGAGGTAAGACTTTTGTCTTGCTTCTGATCAATTTTATAAAAATTGATTTTCATAGTGCGTAACTGACAGAACGATAATACTCATCAAACGAGAGGAACTGATATAATGGATCTATGCCTTTCATTGCCCGAAGACCCGGCGGAGGGAATAGTCTATTCGCTGCCGTTCGGATTCGATCGGGAGGGCAGAGCCGCTGACGGACACTTCTGCGTCACAAGGGATAATATACTTGTCTACCTTGACGGAAAACTTGCGGAAGAGTACAAAATTTCGGACTTTTCGGAATTTATCTGCCAACAGCAGATAGGCACGTCAATGGCTCTGGGAATACAAAAAGACGGAGAAACTGTTTGTTTCTGCGCATTTACGCAGGAGCTTTTCCTGCGCTACGGCGAACTGCTGAAACTGCTCGATTACCGCGCAAGGACGGGAGAACTTATCACCGAAACGGACGCGGACGAACCGACCTGCCCCAACTGCGGTATGCCGCTCGAGGGCGCAAAGGAGTGTATCTACTGCGCCGACAAGGGAAAGACGATGATAAAACTCATAAAACGTGTTGCGCCGTATAAAAAATACTTTATAGCCGCCGTCATCTGCACGATACTTTCTCAGTCCTTGTGGGTGCTTATGCCCTACCTTGACAGGGTGATAATCGACAAGTATGTCGTTGTGAAAAATGCGGACTGGGCGGGACTTGTCGGTATGATGATAACGATAGTCAGCCTGCTTCTGCTTGCGGGATTGTTTGATTATCTGAATATGAAAAACAGCTTTAAGACCGCGCTTAATCTGGGAAGAGATCTCAGACAGGACGTTTTCAGAAAATCGCAGCAGCTGTCAATGAACTCCATTTCAAGAAGAACGGCAGGAGAACTCATAAACCGTGTTTCAAGCGACGCCGCAAAGGTGGAGGATTTTATCACCGCCAACGGCAAGGACGCTATCGTCAAGATACTTTCTCTGCTGATAATCGGCGTGCTGCTTTTCGTTATGAACTGGCGGCTTGCCCTTATGACCGTGCTGCCCGTGCCGATAGTTTTCCTGATCGTGGAAAAGCTTACCGCCGCTATGAGGATACGCTATACGAGAGTGTGGAAAAATTCCACCCACCACGGCGAAACGCTGCACGATATACTCAACGGTATCCGCGTTGTGAAATCTTACGGAAACGAAGTGCGCGAGATACAGAGATATACCGACTGCTCGAAGGAATGGGCAAAGAGCGCGACAAGAGCGGAAATTATGTGGTATCTCACAATACCCGTTTCGGAATTTATTCTGACTATAGGAAATTTTCTGGTGCTGTATTTCGGCGGAAAACTTATCCTTGCCGAAACGCTCTCCCTCGGTAAGCTTATCCAGTTCACCACCTATGTGGCTATGCTCTACGAGCCTATCCGCTGGCTGATACAGATACCTAAAAATCTGGCTGACGTATCGGTATCGGCAGGAAAGGTCTTTGAGATACTTGACGAGGAATCGGACGTCCGCGACGCCGCAGAGCCTGTCGATATAGACATTCGGGGAGATATAGAATTTGACGACGTGTACTTCGGATATAAGGTCTACAATCCCGTGCTGAAAGGTATCTCCTGCAAGATAAACAAGGGCGAGATGATCGGCATAGTAGGTCATTCGGGCGTGGGAAAATCCACCATGATAAACCTTATACTGCGTCTGTATGACTGCACGCAGGGAGAGATAAAGATCGACGGAGTGAACATAAAGGATATTTCACAGCACAGCCTGCGTTCGCAGGTGGGCGTGGTATTGCAGGAAACGTTCCTGTTTGACGGCAGCGTTTTAGAAAACATCGCCTACGCCAAGCCGGGCGCGACCTTCGAGGAGGTAATAAAAGCGGCGAAAATAGCCAACGCTCACGATTTTATCGTCAAGCTGCCGGACGGCTATAATACCCGTGTGGGAAACAAAGGCTACCAGCTTTCGGGAGGGGAACGTCAGAGAGTGGCTATCGCAAGGGCGATACTCCACGATCCGAAGATACTGATACTTGACGAGGCGACCGCGTCTTTGGATACGCAGACGGAAAAGCAGATACAGGAGGCTCTCGGAAAGCTCATAGAGGGACGTACTACTATAGCTATCGCGCACAGACTTTCCACTCTCAGCAGCGCAGACAGGCTCATCGTTCTCGACAAGGGCAGACTTGCCGAATTCGGTACGCATAAGGAGCTTATGCAGCATAAGGGCGTATACTATAAATTGGTAATGGCACAGCGGCAGACTACCAAAATGCGAAAGGAAAACGGTAATGCGCAGCAGGCGGCAGCACAGCAGACGGTATGAACGCCTGACGGTGATCTTATAACGATAACGGGCGGATATTCCTTGCGGAGTATCCGCCTTTTACTTTCAAAAAAACTCAAAATTGCCTTTAAAACCTCTTGAAAAATCAAAGGCGGTATGGTATAATTTAAGAGTATCAGAAGAAAGTCAAGAGGGCGGCGCGATACGGCAAAACCGTGCCGCTTGTTACCCGTGCGGCGTGAGGAGGAGCGATATGAAAGCTAAAGCCATTGCGGCTGCTGCCGCGGCAGTGATGTTGTCGGGCTGTACCGCCGTGAATTTCAGCGTTGACAATCTGCTTGCCGCTCCTAAACTTACCGAGGAACAGACGGAGATACACGAGGCTCTCATCTCCGCGGTGGGAAATAATATCACGCTTAAATATCCCAGAAACGGCGCGAACCGTTCGGCATTCGTCATTGCGGATATAGACGACGAACCTAGCGACGAGGCGCTGGTGTTCTATGAATATAAAGATACGGCGGAAAACGGTCTGCGAGTAAACGTTCTGGATAAAAATGCCGACGGCGACTGGATATCCGTAAAGGAGATCGCAGGCGCGGGAACGGAGGTCGATCAGGTAATAATCTCTCCGATGGGCAACGGTAATCAGATAGATGTGCTGGTGGGCTATCAGAATATTTCCGGCGATGATAAAACTTTGGAGATATATAATTATTCGGACGGCGATTTTAACCGTATCGGAACGGATACCTATTCCGTGCTGGAAACGTTCGATATAAATTCTGACGGATTCAACGAGCTTATCACGATACAGCGCACCGCGAATCAGGATACGGGTCAGGTGACGTCGAAAGCGTCGCTGCTCGAGCTGGAAAACGGCGAGATAACCAAGAGCGATCAGATAGATATGTGCGACAACGTCGTTTCATATATCGGCTCAAAGACGGGCAGGACCTCCGACGGAAGAAACGCGGTATATATAGACGGACTGACCGCCGACGGCGAAATACAGACCGAGATGATATATTACAGATATTCCGCGCTGCAAAATCCGATACAGCTGAGAAGTACAAAGCTGCTGCCTCTCTGTACAAGACAATCGGGATATTACAGCTCGGATATCGACGATGACGGCGTTGTGGAGATACCCTCGACAAGACCTATGCTCGGTTATGAAAGCGCAGTGGCGGAGGAACAGCTGCTGATGACTTCGTGGCTCATATATGAGGATTTTTATGAACTGAGCGAGAAGTATTCGGGATATTATTCCGTTTCGGACGGATATGCTATGATGTTCCCCGGAAGATGGGCGGATCAGGTGACGGTAAAAGCCGATCCGCAGACGGGAGAAATGGTGTTCTATAAGTACGAGGGAGATATAAACGCATATATGACCGAGCTTATGCGTATAGCGGTAAGCTCCGACAGCGAATCGGAGGAACTGATGTACGACGGGTATCAGCTTATAAACAGTAAAGGTCAGCTCGATTATCTTGTAAAGCTGCCGACAAACAGACGCGAACAGCTGATACTTACGATAGACGAAGTGAGAAATAATTTTTATATCGCCGAGCCCTGACGGGCAGCGGAAGGATTGGAAGGAAGGATCTTTATGAAACGTGTTCTTGTGTGCGAGGACGAGGATTCCATAAGGGAATTTATAGTGCTGAACCTTACGAGGAGCGGCTACGACGTGGTCGATGTAAACTGCGGAGAGGACGCAATAAAAGCTTTTGAAGATACGGACGGCGGATTTGACGTGGCGCTGCTGGATATTATGATGCCGGGTATCGACGGTCAGCAGGTGTGCAAGAAATTCAGAGAAAAGTCGGATACTATGGGTATCATAATGCTTTCTGCCAAGTCGCAGGAAATGGATAAGATCTCTTCGCTTATGAACGGGGCGGACGACTATATCACCAAGCCGTTTTCCATTTCCGAACTGGTGGCGAGAGTAGACGCGGTGTGCAGAAGAGTAAGTATGTCCCACGCCAAGCCCGAAGCTGCGTCCACTATAGTTTCCGGTCCGTTTACGCTTAATCTCAAAAGCAGGACCGTTTATAAAAACGGCGAACAGATAGACCTTACTCAGGTGGAATATCAGATAATGGAGTACTTTTTCAAGAATCAGAATACTGCGCTCGACCGTACCAGCATACTCAACCACATCTGGGGGGAAAGCTATTACGGCGATGACAAGATCGTGGACGTGAATATAAGACGTATAAGAATGAAGATAGAGGACGAACCGTCCAGTCCTAAGTATATACTTACGATCTGGGGATTCGGCTACAAGTGGAGCGGCGGCAACTGAGAACTGCGACGGACGGGAAAATGAGACGGCAAAAATCTGTTGGAGTGGATATTTCTTTGAAAAGAGAAAAAAACAAATACGGCAGACACAGCATAACCAGACACTGGGCAGTGAATAATCTGGGAATGGTGTTTGCGGTGCTTATAATAATAGAGATACTGCTTGTGCTGGCGGTCAGGAGCTATTATTACAGCTCCGCGCGTCAGTATGTGACGGCTGAAATGAATATCGTCACCACCGCGGTAATGCAGAATGCGGATAACCCCAATGTAAATCATAATTCCGAAATACGTTCCGTGGTGGAGGGGTATGAGGAAAAAGACAAGATCGAGCTGATGGCGGTAAAGACGGACGGCAGCGTGGATATTACCTCTTCGGGATTTTCTCCCGAGATAGAGGGTGCAATGACCGACTATGAATCCGCAAAGAAAGCGGTGGGAGGCACTGCGGCGCAGATATACCGTCTTTCAACGGGAGAAAAGGTGCTGGCGGTCACTTCCGTCATTTCGCCGCGCGGCTGCGAATATGAGGCTTTGCGTATGGTCGCGTCTATGAAAGGCGTCGATCATCAGATATTTATCGTCTTTCTTATAATCACGCTGGTGGTAGTTTTTATCGCATTGCTTATGTTCTTTTCGGGAATGTTTTTTATACGTTCGATAGTCTACCCCGTAATACAGATAGGAGAGATCGCAAGGCAGTTTGCAAAGGGCGATTTTTCAAAGCGTATCGAAAAGACCTCCGAGGACGAAGTCGGCGAACTGTGCGATTCGATAAACTATATGGCGGAGGAGCTTTCAAATACCGAGGCGATGAAAAACGAATTTATATCTTCGGTATCGCACGAACTGAGAACGCCGCTGACCGCAATAAAGGGTTGGAGCGAAACGCTTATAAATATGCACGGCGACGAGGAGACTTTCCGCAAGGGTATGCGCGTCATAACCTCAGAAACGGAAAGACTTTCGCAGATGGTGGAGGAACTGCTCGACTTTTCGCGTATTCAGGATAACCGCCTTACACTGCAAAAGGATACTATAGATATTCTCGCCGAGCTTGGCGAAACGGTGCTTATATATCAGGAAAGAGCAAGAGCGCTCGGCATCACGCTAAATTATTACGAGCCGGAAATGCTGCCGTTTGTATACGGCGATAAGAACCGCCTGCGGCAGGTGTTTATAAATATCGTGGACAATGCGATAAAATATTCCGATTCGGGGGATACGGTATCGGTCGAGGCTTATGAGCAGAATAACGAGATCTGTATTTCCGTTTCGGATACGGGTATGGGTATCTCGAAAGAAGATCTTCCCAAGGTAAAGACCAAATTCTTTAAGGCGAATCATACAAGGAGAGGTTCGGGTATCGGACTTGCCGTTGCCGATGAAATAATACAGCGGCACGACGGAACGCTAAGCATAAACAGCGAGCAGGGAGTCGGTACGACGGTAATGATAACCCTGCCGTGCATAGATCAGAAGAAAAAGCCGGATAATCAAGCTACCGTGAACGTGGAGCTTATTTCCTCGGACGACGGGATAGACGGTATCGCGGCGCAGACGGACTAATGCCAAACGAAGATGAATTTTAACTTTTTGAAAGCTGTTTTCTAAAAAAGTGCGGGAATAACAGCCTGCTTTTGGCGTATATTCTCCGCCGACGGCGGAGAATATACCATTAAATTATTTTTCCTCCGCCGTTGGCGGAGGAAAAATAAATATACGAAACCGAAAATCAGCGTTCTAACTAACTTTACGGAAATCAAGAATTGATTTCCGTAATTGCGAGGTGTATTTTTACTGTGAAAGTATCGGCTGAAAATTCAGCGGGAAAGGAAATATTCAAGTCGAAGATCGGCGGTCAGGCTGTGATCGAGGGTGTTATGATGAGAGGTATCGACAAAGCGTCGATGGCGAACCGTATGCCTGACGGCAGTATCGATCTGGAAATATGGGACATCAAAGGCGGAAAAGATCTGCCGTGGTACAGAAAGATCCCTTTTGTCAGAGGGGTATTTAATTTTGTCATTTCAATGATCGACGGATATAAATGCCTGATGAGGTCTATGAACAAGCAGCTTGACGAGGACGAGGAGGAAGAGCCTACAAAATTCGAGAAGTGGCTGGAGGAAAAGCTCGGCGATAAGCTTATGCCTATCGTTATGGGCATTTCTATGGTATTTGGGGTAGTCCTTGCGCTTGCTCTGTTTATGGCGGCGCCGTCTTTCGTATCAAAGGGGTTAGGCAAGCTGATACCAATGTCGGCGGTGGTCAAGAATATTATCGAGGGACTGCTAAAGATCGCAATATTTATCGGATATACCGCGCTTACGGCGCTTATGAACGATATGCGCAGACTGTACGAATATCACGGCGCGGAACATAAGACGATAACTTGTTACGAACACGGTCAGGAACTTACTCCCGAGAATGTTATGAAGCATTGCCGATTTCACCCGAGGTGCGGCACAAGCTTTATTTTTCTGGTGCTGTTTATAAGCATTTTCGTGAATACCGTGTTTCGTCTGTCGTGGGATAACGTGTTCCTGCGCGTGATCTGCAAGCTTGCGCTCCTGCCCGTGGTGATGGGGATAGCCTACGAGCTTATCCGCCTTGCCGGAAAATACGACAACATCGCGACCAAGATAATTTCCGCTCCCGGTCTGTGGATACAGAGGATAACCACCCGTGAGCCTGACGAAAAGGAAATAGAATGTGCTATTGCCGCGCTGAAAGCGGTGATACCTGAGGGCGGAGAACAGTGAACGGGCTTGTTGAACTTTCCCGTACCGCCGCGGCTGTCCTCAAAGACGCAGACGTTGAGGACTATGCCTTTGAGGGAAACGTGCTTGCAAAGCATTGTATTGAAAATAACTGTCAGGGCGATCTGCCGCAGCTTTGCAAAAGACGGGCAGGCGGCGAACCTTTGCAGTATATCATCGGCGAATGGGATTTTTACGACCTTACTTTTAAGGTGGGAGAAGGCGTGCTTATCCCAAGACAGGGCACCGAAACTCTCGTGGATACCGCGCTCGGAAAGCTGCCGCAGGACAAGCCCCTGACCGTTATCGACCTGTGCGCAGGCAGCGGCTGTATCGGAATGTCGCTTGAAAAACATCTTGAAAACTTAGATCGGCTTTTTTGTGTGGAGCTGTCCGACAAGGCTCTCGGTTATCTCGAAGAGAACAAGCGGCTGAACGGCTCGTCCGCAGTGACGGTAAAGGGAGATGTCAGGAATGAACTGACTGCACAAAAGCTCCCCTCCGCCGATCTTATAGTCTGCAATCCCCCGTATCTTACGGCTGAGGATATGAAAGATCTGCAAAGAGAAGTCGCCTTTGAACCGAAAGAGGCTCTTTTCGGCGGCGAGGACGGTCTTGATCTTTATCGGGATATAGTCAGAATATGGAAAAACGACCTTGTTTCGGGCGGTATGATGATGTTTGAATGCGGCGCAGGTCAGCACCGTGAGGTCATGGATATTATGATACGCCACGGATTTGCGGACGTCCGCGCGGTAAAGGATCTCGGCGGAATATTCAGAGCGGTTTACGGATATAAACGCGGCGGCGGTCAATGAGTATGAACAGTACGGATAATTGTACTGCTGTGCGGCGTAAAAATGTATAAGTACACAAAAACGGACAGTATATATGATATAATAAAGATGTTCCAAAGGGCGGAAAGGAAAAAATCAGATCACGGAGGTAGTATATATGGCTATTGACAAGAAGAAAAAGGAAGTAAAGACAGTCGTTCAGATCGTGGACAAGGAGGAAAAGGAAAAGGCTCTGAAAACCGCGATCGCGTACATTGAAAAGCAGTTCGGCGCGGGAGCAATTATGAAACTGGGAGATGCGAAAGCTCTTGACATCGAGGCGATACCGACAGGTTCGATGACGCTCGATATGGCTCTGGGAATAGGCGGAATACCGAGAGGACGTATAGTAGAGATATACGGTCCGGAATCTTCGGGAAAGACCACCGTTGCGCTCCACTGTATAGCGCAGGCGCAGAAAGCAGGCGGCGAAGTGGCGTTTATCGACGTTGAACACGCGCTCGATCCCGTGTATGCAAAGGCTCTGGGCGTGGATACCGATAATATGCTGGTATCGCAGCCTGACAGCGGAGAACAGGCGCTCGAGATCGCCGAGGCTCTGGCAAGGTCGGGCGCGATAGACTGTATCGTTATCGACTCGGTAGCGGCTATGGTCACCAAGGCGGAGATAGACGGCGAAATGGGAGATACTCACGTCGGTCAGCTGGCAAGGCTTATGTCGCAGGCGATGAGAAAGCTGACATCGGTGATAGCAAAATCCAACTGCTGCGCGATATTTATTAATCAGGTGAGAGAAAAGATCGGCGTTATCTACGGTAATCCGGAAACCACTCCCGGAGGACGTGCGCTGAAATTCTATGCGTCGGTGCGTATTGAAGTCCGCCGCGGCGAGCAGATCAAGAACGGTGCGGAGGTCATAGGCAACCGTACCAAGTGCAAGGTGGTAAAGAACAAGGTCGCTCCTCCTTTCAAGGAGTGTGAATTTGACATTATGTACGGCAAGGGCGTTTCGAGAACGGGCGAAGTACTCGATCTGGCGACAGATCTGAATATCGTCAAGAAAGGCGGAGCGTGGTACAGCTACAACGAAACAAAGCTCGGTCAGGGACGCGACAATGCAAAGGATTATCTTGACGAGCATCCCGACATAATGCAGGAGATCGAGGCTAAGATCAAGGAGAACGAGGGAAATATAGTTATGGTCTCCAAAAAGAGCAAGAAATCCGCAAAGCTTGACAAAAAGGCTGCCGATGCCGTCAATGGCGGCTCAGATACCGAGCAGGCGGACGATGATTACGATGAGCCGACCGCCGATGTGACCGTATCAGCCGAGGACGATTTTGAGGAATTTGCTCCGGTGGACATCAGCGAATTTGGCGAATAATAAAGGACAGAGCGAAATGTTGAAGATCACCGGCGTTGAAAAGTATAAGGGCAGCACTATGCGCATTGATTTTGAAAGCGGCGAAACGGCTTTTATAAATGCGGAAACGGCGGCGAAATACAGCCTGAGAGCAGGACTTGACATTCCCAAATCGGCGTGGGAGCAGATCGTTCGGGCGGACACTTTCCGCCGCGCAAAGGAACGCGCACTGTATCTTCTCGATTACAGAGATCATTCCTACGCCGAACTTTTTGAAAAGCTGAGCAGGAATTATGACGAGGACATCTGCTACGGGGTGTGCGATAAGCTCAGCTCTATGGGACTGGTGGACGACCGCAGATATGCGGCGGCGCTGGCGAGGAAATATATGGAGGTCAAGCGTTACGGACGTTTCCGCGCGGCGCGTGAAATGCGGCAGAAGGGTATCCCGTCGGAGCTGATCGACGAATATCTTGATAAGTATGAGGATACAGTGCAGGAAAGGCTGGAGGAGCTTATCAGCCGCAAGTATATCCGCCGTCTTGAGGACGGGGAGGACGGAGTAAAGAAAGTCAGGGCGGCGCTTGTCCGTATGGGTTATTCCTATCGGGACGTGAACGAGGCTCTTGACAGCGTGCTTGAAGAACTGGAAAATGACGGCGGCGATCCGCAATAGTGTTAATGGGGAACTGAAACTATGGATATTATGGATTTTTTTCAGAGCGAACAGGTGATAAGGTTTTTTCTGACGCTTATTGCAGGGTATGTTCTTGTTATCTCGCCGATGATGATCTTCGCGGCGTATGACGAGAATAAAAAGGAGTATAAAAAACGGCAGGAAAACCGCGTAAATACGCAGGAAGAGCAGTGAGTGCTTTATTGGAATATCACAAAAGGCGGATAAAGAAATGAACTTAAAAATAGCGCTGCTGCAATTACTTCCTGAGAGCGGACTTGAAAAGCAATCAGAAAAAGGAAAAGCCGCCTGCATTAAGGCAAAGAGTATGGGCGCGGATATCGCCCTCTTTCCCGAGATGTGGAGCAACGGCTATAAACTTTTGCAGGATAACTTGGAATTGGCAGCATTATCTATCGACAAGAAAAGCGATTTTGTCCGCGCGTTCGGAGAACTGGCTAACGAACTTCAAATGGCTATCGGCATAACTTTTCTCGAAAAGAATGAGCCTAAACCGCTCAATTCTATTATCCTTTTTGACAGGTACGGAAAAGAACGGCTGCATTACTCCAAAGTCCATACCTGCGCTTTCGATCTGGAAAAGGTACTGGCAAGCGGAGATGATTTTTATGTGACTGAGCTGGATATCGGCAGAGATATAATAAAAATCGGCGCAATGATCTGCTTTGACAGAGAATTTCCCGAAAGTGCGCGGATATTGATGCTAAAAGGCGCGGAGGTCATTTTAGCGCCTAACGCCTGCCCTATGGAGATCAATCGGCTGTCAGCGCTTTGCACCAGAGCTTATGAAAATATGCTTGCCGTTGCTACCTGTAATTATCCCAAGGGGCAGCCGGATTGCAACGGTCATTCAACGGTGTTTGACGGAGTTGCATGGTTAAGAAATGAATCGGGAGTACGGGATATGTGTATTCTCAAAGCGCCGGAAGACGAGGGAATTTATTTAGCCGAGATAGATATGGATATGCTGCGTGATTACCGTGAGCATGAAGTAATGGGAAACAAGTACCGATATCCGAACAAATACAAGGTTCTTACAACAGATATTTAATGAGAATAATAGGATACACGCAAAAGCGGCAATTAAACCGCCCAAGGAAATCAATTTTGAAATTTTATATAAGCATTTTGATATATTTTACTTGTTCAGGTTGACTTTTGGGTTATTTTTCCTCCGCCAGCGGCGGAGATCCTCCCGGACGGGGCATTTCCGCCCGTCCACGGTGCATATCGCGCTCCAGCTTTATAAATGGGGCGGAGAATATAACAAAAATCTTGCCGGACTGAGCGGAATGTAATTTTAAGACCAAAAACACTCTTATAAAATTAATTCCGTGTAAACCGTCTTGTGGGTATAAACCTTACACATAAAGTCAGTTATGATTTAAGTAATACACATTTTAATTTGAGGAGAAAGCTATGTGCATAGTATGTGACAGAATACAGATGATAAGATCGGGAACAAACCCGTATTTTGTTAAAGAACTTGATACCGGCTATGTTGTTATTGGCGACAACCAACACTTCAGGGGTTATACTTTGTTTTTGCTGAAGGATCATTTGACCGAGCTGTTTGAATTAAAAGATGATATAAGAGCAAAGTTTCTTGCCGAAATGACGATCGTAGCAGAAGCGGTCGCAAAAGCATTTGGCGCGGAAAAGATGAATTATGAATGTTTGGGCAATGGTGACGCACATCTGCACTGGCATTTATTTCCGAGAGTAAACGGCGATCTTGGCAGTTACGGAAACAATGGAAGAGGACCGGTTTGGTGGTATCCGAGGGAAAAAATGTATTCAGATGATAACAGACCGAATGACGAAGAACTTGAAATAATGAAACAAACCTTGCGCAATGAGATCGAAAAGTTACTGTGCGTATCAAAATCATAAATAACACAGAATGAAAATTACATAAGATCACAAAATTGATCTCCGTGCGGTTTTAAAAGCATCGGAATACAGCATAATAAAACGGCTCTCCGTAATTGGCGGAAAGCCGTTTGTTTTTTGTATTTTTGTCTGTTATCTTTTATCTTTCGCTTATCGGGATATACTCCCTTTCGCTCCTTACCGCCTTGTAAGCAGGACGGATTATCCTCTTGCCGGTGACAAGCTCCTCGAAACGGTGAGCACACCAGCCTGCCATTCTTGCCACTGCAAACAGAGGCGTGAACAGCTCTTCGGGTATCTTCAACATACGATAGACAAGTCCCGAGTACATATCGACATTGGCGCACATTACCTTTTCGTCGCCCTTTATTTCAGCAAAAAGTCCGGGAGTAAGCTTTTCGATCTTTTCAAGCAGATTAAATTCCCGTTCAAACTCCGTGCCCTCAGCCAGCTTGCGCGCATTGGCTTTGAGGATAACGGCACGGGGATCGGAAAGGGTATAGACCGCGTGTCCCATACCGTAGATAAGTCCCGAACCGTCGTTTGCCTCTTTGTTGAGTATCTTGCGCAGGAAAGACGCGATCTCCTGCTCGTCCTCCCAGTTGGAAACGTTTTTCTTGATACACTCCTGCATCTGCGAGACTTTGATATTCGCGCCGCCGTGACGTGTACCCTTGAGCGAACCGATCGCCGCCGCATAAGCAGAATAGGGGTCGGTACCTGCGGAAGTCAGCACACGGCAGGAAAAAGTGGAATTGTTTCCGCCGCCGTGTTCCGCGTGGATTATCAGCATAAGATCCAAAAGCTTTGCTTCCTCATCGGTAAATTCGCGGTCAAGGCGCAGCGCGGAAAGTATCATCTGCGCGGTGGTGTGCGAGGGGATAAGCGGATGCAGCACCATACTTTCGCCGTCAAAAGCGTGCTTTTTCACCTGATAAGCCGATACCATTATGTTCGGCAGCTTTGAGATGATCGAGATAGCGGTCGCCATTTCATATTCGGGACTGCGGTTTTCGGGATCGTCGTCATAGGAATACAAAGCAAGCATAGAACGTCCCATTTTATTCATAATATTCTTTGAAGGCGCTTTGAGGATCATATCTTCAAAGAACGTTTCGGGCAGAGCGCGGTTCTCAGCCATTATTTCCGAAAAAGCGGCAAGCTCCACAGAGTTCGGCAGCTCGCCCATAAGCAGCAGATAGACGGTTTCCTCAAAACCGAAACGGTTCTCCTTGACGGCGTTTGAAATAATATCTTTTATGTTGTAGCCGCGGTAGATAAGCTGACCTTCTATAGGTTTCTTTTCGCCCTCGTCAACTATGTAGCCGTGAACGTTACAGATGTTTGTGAGACCTGCGATAACGCCTGTACCGTCGGAGTTTCTCAGACCTCTTTTTACAATATGTTTTTCGTAAAGCTTAGGGTTGATGTAGTTGTTCTTGACAAATTGCTCGTATAGCATATTTCTTGCTGAATTGTTTATCATCGTACAATCATCTGCCTTCCATTTTAAAGAAAATCTTATTATGCCGTTAAGCGCAGAAATACGCTCAACGTATACATTATACCATAGTAAAGGCAGATTGTCAAGCCGCGGTGTTGTTGCGGAGCAATGTGCAAGCGATCTGTAAATTCCCAAAGTAAATTCTACTATTGATTTTAAGAAGTCAGAACGCTACGCTTTTAAGAGGTAAGAGGTAAGACAAGGAGCGCCTGCGGCGCATATTTTAAAATATTATTTATTCCGCTTTGCAGACTTTTTTCTTGCTTCTTGTCTCTAAAACTCATGTTTTTGGGAGATCAATTTTATGAGCGGTTTTAGTCTTATAATTATATTGCGCTCAGTTTAGCAAAATTATTATTATTCCCCCGTTGGGGGGAAACATCACAACCCCAAAACATCAGCCTTTATCCTATTGTTCAAGTAAGTATACATTATCGGGGGTTATCTTTGCACCGTTCATAAAAACCGCCCAGTCGGTTATATCGTCAAACGTACATTGACATTCGCTGCCCTTATGCAGATCCTTTATATAAAAAGTTTCGTGAGTAAGTACGCCGTTGAAGTAATTGTCGTTCATTTCCGTTACCTCAAACCAGCAGTGTACTCTCATAGAACCGTTTTTGTATTCGTCGTCGACTTCAAGACCGACCTTGATAAGGGCGGCAAATCTTTCCGTTTCGGAATACTGTGCAAACAACTTTTTAAAATACTCTATCCGTTCTGCCGCGAGCCTGCTCATACGTTCCGTTTCCTCAGAGGTAAGCATAAGCAGAGGATTAGCCGCAAGTATATCGTTATATATGTCAATGTTAGAAAGCAGATGATCTTCCGCGTCATCTTCAGAAGCGTAAACGTATATAACACCCGACGCTCCGCCGTGATCATCGCCGCGGTCGTCTATACCGCCGAGCAGGCTTTTGTTGTACATTGTCAAGGCACGCTGCCATGACAGCCACGTTATCACAAGCGGTATGCCGCCTTCAAGTTCCGCACACCATACAGGCTCATATTCCGCCGGCAGCTTTTCCTTTGTAATTATCCTTGAAGCCATTGTGTTGATTACAGTGCCGTGATTATTGCAGTTTTTGTGATCTGATCGAAGTATTTCCAGTTCGATAGATCCGCAGCGGTTAAGACCGTGGGTATGCAGCCACACTTCATCTTTTTTGCCGTCGTCATTTACCGCGTGGATCACAAACAGGTATTCGGGTGCAGGCGGAACGGAGGAGGCGGCTGTCATTCTTGCCCATCTTCCGCTGAACACTCTCAGACTGCTTATATCGACAAGCGCCGCTGGGCGTTCGATCATAGCGCAAAGCAGCTTTATCTGCAAATGGAAAGAGCTCATAGCGTCCTGCCCGAAGAACATTCTGGTGTTAAGTACGCGGTGCGCTGTCATAAGGGTATTTTCCTCCTCCGGCGTAAGAGGCTGTCTGTTAAGATTTACATAATTTGAAGTGTCGCAAAGATCAATTTTTACCTGAATGACAAGCTCCTCATTGTTATAATTAAAGCAGACCTCAAATCCCTCGTTGTTATCGCCGAATGACATAGTTTTTTTATAGACCACTTCGATCTGCTCAAATGACATCAGCTTATCGAGAAGTACGGAAATGTCGTCAAGCAGGCTGTCGTCAAACGGCACCGACATTATCATCGAGCCTTCTTTTTCTATCTCGCCCGACATAAGTGGACGATTTTGATCAGCTGCAAGCGGCTCTTTGGGTCTTGATGTATTTTTCTGTCTCAGTTTGTCTAATAATCCCATTTTAAAAACTCCTCTGTAATTTTAAATGTCGATCAGTATATAACTGATTTAAACATATCATATTTTCTTAATAATGTCAAGCGTTTGCGGAATATCAAAGCGGAAATTAAGGCTGCTATCCCCATATTTGGAATAACAGCCTGCAAAAATCCATATAGAACGCCAAGACATTTCACGTAAATCAATTTTTACAAAATTAATCTCCTGAAACAAGATTTTTAGAGACAAGAAGCAAGAAAAAATTCTGCAAAGCGGAATAATATTTTAAAATATGCGCCGTAGGCGCTCCTTGTCTGACCTCTTACCTCTTAAAAGCGTAGCGTTCTGACTTCTCCGGAAATCAAAAATTGATTTCCATGGTCAGAACCCGAGTTCCTCCGCCACAAGAACGACCTTGAATCTGCCGGGGTGACGCTGCCACGCGGAAACTACATAATTGCAGCATATTCTTCCCTCGCTGCGGCAGCCGGAGGGCATATCTCCTCCGTTTTTCAGAGAAATACATTCACCCGTCGCGGCGCAGGGAGTGGGGCAGGAAAGCCTTGCCGCATTGGGAGGAGCGGCGTGAGTCTTTACGCGCTTTACCGCGTCCTCTACCGTAGCAACGAGCTTGTTGCAGCCGACTACGAAAATGACGGTTTTAGGTCCGTAGCAGATGGCGGCGACGCGGTTGGAATTGCCGTCTACATTGTAAAGCTCTCCGTTTTCGGTGACGGCGTTCGCGGAAGTAAGATAAACGTCCGCCGAAAATGCCTTGCGGTATATCTCCTCCGTTTCCTCCCTGTCTGCGGCTTTTGAACGGTCGAGAAATCTGTACCGTCCGCTGCTCATAAGCTTGTCGATACCGCATTCGGCAAGAGTTACCGAGCCTCCGCAGGAAATAACGTCGTTCGGTTTGAGTATACCTTCGACTATGCGGTAAGCCTCCTCACGGTCGGCGGCGATAAAAGCCTCCATATTGTTCTTCCGCAGATTTTCGGCTGTCCTTTCCAGCCTTTTGATGGTGGTTTCTTTCTTGAATTTGTCCATGACCTATCTTTCCTTTCGTGTTTATGTATTTATTTATTATTATATAGTATCATTTCCGCAGTGCCATAAGCTTTTGTATCTGCTCCATATCAGGCGGATAAAGCTGCATAGGATAGCGCGAGATAGCTGCCGCGGCGCAGGCGGCGGCAAAGCTTACGAGCTTTTCATCGTCAAGACCGCTTGCCAGAGCGTAAACGCAGCCTGCCTTAAAACTGTCGCCCGCTCCGAGAGTGCTTGCAACATTCACCCTGTACGGCTCGAAGTATTTCGGCTTTTCGCCTTTTCTGCCGTAGATAAACCGCCCTGAGCCGTTCGTGATAATGGTAAGCCCTTCCGTGTTTTCGGCAAACATCTCAAAAAGCTCCTCACGACTTATATCGGGATAGCTGCGCACTGCCTCTTCGCCCGATATTACCGATACCGCCGAGCTGCGGTGTATAAAGCTGTCGTGCTTGCAGTCGATAGTGACATACGGCTTTCCGTGCTTTACGCAAAGACTTGCAGCAAGCTCGGAATCCTCTCCGAAATAGGGGTCTGCGGCTGCCGCGTCACACCTTATGATCGCAGACTCGTGCGGCATATTCCAATGTTTTTTGCCCGTGCTGTATGAGTCGGAATAGAATTTACCGAAACTGCCCATCGGAGTGCGTATGTCCCCCGAAATGATAATGTGATCTTCCAGAGGGGGCATATCCCTGTCATAGCGGAGCAGGGAAGTGTCAACGCCGCGCAGTGAGTAAAAATCCCTGACAAAGTTTTCACATTCTCCGCCGATATGTGTGCCGTCAATTACAACGTCCGCGCCCAGCGCGGAAAGTATCGCGGCGCAGGTGCCCGTTTCTCCGCCCGGAAAGCGATAGCTTTCAAGTATTTCACTGTAACGGTCAGGAGTGGGAAATTCTTCGAGCAGATAGCTGTTTGAAATGCATATCATTCCGTAGAGATAAATATTCATATCCTCACACCCCTTTTTACGAAAAAATATAGTGTTCTTAAAAACATTATATAATTATAGTATAAAAAAGTAAATATCAGGCAAAACGGAATTTTCTTAATTTTCTGTGAATATATTTTCGGTAAAAAGATCGAGGGGATATAAAATTATAAAAAAATTCGCCTAAGGTATTGTAATTGTAAAAAAATTGTGTTATAATGTTTTTAGTTATAAAGTACCGGCAGCCGGAGGTCGTTTTATGGATTCTCTGAAATTTTTGCTCTATACGTTGGCAAGAGTGGGAATAATGATCGTTCTTGTGTTTTTTGCCGCTGTCTGCGGCAGGATACTCTTTCCGCTTTTAGCATCGTTCGTACCCGATTCAATGACGGGTCTGAACGACTTTTTCACCGACCGCAACTGCGGTTCGTTCGCAGGCTGGCTGATTATGCTCATTTTTATGGCAGTCCTTTTCTTTGACGACGGCAAACGCCATGCGGCTTATGAACAGTGGAGCGCCGTGAACGTTTCGATAACGCTTATAATTATGCTTATGGTCTACTTTATTCCTGCCATCTTCCGCGATTCCTTTGCAAAGGACGGTCAGGGAGCGGTTTTTTATGAGTACGCTTACTTCACCGACCGCTGGCTGTATGAAGGTATCGGTCTTGAATATACCCTGAGCGCGGCAGTCGGCATAGGTCTAATGCTTGCGATACTGCTCGCGATGTATGTACTCTCCTTTAAAGCTTACGCTAAAAAACACCCTGTGATACTTCGTCAGACGGATCACAGCGCACAGGCGGACGGCGATGCCGACGGTGAGGAAACGGAGCAGTCATAAGCGTGATATTCAGTGGAGAACATTTGGTCTTTGTGGAAATTTAATAAAATTGACCGTGATATTTTGTCAATTAATAATTAAAAATCGTTCATTTTTTTCTTGATTATTTTAGTGAAAAATGTTATAATTAAAAAAATGCGTTTTGCGAGAACGGAACGTGTTATATAGTGGAGGTGTAACCAGAAAAATGAAAAATTTTACCTACGTTGCCAAGGATACTTCCGGTAAGACCGTAAAAGGTACCATGGAGGCGGAAGACGCGCAGGAGGTGCTGGAAAAAATACACGAACAGGGACTGTTCTGTATCAGTTACAGCGAAGCTTTGGGCGGAGGAAGAAAGAACGCCTATAAGTTCAAGACGAAAGCGCTTGCTTTCTCTTGCAGACAGTTGGCGGCAATGATGTCTTCGGGACTTACGATAGTAAAGGCTCTCGATATCCTTTATAAAGAAGAGGAAAACAAGGGCGCGAAGGAGACATGGCTCGGAGTTTATGAGGACGTAAACAAGGGCTCGACGCTGACCGAGGCTCTTACGCAGCGTGCAGGCACGTTCCCCGACTTCTTTATAAGTATGGTAGACGCCGGAGAGACTTCCGGTACGCTCGACCTTACAATGCAGCGTCTGAGCGATTATTACGCAAATACCAACAAGCTGAACAACAAGGTAAAAAGCGCGATGACTTATCCTATCATTCTGGGTGTGCTCTGCGTTGTAATGGTAATCGGTATGTTTACTTTCATAATGCCGCAGTTCGCAGGAATGATGTCCGAGGACGAAATGCCCGCCCTTTCAAAGGCGCTGTTTGATTTCAGCGACTTCGTAAAGGACAGATGGTATGTGCTTGTCGGCGCGGTGGTCGTTATCATATTCGGTTGGATATACGCGCTGAAGGTCGATTCCGTAAGACTCTGGTTCGACAGGGTGAAGATCAAGATGCCGGCGGTCGGTCCGCTTATGGTAAAGATCTACGAAGGAAGATTTGCAAGAACGCTTTCCTCCCTTTATTCGAGCGGTATCTCGATGGTCGAGTGCCTCGAGCGTGCGTCAAAGATACTTAACAACAGATACGTTGACAAATGCTTTATACAGGTAGTCGATGAAGTTAAGCAGGGCGCGCCGCTGTCACAGTCCCTTACGAGAACGGAAATATTTGAAGGTATGTTCTGCTCCATCATCTATGTAGGTGAAGAGTCCGGCGCTCTTGACGAGATCCTTGAAAAGACTGCCGACTACTACGAGGAAGAAGCGGACTCCGCAGTTGAAAGACTGGTAGGTCTGATGGAACCTCTTATGATAATCATAATGGGTCTTGCGATAGGTCTTTGTCTTGCGGGTATCTTCCCGATGCTGTACGGCGGTATGGAGGGTATCGAAAATACCTGATAAAAAGTACATAATAATTGAATGGAGTGAATAATAAATGCTGTCTTTTGATATTTCGGATAGACAAATCAACATTGTAAAAGGCGACAACTCTGCCGGAAAGATCAGGATCGAAAAATCTCTCTCGGTCGAAGTGCCGGAGGATATGATCCTCAACGGCGAGGTCATCAACCTTTCCGGTCTGGCAGACGTACTGGTGACCAACCTCAAAGCTGAAGTTATGATGGACAAGGAAGCTATCGTGACTTTCTCCTCCAGCAACATCGTGTTCAAGGAACTGGTAGTCCCCAAGGCTAAGGGAAACGAATTCCTCACCATGGTCCAGAACCATATGAGCCAGGAAATGGGTATCACGGACGATTACTCGATCTCATACACTGTAGTAGGAGAGGCGGGAGAGGAAAATCCCGGAGCGGTGAAGGTGCTTGCCACCGCCTGCCCCAGCTCGATCGTTGAGGCTTTCAGAAAACTGTTCAACATTATGAGCATCAACCTTAAATCAGTTAATATCAGCTGTAACTCGATCTCGAGGATCGTTCTGGCGGACAAGAGCAATATGGAAAAAATGCCTTTGCTGGTCTGCCAGCTCGACAGCGCGTTTCTGGGACTTACCCTTTTTGAAAACGGTCAGATGGCATTCGCGAGATACGTTCCGATCGACCCCGAGGAATATGATTCCGAGGATTACATAATCGAGGCTCTGAATGAAAACATATTCAGAATGGAACAGTTCAACAAGGCAAGAGGCGGCCCGGGACTTGAAAACGTAATACTTTACGGTAAGATCGATGACTACATCAAGCTTGTCGACTCACTGGACGGTATGGAGATCAAGGCGTCGCTGCTCGGAGTTCCTACTCAGCAGATAACCGGATATGAAAACTTCGAGTTTACCGTATTTGCAAACGCTATCGGCGCTCTCTACAGAAGAAACAAGCAGACCGAGCGTATCAACCTCCTTGAAGTCGATACCGCGACAGGTAAGTCGAGCGAAGGTCTTAATTCGCTTATGATAACCGCAGGTGTTATCGTGGCGGCGTCGGCAATAGCCATTGCGGCAGTTTCGCTCTTTATCGGAATGAGTGAAAAGAGCGTCCGCAAGGATATTGACAAGACCAACAAGAATATCGAAGAGTGCGATAAGGTCATAGCGGAGAACCTGATACTCCACAACGGTCTTGAAATAATCAATGAGTATAAGACGCAGGTCGAGGGTGCGAGAAATATCCTCCAGAATCTGCCGCTCCTCAAAAAACAGGTATTTGAACAGATCAATAAGGCAATGGGCTCGTCTGAAGGCAAGGTAAACTACACCGGCTTTACATATGACGAAAATCAGGCGATGGTCACCATTACCGATGTTCAGGTGGACGGACAGTTACAGGCTCCTGAATTTGTTAAGTCTATCAAGGCGCTTAACTTCTTCAAGGACGTTACCTTTACAGGATATACCGGTACGGGTACGGACGACGATCCGGTTATTATTACGTCCTTACAGCTTTATTTGAATAGCGAGGTGGCAGAAGATGAAACTTAATTATCGTGATAAAGTACTTTTGATAGCGGTACTTGTAATTCTGGTATGGGTCGCCGGCATAATGCTGTTTATCAAACCGGCGTTTGAGGATCTTGACACTGCAAAGAAAGAGCTGAATACCAAGACGGTAGAGCTCGATCAGAAACAGAAACAGGTAAAGGACGACGAAGATCTTCCTAACAGAGTAGAAAAGGCTTACGACGAAGTTACCGAGATACGCTCAAACTTCTACTCAAAGCTTACTACCGACGAAGTCAGTGAAACGATCGATAATCTGCTCGATACGGATAACATCACCAATGACAGCCTGACGATCTCGGCTTATTCGTCCGTAGTACTTCAGGCGATCGTAGCCAACACGACCGAAATGCAGACTCCTATAGACGAGCTTGCACAGAGACCGCTTGACGGAGCAGCAACTCCGACCGATACCGCGGCAGACGCAAATGCGGACGGTACGGCGGTAGTATCAGTGACAGTCCCCAGCTATTCGGTAAACTTCGGATTTAACTGCAAACTCGAGGATCTCCAGAACTTCCTTGACAAGCTGACTACAAATACCGAAAAGAGCCTTGTCGTTACCAACTGCAATATTACAGATGTAAATGCGGACAACGTCGAGGGTACTATGCAGATGGTGCTTATGATGATGCCTGAGCTGAAGAATCCGCTCGAGGAGGACGCAGACAACGATAAAGCAGCCGATGAGAGCAAGGACGACGAAAAGGACGAATCGTCCGAGGCTGACGAGTAATTTATAGCACTTAAAAGTAGGTAGAGGGCTGAAAAATGCCCCCTACCGAAAAGTGTTATGATTTAATTAAAATTTTTATTTAGACATCGCGGAAAATGCAGCCGGAGAAAGACGTTCGGTTGATCGGGATCGGACGTCCGCAGCATTTTCGCAGACCGAGGCAAATTATGAAAGGTGGTTATTATGGAGAAAGGGAAAATGCGCGCAAATGAGCGCGGCGTAGTTCTGATGACTGCGCTGGCGGTAATGCTGATGCTGTCGATTCTTATGTCCTCTATAGTGTTCTTTGTAGGTCTTAACCAGCAGACGACACACGAAAACTACAGAGAGAATCAGGCTTACCTTACCGCATCGACGACTCTGGAAAGTTTCATTGCCAATATTGAAAACACAACGGCAAATCCTACAAATGATCCTGCCAAGTTGGCTGATCAGATAAAAGCCATCGAGGATCTTGAAAAGCTTGCCGATGCTAACGGCGGCAAGGGTACTACGACCAATGTTCAGATCAACGGCAGAACCGATAATACCGAGAATATGGGTACATGTACGATAACGGTCGCAAGGGAAGCCGGCAGCTCGACAAATATCGTTGTTACCTGCACGGCTAATTACCTTGGCGAGGAACAGACCGTTGCGGCTCATATCGCGACACAGAGCAAAAACAAGACAGCCGATTACACCAATACGATCGAAATTACAGGCAACGGCGATGCCACATATGATAACCTGAACGTTGTCGGAGATATGGCTTGTATTGATGAATCTACCGGAAAGGTCTACAACTTTACAAATAATACTACAGTTTACGGCAGCTATCTTATGCAGGGTTCGCTTAAAAATGATACAAAGACCCGTATAGGTCTCAGACCGAGTCTTACAGACCCGACAAAGGGTACTTCGGTAACTATTTCTGAAAATTTGTTAAATTCAAGTAATGATCTGACGATCGATACTACCATGATACGCGGAGACGGTTATAACTACGTAAATGTTGGTCAGTTATTACAATTAGGTGGTGGTCACCCTAAGATAGGAAACCTCGCTTCTGATGGTACACCTCTTGAAATTGATGTTTTCTGCTCTAAGTTAGAGATGACATCTAACAGCTATGAACAATATGGTAATCTGTATTGCTATAAGACAAATAGCATATATGACGGCAGTTTTTACATCAAGCCCAATGGCGGCGATTTTATAGTACATGGCGATCTCTTTGTTGAGGGTAATCTTACAGTAGATGCAGATACTGTGAGACTTAAAGTTGACGGCAATATTTATGTAGCAGCCGGCTCAACTATTACCGGAAAAGATCGTATTCAATGCGGCGGAGAAATTTTTGACAATGCTACTTTCTCCAAGGCGGGCAGAGATTCAAGACCTGAACTGCCTCTGAAAACCAATGAGTATGTATATTTCCCGGAAGATTTCTTTGTAAGTAATGACCCCGGTATTTCAACTATTAAGAATAAATATCTCGGTTTCTATGATGGTACTATTACCAAAACGGTTGGCTCGATTCTGAATGCAAGCAGCGGCGATGTTGTCGTTAAGGACAAAGCAGATATAAATAATGACGGCGTAGAGGAAGACGTTGAAAGCCATTATGTCGCAAAGATCACTGAAAGCTGTAAGTTTACAAGTTCAAATATTGATAAGTTAAAGAATGGCGGAAAGTTACTTGTCGAAGTTACCGATGCTTCTAAGGATATTGTAATTATGCTTCAAGGCGGACTTTCACTTGGAAGTGAATGGAGTCCGGCGATAATAGTCAGAAATACTTCTGAATTTAACGAGGCAACACGAGAGCATAAGTACAATTGTTATATCGTATCCGATTCCGGCAAGGACATTCAGCTCACCGGTCTTGATGCGTCCGGTAAATCTCAGCACACCGGTTCGACCGCCTGCGATATCAAGATCGAAAAGTTCATGGTTCTTGATTATAATACCTATATTCGTATGTATGAGTCTTCGGAATTGCTTGCTTCTAAGAGTGCTTTGGCAGCTGTAACTCCTAAGAATACTTTTATACTTAACTCATCTGAAGTTGATTTGCCGAATGCTTACAGACCTGAGCGCGGAAATATCGTATTCCTGCTCGGTGAAGGAACAACATTTACCGCTCCTAATGCCGGATTGATACAGGCAAGCGTTTACGCACCTCAGGCAAATTGGATCATTGAAACCAACGGTGTCAGCCTGAATGTTGCCGATTCTACCGGAAATACCATGACGGTCGGTGAAAGTGGAAACACTCTTGGCGTACTGCATATCGGCGTAGTTATTGCCGGCAAGTTCAACAACAAAAACACGGCATTCTATGTTTTCCAGAAACCATCTTCAACTTCAATGCTTGCTGCTGCAAAGGGAGCAAAGGACGACACGGCAACCGGATATACACTTAACAGATATGATCATTATTGATCCTGAGAAGGGAGAGATATGCATTGAAAAAAATCGTTAAGAATGAAAGCGGTATGACCCTTGTCGAGATAATCGTTGCAATGGCGCTGCTCGGCGTAATGTCAAGTATGTTCGTTACAACGGCGGTGTTCGCAAGCAGATCGAACGCGAACAACTATAACCGCGACAAGGAAATGCACGCTCAGGCAGTCGATGCCGCTCAGTATAACGATCATAAAACATATGAAGTTTATGATCTGAAAGTAAATAAAAACAACGCTGCCGGAACAAATTCAAATCAGTTTACGCTTAAAGCCGATTTTGGCGGCGGTATAGTCTGGGAAACAAAGACTAACGGCTTTAAAGCAAAGCGCAATAACTATCAGAAGGGTACTTCTTATCAGCTCAAATTCTTTGACAGCGGTTCTCTTGATATCAAGCCCGATCCGACTAAAGGAATATACTGGATAAGGTATTACAACGACTCCGGAACGGATATGCTGCAATATGTCAACACTCCTGAAACTGTCGGCGGAAGATTCTTTGACGTCAATTCAAATACCGCGGGAAATGAAATGCTCGTCAACACTCCCACAGGCGGCAAAGCTGAGTTTGGTATAGTTGTTACTGCGGGACAGACCGATATATTCGGTTTCAGCGAGAATGGAGATCTTTATACCGACGATCACATCATGACCGAGAACGATCACAAGTTCACAAGTACTGATTTTGAGAAATTCCTTGAAGTCGATGCGGAAGGAAACAAGACGGGATTTGTGGTTATCCATTACAATGGCGGAGACGAATATTTAAATCAGGCAGAATATGAAGCATCTCTTGATGCACTGCCTCCGGATGACCCCGACGCGGATTCGGAATAGTAAGTAAGGAGGGTATCTGATTGAAAAATTTAAAGACAACTAAAAATCAGCCCGGTTTTACTCTTGTCGAATTGATAGTCGTTGTTACGATCTTCGGTATCATAATGGGCGCGATACTCAATATTATCCGCCCTGCTAATGAGTCGTACAGTTCTGCCGAGGCTATTGTGGAAACTAACCAGACAGGTTCGGCAATGATAGATTATCTTGACGAAAACCTTAAATATGCCACGAATATGCTTGTCCTGAAAGATTATGTCGGCGTACCTAAGGTGAATAACGGTATGCTGGGCGGAAGCAGTACTATCTATAAGAGCTGTATCATCATCGACAACAATAATCTGCGCGGCTACAGCGAAAAGGATTATTCGGGCGATGACAATGATACCGCACAGAAGAGAATGGGCTGCACCGGCTGTATTATCCGCATAGACAATATCAATACGGACGGTCTGTCGTTTGACAATTCACAGGTCGCTCTGGGCGTTGATGAATACGGCAAGTTCAAATTTGATATAAGCGCACAGATAAACGGAAGTGCTGAAGACAAGAAATGGAATCTTGACGTTTCGCTTGATACTTATGAACCCGTTTATGACGGCGGTACTTATTCGTTTACAAAGACAAGGTATAAGGCTGAGTCCTCTATCGATCTTGTAAACATAAACGTTAAGCCTGAAGATCCTTTCAGAGTCAATGATTTCGTTGACTTTTCGGTTGCACCTGATTACACGAAGTATCCGCAGGAGAATCTTGCAGATGCCACGGGTTACAGCACCGAACAGCAGAAGGTATATTATGATACTGCCAACAGCGACAACAAGTATACCTATATTTTCTTTGATAAGAAAACTTCTGCCGACAGCGTTAAGTATAGCGTAACATTCCAGTATGCCGCTGATTCTCCGGTAAATCCCGGATCTATCATTGCGTCGACTATGGTAGTTCCCGGCAACAAGATCTCGGGTATACCTACTCTTACTGCGCAGGCAGGTTATCTTGCACCTGTATGGAAGTGCGACGACGGTAATGTTTATACGGCAGATGAAATTAAGAATTATGTAGTAAATAACGACGTCACCTTCTTTGCGTACTATCAGCCGGATTCTAATTATAATCCGCATACGGTAACGCTTTACGAGATGGACGGCACTACTGTTTTCAAGACGCTGTCTGTTCAGGACGGTACGATCATGCCATACCCCGGACCTCCCAGCAATGTACCTGAGAATTATAAGTTCCTTGATTGGGTGCTGAAGTCCGATAACTCAAAGTCTTACAAGGATGTTTCCATTACGGCAGAGGGATTTGAATTTGTTCCGCTGTGTGAGGAATTGCTTGAGGTAAAGTATTTTGATACGGAAAATGCTTTGTTCGCTGTTCAGTATGTGGAATATGATGATTATGGCAGCGGTGATGCTATAACATCTACATTTAATATTATTGACACTATCCCGGCAGTTCCGAGCGATCAGCTCTTTAAAGGTTGGGATCTTGACAGCGATCCGGCTGATAATTCATTATATCACTCCGGAGATGTATGTGTGGCTCATATAAAGCCTGTTACTTTCAAAGCGGTGACTGAACCTAAACCCCCTGCAGATAAAGTAACTATTCATTTTATAAATGGATTTAATGAGCAAAACAATGCTTGGGGACAAATAGTTGTTCGTTCCGGCGGTAACTCACATCCTGACCCCGTTAAGTACATTTATAACGGTGCAGAGTATACTTTAGCTAATGATGAACATAACAATGAACAGACACAAATTGTTTCTAAGGAAATTCCGGATGGTACTACGTTTGAAATTGAGTTCACTTCCGATTACTACAAAGTAGAATTCAGAGGTAATACAATAACTCCGGATTCACCTAATGAATATTGGTACTATTTTAAAAATAACAATTATGTATTTACCAGTACTCCTCCTGCACCTACGAATATCACAGCAAGTTTATCAAGTGTAAATAAAGGGGGGGATGCAAGTGGACAGATTTTAATTAATATTAAAAATACAGGTGATCTATCCTCAAATGACGACTATATAGTTGCACTTACCACACCTATTAAATTTAAAGAAGGATACGGATGTTGGGGCATAGATAATCTTAAGAGTGGAAATTATCCAAATATGCGTACTGTTTATTGTAGAATACCTGCATCTCAGTTGACTGGTGGTAGAGACGCGACAATAACTTTCCAATTGACTTTTGAATCTGAGATTATTACTGATTCTTCAAGTTATATTGTTGACATTTCTCGAGCTACGGACTAACCTAACTTCACAAGCGGCAGTTCTGCCGCTTGCTGAAAAAATCCCCTTAACCGAATAAACTCAGTTAAGAGGATTTTTTGAGCAGATAAAACACAAACATCACGCCTTCGGGCAGAAAAATATCCGCCGCAAGGACGGATACATATTATTCAACTCATTCAGAACCACAAAGTCTGAGCCGCGCGTTATCCGGCAAGTATTTCGTCAAGTCCCGTGAATTTCATATACAGCTCGGCAAGCTCGTTTCCGTAGACGGCAGCCGCTGCGATACCGAGCGAAAGCCACGGTCCGAATGCGAATACTGACTTTTCCGTGCGGTACTTGATGATAAGTCCGGCGATCGAACCGGTTATCAATCCGATAAACAGCGCGACAAGTATGTTCTGCAAACCGAGGAACAGTCCGGCGGCAGCCATGAGATAAACGTCACCGCGCCCCATTGCCCTGCCCTTGCTGGCAAGCTCGATTATGAGGAGCGGCAGGCTGACTGCAAAAGCCCCGATAATGTGCGACTTGATCGTGACGTCATACTCGCCGTGGAAAAGTATTATCTGCACGACGGCGATCACCGCAATAAAGATCACCACATAATTCGAGATCAGCTGCGTGTCCCAATCCATAAAGAACACCACGATCAGCGCCGAGAAAAGCAGGGCGGTCAGCAGGAACTTTGCGGGATTGAGCAGCACGTCCATACGCCATGCCACAAAAAGCCAGCACAGGGCGTTAAGCAGCTCCACCACGGTGTAGCGAGGAGAGATCCTTGCACCGCAGCTGCGGCATTTTCCCCTAAGTATGCACCAGCTGATTATCGGTATGAGGTCGCGGCGCTTTATCGGTTCGCCGCAGGTCATACAGTGCGAATTGCGCTTTATCAGCGATTCCTCTTTCGGCAGGCGGTAAATGCAGACGTTCAGAAAACTGCCCACGCACGCCCCGAATAGGAACACGAACACATAAATGACACCGATGTAAACGTAATATTGTGTACCCAAGTGTCTTACCTCCTTAACGATCATTTATCTGACAACTACTATTTTAACATATATTTTCGCCGAATACAAGTGCTTTTGGCTTTTTTTGTGAAGAGAGAGCATTGCGGCGGTATCTTTGGCGGAGAACATCTCCGGCAGCGGTCTGTCGTCCGCAGCTGACAGTGCGCTGTTAAGTATTTTTTTTCTGCGGAGAAGGAGTTTTTTATGAAAGTCGTAAGAATAGGAGATTATCTGGTCGAGAAGAACTTTATCACCGAAGAACAGCTCAAACAGGCTCTCGACAAGCAGAAGGAAACTAAGCATAAGATAGGCGACGTCATTATTGAAATGGGATTCGTTTCAGATGTAGACGTTGCAAAGTGCCTTGCGGAAAGTCTGAGGCAGAAGTATATAGACCTCGACAACGCCGCGCTTATGCCCGACATCATCAAGAAGATACCTGAAGAAACTGCGAGAAAGTACAGCGTAATTGCGGTAGACCTTAAAGGCAACCGCCTTACCGTTGCGACAAACGATCCGGCAAACTACTACATAACCGAAGACCTCCGAGTACTGACGGGCTATGATATTATCCCCGTTGTCGCGACAAAGGGCGCTATCAACAGGGCGATAGGAAAAATGTACTCCGCCGATCAGGTAAGCTCGGTGGTCGAGGCGGCTACAAAGGAAAAGGAAGAGGAGCTCAGCCTTGAGGATCTGAAAAACGTTTCCGAGGAGAGAATTGAAAACGCGCCTATCGTTAAGCTTGCGACCGCTATCGTTGAAAACTCATTCCGTAAGGACGCAACGGATATACATATCGAGCCGTTTGCAAATATCACAAAGGTACGTATCCGTGTAAACGGCGACCTTGTCGAGCTGATGACCCTTTCTCCCGCGCTCCACGTTGCGCTCGTAACGCGTTTCAAGATACTCAGCGGTATGAATATCGCAGAAAAGAGAATACCGCAGGACGGCCGTATGTCGCAGGTCATTGACGGAACGACAGTCGATCTCCGTGTATCCAATCTTCCTATGGTCTACGGCGAAAAAGTCGTTTTGCGTATCCTTGCAGGCGACGAATCGGTAAGACGTATACAGGATCTCGGTATGACCGACTACAACTATGAAAGATTCGTTTCCTGCCTTAAAGTTCCGCAGGGCGTTATACTTGTTACAGGTCCTACCGGTTCAGGTAAATCTACCACCCTTTACGCCGCGCTCGGTGAGATCGCAAAGCCCAATCTTAACGTTATCACCGTTGAGGACCCTGTAGAAAAGAAGATAGCTAATATCAATCAGTGCCAGATAAACGATAAAGCCGGTATGACATTCGATGCCGCGCTGCGTTCTATCCTTCGTCAGGACCCTGACATCATAATGGTCGGTGAGATGCGTGACGCCGAAACTGCCGAGATCGCTATCCGTGCCGCTATCACGGGACACTTGGTGCTGTCGACACTGCATACCAACGACGCGGCGTCTACAGTTACGCGTCTTGTGGATATGGGCGTTGAGGCGTATATGGTCGCGACTTCGCTTATCGGTATAGTGGCGCAGCGTCTTACAAAGGTGCTTTGCCCCGAGTGTAAGAAACCGAGGCTTTCCACCGATGAGGAAAACGAGCTTATGGGTATCGACCATTCTATAATGGTATACGATGCAGGCGGCTGCGGCAAGTGCAACAATACGGGCTATAAAGGCAGAACGGCTATCCATGAGATCCTGCTGTCAACACCTGAAATGGCATCGCTCATAACCTCCGGCGCAAAGGCTGACGAGATACAGGAGCTTGCTAAGGAACAGGGCTGCCTGCTGCTGAGAGATAACGTTTCAAAGCTTGTTCAGGAGGGCGTAACGTCTATCGGCGAGCTTATCCGTGTTACATATGCGGTTTAATGAACTCGGATCTTGGTATTGCTCCTGATGTACCGGAGCAGTACATTAATAAAAATAAAGTTATGGAGGTATATTTACAATGTCAGTAGATATCAACAAAATTCTCGACGAATCCAGAGCGCTGGGCTGCTCCGACCTGCATTTCACTGTAGGTATCCCCCCTATCGTAAGACAGGGCGGTAATCTCAGAAAGCTTTCATCTTATCCCGATATGACGGAGATCGACATACTCCAGATCTGTGAGGATATGTGTACCGACAAACAAAGACAGCAGATAAAGGATCACATTGATACGGACTTTACTTTCGTATCTTCCAGAGGATTCCGTCACCGTGTCAACGTATACCGTCAGAGGGGAAATACGGCTATCGCTATCCGTCTGCTGAGAAACGATATTCCGACCCTTACCGACCTTGATCTTCCTCCCGTGCTGGCAGAATTTGCAATGCGTCCCCGTGGACTGGTGCTTGTTACGGGTCCTACCGGTTCAGGTAAATCCACAACGCTTGCGGCTATGATCGACCATGTAAATATACATAAATCGGCGCATATCATCACCGTCGAAGACCCTATCGAGTATATGCACGCACATAAAAGATGTATGGTAAACCAGAGAGAAATAGGCCCCGACGTTCCGAGCTTTTCAATGGCTCTGCGTGCGGCGCTCCGTGAAGACCCTGATATCATACTCGTCGGAGAAATGCGTGACTTTGAAACTATCGAAGCCGCGGTAACCGCCGCTGAAACAGGACACCTTGTTATGAGTACCCTGCACACCACCGACGCCGCGTCCACTATCGACCGTATCATCGACGTTTTCCCTGCTCACCAGCAGCACCAGATCAGAACTCAGCTTGCGTCCGTTCTGGTAGGTATCTGCACACAGACGCTCTGCCGTACTCTTGACGGTACGAGCCGTGTAGCCTGCTGCGAAATACTCAACGCTACCGATAACATCAAGGCTATGATCCGTGACGACAAAGTCCACCTTATCGGTTCAGCAATGCAGACAGGTAAGAACGTGGGAATGCAGACGCTCGATCAGGAGCTTGCAAAGCTCGTTCGCGAGAAAAGGATCTCTATGGAAGTCGCCGTTGAGAAGTGTCTGAATGTCGGCGAACTCAAGAGATTTATCGCAGCCGGAAAGTAATTTCAAGAATATGCAAAAAATTTCCCCGGGAGGCTTATCGGCTTTCCGGGGTTCGCTTTTTTATTATATTGCTGTGCGGCTGTTATGCACCGTCCTGTTCGCTGCTTTTTGAATTATAGATAAAATTAAGCACAGCCATCAGAATAATAATACCGTAACCAAGAAAGCTCCAGCCGTCGGGGACGTCGCCGAACATAAAGAATCCGAGGATAGTGGTAAATATCAGAGAGGAGTAGTCGTAAATGGAGATCTCCTTGGCAGGAGCGTATGTATAAGCGGCGGTTATGGAGAACTGACCGCCGGCAGCCGCCGCGCCCGCTCCGAGCAGACAGAGTATCTGCCACATCTCCATATGCTTATAATTGAATATCATAAACGGCAGGCAGACAATGCAGGAAAACGCCGAAAAATATGCAACGATAAAAGGTCCTTTTTCCCCATGCTGACCGAGGTATCTTACGCAGGTGTAGGCAAGTCCCGCGCCCATTCCGCCTAAGAATCCCATAAACGCAGGGAAAATATCGACGTTTGAAAAGCTTGGTTTGATTATGAAAAGGCTGCCTGCAAAAGCTGCCGCGACCATTGCCCCCTGAAAGACGGTGAGCTTTTCTTTAAGAAAGATAAAGGAGAAGATAATTACAAAGAACGGGGACATTTTGTTGAGCATTGACGCGTCGGAAAGCACCATACGGTCTATGGCGTAAAAGTTGCAAAGCACTCCGAGCGTGCCTGCGAACGCCCTGATAAATAGGGGGAAACGGTTTTTCTTGTTCTGTAATTTGAGGGGAGTACCGCTCCTTTTCAGCGCGAAAAGCGCGAAGAACAGGGCGATAAAGTTGCGGAAAAAGGTTTTCTGAAAGGTGGGAAGATCGCCCGAAAGTCTGACAAACGCAAACATAAAGGCAAAGCAGAACGCAGACGTGACGATGTAGAAGATCCCCTTGAATTTATTTTTAATTTTCACTGCCGCGACCTCCGTTAAGCGCGTTATGCTCACGCGAAAGCTGCCCGATAAGCTGCGCGATCGTCCACGACTGATTTGAGGCGGTGCAGACGGCTTTGAGGGGGATATAAGCGCCCTCCGACTTCAGCTTTTCCAGCGTTTTCTGAAGAGTCTGCCCGTTAAGACCGCTGAAGATGATACATTCCTCCTCGGGCGGGTCGGCGCAGTCCTGTGTCGGAGCGGAAAATCCCCCGAATCCGAAGATCAGACCTATCTGACGGTTCGCCTGTTCGGGGAGGACTTTAATAAATCCTATCTTCATTTCGGCGCAGACCTTTTCGACTGCCGCCGCGTGCTCATCAGTAAGAGCATATGCCGCCGCGCGTGGGGCGGAAAGTACTGTTCTTGCTTTCATATTCTTATCTCCCGACTGTTTTGATAGCTGATAATATTATACACCCTTGCAGGGATAATTGCAAGAAAAAAGCATTTTAAGTGTGTGAAATTTTTTCGCCAGAGGTTAATATAACAAAAAATTTGCAAAACTGCGCGGAATAATATTTTAAAATATGCGCCGCAGGCGATCCTTGTCTTACCTCTTACCTCTAAAAAGCGCAGCGCTCTGACTTCTTCGGAAATCAAAAATTGATTTCCGTGGAACATTGCTGTATTATTATTGACAATTTATTAAAAATGTGATATTATTATATTGACCAAAATATCGCGGTCGGAAAATTATAACAAAATCTGTAACTATCCTACTTTAAGATGTGGTGCTTAACATTATGAAACTAAAAGACAAAATTCTTGAAATTCTTGAACAGAACCGAGGTACGCAGGTGTCGGGGGAGAGTATCGCAGGGCAGCTCAGCGTTTCGCGCAGCGCAGTCTGGAAGGCGATAAACGATCTGCGGCGCGAGGGCGTTTCGGTTAATTCCGTCCGCAGCGGAGGATATACCCTGCCGGAGGAGGACGACAGCCTGTCGGTGCAGGGTATCTGCGCTCTGCTCGGCGAAAGCGGATATTCCGTGCATACCGCAGCGGAGGTCACATCGACGAATACCGTGTTAAAAGAGCTTGCCCACCAAGGTGCGCCTGACGGATATGTTTTGGCGGCAAAAAGGCAGACCGCAGGAAAAGGACGGCTCGGCAGGAGCTTTTATTCTCCCGAGGGAACGGGACTGTATATGTCGATAATACTGCGTCCGAAGATGAACGCTCAGGACGCGCTGTTTGTAACGGCTGCGGCTGCGGTGGCGGTGTGCAGAGCGATAGAGGAATGTTGTCCCGACGGTGAAACGCCGATGATAAAATGGGTAAACGACATCTGCGTCGGCGGAAAAAAAGTGTGCGGTATCCTGACGGAGGCTGCCGTTGACTTTGAAAGCGGCGGACTTGAATATGCCGTCCTCGGAATGGGCGTCAATATTTCCGAGCCTGACGGCGGATTTCCGGAAGATGTGCGCGGCGTGGCAGGCTCTTTGTTCGGCAGCCGCAGATGCGAAAATATGCGCAACCGCCTTGCCGCAGCGATACTGAGAAATTTACGGCAATTGCCGCAGGATCATATGTCGCCTGAAATTCTTGAGGAGTACCGCCGACGCTCTCTGCTTACGGGAAAACACGCTTATGTTCACCGCGGCGATGAAGTAAGACCTTGCCTTGTACTTGGCGTGGACGACAGGGCAAGACTTATCGTGAAATACGACGACGGCTCGGAACAAATTCTCTCCTCGGGAGAAGTGAGCGTAAGACTTGAAAAATGATTTATTATCGGATAGCTCAGAGTTTGTTTACCGCAGCTGCTTTTCTTTTGGGGAAAACCTTTCTGAAGAAAGGTTATTCCCCATGCCCCTTTCCAAAGACTTTTAATGATTTTTGCGAGGGGCAGCAGTCCGCTTGAAAACGCTGCGCGAAACAGGCTTGCTAAGTCTTTGGAAGATCTTGTTGCCCCTCGCAAAAATAACTGAAAGTTTTAGTGAGGGGGTTTGGGGGATGACCCTTTTTCAAAAGGGTCTCCCCCAACAGGAGAACAGATATGGCAAACAAAATTCTGATCTATCGGATAAGCAAACATATTTACAGAAAGGCTGATCTATATGACGGTTTATGACAAGCTGAGTAACTGTTGCAGGGCGCTGACTTCAAAGGTAAGGATAAAGCCGGAAGTGGCGATCGTGCTCGGCTCGGGGCTCGGCGATTATGCCGAGAGGGAAGTGGATTCTCCTAAGTATGTGGATTACCGCGATATTCCGGGATTTCCTCATTCTACAGTGGAGGGACACAAAGGACGTTTTGTATTCGGGCACATAAACGGAGTACCCGTGGTGGTAATGCAGGGGCGAGTGCATTATTATGAAGGATACCCCATGAGCGACGTTGTTATGCCAGTGCGCCTGATGTCTATGCTGGGGGCGAAAGCGCTGTTTCTGACAAATGCCGCAGGGGGAATAAATCCCTCCTTTTCGGCAGGGGATTTTATGCTTATCTCGGATCATATTTCAAGCTTTGTACCCAATCCGCTTATCGGTGAAAATATCGACAGGCTCGGTACTCGTTTTCCCGATATGAGCAAGGTCTACAGCCCCGAACTGAGGGAGATAGTGCGCAGTACCGCCGCGCAGCTCGGTATTGCGCTTAAAGAGGGAGTATATCTCCAGCTGACCGGACCGTCATTTGAAACTCCTGCCGAAATCAGAATGTTACGGACATTCGGCGCGGACGCGGTGGGAATGTCTACAGCGGTCGAGGCAATAGCGGCGCGTCATGCCGGAATGTTGGTGTGCGGCATTTCCTGTATATCAAATCTCGCATGCGGAATGACCGATCAGCCGCTCACTCACGCGGAAGTACAGCAGTGCGCCGATAAAGCAGCCCCGAAATTCAGACGGCTGCTGACATCGAGCGTTGTGAACATTGCAGATTATCTTAAAAAGATTTAGCTGAGGGAATATGGAATATAAAGAAAACGACAGTGTAAGATTATCTGCTGACGGAATGTCGGCGGAAATTATCGACCAGACATTGCTGCCGAACGAAAAGAAGATACTAACGCTCTGCGAGCCTGACGAAATGTTTGAGGCGATCAGGTCGCTCAGGGTAAGGGGTGCGCCTGCGATAGGCATATTCGCAGGGTATTGTCTGTATGTTCTTGCCGCCCGTTACGGAGATAAAGACGATCTTCCCGAAAAGCTCAGAGAATGGAGCGGCTATCTCGGCAGCGCACGTCCCACGGCAGTCAATCTCACATGGGCGCTCGAGAGGGTATACCGCGCCGCCATAAGTCAGGTGAGGGGAGAGCGTATCGCAGCCATGCGCCGAGAGGCTGAGAATATACATATTCAGGATATAGAAGTCTGCCGCCGTATCGCGCAGTACGGACTTACGCTTGTCCGCGACGGCGACGGGATACTTACCCACTGCAATGCGGGCGCGCTGGCGACTTCGCGTTACGGGACTGGTCTGGGCGCACTGCTGCTCGGCAAGGAACTCGGGTATGAATTTCACGCTTATGTGGACGAAACAAGACCGCTTTTGCAGGGGGCAAGGCTGACTTCCTACGAGCTGTATGAAGCAGGCGTAGACTGCACGCTCATCTGCGATAATATGGCTTCGCAGGTGATGAAAGAGGGCAGGATACAGGCTTGTTTTGCAGGCTGCGACAGAGCCGCTCTCAACGGCGACTGCGCCAATAAGATAGGTACTTCCGCCGTGGCGGTGCTTGCGAAATATTACGGCATACCTTTTTATATTTTCTGCCCGATCTCGACTATAGATGCCGCCTGCGCCTCGGGAGAGAATATTGTGATAGAGGAGCGTTCGGGCGACGAGATCAAGAAAATGTTTTTTGAAAAGCCGATCGCGCCCGAGGGAGTAAAATGCTATGACCCTGCATTTGATGTCACCGATCACACTCTTATTACCGCGATCGTGACCGAAAAGGGAATTATCCGTCCGCCGTTTGGAAATAAGCTGGCGGAGCTTGTCGGGGGTTGATGATATGGACGAAAAAGAGCTTGTCCGATATGCTTTTTCACAATACGGCGCACAGCCCGAATATCTGTGGAAAAAATATCCCGATTATTTTGTGCTGCGGCATAAGGACGGCGGCAAATGGTTCGCGGTGGTAATGGATATTCCGAAAGAACGGCTCGGTCTTGACGGCAAAGAGAAGATATTCATTATGGACGTGAAATGCGGACCGCTGCTTTACGGTTCGTTTATCGGCAGAACGGGCGTATTTCCGGCATATCATATGAATAAGGAAAACTGGATCACCCTGCTGCTTGACGGCTCGGCTGAAAGTGAGACCATAAAACAGCTGCTCGGCATAAGTTATCAGCTTACGGAAAATAAAAAGTCAAAATAAAAGCTCCGGCCGCATCACCCGAAAGATGTGCGGTCGGAGTTTTGTATATGCCCTGAAAAGAGGACATTTATGAATATCCAAAGTTATCAGTAAGCGATACCCTGCCACTTCATAGCGTCGGCAACTTTCAGGAATCCTGCAATGTTAGCGCCGGCAACCAGATTTCCTGCAAGACCGAATTCCTCGGCAGCATTGTAGGAATTGTGGAAGATTGTTACCATGATGTTCTTGAGCTTAGCGTCAACTTCGTCAAACGTCCAGGAAAGTCTTTCGCTGTTCTGCGACATTTCAAGAGCGGAAGTAGCTACGCCGCCTGCGTTTGCAGCCTTTGCAGGTCCGAAGAGAACTCCGGCAGCCTGGAACTTCTCGATAGCCTCGGGAGTTGAAGGCATATTTGCACCCTCTGCAACTGCGAATACGCCGTTTGCGATAAGAGCGTCGGCAGACTCGCCGTCCAACTCGTTCTGAGTAGCGCAGGGAAGAGCAATATCGCACTTGATAGTCCAGATACCCTTGCAGCCCTCGGTGTAAGTAGCGCCGTCAACACGGTCAACATATTCCTTGATACGTCCTCTTTCGACCTCTTTGATCTGCTTTACAACGGAGAGATTGATTCCCTTGGGATCGTAGATGTAGCCGTTCGAGTCGGACAGAGCGACTACCTTTGCGCCGAGCTGAGTAGCCTTTTCGGTAGCGTAGATAGCAACGTTGCCCGAGCCGGAGATAACGACTGTCTTGCCCTCGAAGCTCTCATCCTTCATGCACTTGATCATTTCTGCGGTGTAGTAGCACAGACCGTAGCCGGTAGCCTCAGTCCTTGCGAGAGAGCCGCCGTAGGAAAGTCCCTTGCCGGTAAGAACGCCGGTGAACTCGTTTCTGAGTCTCTTATACTGTCCGAACAGATAACCGATCTCTCTTGCGCCTACGCCGATGTCGCCTGCGGGAACGTCGGTGTCCGCGCCGATATGCTTGCAAAGCTCTGTCATAAAGCTCTGGCAGAATCTCATAACTTCTCCGTCGGATTTACCCTTGGGATCGAAGTCGGAACCGCCCTTGCCGCCGCCGATAGGCAGACCGGTCAGGCTGTTCTTGAAGATCTGTTCAAATCCGAGGAACTTGATAACGGACGCGCATACGGAGGGGTGAAGTCTTAGACCGCCCTTGTAAGGTCCGATAGCGGAGTTGAACTGAACTCTGAATCCGCGGTTTACCTGTACTTTGCCGTTGTCATCGACCCAGGGAACACGGAAGATGATCATTCTTTCGGGTTCAACGATCCTGTCGATGATGCCTGCCTCCACGATGTCGGGTCTTTTCTCGACTACCGGCTCAAGGCTCTCGAGGACCTCATAAACCGCCTGGAGGAACTCTTTCTCGTTGGGGTTACGCTTTTCAACGGTAGCGTACACGCCGCAGAGGTATTCATTCTTCAATGCCATAATACTTACTCCTTACAAATAAATTTTTACGCTGTGAATTCCGAATAAACCCTTCTACAGGCGCACCTGATCAAAGCCCCATCCCGAAATTCAACACCGTTACCATTATAACACAATAATATTGATTTTGCAAGTCCCAAATTCCAAAAATTCAAATTTTATTTATAAAGTCCGAAAAAATCCCTGCACGGGCGAACTATTTGACTAAAAAAGCCGCGAAATATTGCAAATGTACGGAAAAATATGTATTTGGGGGTAAGGGTTGTATGTAAGAGGTAGGAATGAAAAATTTCAGTTGTTTTCCTCCGCCGCAAGCGGAGGCTGTTTAGATAATGCTGTTCTCCCCTTGGGGGAGAATGGCTTTTAATACATATACGGCGAGATATTTTGGCAATAGGTGCGTAGCTGCCGCCGTAAACGGCGGCTGTAGCAAATGCCGCCCATAGTAGGGAAAGCGCTCTCTTGTAAGCGCTTTCCCTCTTACCAAACAGTCCACCGGACTGTTTGGTAATTCACCCTTTTCAGAGCGCCTCCGTATGGGGTATTTCGCCGTCTGCGGACGGCGACGATGGGCTCTGCCCCTCGACCCCGCAAGCCTTTTTAAGGAAAAGGCTTGATCGAAAACCTTTTTAATTTTCCCCGTACTTATCAAACAAACTGCGCAGCGTGAAATCGGCATTGCGGAGCATATTACATTATAAAAACCGCTCTCCGTCTGCACCGATCCGCGCTTGTTGACAAAAACCTCTTTTGTATGGTATAATAAATACATAAGATTAAAGTTTTCCGAAAGGACGTTTTGGCTATGACATACAAGGAAGAATTTATAAAATTTATGGTTGACAGCGGAGTGCTGACATTCGGAGATTTCACCCTCAAAAGTGGCAGAAAAGCTCCTTATTTTATTAATACCGGCAATTACAAGACGGGCGCACAGCTGTCAAAGCTCGGAAGATTCTACGCCGAGTGTATCAACGATAACAATATCCCCGCAGACGTGCTGTTCGGACCCGCGTACAAGGGAATACCGCTTTCGGTATCGGCTGCCGTGGCTCTTTATGCCAATTTCGGCACTGACACCGCATATTGCTTTGACCGCAAGGAAGTAAAAGATCACGGCGAGGGCGGAATGTTCGTGGGAAAATCGCTTCAAGACGGCGACAGAGTAGTCATCATTGAGGACGTTATGACTTCGGGAAAGGCGCTCAAAGAGGTAATGCCCAAGCTTACCGGTGCGGCAAAGGTGCAGGTAACGGGTATGGTCATAACCGTGGACAGAATGGAAAAGGCGCTCGACAGCGATAAATCGGCAGTACAGAACGCATACGACGAGTTCGGAGTAAAGGTGTATTCTATTGTGAATATAAACGACATCATCGACGCAATTAAGAGCGGCGTTATCGGCGGTGCGGAGTATCTGGACAAAATGCTTGAATACCGCGCAGCTTACGGCGTGCAGTACTGATTTTTTGTAAGCGTTTACAAGTTACAATTCGTTCAATAATGTAACGGAATTGTAGTAAAATGTAACTGACTTGTTCTTGAAGTGTTTATCGCTATGCGGTATAATATACTTGTAGAACAGAGAAGGAAAAAGAATGAAAACACTAAGTATTAACTCTTAGCTCGTTTCATCCTCTCCAAAATTTTTACACAAGTCAGAAGGCGGTCGCAAAGGCCGTCTTTCCTTTTATGAAAAAATTGACTGGCAGCTCGCTCATGACGGAGAACTGCTTTTCAAGATAGAGCCGCTGAAATGATTCGGAGGTGGAAATATGAGATCGGTCATAAAAGTACAGCCGTTGGCAGATCACAAACTGATATTGGAGTTTGATAACGGAGAACGGCGGATAAGCGACGTTTCCCATTTGCTTGCAAAACCCGTGTTTTCGTTCCTTGACGATCCGCGCTATTTTAATTCGGTTTATCTTGAATATGGCGCTGTTACTTGGAAAGATCCGGACGGAAACGAAGTTGATATATGCCCGAACAAGCTGTATGCGGACAGCCTGCCTGTATAGGGCAAATGATGATAGCTTTTAAAAAGCGGTGAAAACGGCGGCAAACAGCTGCCGTTATTTTTTGCTGATTTTAACGCCGTCCCTCCCCCTTGACATCATTATGATAAAATGTTAAAATAATAAAGGCGGAGCGTTTGCGCCGTCTGCGCCGGAAAACGCCCTGTGCGCTGCATTCCGGCATAATTACGATCATTTTGAAAGGACTGTTGACCATGAGCGAAAAAATCCCGTATAAGATCTATCTCAGCGAAAATGAACTTCCCGACAAGTGGTACAATGTCAGGGCGGATATGTCCGTAAAGCCTGCGCCGCTGCTTAATCCCGGCACAGGCAAGCCTATGACGCTGGAAGAACTCAGCGGCGTGTTCTGTACCGAGCTTGCCGCGCAGGAACTGGATAATGATACCGCATATATCCCCATTCCGCAGGAAATACTCGATTTTTATAAGATGTATCGCCCTGCGCCGCTGGTAAGAGCGTATTTTCTTGAAAAGGCTCTGGACACTCCGGCTAAGATCTACTATAAATTTGAGGGAAACAACACCTCGGGCAGCCATAAGCTAAACAGCGCTATCGCACAGGCTTATTATGCGAAAAAACAGGGACTTAAAGGCGTTACAACCGAGACCGGAGCAGGTCAGTGGGGTACGGCTCTTTCAATGGCGTGCGCTTATTTCGATCTGGACTGCAAGGTGTATATGGTAAAATGCTCCTACGAGCAGAAACCGTTCAGACGCGAGGTCATGAGAACTTACGGCGCGAATGTTACGCCTTCTCCCTCGGACACAACAAACGTTGGCAGAAAGATACTGGAGGAATTTCCCGGAACGACAGGTTCGCTCGGCTGCGCGATCTCGGAGGCGGTCGAGGCTGCGGTAAGTACCGAGGGCTACAGATATGTGCTCGGCTCGGTGCTTTCTCAGGTACTGCTCCACCAGTCGATCATCGGTCTTGAAACTATGACTGCCTGCGATAAGTATGACATCAAGCCCGACGTTATCATCGGCTGTGCAGGCGGCGGCTCAAACCTCGGCGGACTTATTTCTCCGTTTATGGGAAGAAAGCTGAGGGGAGAAGCTGACTATCAGATCATTGCGGTCGAGCCTGCGTCCTGCCCGTCGCTTACGAGAGGAAAGTACGCATACGACTTCTGCGATACGGGTAAGGTATGCCCTCTTGCAAAGATGTATACCCTGGGCAGCGGATTCATTCCTTCTCCCAATCACGCAGGAGGTCTGCGCTATCACGGAATGAGCAGCGTGGTTTCCGAGCTGTACGATCAGGGACTTATCGAGGCGAGGAGCGTAGAGCAGACGTCTGTATTTGACGCGGCTACAAAGTTTGCAAGGGTAGAGGGAACTCTTCCTGCGCCCGAAAGCAGCCATGCTATCAAGGTGGCTATCGACGAGGCTCTCAGGTGTAAGGAAACGGGAGAGGAAAAGACTATCCTGTTCGGTCTGACGGGTACGGGATATTTCGATATGGTGGCTTATCAGAAGTACAACGACGGTCAGATGTCGGATTATATCCCGACGGACGAAGAACTTCAGAAGAGTTTTGATAAACTCCCGAAGATCTGATAGCCCTTTGTTGAATTTTACTAAACAAACTGTTATTCCCCGATCGGGGAATAACAGTTTTCAAAAAACCGACTCTTGCGGATACAGCCGATCCGTATGATCGCGGCTCTTTGATTTTTAAGGCGGTGTTTAGATTTGAAACGTTTTCTGGAAATAGGCGAGATAGTATCCGTTTTCGGAATTAAAGGCGAAGTAAAGGTAAAGCCTTGGTGCGATTCGCCGGACTTTCTCTGCGAATTTGATACTCTGTACTATAAAAACGGCGGCAGCGTTGCCGTTGAAAGAGCGAGAGTCGCAAAGAATATAGTCGTTATGAAGATCGAGGGCTGCGACACTGTCGAGGACGCACAGAAACTGAGGGGAAAGATCCTTTGTATGGACCGCAGTGACGTAGAGCTTGACGAGGGAGTATACTTTGTGCAGGATCTTATTTCCATGGAAGTAAGGGACGCAAGGGACGGCAGCGTTTACGGTGTCATAACCGATGTGAGCAAAACGGGCGCGAACGACGTGTACCATATTAAAAGCGGCAGCGGAAAAATGCTGTATGCTCCCGCGATACCCGACGTTGTGAAAGAAGTGGACGTGGAGAACGGCGTTATGAAGATAATACCGCTTGACGGGCTGTTTGACATCTGAACGGGAAAGGTCTGCTTATGAGATTTGATATAGCAACGCTGTTTCCGCAGATGTTGGAGGAGTATCTTTCGGCAAGCGTTATAGGAAGGGCGAGAGCGAAAGGCATTTTCACGGCGCAGTGTCATAATATCAGGGATTATTCCTTTGACAAGCACCGCCGAGTGGACGATACGCCGTACAGCGAAAGACAGGGTATGCTGATGAAATGCGAGCCTGTTTATCGCTGCTGGCAGGCGGTATGCAATATGACGCGTTCGCAGCCGTATGTAATATATATGTCGCCGCAGGGGAATACTCTTACACAGAAGAAATGCGGCGAGCTTTCCGAAAAGGAACATATATTCATACTCTGCGGTCACTACGAGGGAGTGGACTGCCGCGTGGTGGAAAAGATCGTGGACGAGGAAATATCGGTCGGGGATTATGTGCTTACGGGCGGCGAGCTGCCTGCGCTTATACTGGTGGATTCGGTAGTGCGGCTGCTTGACGGTGCGCTTGCTCAGCCCGACTGTTATCAGGACGAAAGCCATTATTCGGGACTGCTGGAATATCCGCAGTATACCCGTCCCGAAGAGTGGGAGGGAATGAAAGTCCCCGAGATACTTCTGTCAGGTCATCATTCAAACATAATGAAATGGCGGCATGAGCAGGCGTTGATAAATACTTATAAAAAACGTCCCGATATGTTAAAAGATAGTCAATTAAGTGAATACGATTTGGCTATTTTGACTAAAACCGATCCGAATTTTAAAATGTAAATTTTGCAAATCAACTTTTCAACAAGGATTTGTTAAGTTATTTTGTCTAAACTGTCACAACAGTTGAAAACTATTTGCACAACTTGCACAAAATCAAACGTTCCATTCAACGGCAATATCGGCAAAACTACAAAATATATTGTTTTTTCGGGCGTTTGGTAAAAATTTGCGTTGACGTTTTACGGGTTGTCCTGTATAATATAATTATAAAATGAAAGGGAAATATATCTGCACTGCCTTGAGTGTGCGGAAATTTTATGAATGGAGAGATTATTATGTTTGTAAAAGATGTTGTAGTTCAGAATCAGGTCGGACTTCATGCACGTCCTGCAACTTTCTTTATCCAAAAAGCAAACGAGTTCAAGTCTTCTATATGGATCGAGAAAGAAGAGAGAAGAGTTAACGCCAAGAGCCTGCTGGGTATTCTTTCGCTCGGTATCGTCGGCGGAACTTCCATCAGGATCATTGCCGACGGCGTTGACGAGCAGGCTGCCGTTGAGGGACTGGTAGAGCTGGTCGACAGCGGTTTTTCCGAGGACGCAAGATAACGGCTTTTGCCGACCTTGCACAATTGATTTGATCTATCGAAACGTCTTTATGAGCGCCGCAGCTTTGGCGCTTATAAGGGCGTTTTTTGCATACCCGATCATCTTGCCCCAAAAATTGATCCGCACGCTCTCAGGGGGGGAGAGGAACGCGCGGATCTTTTTTATTGTTTGTCGGCAGGCGGATCGGCGAACGGGAACAACTGCTTGTACCCGTCAAAATCGTCCCTGCTGCGGTCTGCGCCGTTTGGGATAAGTCCGGTGCATTCGGTCGCGGAAACTGCCGGATCGCTGTATTCCCACTGCCTGCCGCTCATGGACAGCTCGTCGTCGGGATCGTAACGGCTGCTGCACTGGCGCAGTTCCTCAAACGCGGCGACCGTGCCGTTCATCAGACTGCGCTGCAGCCCGACAGGCAGCGATCTGAAAAACTTCATTGCCTCGGGATCTCTGTCCAGAGTATCACAAAGCGGCGGTCTGTTATTGTCTGACATAGTATTCACTCCTTGTACTTGATATTCATATTATTGCCAGCTTCGGCTAAAATAATCGTTTAGAGATAAGCTGTTAGAAATAAGATGTAAGAGAAAAGAAGTAAGATTGCTCCGCAGGCTGATTTTACGATACGCAGTTTGGTTGATAAGTAGTAGGAAATCAAGAAAAGGTTTTGGCACCAGCCTTTTCCTTAAAAAGGCTTGCAGGGTCAAGGGACAGCGTCCCTTGTCGCCGTCCGCAGACGGCGAAATACCCCCTGCCGTTTGCGTCCGCAAGGGGTGAATTTCAAAACAGTCCTGTGGACTGTTTTGAAAGAGGGGACGACCTACAAGAAGGGCGTCCCCTGAGTATGGGCGGCATTTCTCTCTGCCGCCGCTTGCGGCGGCAGCTACGCTAACAACCCGTTTTGGTTATACAGATTATTAAAGTTTGTTAAGGCGACAGAGTCACAATTAGCATTTCTTACTTCTGTCCTCTTACCTCTTACTTCTAAACGCTGACGGCGAAATACCCCCTGCCGTTTGCGTCCGCAAGGGGTGAATTTCAAAACAGTCCGGTGGACTGTTTTGAAAGAGGGGACGACCTGCAAGAAGGGCGTCCCCTGAGTATGGGCGGCATTTCTTTCTGCCGACGCTTGCGGAGGCTGCGACGCAGCTATTGCCGAAAATATTACTCCGTATATATATCAAATGATATTTTCCCCAATGTGGAAAACAGCATTATCTAAAAACTTTCCGCTTGCGGCTAAGGTAATTCACCCTAAAAATAAAAATCGTAGAAAATCAAAGAAAATAAAAGAAATATTCAGTATATGTGAGATATATTCACTATTTACCAGTGTTTGTCATCGGGACACGCCTAAAAGTCCGGAGAATGGATTTGCGGTTCATCTGAACTTATGATACAATAATATTACCGCAAGAACGGTACAAATAAACTTTTTAAACAGCCAAGTGTGAAAGGAGGTCAGGATATGTATGATAAAATACCCGGGACGGAGCTCGATCTGCCGCCGGGAAAGGAAAAGGAGGTTTTTTCCGTCATAAAGCCGATACTTGACGCAACGGGAGGACTTACTCTTTCGCAGCTGTCAAGCCTGACAGGTCTGGAGGGCTCGACCATACAGAACTGGATAAAGAGAGGCTGGGTAGCCGCCGCGAAGGGGAAGAAGTATCAGGAACGGCAGGTGGTCAGGATACTGCTGCTGAACGTACTGCGCGGATCGCTGAAGCTGGAGGACATTGCAAGTCTTATGGAGTATGTCAACGGCAGAGTTGACGATTATTCGGACGACATTATGCACGACACTCAGCTTTACGATCTTATGTGCAGGATAATTTTCCTGACCGGCAGGTCGGGAACGGACGGCAGGGAACAGCTGCTCGGGCTGATAGAAGAAAGTATCCCGGAGGAATACACGGGCGAGGACAGGCGCAGGCTCATCAAAGTCCTGCTGATAGCCGTTCTGGGCTGCAAAGCGTCATATTACCGTCAGCTGGCGGAAAAAGAGTATAAGAATTTGTCATTTGAAAAATCGGAGGTATTGTTATGAAAAATGTAAACGGCAACGTAGTGGACATAGGACCCAAGGGAAAGACCGGAAAAATAATCGCGGTCATCGCAGTGCTGGTCGTTGTGATAATTATTCTGGCGACGACTGTGGCGATAGTTCCGGCAGGCTCTACCGGCGTCATCGTCACGTTCGGAAAAGTCTCCGAAAATACTTACGCCGAGGGTTTTCACCTGAAAATACCTATAGCGCAGGAGCTGGTGGTGGTTTCCAATAAGATACAGGTATACGAGGCGGATGCGAGCGCGGTATCCAAGGATCTTCAGACGGTAAATTCCAAAATAGCGGTAAACTTCCGCGTAAGGGCGGATTCGTCGGCGTCGATCTATAAGAATATCGGTGCGGATTATCAGCAGATCATACTTATGCCGGCAGTGCAGGAATCCATGAAAGCTGTAAGCGCAAAGTACACCGCCGAGGAGCTCATCACCGAGCGCAATCAGGTGGGCAGCGAGATCAAGGAACAGCTGGAGACCAAGGTTTCCGATTACGGCATACAGATCGAGAAGTTCAACATAGTGAACTTTGACTTTTCCGCGGAATTTAACAGCGCGATCGAGGCAAAACAGGTAGCCGAGCAGAACCTTCTCAAGACCAAGACGGAGCAGGAGGAGCAGAAGGTCATAGCCGAAACGGAGGCGGAAAAGAAAAAGATAGCTGCCGAGGCGGAGGCTGAGGCGATAAAGACCAAGGCGGACGCTCAGGCGGAGGCAAATAAGGTCATCAGCGAATCGCTCAGCGACAGGGTAATTCAGTACGAAACGCTTGAAAAGTGGAACGGCGAGCTGCCCAAGGTCACATCTTCGGCAAATCCGTTTATTAGTATGGATCTGGGAGAGCTTGAAGAACAGCCCGGCGCACAGCAGTGAGCGTTGTAAAATGCTTTCGGCAGCGTCACATTCCAAAAGGGGACAAGTACGGAAAATAATTGTGAAAAAACCGAGGTGTTTGATAAAAATTTATTGACATCTTTGTTAAAATGTAATATAATTATTACAATAGGTACGGTATAAATAAAAACGGCATATCGCCGGAAAGGAGTATGGGATATGGCTGATGTGGATAAGGATCTGATGAAAATGGAATCGGAGCTTAAAAGTACCGAAACGCCGCCTGCGCCAAGGAGGACAGCCGCGCCGGCAGAGCCTGAGAACAAGGGTACCGATCACGAGCTTTTGCAGTTCTTTATGGGATTTCTGCTGCTTGGCGGAGGTATCTACTGGGTGCTCAACTCGTTTACCGTTCATTCGGGCTGGGGCGTTGGCTACTACAGCTTTTTCGGAATGAGGATAAGCGGCGGAGTAATGCTCATACCGCTGCTCGTGGGTATCGGTCTGCTGTTCTTTATGGATAAAAAGGTCATCGGCGGCTGTGTCAGCGCGCTCGGACTGCTCGTTATACTTATCTCACTGCTGTCCTCGCTTTCATTTACGGCAAAATACGGCTCGCTCTACGTCTATGTGCTGATGTTCGCTATGATCGCGGCAGGCGCAGGACTGCTCATAAGGGTGCTTTTCAAGAAACGCTGAACGGTCTGCAATATGAATTTCTTTATGATAGGATTTGCGGCGTCGCTGCTGCATCTTAACACGAGCTGGATAACCGCGTATATCGTCAAGGCGGTCGGAATGTTCTTTATGCTTGGCGGTATCGCTGAAATGAAAGCGTTCACGGAGGATTTTTCACCGCTGAGGGGCAGGTGTATCCGCGCACTCATAGTCTGTATCGCGGCGGGAGCAGGTCTTGCTGTAGTAAAGTTTGCCGTAAAGACCGAAACGGCGGTGGATATTGCAAGCATTGCCGCAGGAACGCTTTCGAGCCTGTTCTGCCTCGGCTTTGGCAAAGAAATGCTTGCGCTGCTCGATAAGAAACAGGGGCTTGTGAGCGACAGGTTCAATATCGAGGATATAAACAAGTGGTTCGGCAGAATAATGAAATTTACGGCGGTCTGCCTTGTGTCGGACGCACTTTACAGGATCTCGGAGGAATCCACCCCGGGGGCGCTGTGCGGAGTGATCTCGGCGGCTGTTCGGATAGCTCTGTTTGTCGCGGTGGGTATGGGAACAGCCGCGTTCAATCGGGCGAGAATGGATTTCAATACGGTACATTCCGGAGATTTTCCGGATATATAGACGCTCTTTGCCTTGCGGCGAAAGGGTACGTTAAAAAATAATTATACAGGAGGAGTAAGAATGGCAATTTTTCAGAGAATCGGGGATCTTATAAAGGCTAATATCAACGATCTTCTCGATAAGGCGGAAGATCCCGAAAAAATGGTAAAGCAGATAATCATTGATATGGAGAAAGAACTCCAGCAGTGTACGACCGCTCTCGGTCAGGCAATGGGTTCGCAGCGTCAGGTCAAGAAGGGTCTGGATAAGGCGAAGGCTGAATCGGCTCAGTGGGAGGGCAAGGCTAAAATGGCTTTGCAGGCAGGCAATCAGGATCTTGCCAAGCAGGCTCTCCAGAGAAAGATACAGGCTGACAATCAGGCGGCTCAGTATCAGCAGATGTACGATCAGGCGACCACTCAGGTGGATACCATCAAGGCTCAGGTCGACGCTCTGAAAGCCAAGCTTGACGAGGCGCGCAGCCGTCAGAGTATGCTTATCGCACGTTCAAAAATGGCAGACGCGCAGAAGAGTATGGCTCAGACGCTCGGCAATATGGATTCCTCCAGCGCATTCAATAAACTGGATAAAATGGAAGAGAAGATCGAGGGCAAGGAGGCGCAGGCGGAGGCGTTCAACGATCTGGCAGGAACTTCCACCGAACCCGATCCGTTTGCGCAGCTTGAAAAGGACAGCGCGGTAGACGCGGAACTGGCACGTCTTATGGCGGAAATGGGGCAGTAAACTATGCCGATGATAATAATTGGACTTGTTCTGATAGGTGTCGGCGTCTATATGCTCTTTCAGGTCAAGAGATCCGCGGGCGACGCTCTCGAGATACAGGCGCAGGGAACCAAGACTATCCCCGAGGTAAAGGAGATACTTTCCGCAATGGCGGACGTAGATCCGAATTATCGGGAAATGGTGGAGGTAAAGGGCTTTGCTCAGGCTTCTCAGCCGGTAAAAGCGCCCTACTCGGGAATGCAGGTGGCTTTCTATACCGCCGAAACGGTGCAGGTATCGGAAACGACCGAGGAATATACCGACAATGACGGCAACCGCAGGACGCGTACAAACAAGCATAACGATAAACTCAGCGAAGAGGAGTCCGGAGCGCAGCTGCTGCTCAAGGATAACGAGGGCAATGAGATAGTTATCGAAACAAACGGTATCGCGAATAAACTCGATCTGCAAAAAACTCTTGACAGATTTGAGCGCGACGACCCGTTCAGAGGGGACAGATACTATCAGAATTCCCACAGAAGATACAGGCACTATGATATTGCAGGTCCGAGAGGAGGATACGGCTATCAGGTGCTCGGATATAAACAGGTGGAGAATACCATTCCCCTCAACGCTCCGCTTTACGCGCTGGGCGAGGCTTATATGAGCGGCGGAAAGATCTTTATCGGTCCGCCGAGAGATAAATCAAAACCGTTTATCATCACCACAAAGTCGGAGGAACAGCTGCTCAAAAGCAAGAACAGCAGCAAGATATCATCTATTGCATTCGGCGCGATAGGCTTTATCGTGGGCATCATTCTTCTGATAAAGGGAATAATAGGATAAATACATATCAAGTGGTGCTGCCGCAGGATCTCAGGGATTTATGCGGCAGCGCTGTTGTAGTTATTAATGCGGTAACGATCGGGATAAAATGAGTATCGGGAAGTGAAAAAATGCTGTCGGTCATCATTCCTTGCCTTAACGAGGAAAACAACGTAAAAAGAATAGCCGCTAAAGTCGCCGAGGTGTTGGAACGCAGCGGCATAGAGTTTGAACTGATCTTTATAAACGACGGTTCGCAGGACGGCACATGGCAGCGTCTGCAAGAGCTTGCCGCAAACGACCGCCGCATAACCGCAGTGGATCTCAGCAAGAATTTCGGCAAGGAGAGCGCGATCTTTGCAGGGCTCGATATGGCAAAGGGGGACGCCTGCGTCATTATGGACTGCGATATGCAGCATCCGCCTGAAACGATCGTGGAAATGTACGACGTGTGGAAAAACAACGACGTCGATATGGTCGAGGGAGTCAAAGCCGACAGGGGCAGCGAAAGCGCGGCTTACAGAGGAATGAGCAGGCTTTTTTATAAGCTGATAAACAAGGCGTCGGGACTTCAGCTTGAAAATTCCTCCGATTTCAGACTGATCGACCGCCGCGTAACGGAGGCTCTTTCCCGTATGCCCGAAAGACTGACCTTTTTCAGAGCTATGTCGAGTTGGGTGGGATTCAGGACCGCCAAGGTGTATTTTAAAGTGGCTGAAAGGGAGGACGGCGAATCAAAATTCACCCTGCGTTCCCTTATTCGCTATGCGGTCAACAGCATAACCTCCTTTACCTCCGCGCCAATGCAGATAGTGACCGTCTGCGGACTGATAACGTTCGTTATTTCCGTGATAATGGGCATTGACACCCTGTATAATAAATTTTTCGGCGGCTCTGCGGAGGGCTTTTCAACGGTGATAATCCTACAGCTCCTCACCTCGAGCATAATAATGTTCAGCCTTGGAGTTATCGGATTTTATCTTGCGAAAATATACGAGGAAATAAAAAGCCGTCCGAGATACATAGTAAGGGATATTGCAAAGATCTACGACGATGATAAAGGAGAACAGGCGTGAAAGAAAAGGGTTTGCGGATAAACTGGTCTGAACTGAAAAGAAAAACAGGCGATAGGTGGATATATCTGTTGGTATTTTTTCTGCCTGCGGCGCTTATGTATACGGCTTACGCCTTTTTCAAGGTACACCCTTTCGGGGACAATTCGGCTCTGGTGCTCGATCTCAACGGTCAGTATGTCTATTACTACGAGGCTTTCCGCGATGCGCTCCGCGGAGAGGGAAGTCTTATCTATAACTGGTCGAGAAATCTTTCGGGCGAGATGTTCGGCGTATTCGCTTATTATCTGGCAAGCCCGTTTATGCTTGTGATCTGTATACTGCCGAGAAACTGTATGTGCGGCGCGATAGAGCTTATGCAGATACTGAAGATAGGTACCGCCGCGGTGACCTTCGCGTTCTTTCTGAGAAAATGCGGCAAGCCGTCAAAGACCTCGGTGATAATATTTTCCGTAAGCTATTCCCTTATGGCTTATATGGTCGTTCAGCTTATGGATCCCATGTGGCTTGACGGACTTATCTATCTGCCGCTTATCTGCCTCGGCGTACACCGACTTATTGACGAGGGCAGGCTCTGTCCCTACATTATCCCCCTCGCGCTTATGTTCATAGCGCATTTCTATATCGGATATATGGTGGGATTTTTCACGCTGTGCTATTTTATCTACTACTATTTTTCCGTAAAGAGAGAGATCACGCTGAAAAATATGGTGGCAGCTGCTCTCAGGTTCGCCTCTGCGACTATAGTTGCCATAGCTGCGGCTTGTATCGTCATTATTCCGGTCTACAATTCGCTAAAACTTGGCAAACTTGAATTTTCACAGCCCGACTGGTCGCTGGCGACGCAGTTTGATTTTCTCACTTTCATTACCAAACTGTTCCCGATGAGCTATGATACTGTCTATCCCGAGGGACTGCCTATGATCTTCTGCGGCACGGGAGCGCTGATACTCGTTCCGCTGTTTTTTATGAACGAGAGGATACCCGTAAGAGAAAAAATAGGTAAGGGCGCTCTGCTTGCGGTGCTGACGGTATGTATGTACATAAGACCGATAGATATAGTATGGCACGGTATGCAGGTGCCCAATTGGCTGCCGTACAGATATTCCTTTGCGTTTTCGTTCATATTCCTGCTGGCGGCATACAGAGCCTTTGAAAATGCGGACGGAGTGACTGCAAAGGAAGTTGGCGGAGTATTTTTCGGACTGATGATATTCCTCTTCTGGTGCGAAAGAGAAAACTACGAGCATTTTCAGATATTTGAGGCGAGGACAGACGACGGCGGCGAACTGTACGGCGTCATTCAGGGTATCTGGATAGCAATGCTCGCCTTGTGCGTATACTTTGCGCTCATCTGCTTGTGGAGGAAACACAGGGGAAAAAAGGCGCTTGCGGCAGTCCTGTGCGCGGCGGTCTGCGTGGATATGACGCTGAACGCTATGGATACTCTCCACAAGATAGACGTTGATGTGGCTTACAGCAAATATTCCTCCTACGAACCGTATATGAGCGATCTGCGTGCGGCTGTTGATATGATACAGGAATACGATGCATATCCCTTTTACCGTATGGAGGCGACATTCCACCGTATGGTGAACGATCCGATCGGAACGGGATATTACGGCATTTCACATTCAAGCTCCACCATGAATGCTCCCGCTCTGAAAATGTTACAGCAAATGGGATACGCCTACGGAGGAAATTATACCAAATACGACGGCGCTACAATGCTTACCGACGCTCTGTTCGATATACGCTATCTGATGGATAAAGAGGATTTTGACGATGTAAACGACTATATGGATCAGCGTGCGAATATACCGCAGCAGTACACCCTCGTCACCCATATAGACGAACAGGGCTCGAGATTTAAATTCTACAGAAATCCCTACGCTCTCGGACTGGGGATAGTCTCATCACCTGCGATAAACGGCGTGCAGCTCAGCGAGACCGATCCGTTTGAAAATCAGAATAACGTGTTCGGTGCGCTCATCTCACAGACGGAGGAAGTCCGCTGCTTTAACAGGATACTTCCGCATATGACCGATTCGGAAAACCTTGCGACCTCTGATCTCGGGGACGGTCATACCAGATACTATTACCTTGACGAGGGCATACCCGAATGTCATATGGACTATGTGGTGCGTATGGACCGCAGCGGCGCACTCTATATGTATCTTCCCACAAAGTACGAGAGGAGCTGCAATATCTGGATACAGCCTGAGGAGGAATATCAGAGGGGCGAACAGGTAATGGATTATGCCGGTCAGTTTTTTGTGGGGGATAACTATTCGATACTTAAACTCGGCGAATTTGAAAGAGATGAAGATATACGAATAAGGGTGACGATAGCCAACGACGATAACGAGGCTTTCTGGAGCGACGCGCTGTTCTATACTTTCGATATTGACGAGTTTGAAAGATCGGACGAGCTCCTCAAAGAAAGGGTCTGGGATATAACGAAATTTGAGGACACATATCTCGAGGGAAACTGCTATGCCGAGGAGGAGGGGCAGTACCTGTTTACGACTATACCGGCGGAGAACGGCTGGACGGTGACCGTCAACGGCAGGGAAGTGCAATACGAGACCGCCCTCGATTCGCTGATCTCGATACCGCTCGACAAGGGCGAAAATACCGTTGCGATGAAGTATTCTCCCGACTATTTCAGAATGTCGGTGATAATAAGCATACTCGGCTGGGGAGTCGTCGTGATAATTTTCCTGTTTGAGTATAAGGACGGCAGGATCGTAAGGCGGCTGCTTACGGGAGCGAAAATGACGGCTGACGGCGGCGCGGAAGATAAGGAAACTCCCGAAAAACCGCAGGCAGAAGAAAAAGCCGATGAACAGACGGGGAAAAACGACACAAGTCCGCCCGAAAAGTGATTTTTCAGCGTTGACTTGTCCGCAGGCGCAGAGTATAATTATAGCAGACGGCGTACAGCCTTAACGTGCGATATGGAGGATAGCTATGACTAAGATAGTAAGAAAAAAGCTTACCGATGCCGGAGCAGCGTCCTGCGTGTTTTCATTTCTGGCAATGCTCGCGGCGGTATGCGGAACGCTTGCCGAATTTATCGGAACGCAGATATGCAGCGAAATGATCGGACAGGATACGGATCATATCCTTGCAGGCACCCCTTTGCAGTACTTTGCCGTATACGGCGGCTGCGTGACTATGGCTGCGGTGTCGCTGACGGTGTTTGTGATATGCGCCGCCTGCCGCAGAAAGAAAAAACTCGGCGCGGAGTTCGGCGGTATACTGGCGGTATTCTCGCTGACTTTCGGAGCGTTTATGGCTGCCCGGTCGCTCTATATGTATAACGATCTTAAAGGAACGCTTGATATGTCTTTCGGCGATTTCAGGGACTTTTATTCGCTTATGATACTGCTTTCGACAGCCCTGCCGCTCATTTCCTGCCTGCTGCTTTTCCTGTGCGGTCTGCTGCTGTGGGGAAGAGCCGTCACCGACGACTTTGCCGTAAAATGTCCCGTTATGGTAAGACAGCCTGCCGAGCCGGTCGATAATGACGAAGAACCTGCATATGGCGGCAAAGGACAAAAAACCGCTGACGAGATCGCGCCAAGTATCGAATATACGAACAGCAATTATCAGAAAGAGCAGCTTTTCAAGACGCAGGAAAATGACGACCCTCCCGCCGAACAGACGGACGCAGAGGTGCAGAAACCGATAATTCCCAATCTGCCCGAAATGATGCTCTGTCCCGACTGCGGAACAAAAAACCGTATCGGGGTAAAGTTCTGCCGCGGCTGCGGGCATAAATTCACATAGACGCAAAAAACCTCCGCCATTTTTATAACGGCGGAGGAGTTTTTTTCAGTTGTATTTCATAAATCTCAACAGCCCTGCGACCATACCCACAACGCCGTACAGAATGGCGACCGTCGATATGATCTTGATGATAATGCCGAGAATGAAGATCCAGCCGAGCAGGAAGATAAGAAGTATTGCCGCAACTATTATTCCCAGATATATCCCCGACGCTTTCAGCAAAGTGGCGGAGTCGTTGTTCCAGCCGTACATCGGAAAAATATCCTCCATTTCAAGACTCATAAGCATTTCTTTGAGTTTATTGAGATCCATGACCTTAGCCTCCCTATAATAAAATATGTATATGTATATTATAATACATTTTTTGGGATAAATAAATACCCGACCGGCAATTTTATAGAGATTCACAATAATTTTTATTGATATTAACCAAAAAAACAAGCCGGTACAAAACGTACCGGCAGTCAGTTCCTGCTTGTTCATTATGCATTGAGCGACTTAGCAAGCTGAGATTTTTTTCTCGCGGCTTTGTTTTTGTGCATAATGCCTTTAGTGCAAGCCATATCTACTTTCCTGATAGCAGCCTTTACAACGTCAGCCTTGTCAGCGTCGTTGTTGGCGACTGCGGACTCAGCCTTCTTGATAGCTGTCTTGAGATCGGACTTTATCATCTTGTTTCTGAGCGTTTTTGTCTCGATGACTTTAACGCGCTTTTTTGCAGACTTAATGTTCGGCATACCGACACCTCCCTCATTCTTGTATAATTTTCACTTATTCGGATAAACTAACCGCACGACTGAGAGGAAATGCGGTCGGTTACTTAAACAAGCCTCGTAGATTATTATATCACACCGATCGGATAATTGCAAGTGTTTTTATTAAAAAAATTCCTCAAACGTGATTTGATTTATTGTGCAATCTGTAGAAAAACCGCAGAAAAAGGAGAGATGAGAATGTCGATACGCACGGATCTTGCGCTTGAAAGCGCGCAGAGAGTTTCGCTTACGGGAAATCTTGGGGGAGTTTCGCAGGAGCGGCGGTCATACGCTTCGGCAGAACTTGACGTTACGGAGATCACCGTCGAGACCGACAAGGCGCAGCAGCTGCTCGGCAAACCTAAGGGGAGATATATCACGGTGGAAAGCCGCAGCGGAGCGTTTTCCTCCTACAGCGACAAATTCACGGAAAGAGTCGGCGCACTGGCAGGAGAACTCGCGGCGCTTCACGAAATACCCGACCGAGTACTTGTGGCAGGGCTCGGAAACCGCAATATAACCCCCGACAGCCTCGGTCCGAGAACGGCGGCGCGGATCTTCGCAACGCGGCATATCAAAATGCTTGCCAAAGATCTGGATACGGAGGATATGAGAGAAGTCAGCGTGCTGACGACGGGAGTAATGGCGCAGACGGGGATAGAGTCCTCCGAGGCGGTAAAGGCAGTCTGTGACCGCGTAAAACCGCAGCTTGTCATAGTTGTGGACGCTCTTGCCTGCTCTCAGCTTTCTCATCTCGGAACGACCGTTCAGCTTTGCGATACGGGCATATCCCCCGGCAGCGGTGTGGAAAACGCACGCCGCGAGCTTTCGCAGTCTACGCTCGGCGCGCCCTGTATCGCGGTGGGAGTGCCTACCGTGGCGGACGCTCAGGCTCTTGCGGACGCCGCCGACAGTGAGGACTTTGCCCGAGATTTTCCCGGTCTGATAGTTACTCCGAAAAGCATTGACGACCTCATTTGGCGTACTTCGCTAATGATAGCCGCCGCGATAAATAAAGCCCTCCACCCCTCTCTCACTCAGGAGGAGATAGATTCGCTCATTCTGTAAAGAGCAGGTTTGACGGCTTGTGTAAATTTTTCGTTAATTGGTATATGAAAATGCATAGAAAACGTTTTCTGTAAACGTAAACAATATATATAAGGGCAAAAATTTGTCATAATGCACAAAAGCAAGAAACATCTATATTGCAAGTTGCCGATTGACTAACTTTTTGAAATTTGATATTATTAAATTGACAGTTTAGCCGCCTCAAACGCGGCTGTCACGGACGAAAAAGGCTTTTTTACCGGACTGAAGTCCGTATTTTTAAGGAGGTTATTTATACAATGAAAGCTGCAAAGAAAATAATGGCTGCAATGCTTGCGCTGACTATGGCGGCAGGTATATCCGCCTGCGGCAAGAAAGACGGAGGATCGGATTCCGCAAGCTCGGCAAGGGCAGGCAAGGATCTGAATGACGATCAGAAACAGCTCGTTGACTCGCTCGCTTCTCAGCTGCCCGACAGAGACCTTGCGAATAAAGAGATCCAATGGATGGCTCACTATGACATAAACCCCGTTGACGGCAAGGTAAAATCCCCCTCGCTCCAGCTGTTCGAGACCAAGTACGGCGGAAAGATCACTTTCAGGAGCTCTTCGTGGAACACCAGATACACCGACCTTGCTACCGCGGTTATGGGCAACACATCGCCCGACTTTTTCCCTGCTGACGATATGGATACTTTCCCGAAAGGCGCTATCAAGAAGATGTTCCAGCCGATAGACCAGTATGTCGATCTCGATTCCGATCTGTGGGCTGATTCCAAGTCTTATTCCGACGCGTTTATGTTCCAGGGCGAGCATTATATCGCGGTGATCAATCCTATGCCTACTTTCGCCTGCATTTACAGCAAGACGACTATCGAGGATAACGGTTATGACGATCCTGCCAAGCTGTTTGCAGAGGGCAAGTGGAACTGGGATACATTTACCGAGATGTGCAAGGACTTCGTTAATGCCGAAGAGGACAAGTACGCGCTTGACGGATATTTCTACAACCAGGCTCTTAACGATACCTGCGGCGTTCCGCTTATCGGTATGAAGGACGGTAAGGTAGTCAATAATATGTCCGATCCTGCGGTTGAAAAGGTTCAGGATATGATGTACAACCTCCAGAAAGACGGAGTTGTTTATCCGAGATCTGAAAACAACTGGGCTCCCAGAGGCGGCAGCGATGCTAACGGCGAAGGTATCGGTTCAGGACTTACTCTGTTCTATCCTATCGGTCTGTACGCTATCGAGTGCGACCCTGCCGACTACGTTCGTTTCGGCGATATTGCCAACGGCGATGTAATGTTCGTTCCTATGCCGACCGATCCCGATTCCGATACATATTATGTATCAGCCCGTGTTCACGGCTACTGCATCTGCTACGGTGCTCCCAATCCCGAGGGCGTTGCCGCATTCCTTGACTGCGAGAAGCTGACTACCAAGGACGAAAGCGTTCAGCAGATCACATATGATACCCTGAAGAACGAGTATCTGTGGACTGACGAAATGATCGAAATGAGAAAGACCCTTTACAAGATGGCTGAAGAGCATCCTGTATTTGACGTTCAGGACGGCGTTTCTCCCGACCTGTCGAGTGTTATGGAAACCGTTAAGCAGGCTACCATGATCTCCGGCGGCGGCGAGACCACTTGGGGCGCTTGCCGTGAGGAGCATGAGGGCGAAGTTGACTTCTATGTAAACGAAGCTAACACCTCCGTTTCCGATGTACCGACTGCCGACTGATCTATGATCTGACAGCGATAAAAAACACCGTGTGCTTACGTTTGTAGGCGCACGGTTTTTTGGTATATTCTTCGTCGTAAAGAAAATAACATAATATGCAAAAAAACTTTCTCCGCCCCATTTATAAAGCCGGAACGGTATGAATCTTGGACGGGCGGAAATGCCCCGTCCGGGAGGACCTCCGCCGTTGGCGGAGAATATAACGTTAAATTATTTTTCCTCCGCCAACGGCGGAGGAAAAATAATCCAAAAGTCTGTATTGACAATTAAAATATATTAAAATGCTTACATATAATTTTAAAATTGATTATTTACATCATTCACGCTCTTTTCTGCATAGCGTTTCGCAGCGCTCTCAGCTCGTCGGAAGTAAGCTCCCGATAAGCTCCCGGTTTCAGCATACCCAGCCGCAGAGGACCGATAGCAGTGCGTTTGAGCCGTGCCACCTCAAGACCGACAGCCTCGCACATTTTCCTGATCTGGCGGTTCCTGCCCTCGTGGATAGTCATTTGCAGCACGACGCGTCCCGGCTGCTTGTCCAGCACCAGTACCGAACATTCGCCCGTTTTTCTGCCGTCAATGACGATGCCCTCCGTCAGCCGTGTAAGCTGCTCGTCGCTTATATCCGGACGCACGGTCACACGGTAAGTTTTGGAGATGTGGCGCGACGGGTGCATAATATCGTTTGCAAATCCGCCGTCATTGGTAAAAAGCAGCAGACCTTCCGAATTGCGGTCAAGCCGTCCTACCGGATAAACTCTTTCGGGAAGATCTTTAAGCAGATCGGTAACACAGCGGCGGTCGAGTTCGTCTTTCATGGTGGTGACGTAACCCCTCGGCTTGTTGAGCATTATGTAGCAGAGCTTTTTCTTTTTCTGCGCCGTAATGTTCTTGCCGTCCACTGCAATGAGATCGCTCGGAGCGGCTTTATCTCCCAGAGAGCAAGGTCTGCCGTTTACCGTGACCTTTCCCCGGGAGATGAGTTCCTCCGCTTTGCGGCGTGAACACAGTCCGCTGTCGGCTATGATCTTCTGTATGCGTATTTTTTCCATAATGTCCTCCTGCAAAGCGTGTGTCAAAATCGCCGCGTTACGCGCCCAGAACGCAGCGTATCTTGTCAAAATAAAATTCAAAGAATCCCTTTTTGCGGGGCAAAGTTTTTCTCACGGCACATTCCGCGGTGAGTATCTCCGTTTCGGCAAGCTTTTCGCCGTAGAGGTAGTATTCCACTCTGCCGACTGCGGCGTTTTCCGCCGCCGGAGCGTAAATAAACCTCGGCAGATACACCCTGCACTCCACCTGCGGCAGCTGTTCCGCCCTCAGAAAGACGGTCGTTTTCTGCGCCTTGCAGAGTATGGTATCTCCGCAGCCGCCGACTATCGGTACTTCAAAGCTGTCATTGTCAAGGGGAAGAGACTGCGGCGACAAAAGTGAAAATCCGTAATCGTAAAGTCTGCTGTGATCGAACCAGTCGTCGGGATCGTTTAGCGTCACGCATATCAGCCGTGCGCCGTTTCTCTCGCAGGCGGATACCAGGCAGCGCCTTGCCTTGTCGGTAAAGCCCGTCTTTACGCCGATAACGCCGTCGCACTGAACAAGCAGCTTGTTGGTATTGGTGAGCCACCTTTCATACGGCGGTGCGCCGAATTTCACCTTGGCGGTCTTTTTGCCGCAGATCTCGCGGAATGTATCGTTATTCATTGCCTGACGGGTAAGCTCTGCCATATCCGCCGCCGTGGAATAATGGTCGTCGGTATTGTCGTCCAGTCCCGACGGCGTAACGAAATGGGTATTTTCAAGTCCCATTTCCGCAGCGCGGTCGTTCATTAGCTGCACAAACCCCTCGATACTGCCTGCTACCCGTACCGCCGTGGCGTTGGCGGCGTCATTTCCGCTCGGGAGGAGCATACCGTGCAGCAGCGCACGGAGGGAAACCGTATCCCCCTCTTTAAGTCCCATAGACGAGCCTTCCACCTTTATTGCCTCGCTGTCAACGACAAATTCCTCGTCCAGATCGTCCGAAAGCTCTATAGCCAACAGAGCGGACATAATTTTCGTCGTGCTTGCCATGGGCAGACGCTCGTCTGCGTTTTTTTCAAAAATGATCTCTCCCGTGCGCGCGTCCATAAGCACTGCGCCCTTTGCGCCCACTTCGGAAGTTTCGATAGCGTGAGCCGTCGCCGCATATCCCGCAAATGAATACACCGCAGCGGCAGCCGCGCATAAAAATCCAAGAAATTTCTTCATAAAACACCTCTGCACATACCGGCGAACGCCGGTCAATTTCAGTATAAAAAGCTTACTTATCTATATTGTGCAAAAGTGCGTTATTAATTCTTTGCGCCGAGCAGGTAAATTACTCCTCGTCAAGATCGGGATCGGGAGCTTTTTTGCCTGTTTTCTTATCCACAAAGTCGATTATCTTGTCTACTACTTCGGGAACGGTGTTTACGACAGCGTTCTGATATGAAGTATTCGTAGTCATCTGGAGCAGCTTGGTCTCTCCGTTGTGGACGACGATAAACGCCATCGGCTGGATAGTGATACCTGCACCCGAGCCGCCGCCGAACTGATCTTTGGGGGATTTGGTAGGCAGATCGGAGCCGCCCGATGCAAATCCGAAAGAAACCTTTGAAACGGGAATGATCGTCGTGCCGTCGGCAGTGACGATAGGCTTTCCTATCACGGTCTCACACTCGGTCATCTCGCGGATCTTTTCCATTGCGGTCTTCACCAGAGATTCAAGCTTAGTATTATCGCTCATAAAAAACGTCCTTTCTCACACGGCGGTCGCCGCTTGATTTATATTTTCGGCAGACTGAGAATTTTTGGTCTGCATATTTTTATTTTCCCTCTTGCGCTTTCTCTTTTCACGCAAAAGAATTATAAGGAAATTCACGCCCGTACATACTGCCAGAGCGATCACTGCGCTCGGTCTTACTCTTACATAAGTAGAAAATTCTCCGCCTATAGTATTTTTGCCGAAAACGCAGTCCACGGCGGCTCTCTTTATCTTTACCGTAAAGATGTTTGCCAGATTGCCGAGCAGTCCGAACATTGCCGCCTGTATCGCGCCGTAGTATATGACAGCCTCGTGCGCGTCGAATCTTCCTACGCTGACATACGCGTTCAGATCTTCAAACCGCACCGTTTTGAGCAGCTTTTTAAAGCTTTTCCACGCAAGCGGTATATACGGTCTGACCTTCTGATATTTCGATTTGAGAGAAGAAAACAAGCCTTCCTTTTTCTTTCCTGAACTATCCTCTTTTTTGGACTTTGCTTTCTTCGCGCCCTTTTCTTTCTTTTTCGCAGCGCGCTTTTCTTTATGTGCTTTTTCCTCCTGCGCGGGCGGAGCAGGCTCTTGCGTATCTTCATTTTCTGCGGTGTCTTGTTCCGCACTGTCTTGCGCACTGTCGGCGTTTATCTCTTCAGTATTTTGCAGGATACTTGTATCATGATCTGCGCTTTCCTGCGAACTTGCGCTGCCGCCGTCCTGCTGCTCACTATCCTTGACAATGGAGAGATCGTCCGCCGCAATGTCCTCGGCAAATTTTTCCTCTCCGTGAAGAATATCCTCAGCGGCAGAAGCACCCGGCGAACCGTCAGGCTTTTTCGGTCGGGGATATACCGTAAATCCCAGATATTTCACTCTGAATTTAAATCCGCTCTTGTCCGCGCTGACATAAACGGTAACGGAAAAGTGGAGAAGTATCACAATAAATGCAATAATTCCCAATATTATCCACAATGCAATTATTGCGATCAGCTCCTTTACGTCAGAATAGGCGGTCGGCTCGTTATTGCTCCGCTGCGTCGGCTGCGGCGGTCACCTCGTCCATAGTCACCTGCGATCGCTGTTCAGGCAGCGGCGGCAGTTCCTCGAGCGATGATATCCCAAAAGCTCTCAGGAAAGCCTCGGTAGTCTTATAGGCGATAGGTCTGCCCGGAAGATCGAGCCTGCCTGCCTCGGTGAGCAGTTTTTTCTCAACGAGCGAATTGACCGTGCCGGAGGAATCCACTCCGCGCACACGCTCGATGAAAGACTTCGTCACAGGCTGATTGTAAGCCACTACCGTTAGGACTTCCATAGCGGCAGGCGAAAGAGCGGTATTTTTCTTGATCTCGAGGGCATTTTTAATATAGGGGGCAAACTGCTTTTTCGTGGCGAGCTGGTAGTGATCGTTGAGCCGCAGCAGTTCGATACCGCTGTCAGCCGACTGATATTTGCGCACAAGTGCGGCGATAACTCCGCGCAGCTCGATCCTGTCCATTCCGGCAGCGACAGCCAGCTTGTCCTCCTCGACAGGGTCGCCCCCTGCAAAAAGTATTGCCTCAACGAGGGCGAGTTTTTCATCTTGATCCATATTTTACGTTCCTTTGATGTCATTTTACGTTTACTCCGAACCGCCAGCGGCTGAGCGGAAAGGAGCCGTACCAATAGTATCTGCCAGTTCTCCAGAAATTATATTTCATTCTGCCGCATTTATCTTCGTCAATTTCTTTTTCAAAGTTCTGCGGCGCGTTTTCCTCCTCCTGCGCAGGAAAATTATCCTCCTGCGGTATCATCGGAGCGGAGGCTGCCACGGCTGCGGCGTCAAAAGGATATTCCGCACAAATGCGTATATCCGCAGAGCGTTCGCAGGAAAAACGGGCGTCTCTGTGCAAAGACTCCTGCTCGTCCGTATCTGCCTGCGTATTTGTATTTATATTCGCGTCCGTATCCGTATCTGTTTGAGAATCCGTATCCGAATTTATATCCGTATCGTCCGCGCCGTCATTATCCGTAAAGCCGTTCGTTTCGGAAAAATTGCCGTCCTCGGTATCATCAGGTTCTTTTTCCTCTGTCTGCGTCATATCCGACGGTACTGCGCCGCGTTTTTTCTCACGTCGGCGGAACATTATTTTTTCATTGTCGTCGCTTATATATATTCTGCCCGATTTTGTAAGCTCAAGCACCGCAAGAAAGGTGGCGACTTTTTCCGATCTGTCGTTTATTCCGTCGTAGAGTTCGGACATATCGCACACGCCCGTCCGATAAAGCTTTTTCAGCACGAAAATTATCTTTGACGTTACCGACACGATACGCTTTGAAACTATCGGCGAGAACATATTTGCACGCAGCGGAGTATAATGCCGCGTTTTGGAGGATATGCCCATATATGCCGCAAAAAGTTCCCCGACCTCGTGGGTGCGCGTATAGGTGCGGTTGACGGGCAGCTTTACGGGAGCGCGTACAAAGATACTGCCGCCTGCGTACATATCCGAAAGGACAGCCGCCGCCTGTTTGCAGAGCGAATATTCTATCAGTCTGCCCTCAAGCTCTCTTTTGAGTGTTTCAGCCTCCTCCGGCTGAGGGAGCAGCGAGCAGGTCTTTATATAGATGAGCTGAGCCGCCATTTTCAGAAAATCGGCTGAATACTCGTAGTCCTCATATTCAAGATCGGCTATATAATCGAGATACTGTTCCAGCAGCAGACTTATTTCTATATCATAAATACTCAGCTTGTGTTTTGAGATAAGGTGCAGGAGCAGATCGAGAGGTCCTTCAAAAGCGTCGAGCTTGTATGTTATAGTACCGTTGTTTATCATCAGCTACCGCCTATATGATCATTTTTATAATGAGATCCACCCAGAATGTGAGCTTGTCAAACAGCCAGAACAGGCAGTTTCGGAGAAAATTGAGCGGCATATTCAGAGCGCCCGATACCAGCAGAACGGTAAGCGCTATGGAGATATAGAAACGGTTTTCGTTAAGGAATCTGTCAAGCTTGGGGGAAGAGAAGTAGGCAAGTATCCTCGAGCCGTCAAGCGGAAATACGGGGATAAGGTTAAAGAGCGCGAGTCCCATATTTATGAGGGCGAAGTCGTACATAACGTAATACGCCCAGAAGAGCGCCTCTATGCCCTTTATCAGATACATTGCAAGCAGGAATTTATAGATAATTATAGAAATAAATGCAAGTATCAGGTTTGAGATAGGACCTGCGGCGGCAGTGAGAGCCATACCGCTGCGGTAATGCTTGAATTTGACGGGATTGACCTGAACGGGCTTGCCCCAGCCGAAACCGGTGAAGAACAGGCACACCGCGCCGAGAATATCTATATGAGCAAGCGGATTTAGCGTAAGTCTGCCCTGATAATTGGGGGTGTCGTCGCCAAGCTTGTCGGCAGACCACGCGTGCGCAAACTCGTGAAAGGGCGTAGCAAGGAAGATTATTATCAGCTTTACGCCTATATCCAGAACTTTTTCCTGATCCATCAAAACTCCTCCGTTTGAAAAGCAGCATAGGCAAATGCAAAAGCTTTACCTTATGCGTATAAACAACAAGACGTGAATACTCACAATACCATTATACACCATAGGCGGAAAAATTTCAAGTACAAACTTGAATTTGGCTGTATTTTTTTGATTTTTGAATATCATAGGTAAAATCGCACAATTTTCAGCCGCCGACATCGGGATTTTTTTCACATCTGTCCGAAAAAAACACTTGCATTTTTCTTTCGGATATGTTATAATAATATACGTTATGGTAATTACGGATCATGAAAAGGAGGTGCAGCCTTATGGCAAAATGTCAGATTTGCGGAAAGGGCGTAACTTTCGGTATAAAGGTTTCTCACTCGCACAGAAGAACAAACAGGGCTTGGAAACCCAACGTAAGAAGGGTAAAAGCTGTCGTTAACGGCAAACCCTGCCACGTTTACGCCTGCACAAGATGTCTGCGTTCCGGCAAGGTGGAACGCGCCTGATCGGGCGTCTTATACTCGAAAAAATGAGGCTGCCGCATCAGCGCAGCCATAGTCTGTCGAAAAAGTCAAGCAGCCGCTTGGCTTTTTTCGTATATTCACGCGGCATTTTAAAAACGCTGATGTACAGATACCCCTGCGGCTCGGTAAGATACCGTCAGCCGAGGTATCATTTATCTTATGTGAAAGGAATGAAAAGGCATTGAATGAAACTATCCTTATTATCGAAGACGATGCAGGAATAAACGATATGCTCAGGATACTTCTTTCTCAGCACGGCTACAGGACGGTAAGCGCCTATTCCGGCACGGAGGGACTGCTGGTACACGGAAGTCAGACCGATCTTATACTGCTCGATCTTATGCTGCCCGGAAAGAGCGGAGAGGAGATAATTCGGGGACTGAAAGCAAAGCACGACGTGCCGGTCATAGTTATGAGCGCGATACACGACGTCAGCAAAAAGGTCGATCTTTTTTCGCTTGGCGCGGACGATTATGTGACAAAGCCGTTTCACAATGACGAGCTGCTCGCGCGGATAGGCGCAAGGCTTCGTCCGAATGACGAAAGGGGCGGAGCAAGGCTGCTCACCTACCGTGACGTGACGCTCAATACCGAGGACTTCACGGCGTCCTGTCGGGGAAAGCCGATGGAGCTGTCAAGGCACGAATTTGCGCTGCTGCGTCTGCTGATGGAGAATCCTGCGCGTACCTGTACCAAAAGTATGATATACGATAAGGTGTGGGATTATGAAAACTCGGCTGACGATAATACTCTCAACGTCCATATAAGCAAGCTGCGCAAAAAGCTCAAAGAATGCGATCCCGACAGCGAATATATCGAAACGGTCTGGGGAATAGGCTATCGGCTGAAAAGATAAAGGCGTTTAATAGATCTTGGCACACTTAGATCAATTTTTACAAAATTGCTCTCTTGCAACAAGATCTTCAGAGACGAGAAGAAAGAAAACAGTCTGCAAAGCGGAATAAATAATATTTTAAAATATGCGCCGCAGGCGCTCCTTGTCTTACCTCTTACCTCTTAAAAGCGTAGCGTTCTTACTTCTCAAAAGCAAAAATTGATCTTTTGTTATCTTTGGAATTTAAGACTTTTTTAAGAGGTGAGTTAAGTGTTTTTTTATACTTGCGTGTTAGAATGTAAGTATAGAAAAAAACAGGAGGTTTTATTATGCGCGAGATCGTACTGCAAACCAGACAACTGACCAAACGCTACAAGGATTCCGCCGCACTTGACCACGCCGATATTACCGTCTACCGAAAGGATATTTACGGTCTTATCGGAAGAAACGGCGCAGGAAAAACAACGATAATGAAGATCGTTACGGGACTTACTTCCCCCACGGAGGGAGAATTTGAGATCTTCGGCAAGACGGGAGAGTCGGCGGGAAATGAAAAACGACGTATCGGGTGTCTTATTGAAAATCCGGCGTTTTTCCCGAATCTGTCGGCTTATCAGAATTTAAAATACTATTGCCTGCAAAAGGGGATACCCGGCGATACTCATATCAGCGAAACTCTTGAAATGGTGGGTCTTAAGGACAGCGCGGACAAGAAATTCAAGAAATTCTCTCTCGGAATGAAACAGCGGCTCGGGATAGCTTTAGCTATGCTTGACGATCCCGATCTCATAATTCTGGACGAGCCGATAAACGGTCTTGACCCGATAGGAATAAGCGAACTGCGCGATACTTTCCGCAGGCTCAACCGCGAGAAGGAAATAACCTTTATAATTTCAAGCCATATACTCTCCGAATTGTACACGGTGGCGAACAGATTTCTCATTATCGACAAAGGAAAAATAATCAAAGAGATCACCAAGGAAGAACTCGATCTGGAGTGCAAACGCTGTATCGTCGTCAGAACGGACGATACGAAAAAGCTTGCAGCCGTTCTTGAAAAGGATCTCGGGATAACCGATTACAAAGTTACCGACAGTATGGAGCTGCGTATCTACGAGCAGAATGACGATCCTGCGCGGCTCAATAAAATGCTTGTCGGCAGGGATATAAACGTTTCGTCCTTGTTTGAATCGGGTATTTCTCTGGAGGACTACTTTAAAGATCTTGTCGAGGAGGTACGGTCATGATAAATATGATAAAAGCGGATATTTACAGGCTTGTGCGCACAAAGGGATTTTACGTTGCGCTGTTTCTAATGCTGCTGATGATGTCTGTCAGCATATATCTCGTTCAGCCGGGTGCGGTCAGTATGACGGGGGAAATACCAAGCAATTCGCAGGCATATCCTATGGATCAAATCACGGCAGAAGATTATAGCAATATGTCTGTCTCGCAGATGAGAGAATTTATGCTCGGTTCCGAAGGATATATGCTCGATGTGGATATTGCGGCGGCGAATATGAATCTTTATTACATATTCATATTCATTGCGGCGTTGGTCATTTCCGCAGATTTTTCAAGCGGAGGCGTAAAGAATACTCTTTCCTCGGCGATAAGCAGGAGAAAATATTTTATATCCAAGGCTCTGCTTGTCAACATCTGCTGCGTGGCGTTATTGTTTTTGAATAATTACCTTGCGCATTTTCTGGATATTATCTGCAACGGCAAAAACTTAGCTGCCGATCTTGCAACGATAACAAAGATAACCCTTTTGCAGCTGCCGGCAATTCTTTTTGTGATCGCTTTGCAGACGGGACTTGCTTTTCTTCTGAGAAAAACATCGGTATTTAACACCGTCGTCATACCGCTCGTATTGATATTTCAACTGCTTCTTTCTATCGCCGTTATGATATTCGATATAAATGATAAATATCTTTACTATGAAATACAGTCAATGCTTTCAAATATGACCGCCGATCCTACTAAACGCTACATTTTAAATTCCTGCCTGCTTTGCTTTGCCGCAGCGGCGGTATGCTATGCGGTAGGCTATATATCATTTAAAAAAGCCGAGATAAAATAAATTTTGACGTGTTAGCTTTTGCAAAGGAGAAAATATAATATGTGGTATTATCTGACAGCGGTAACGATCATCGCGGCAGCCGCAGTAATATATCTTCTCCTGCAAAGGCTGGAGATAAAGAATATTACAGCGCAGCTCAAAGAGCTTAAAGAAAAAGATACAAATTCTCAGCTGCATACGAACGGCGGAACGAAAAGCTGTATCGGACTTGTCAATGAAATAAACGATCTTCTGCGCCAAACGGCAAGTATCAGGATAGACTGCGAGCGCAAAAATCACGAGCTTGAACAGATGATGACGAACATTTCGCACGATCTGCGCACGCCGCTAACCTCGGCTATGGGGTATCTGAACATCATATTAAGTTCGGATATATCCGAGGAGGAAAAGGAAAGGGAGATAACCGTTATCGCAAAAAGGCTGGTAAGGCTGGAGGAGCTGATAAATTCATTCTTTGAATTTTCCCGTATAATCTCAAACGGCAGACCTCCCGAGATGTGCACGGTCAATCTCAATTCGATCCTGGAGCGGTCGATAGTGCATTACTATGACGATTACTGCGCCGCAGGGAGGGAGATAATTTTCAGCTGCGGCGAGAGGAGAGTGCAGATATTTTCAAATGAAAATATGCTGCTAAGGATATTCGACAATCTTATCAGCAACGCGCTGAAACATGGTCACGGCGATCTTTCCGTCACGCTGAAAACGGACGGGAAGATTTCCGTTGTCTTTGAAAATCAGGCAGACGCCGCCGAAAACATTGATACGAGCCGCATTTTCGAGGAATACTACACCATGGATATTTCACGTACAAAGGGAAATACGGGGCTGGGGCTGGCAATAGCGAGGCAGTTTACGCTTATGCTCGGCGGAAATATTTTTGCATCTTGCAGCGAGGGGAGATTTATGATAACTGTTGAGCTGGGCGGTTAGCGGTTAGAAGTAAGAGGTAAGGTGTAAGAGATAAGAGGTAAGATGTAAGAAGGAAGATTTGCTACGTCGATTGATTTCACGCTTTGAAGTTCGGTTGATAAGTAGGGGGGAGAATTAAAAAGGTTTTCGGTCAAGCCTTTTCCTCAAAAAGGCTTGCGGGGTCGAGGGGCAGAGCCCATCGTCGCCGTCCGC